>NZ_JBICZJ010000033.1:0-77730 GCF_043201895.1 Streptomyces sp. NPDC048254
TCCGTGAGCTCGTGTCGCCGCACCATACGGGCGTCCTGCCCGGCCAACCACGAGATCCACCCACCCAACCAAGAGCCATCAGAAACGGCCTAGTCCGGCCTAGTCCTGGTCCCGTACGCCGATCACGACGTTGGCGTACAGCTCCTCCGAGACCGCGAGCCGGGCGGTCAGGCCGACGACGGCGAAGGCGTCGACGGCTGCTTCGGCCTGGCGTTCGCTGGTCTCGACGAGGACGCAGCCGCCGGGCGCGAGCCACTCGGGCGCCCCGGCGGCGACCCTGCGCAGCACGTCGAGGCCGTCGCCGCCGCCGTCGAGGGCGACCAGCGGCTCGTGGTCGCGGGCCTCGGCGGGCAGCAGGCCCACCTCGCCGCTGGGGACGTAGGGCACGTTGGCCGCGAGGATGCCGACCCGGCCGCGCAGGGCGGCGGGCAGCGCGTCGAACAGGTCGCCGAGGTGTGCGTGTCCGCCGTAGGGGGCGATGTTGTGCCGGGCGCAGTCGACCGCGGCCGGTTCGATGTCGGCGGCGTGCAGTTCGGTGTCCCCGAGGGCGGCGGCGAGGGCCGCGCCCACCGCGCCGGAGCCGCAGCACAGGTCCACGACGACGGACGCGTCCGGGGCCTGCGCCAGGGCCCGGTCGACCAGGAACTCGGTACGGCGGCGGGGCACGAACACGCCCGGTTGCACCAGCACCCGCAGCCCGTGGAAGCCGGCCCAGCCGAGGACGTGTTCGAGGGGCTGTCCGGCGGCGCGCCGGTCCACCATCGTGGCCAGTTCGTCCGGGGTGCCGGCGGTGGCGAGGATCAGCTCCGCCTCGTCCTCGGCGAAGACGCAGCCCGCGGCGCGCAGCGCGGAGACGACGGCGGTGGTGTCGGAGAGGGAGAGCATCGCCGAGAGCCTATCCGGCCGCCGGTCCGCCGGTCACACGCCGACCGTTTCCTCCGCTTCCGCCTCGGCCTCGGCCGCCTCCGCCGTGAGCCCCGCGGGCGAGTCCGGTACAACCACGCTCGCGCCCCGGGCCTTGGCCCGCTCGTACGCCGCCGCGACCGCGGTGACCGCGAGGCCGACCAGGAGCCAGACGACGAGGGTCCACACGTTGCGGCCCAGGCCGTCGTCGCCGAAGTAGAGCAGGCTGCGGATGCCCTCGACGAAGCCGGCGCCGTTCCAGAAGGCGTGCAGGGTGCCGAAGAAGCCGTTCTGCAGCTCGGGGCGGAACAACCCGCCCGAGCTGGTGAAGTTGAGCATCACGAACAGCACCATCATGGCCAGCGTGGTCCACCGCTTCAGGAAGGTGTGCAGGCCGACACCGATGAGCAGGATGCCCGCCGAGTAGAGCCAGGCCATGCCCCAGACACCGGCCAGGTCGTGGTGGGCGAGGTGGAACACCGGTCCGGCGAGCAGCGCGCCGATGCCGCTGACGACGGCGGAGACGCCGAGCGCGAGCAGGGCGCGTATCCGCATGGGGAGCGTGCCGCCGGCCGCGCCGAGGGCGGCGACCGACGCGTAGGAGCCGATGCTCACCGCGATGAGCAGGAAGAACAGGCCCTGTCCCGTGGGGTCGTCGGCGACCGGCCGGGCCACGTCGGTGACCTTGAGCGGGACGCCCTCCTCGGCGGCGACGGGGGTGAAGACCTTCTCGACGGCGGTGGCGCCCATGTCGGACGCGGCGCTCGCGACCAGCAGTTCCGGCGCCTTGACGCTCGGCACATAGGCGCCGGTCACGGTACGGGAGGTCAGCAGATGGACGGCTGCGGTACGGGTCGGGACGGTACGGACGTCCAGCCGGTCACCCGCGGTGTCCTTGACGGTCTGCGCGAACACCTTCGCCTCCGGTCCGGCGCCGACCACGGCGACGGGCAGGTGGTTCGGCTCCGGGTGGACGAACGCACCCATGTACGCCAGCCCCATACCCAGGCACATCAGCAGCGGGGTGATCAGGTGCGTGAGCACATGGCGCAGTGCCGGTGATCTCATCGCGTACGACCTCCATACCTTCCGGCCAAACTAGTTGGCTTATACAACTCACACTCAAGTTGTACTATACAACTAGAACGTCGGAGGAGGAATTCCCGTGAAGGTGCAGCTGGTGTACATGCCGCCGTCGAAGGTCCTCCCGTGACGGCGGCCGAGGTGGCTGTCGAGACCATCCAGCGCGAGATGACGGCCTTCGCGCGCCGGGCCCGGGCGTCCGCCGGGCGTATGCACCCCGAGCTGTCACTGGTGTCGTACACGCTCCTCGGGCATCTGGAGGAGCGCGGCGGCTGCCGGGCGACCGACCTGGCCGCGCACTACGCGCTGGACAAGTCGACGGTCAGCCGGCAGGTGGCGGCGCTGGAGCGGGCGGGGCTGATCGAGCGGCGCCTGGACCCGGAGGACCACCGGGTCCAGGTGCTGCATCTCACGGACGCCGGGCAGGAGATCCTGGCCCAGGTCACCCGCAGTCGCCGGGCCGCGTTCCGGGAACGGCTGGCGGACTGGCCGGAGGAGGACCTGGTCAGGTTCGCCGGATACCTGGAGCGCTACAACGCCGGGACGTCCGCGGGCACCGGCGCGGACTGACCGAACGTCTGCGGCACCCGGGCCGCCAGGAAGGCGGTACGGCGGCGCAGCCGGAAGCCGAGGGACTCGTACAGCCGGATCGCGGTGGTGTTCTCGGCGCCGGTGTGCAGGAACGGGGTCTCGCCGCGTGCCCGGATGCCGTACGCGACCGCGCGGATCAGCCGGGTCGCCAGGCCCTCGCCGCGGTACGCCGCGTCGGTGCAGACCGCGCTGATCTCCGTCCAGCCCGGCGGGTGCAGCCGCTCCCCCGCCATCGCGATGAGCTTGCCGTCACGGCGGATGCCCAGGTAGGTGCCGAGCTCGACGGTTCGGGGCAGGAACGGACCGGGCCTGGTGCGCTCGACCAGGTCGAGCATCTCGGGCACGTCGGCGGGGCCGAGGCGGACCGCCTGCGGCTCCGGGACGGCGTCCATGCCCTCGTCCACCAGTTGCACGCCCGCGAGGTTCATGGTGAGCTCCCAGCCGTCCGGGAGCTCACCCCGGAAGCCGGCCAGCCCGACCTCCGCACCCGGTCCGGCCAGGGCGGCGAGGTCAGCCCAGTCCTGCGGGCCGGGATCGTCGGGCAGGGCCAGCCACGGGGAGACGTCCACCGGGTAGCGCAGCACCCGTCCACGCCGCTCGGCGAAGAGGGCGTGCGGGCCGGTGAGCGAGGCGAGGGCGGGGTTGTCCAGGACGTGCGGGGCGCCCGCGCCGGGGCTCGGGACGCTCATGCGGCGACCTCGATCACGATCTTGCCGCGCGTGTGCCCGTCCTCGACGGTGCGCAGTGCCTGGCCGGCCTCGGCGAGCGGGAAGGTCCGCGAGACGTACGGGTCGAGTTCACCGCCCACGACGAGCTCGGCCACCTCCTCGAGGACGGTGGCGGTACGGGCGCGTTCGACCCGGCTGCCGCCCAGCGCGGCCACGGCGTCCGGGGCGGCACCCGCGGTGATGAGCTTGGTGCGGTCGGCGAGCAGGCCGGCCGCCTCGGTGAGCACCTCGCCTCCGATCAGGTCGTAGACGCCGTCCACGCCCTGGGGCGCGGCGGCCCGCACCCGCTCGGCGAGGCCGGGGCCGGAGGGCACGTGCACGGCGCCGAGCGACTCCACGAAGTCCTTCTTGGCCTCGCTCGCCACGCCCACGACCCGCAGCCCCCAGGCGCGGGCGATCTGCAGGGCCGCCGCGCCGACTCCGCCGCCCGCACCGGTGACCAGCAGGGTCGCGCCCTCGGGCAGGTCCAGCTGGCGCACCCCGTCGTAGGCGGTGGCCGCGGCGACCGGCAGGGTGGCGGCGTCGGTGAAGGACAGCGCGGCGGGCTTGTGCGCCGTCACGGACGCCGTCAGCAGGGCGTACTCGGCGAACGCGCCGGCGGGCGTGTTGCCGAAGACCTCGTCGCCGACCGCGAACCCGGTGACGCCCTCGCCGATCTCCTCGACCACTCCGGCGGCCTCGCTGCCGAGGACGACCGGGAAGCGTGCCTCGCCCTCGCCCGGGCGACGGAAGCCGTTGCGCAACTTCCAGTCGACGGGGTTGACCCCCGCCGCCCGCACCGCGACCAGCAGCTCACCGGGGCCGGGAACGGGCCGGTCCACATCGGCGAAGGCCTCGGTCTCCGGCCCGCCGTGCCTGGTGTAGACGTACGCCTTGGGCATCGTTCTCCCTCGCTCTCTGATGCTGTCACCGGTGTCCCGCTACCGGCACTCTGCGGCAAGGACGATCGCCCGGCCGCTATTCCCGCACCCTCGGATCGTTCATACGGCCGCAATGATCGGGGCCCTGACCTGGGCCGCATCTGGCTGATCGCGTCACGGCAGGCCTGCCGGCCGGCCCGGCGGGGGCGTGCGGGCCGGATGCCTCGGGGCGCCGGGGCCGGGGGTGCGGCGCGCGGCGGAACCCGTGCTTCAGCCGGTGTCGCCTTCGTAGCGCCGGCAGGTGGGCCAGGTACCCCGTACGGGGTAAACAGACCGATGTGGACGCTGGCGTGCAAGGGGGGCACGCTGGAGCTGCGGACCGGCTGTCCGGCCCTACGGCTCCCGTGGCGGCGAGGAGGTCGACATGCGTACCCGAGTGCGTGGCTGGCGCTGGCGGCACAACCCGCTGCGGCGCAGGTCCGACCTGCTGGAGGCATGGATCGCGCTGGCCGTCGCGGTCCTGTTGTGCGTGGGTGCGCCCCTGGTGGGGGCGGTGGCGGGACTGTGGGCCCATGAGCGGGCACGGTCGGTGGCCACGGTGGAGCGGGCCGAGCGGCACATGGTCCGGGCGGTGGTCGTCGGGAACACGCCGGAGCAGCTGCCGTCGGTGGAGGGCGGCGACCGGGAGCACGCCTATCAGGCGGACGTCCGCTGGACCGAACCCGGCAAGGGCACGAAGACCGCCCTGGCCCGGGTGCCGGCGGGGACCCGGGCCGGTGACACCGTGGACGTCTGGTTCGACCGTCGGGGGCACGGCGTCGCCCCGCCGCCCGACGAGGTCGCCGTCTGGCAGCACACGGTCACCGTGGGCCTGTGCGGGACGGGCGGCGCCGCGGCCGTGGTGCTGCTCGGCCACGGTGTCGTCCGCCGGGTCGCGCTGCGGCACCGGCTCGCCGAGTGGGAACAGGAGTGGGCCCGCACCGGCCCGGACTGGACCCGCGGCCGAGCCTGAGGATCCGAAGATCCCCGCCTCCGCAGTTACTCTGCCCGCCGCCCGCGTCCGGGGTGATCCGACCACCTGTGACGGCGGCCCGGCCGCCGAGGATCCCCCGGCCGCCGCCGGCGACGAGCGGCCTGGCGCCCCTGACCAGCGGATCGACTTCCGAGGGCGGGGGTCACGGTAGGTGCCGGCCGGTACGGAAGCCTGGCGACTCGTCCGATGACCGACGTACGGTGTGATCATCCGCACGATCCCTTCGCCAAAGGCGGTTGTTGATGGCTCTGTTCGACCTTCCCTTCGACGAACTCCGCGAACACCGCAGCGCGTCGGTGGCGCCCGAGGACTTCGACGCCTTCTGGTCCAAGACGCTCCAGGAAGCCCGCGAGCACGATCTCGACGCCCGCTTCGAGCCGGTCGACACCGGGCTGTCGACGGTCGACGTGTACGACGTGACGTTCGCCGGGTTCGGCGGCCACCCGGTCAAGGGCTGGCTGCGGCTGCCGGCCGGGGCCACCGGACCGCTGCCGCTGGTCGTCGAGTTCATCGGATACGGCGGCGGGCGCGGACTGGCGCACGAGAACCTGCTGTGGGCGTCGACCGGGCGGGCGCACTTCGTGATGGACACCCGCGGCCAGGGCAGCGCCTGGGGCGGCGGGGGCGGCACCGCCGACCCGGTGGGCGGCGCCCCCGCCTTCCCCGGGTTCATGACACGGGGCATCGACGCCCCCGAGAACTACTACTACCGCCGGGTGTACACGGACGCGGTCCGGGCGATCGAGGCGGCCCGCTCGCACCCGCTCACCGACGCGACCCGGACGGTGGCGCTCGGCGCCAGCCAGGGCGGCGGGATCACCATCGCGGTCGGCGGCCTGGTCCCGGACCTGGCCGCGGTGGCGCCGGACGTGCCGTTCCTGTGCGACTTCCCGCGCGCCGTCACCCTGACGGACCGTCACCCGTACCGTGAGATCGCCCTGTTCCTCAAGACGCACCGCGGCCGCTCGGCGGACGTCCAGCGCACCCTGTCCTACTTCGACGGTGTGCACTTCGCGGCGCGCGGCCGGGCCCCGGCGCTGTTCTCGGCGGCCCTGGAGGACCAGACCTGCCCGCCGTCCACGGTGTTCTCGGCCTTCAACTCCTGGGCGCACGAGGACAAGGAGATCGAGGTGTACGACTTCAACGACCACGAGGGCGGCGGTCCGTACCACGAGGCGGCGAAGCTGAGCTGGCTGCGCGCCTACGCCTGAGAGACGGAGGGGCGCCGGAGATGGACACGCGCGAGGCCGCCGAGCGGTTCGTCCGGGTGTGGGAGCGGGGCTGGGCCGCGCACGACGTGGACGCGCTGCTCGCCCTGTACGCCGAGGACTGTGAGCACCGCTCGATGCCGTTCCGGGAACCGCACCGGGGCCGGGACCGGCTCGCCGAGTATCTGCGCTGGTCGTTCGAGGCGGAGCGGGTGACGGACGTGCGGTTCTCCGCGCCCCTGGTCGGGCCCGGCGGGGTCGCGGTGGCCGAGTTCCGGGTGCTCTCCGAGGAGAGCGGTACGGCGGCCACGCTGGCCGGGTGTGTGTTCGTGCGTTTCGACGGGCGGGGCCCGGCGGTGGCGAGCCGCGACTACTGGCACACCGCGGAGGGCCACCAGGAGCCGTACGGGGGTCTCTTCCTCCACTGACCTTCCCTCCAGTCCGACCAGTCGGTACGTTCGGGGTGCCCGGGCCGCAGCGTCGCGGTCCGGGTTTTCCGGCGTACGACGGAGGACGCATGTCCGAGCACGAGCCACCGGTCCACGGTCACTGCGAGCCGCGTTTCGCGGCGGTGCGGGAGGCTTTCGAGGAGAACTTCCGGGACCGGGAGGAACTGGGCGCCGCCGTGGCGGTCACGGCCGGCGGCGAGACGGTCGTGGATCTGTGGGGCGGCTGGGCGGACCCGGGGCGCGACCGGCCGTGGGAGCGGGACACCCTGGTGAACGTCTGGTCGACGACCAAGGGACCGGTCGCCCTGTGCGCACACATCCTGGCGGACCGGGGACTGCTCGACCTCGACGCGCCGGTGGCCGACTACTGGCCCGAGTTCGCGGCGGCGGGCAAGGAGCGGGTCCTCGTGCGGCATCTGCTCTCGCACCGCGCCGGCCTGTCCGGCCTGCGGGAGCCGCACTCGCTCCAGCAGCTGTACGACTGGGAGCTGACGACCGCCCGGCTGGCGGCGACGGAGCCCTGGTGGGAGCCGGGCACCCGGTCGGGGTATCACGCGATGACCTACGGCTTCCTGGTCGGCGAGGTGGTGCGGCGGGTGTCGGGCCTGCTGCCGGGGGCGTTCCTGGAGCGGGAGGTGACCAGGCCGCTGGGCATCGACTTCACCGTCGGGCTGCCGGAGAAGGAGGCCGGGCGGGCGGCGGTGCTGGACCATCCACGGGTCCTGTCGGACAGTGAACAGGCTGCGATCTTCAGCCAGTTGGCGCCGGCGGCGGTGGCGGCCCTGGCCAACCCGGGGGTGGGCGCGAGCGCGGCGAACACGCCGGAGTGGCGGGCGGCCGAGATCCCGGCGGCCAACGGTCACGGCACGGCCCGGGCGGTCGCCGTGCTGTACGGCGTGTTCGCGGGCCGGGGCGAGTACGGCGGCCTGCGCCTGCTGTCGCCGGAGGCGGCCGAGCGGGTGCGCGAGGGCCAGGGCAGCTGCCGTGACCTGGTGCTCGGGGCGGGTTTCGAGTACGAGACCGAGGTGGCGCTCGGCCTGTGGCTGAGCGGGGTGAACGGCTCCTACGGACCGAACCCACGGGCTTTCGGGCACGACGGGTTCGGCGGTTCGTGCGGGCTGGCCGACCCGGAGGCGGGGATCTCGCTGGGGTACGTGATGAACCGTATGGGGCCTCGGATCGCGGATGATCCACGCAAGACGGCCCTGGTGAACGCCCTCTACGCGAGCCTGTGAGGCCGGTTCGGTTTCGGCCGAACCTGTGAGCCGCCCTTCCCTGATGGTTTAGACCAATGCTAGATCTGGTCGCGCAATGAGCCCGCACGGCTACGTCTTGTCACCAACAGGAGGCGCGGCATGGCCCGCACCACCCAGCACGAACACTCCGAGAGCGAAGGGCAGCCCCTGTACGGGCGGATCGCGACACAGCTCCTCGGCGAACTGCGCGACGGCACCATCCCGCCGGGCGAACGGCTGCCCGGGGAACGGCAGTTGGCACAGCACTTCGGCGTCAGCCGGGAGACCGTCCGGCAGGCGCTGGAGGTGCTGCGCCACAGCGGTCTGGTCGCCACCGACCGGCGCGGCAGCCACGCCACGCTGCGCGGCCGGCCGGTGGAGAGCCCGGTCTCCCTGGCCTTCCCGGTGGGAGCCGGGACCACGGAGCACGGCGCGGTCGACCGGGCCACGGTGACCTGGGAGGAGCCACCGCCGGAGCACGCGGCGGCCCTGGGCCTCGCCCCGCACCGGCCGACCCTGGTCCACCGCTACGAATCCGCCTTCCCCGACGGCCGTGCCCTGCGCACCGCCGTGACCTCCTTCTCGGCCGTCGCCCTGACCGAGGTCGAGGAACTGGGCCGCTACCGGGACCGGGCCGACGGCACGGCCGCCGCACAACTGCGCCGGGCCTACGACTGGATGCGCAAGGCCGGCCTCACCCTGCACCACCGGGACTCGATCAGCCAGATCGCGGACGCGGCCTCGGTCCTGGTGACCCGCCGGGTGCACGACCAGTACGCCCGCCCGCTGGAGATCACCGACCTCGTGGTGGACGCCCAGCAGGACACGCTGGTCTACGAGTTCACGGTGCCGGCAGCCGGCTGACCTTCGCCGGCCTTCCTGGCCACGACGAGCCGGGCGCGCGGGCTGCCGTCGTCACGCCGGCCGAACTCGGGCAGCCCGCGCAACTCCACCGAGAACCCCGCCCGCTCCAACTCCCCCAGCACGGACCCGAGTAGGAAGGCCCGGTAGTACATGACGAACGGCGGCCGCCACACGGCGTTGCGCACCCGCATCACGGCGTCGAAGCCGAGCAGCGTCCAGAACCCGAGGCCGGTGGGGCGGGGCGGCGCCAGCACCGGGAAGGCGAAGGTGCCGTCCGGCCGCAGTACCGAGTGCACCTGGCCGAAGAGACCGGGCAGCTCCCCGGGCAGGAAGTGCCCGAACGCCCCGAAGCTGACCACCAGGTCGAAGGCGGGCCCGAACGGCAGGGCCCGGGCGTCGGCGCGCACCCAGTGCACGTCCGGCCCGTCGGGCGGGGGCAGGCGCCGGGCGATGTCGAGCATGCCGGCGCTGAAGTCGACGCCGGTGACGCTGTTCCGGCACGCCGGGGCCAGCACGTCCAGACCGGCGCCGGTGCCGCAGCACAGGTCGAGGCCGTCCGTGAACGGGCCCAGCGGGGTGAGCGCCTTGGCGACCGCCTCCAGGACCTGGTCCGGGGTCCGGAAGGGGGTGTGGTCGAACTTGGGGGCCAGCAGGTCGTAGCCGCGCTCGACCGAGGACAGGGCCTGGACGGTGAGCTCGCGGAGACTCGGGCCATCGGGGCTGAACATCCGGCCAGCTTACGGGAGCGACCGGCGCCGGACACGGCGCAGGCGCGGCCCGTACGACGGACCGCGCCGTCAGCCGGGTGGTGTCACGCCACGCTGAGCGTGAGGGCCCCCGTGTAGGTGGAGCCGGCGGTGAGGGCGGTCTCGGTGCCGTCCACCGTCAGCTTCACCGTCCTGCCGCGCGGCGCCCGCACGGCCGCGTCGGCGGCGAGGGTGAGGCTGGTCAGGTACGAGGTGCCGGTGACCGTCCAGGTCGAGCCGCTGTTCAGCCGGACGACGACGCCGTTGTTGACGGCAGCCTGCACGGTATTGGTGACGATGCCCAGTTCGTAGAAGGTGGACGAGTCGATGGAGGGCACCCGGTGCTTGGCCCCGGTCGCCGAGATGACGCCCTCGACGCGGGAGTCCTCGAAGGTGAGGACCATGTTCTTGCCGCCTCGCATGCCGTTGTAGAAGTCGCCCTTCAGCCTGATGGAGCTGAAGGTGGCGGCGCCGTCGGTGGCGTGGACGGCGGTGACGTCGAAGGAGGAGTCCTTGGCCGGGTCGGTGGTGGGCTCGGTGTAGACGCCGATGTTCATCATCTTGCCGTTGACGTTGACCGGCCCCGGGTCGTCCAGCTCGATCATCTGGAGGATGACACCGTCGCGCGGGTTGAGCCGGGCGCCCTGCGAGCCGTCGACCGAGATCGCCGTCTGCTGGCCCTTGTTGAGGAAGGTGGCCCGCTCGGAGTTGACGACGGTGCCGCCGTCCAGGGTGAGTTGACCGGCACCGAAGAACATGTAGCCGAAGTGACCGGAGTCGACGACCGTGCTGCGCACCGGCACGCTCGCCAACTCGGCCTTGGACAAGCCGAGTTCCAGTTCGGCGTTGAGCGCGGCGACCGCCTCGCGGGAGCTGTCGCCGTAGTGCACGACGGCGGCCGGTCCGGCGATGATCGTCGCGTAGGAGCCGACGTCGAAGCGGGAGCCGAGCACACGGACGGTGGCGTCGCCGATGGCGTAGGTGCCGTAGCCGTAGTCGCCGGTGTTGCCGACATGGCTGTTGATCGCGGTCAGTTTCAGCCCGCTGCCGCCCTCGACCGACAGCGCGCCCCACGTCTCGGAGAAGACGGTCGAGTTGAGATAGGTGGCGATGCTGTTCTTGCCGATCAGGTTGGTGGCGCGGACGTTGCCGTCGAGGCCGAGCATCCAGGGCACGGACTCCATGTAGGGGGTCTCGACGGTGGCCTGGTAGTCGGCGGGCAGCACGCCGTTGCGGGCGCGCAGGAAGGAGTCCTTGACCAGCACGTTGGCGCCGTTGTCGGCGATGACGGTGGTGCGGACCACGCCCTTGGTGCCGATCCGGGCGCCGTCCACGACCAGCCTGGTCGAGGAGCCGTCGCCGACCACGGCCGCGCCGTACCCGGCGAAGTCCGAACGGCCGTTGCCCGTCAGGGAGATGGTGGGGCTCTGCAGGGTGTAGCTGCCACTTTCGACGTAGACGCCGTTGAAGCACTCGCCCGTGGAGGTGATCGACACGTTCCGGGCGGCGGCGTCGGTGACCTTGCCGCCGCGGACGGCGGAGAGCACGGACTTCGCGGAGTCGACCCCGTCGGTGCCGACGTAGAGGGCCTGCCGGAACGGGAAGGTCAGCGTCTGGTAGGTGACGTCGTTGGACTCGGCGACCGTGAGGACGACGTCGCCGCGGTAGGTGCCGGCCTGGATGAGGGTCGCGGTGCCGCCGGTCGCGGTGAGCAGCTGGCCGGTCTCCACGCCGTCGACGGTGAGGCTGATGTCGTACCCGTCCGGGGCGGCGATCCTGCCGCCGTCGCCGACGGTCAGCAGGCTGACCCTGGTGGTCGCGGCGAGTTCGTAGGTCTCCCCCGCACCGACGGAGAGCGTGCTGCCCGACGCCTTCGGCGCGGCGGTGGCGGTGCCGGAGGCGACCGGAACGAGCGCGGCCGCCGCTGTGGCGGAACCGGCGATCAGAAAGGAGCGTCGGGATGTCAGCGTCATTGCAGGCCTTTCCACGGGTGGAGTGCGCCGTCGCGCAGAGTCACGAGTCGCCCGTCGAGACCGAGGCGACGAAGGCACTTGAGGTGTGCAGGTGGGAGTGAAGCAGCCTGCGGAAACCTGGGACAGGCCTGGCACACACGCATCCCGGAACCCGATGCCTTCGATCGTCCCGCTCACTTGACAGCGATCACACAGAGTGGCCACAGTCCATGACAGTGGGGACGCACGAAGGCGAGGCGGACGGCCCGCGCGCCGTCCACCTCGCCGTGTTTCCCCGGGTGACTACGCCGGTGCGACCATCCCCGCCGACAGGTCGATGTCCGCCCCGCACAGTCCGGGCATCGCGAGCATCGCCACCAGGGCGCGGGCGACCTCGTCCTCCTCGACCAGCCGGCCGAGCGCGGCCCGGGAGACGAAGTCGCGTTCCGCCTCCTCGACGGTGGAGCCGGTGAGTTCGGCGGTGAGCCGGAAGTTGCGGTCCATGCGGGGTCCCCGGACCGGGCCCGGGGAGAGGGAGTTGACCGCGACCCCCTGGGGGCCGACCTCGCCCGCGAGGGTCCGGGTGAGGCCGATCAGGGCCATCTTGGAGGCGGTGTACGGCGTGCGGTGGAGCAGCGGGCGCTTGCCGCTGACCGAGGCGACGTTGACGATGTCACCGCGTCCGGCGGCCAGCATGGGCGGCAGAAAGGCCCGGCACATGAGGTAGACGCCGCGGACATTGGCGGCGAACACGTCGTCCCACTCCTCGGGTTCGATGTCGACGAGCGGCCGCACCGGTCCCGCGACCCCGGCGTTGTTGACGAGCAACGACACGTCCTCGTCGCCGAGTCGGCGGGCCAGGGTGCGCACGGACGCCGGGTCGGAGACGTCGCACACCGCCGTGCGGGCCGGTTCGCCCGCCTTGGCCGCCGCCTCGGCGAGGGCCTGCTCGTTCCGGCCGACGAGGACCACCCGGGCACCGGCGTCGACGAGCGCCAGCGCGAACGCCCGGCCCAGCGGACCTCCGCCGCCGGTGATCAGGGCCGTACGGCCGTCCAGGCTCACCCTTCGTTCCAGGGCAGCTCGTCGCCCGCGGCCTTCGCGGCCCGTACGTCGCCGGAGCGGGCGTGCCCCTCGAACAGCTCGACCCGGGAGGCGCGTCCGCACAGCCGCCCGAGCAGGGCCTGCGAGGCGGTGTCGGTGACCTCCTGGTAGGTGACCGTCTTCAGGTACTTCCCCACCCACAGGCCGCCGGTGTAGCGGGCGGCACCACGTGTGGGCAGCACATGGTTCGTGCCGATCACCTTGTCGCCGAACGACACACAGGTGCCCTCGCCCAGGAACAGCGCGCCGTACTGGGTCATCTTCTCCAGGGCCAGGCGCGGCTCGGTGGTGAGCACCTCCACGTGCTCGAAGGCGAACGCGTCGGCGAGGGCGTACAGCTCGTCGAGGGTGTCGACGACATGGACCTGGCCGTGGTCGCGCCAGGCGGGCCCGGCGTAGTCGCGGGTGGGCATCGAGGGCAGGATCCGCTCGACCTCGGCGATGGTCTTCTCGGCGACCTCACGGGAGGTGGTGACGAGGACGGCCGGGGAGTCCGGGCCGTGCTCGGCCTGGGAGAGCAGGTCGACCGCGCAGACGAACGGGTCCGCCTGCTCGTCGGCGAGGACCAGGATCTCGGTGGGCCCGGCGAACAGGTCGATGCCGATCTCGCCGAACAGCTGGCGCTTGGCCTCGGCCACATAGGCGTTGCCGGGTCCGGCGATCAGGTTGACCGGCTCCATGGTGTCGGTGCCCACGGCCATGGCGGCCACCGCCTGGACCCCGCCGAGCAGCCAGATCTCGTCGGCGCCCGCCAGGTGCATGGCGGCGACGGTGGCGGCGGGGATCTCCCCGTGGATGGGCGGGGTGCAGGCGACCACACGCGGTACGCCCGCCACCTTGGCGGTGACGATGGTCATATGGGCGGAGGCGGTGAGCGGGTACCGGCCGCCGGGTATGTAGGCGCCGGCCGCCTGCACCGGGATGTGCTTCTGCCCGAGCCGTACCCCCGGGAGCGTCTCCACCTCGAACGCGCGCAGGGAGTCCCGCTGGTGGCGGGCGAAGCCACGGACCTGTTCCTGGACGAACGTGATGTCGTCGATGACCTGCCGGGGCACCGAGGCGACGATCTTCTCGACCTCCTCGGCGCTCAGCCGGAAGGAGTCGGGGCTCCACTTGTCGAACTTCTCGGAGTACGCGCGGACGGCCGCGTCACCGCGTTCGCGGATGTCCGCGATGACGCCGGCCACGGTGGTGCGTACCTGGTCGAGGGAGGCGGCCACCTCGGCCCCGGGTACGGCGTGCTTCAGGATCTCTGCCACAACTACGGCCTTTCTCAGGAGGATCGGGGTTACACCGGGGGCGCTTCGAAGAGCACGTCGGGGTCGTTGAACTGCTCCTTGGCGACCGACTCGCTCATCGGGTCGGCGGTGCCCCACTGGTCCTGGGTGACCGGGTCGGCCACGTCGTGGCGGCCGGGGTGCCAGAGGTCCTCTTCGAGGACGGCGAGTTCGGTGGTGTACTCGACGGTGTTGCCGTGCGGGTCGTGGAAGTACGAGAAGGTGTTGTCGCCCGCCAGGTGCCGTCCCGGCCCCCAGGTGAGCCGGGTCCCGGCGCGCAGCGCACGCCCGGTGCCGCGCATGTACTCCTCCACACCCCGCATCTCGAACGAGGCGTGGTGCAGCGACACGTGGGGCCCGCGCGCGATGGCGAAGGAGTGGTGCAGGGGGCTGCACCGCAGGAAGTACATGAGGTCACCCATGTGCGTGGAGTACAGGGTGTCGGTGAGCCGGAAGCCCAGGTGCCGGACGTAGAAGTCGCGCAGTCCCTCCGGGTCCTGGGAGTTGACCACACAGTGCGACAGCCGCACCGGGACGGCCTCGCGCTCCTCGATCCTGCGGTGGCTGCGGGTGGCCACGTCGGCCGAGACCTCGACGACCCGCCCGTCGGGGTCGAAGAAGCGCAGCCCGTAGCCGCCGCCGGGGGTGTCCAGCGACCGGGGCTCGTGGATGATCCGCACTCCGGCGCGGCCGAGCCGTACGGTGAGTTCGTCCACCGCCGCCGGGGACACCGCGCCGAAGGCGACGAGGTCCATCCGCTTCCGCTCGTCCTTGCGGATGCGGACGATGTACTGCTCGGGGCTGCCCTCGGCGGCGAAGAACGCGATCCCGTTGTCGTTCGCCACCTCGGTCAGGCCCCAGGTGGTGCCGTAGAAGGCGCGCTGGGTGGCGAAGTCCGGTACGGCCAGGTCGACATGGCGCAGATGGCTGACGGGCTGGAAGGTCATGGGTGGCTCCTGACGGTGTTGCGCTGACGGCCGAGGCCGGTGATCTCCGCCTCGATCACGTCTCCGGGCTTGAGGAAGACCCCCCAGTGCGCGCCGTTGCCGGCCGGGGAGCCGGTGAGCAGCAGGTCGCCGGGGCGCAGGGTGGTGGTCGTGGAGGCGTAGGCGATCAGCCGCGGAATGTCGAAGATCATGTCCTTGGTGGACTCGTCCTGCCGGACCACCCCGTTGTGCCGCAGCGTGATCCGCAGGTCGCCGGGGTCGCCGACGAAGTCCGCGGGCACCAGGAAGGGGCCGGTCGGCAGGAAGGTGTCGGCGTTCTTGGCGGTGAACCAGTCGGTGCCGATGGCCTTCAGATCGGGCCGGTAGAGCCGGTCACGGGTCGTCAGGTCGTTGCTGATCGTGTACCCGGCGACGTACGCCATCGCCTCCTCGGCCGGGATGTCCTTCCCCGGCCTCCCGATGACCAGGGCGAGTTCGAGTTCCCAGTCGTGCTGGTCGCCGAGCGCGGGGAGCACGATGTCGTCGTAGGGGCCGCACAGCGCGCGCGGTGATCCGAGGAAGATGTACGGGATTCCGGCGCGGATCCGTTCGTCCATCATCTTCTCGGCGTCGGCGCGGGCCTCCTGCGGGGTGGCGCCGTGCACGCTCTCCTTCTCGGCGGCGACCAGATCGACCACGTGTTTGCGGTAGTTGGCGCCGCTCTGCAGGATCTGGCCAGGCTCGATCGGTGTCAGGATCCGCAGGGCGGCCAGGTCGTGCCAGATGCCGTCGGCTTCGGCGGCGTCGGCCAGTTGGTGCAGCCGGGGCAGCCAGCTGTCCCAGTCCTCGACCAGCGCGCGTACCGACGCCACCAGGCCGGAGAGGTCGCGGATCCGCGCGCCGGCGACCAGCCCGGGGAAGGCGGCCGCGCCGTCGCTGAAGGTGCCGAGCGCGAAGGGGCCGGCAGGGGAAGGAAAAGGTTCGGGCACGGGCGGCTCTCCTCGTACGGGTGCGGGCTCGCCTTCGACGCTAGGCACCGCACACGGTCGGCGGAAATGGCCGTTGGCGATGGCTGCCATCGCCCGCGGTTCCGCCCCCTGCCCGCACTGACGTGCGGCGCCGCCATCGTCGTACGGGATGGATGCCGTCCCCCTTGCCGATGCCTCGATCCGTTGACCCTGCACGGACCGCCGACCAGGCTCGATGCCACCCCGAACCCGAGGAGAACACCGTGGTGGTCGAGCATGCGGAGCTGACCGTCGAGGAAGGCCGGGAGGCCGAATTCGCGGAGGTCTTCGGAAAGGCCCGCGAGGTGCTCGCCGAGGCCGGCGGTTTCCGCTGGGCGGAGCTGCTGCGCTGCGACGAACGGCCGCGGACCTTCCTGCTGCTGGTCGGCTGGGAGTCGGTCGAGGCGCACACGGTCGGCTTCCGGGAGTCGGAGCGGTTCGCGCGCTGGCGGGCGCTGGTCGGCCCGTACTTCGCGGCGCCGCCGGCCGTCGAGCACTACCACGAGCTGGGCCCGCGCTTCACCGGCTGACAGCCGCAGGCCGCTGACCCCTGCCTTTCCAATTTGAGGTCTTTCTACGTTGAACAAGGATCGCCCATGCCCGTTCACAAGGTGCTCGTCGTCGGCGGCGGCATCACCGGAAGCGTGCTGTGTCTCGCGCTCGCCCAGCGCGGTGTCGAGGTGGAGCTGGTCGAGATCTCGCCCCGGTGGTTCGGGGTGGGCCATGGCATCACCATCCAGGGCAACGCGCTCAAGGCGCTGCGTTCGGTCGGCGTGCTTGACCGGGTGCTGGCCCGGGCGGTGCCGTTCGACCTCATGCGGCTGCGCCGGGCGGACGGCGGTCTGATCACCGAGCTGGAGACCCCGCACACCGGCGGTGCGGACCTGCCGTCCACGGCGGGCGCGCTCCGCGCGGACCTGCAGAACGCGCTGTGCGACGCGGTGTACGCGCACGGCGTCACGGTCCGTCTGGGCCAGAGCGTCGAGCGCCTCGCCCACTCCCCCGATCACATCGATGTCACCTTCACCGACGGCTCCGCCGGCCGCTACGACCTGGTGGTCGGAGCGGACGGCATCAACTCGGCGATGCGCGCGCTCATCGGCATCACCACGAAGCCTCGCCCGGTCGGTATGTCGATCTTCCGGGTGGTGGCTCAGCGGCCCGCCGAGATGGACTGCGCCGAGGTGTACTACGGCGGCCCGCGCTACAAGGCGGGGTACAGCCCGATATCCGGCGACCAGTGCTACGCCTACCTCCTCGACGAGAACCTCGACGCCTCCCTGATCGGCCCGCGCGCCTCGCTGGACCTGCTGCGCGAGCGCGGCGCCGGGTACGGCGGCACGTGGGGGAGGATCATCGCCTCGCTGCCGGACGACACGGCGGTGGACTACCGCTGGATCGAGGCGGTGCTGGTCGACGAGGACTGGTACCGGGGCCGGGCGATGGTGATCGGCGACGCGGCGCACGCCTGTCCGCCGCTGATCGCGCAGGGCGCCGCGATGTGCATGGAGGACGCGGTGCTGCTGGCCGAGCTGGTCACCGCCGACGAGCCGGTGGACCGGGCCCTGGCCCGGTTCATGGCCCGGCGGCTGCCGCGGGTGCGGATGGTGCTGGACAACTCCCTGCGGCTCGCCGAGTGGGAGATCCACCCGGAGACCCCCGGCGCCGACCCGGCGCGGATCATGTCGGAGACGCTCTCCTCGCTGACGGTGGCCGCATGAGCACGCCCGTCGTCGACTTCCACGGCCATCTCGCGGTTCCCGGGGCCGACGCCCTGGTGGCCGGCACCGAGGGCTTCGCGACCGAACTGGCCGCCGAGCAGCGCGCCCACTCCCCCGCGTCGCTGGCCGCCAACCGGGCCCAACTCCAGCGGCTGACAACGCAGTTGACGGATGTCGGTGCCCGTCTGGCCGACCTGGACGCGATGGGCGTCGACGTCCAGGTGGTCGGCCCGATGCCCATGCACCACTACTGGGCCGGCCCCGATCTGGCGGTACGACTGGCCCGTACCGTCAACGAGTCGGTGGCCGCACACTGCGCCGCCGCGCCCGAGCGGCTGCATGGCCTGGGCACGGTACCGCTCCAGCACCCGGACCTCGCGGTCGCCCTGCTGGACACGGCGGTCACCGAGCTGGGCCTGCACGGCGTCAGCGTCTCCACCACCGTGGACGGCCGCGAGCTGGCCGACCCCGCGCACGACGAAGTCTGGCTGAAGGCCGAGGAGTTGGGCGCGGTGGTCTTCGTGCACCCCTGGGGCTGCTCGCTCGGCGAGCGGCTCGCCACGCACTACCTCGGCAACACGGTCGGCCAGCCCGCCGAGACCACGGTCGCGCTCTCCCGGCTGATCTTCACCGGGGTCCTGGACCGCTTCCCGAGGCTGAAGCTGGTGGCCGCGCACGGCGGCGGCTATCTGCCGACGTACATCGGCCGCTCCGACCACGCCTGGCGGGTACGGCCGGACGCGCGCGGCTGCGCCGAACCGCCCAGCTCCTATCTGCGCCGGATGTGGTTCGACGCCCTGGTCTACACCCCGCGCGCGCTGCGCCATCTGGTCGAGGAGGTGGGCGCGGACCGGGTGGTGCTCGGCACCGACCACCCCTTCGACATGGGGGTGACGGACCCGGTGGCCCGGCTCGACGCGGCCGGTCTCGATCCGGTCGCGCGGGACGCGATCGCCGGGGGCAACGCCCTGGAACTGCTGCTGAAAGGACACGTCCGATGACCGTCGGTCCCATCGAGGAAGAGCTCGCCAAGGCCCGTGCCCTGTACCGCAACTGGGGCCGCTGGGGCGAGGACGACGTGCTGGGCACACTCAACTTCGTCGACGACGCGATCCGCGCGCACGCCGCCGGTCTGGTCCGGCGGGGCCGTTCCTTCTCACTGGCGCAGGAGTTCAACGAGTCGGGTCCGCAGCGCGGCTTCCGGGGCCGGATCAACCCGGTGCACTACATGCGCGACACCGGCTCCGACGCGGCGGCCGGCACCCAGGGCTTCCCGCACGGTTTCGGCGGCGCCGACGACCATGTGCTGATGCCGCTCCAGGCCTCCACGCAGTGGGACGGGCTGGGCCACATCTACGACAACAAGCAGGCCTGGAACGGCCGTCCGTGCACGATCGTCAACGGCGACGGCGACTCCGTGACCGGCATCGAGCACATGCGGGACGCTTTCACCGGCCGCGGGGTGCTGCTCGACGTCGGCCGGGCGGCCGGCGACGCGCGCGGTGAACTCCCGGACGGCTTCCCGATCCTGGAGGAGCACCTGCGCACCACCATCGAGGCGCAGGGCGCCACGTCGAGTGTGCGCCGGGGTGACATCGTGCTCGTCCGCACCGGGCAACTGGGGCGGGTGCGGCGGCTCGGCGAGTGGGGCGGGTACGCGGCGGGGGACGCGCCCGGCCTGTCCTTCACCACCCTCGGCTGGCTGCACCGCACGGAGATCGCGGCCATCGCCTCCGACACCTGGGGCCTTGAGGTGCGGCCGTACGAGTTCGCCGAGCCGGCGATGTCGCCGCTGCACCAGATCGCCATCCCCAACATGGGCCTGCCGCTGGGCGAGATGTGGGATCTGGAGGCCCTGGCGGAGGACTGCGCGGCCGACGGTGTCTATGAGTTCCTGCTGGTCGCGGCGCCGCTGCCGGTGACCGGCGCGGTCGGTGCCCCCGTCAACCCCATCGCGGTCAAGTGAGCCGCCCGGTGACCACGATCAATCGGGGGACGGCCCCCGAACCCCCGGACGAGAACCGCTTCTCCGGCACCCTGCACCTCCCCGGTGACGAGGGCTTCGAGGAGGCCGTGTACCGGCGGGTCTTCAACGCCCGCCGCCCGGCCGGCCGCACCCCCGCGGCCGTGCTCGAGGCGGCCACCGAACAGGACGTGGTCGAGGGCGTACGGCTCGCCCTGGAGCGCGGCTGGCAGGTCACCGTGCGCTCCGGCGGACACAGCTGGGCCGCGTGGTCGGTGCGCCGGGACACGCTGCTGATCGACCTCGGCGGCTTCCGCGAGATGGCGTACGACCCGCGGACCGGGATCGTCACGGCCACTCCCAGTGTCAAAGGCGGCGACGAACTCAACCCGTATCTGGGTGAGTTCGGACGGTTCTTCAACGGCGGCCACTGTCCGTCGGTGGGCATCGGCGGTTTCCTGCTCCAGGGCGGGCAGGGCTGGAACGCGCGCGGCTGGGGCTGGGCGGCCGAGAACATCGTGGCGATCGACGTCGTCACGGCGGACGGCGAACTGGTCCGGGCCGACGAGAGGCGGCACAGCGACCTGTTCTGGGCGGCACGCGGTGCGGGCCCGGGGTTCTTCGGGGTCGTGACCCGCTTCCATCTGCGCACCCGCCCGCTCCCCGGGCACCTGGCGCACACCGTGCACGCCTACCCGCTGGACCTCTTCGACGAGGTCATGACCTGGTTGCACGACACCCATCACACGGTCTCCGACCTGGTGGAGATCGTCGCTCTCACCCAGACCCCGCCCGATCTCGACGGACCGGTGCTGCTGGTGACGGGTGTGGCGATGACGGAGACCCCTCAGGAGGCGGCCGAGGCGCTCGCGCCCCTGCACGCCAACCCGTACGCCGACCGGGCCCTGTTCCGGGTCGAGGCCCAACCCACCACCTTCGCGGAGCAGTTGGCCGGGCAGCGCACCGCCAACCCGGAGGGCCACCGCTACTTCGTCGACAACGCGTGGCTGACCGGCACCGCCGAGGAGGTCGTCCCGGCGATCCGCAAGGCGTTCACCGAACACCCCACTCGGGGGACCTTCACCATCTGGTTCTCCATGGCCCCGTTGCGCCGACTGCCCGACATGGCGTTCTCGTTGCAGTCGGAGATCTACTGCGCGAGCTATGTCGTCCACGACGAACCGGGGCGGGACGCTGAGCTGCGCGGCTGGCTGGACGGGGCGATGGCGGCGATGGAGCCGGTGACCGCCGGCCAGTACCTGGGCGATTCCGACTTCACGGTACGGCAGTTGAGGTTCATGGGCGACGAGCAGTGGCGGCGGCTGATGGAGATCCGGGCAGCCCGTGATCCCAAGGGCGTGTTCGCCGGCTATCTGAGCGCCGGGACCGTCACCAACACCAACCACTGGGAGCAGTGAGCCATGCGTTTCGCGACATACGAGCACGAGGGTGAGGAGCGCGCCGGTGTGGTGCGGGACGGGGTGATCCACCCGCTGCCCGAGGGGGTGAGCGTCCTCACGCTCGTCGAGGCCGGCGTGCTGTACGCGGCCGGAGTCGAAGCCCTGGACTCCCCCAGCGGGCCGACGGTGGACCGGGTACGCCTGCTGCCACCGCTGAAGCCGCCCTCGATCCGGGACTTCGTCGGGTTCGAGGCGCACATCGAGGGCGTTTCGAAGTCGCTGGACGGTCTGGAGCGGGTGCCCGAGGAGTGGTACCGGGCGCCCAACTTCTACTTCACCAACCCGCATGCCGCCTACGGCGCGCACGACGACGTGCCGGTCCCGGCGGGCTGCTCGGTGCTGGACTTCGAGCTGGAGGTCGGCGCGGTCATCGGCCGCAGCGGCCGCGATCTCACCCCCGAGCGGGCCGGGGACCACATCATCGGCTATCTGGTCTTCAACGACTGGTCGGCCCGTGACCTGCAGAAGCCGGAGAAGAACCTCGGCCTGGGCTTCTCCAAGGGCAAGGACTTCGCCAACACGCTCGGCCCCTACCTGGTCACCGCCGACGAGGTGCGGGACCGGCGGGATCCGGACGGCTTCCTGGACCTGGAGATGACGGTCACCCTGAACGGGGAACTGATCGGCCGGGACACCCTCGCCAACGCCTCCTGGACCTTCGAGGAGATGATCGCCTACGCCAGCCGGGACGCCTGGGTACGGCCCGGTGACATCCTCGGCTCGGGCACCTGCGGCTGGGGCTCGCTGGCGGAGTTCTGGGGCCGGCTCGGGGAGCGCACCCCGCCCCCGCTGAAGCCCGGCGACGAGGTGACGCTGAGCGTCGAGGGGCTCGGCACGGTGTCCAACCGGATCGTGCCCGGGCGGGCGGACGCCTACCTTCCGCGGGCCCGCAAGAGGGGCCGCACCCCGCGCCCGTAGCACCCGAAGCTGTGGGGGGCCTGTGGTGCGCGCAGGCCCCTCCACCTGGGGGTATCCGGTGCCCGGATGCCTGGCATCGCATCTTCCTGAGAGTCGCCCCGACCCCCTTCCTCGACGGCCGTCCGCTGGTTAACCTCCCGTTTCACCGAAGCTTCAATGACGTAGCCGGCCGGAAGGTGACACCCGTGGGTCTCGGAGCGATCGATCTCAATCTTCTGGTGGCACTGGAAGCGCTCCTGGAGGAGAAGA
Organism: Streptomyces sp. NPDC048254; assembly: GCF_043201895.1. Taxonomy (NCBI): domain Bacteria; kingdom Bacillati; phylum Actinomycetota; class Actinomycetes; order Kitasatosporales; family Streptomycetaceae; genus Streptomyces; species Streptomyces sp. NPDC048254. The sequence continues at coordinate 22,278 of NZ_JBICZJ010000033.1, forward strand.
ACGTCACCCACGCGGGGGTACGGCTGTCCACCAGCCAGTCCGCGATGAGCGGCTCGCTGGCCCGGCTGCGCCGGCACTTCAACGACGAGCTGCTGATCCGGGTGGGCCGGGAGTACGAGCTGACACCCCTCGCGGAGCGGCTGCTGCCGGTCGTCCAGGGCTCGCTGCAGAAGGCCGAGGAGGCGCTGTCGCTGACCCGGCACTTCGACCCGGGACGCAGCCGCCAGCGGTTCTCCGTGGTCATGTCGGACTACGTGATGACGGTGTTCGTGGAGCCGCTGCTGCGGGTCATCGCGGCCGAGGCGCCGGGCGTCCGGATCGACTTCCACCCGATCGTCGACGGCCAGCTGGAGACCGAGACGCATCTGCGCTGCCACGACCTGATGATCGTGCCGCTCGGCTACCAGCTCCCCGGGGTCAGCGAGGCCGTGATGCACGACCGGTTCGTGTGCCTCGTCGACCCGGACAACCCTCGCCTGGTGGACGGCCGGCTCACCCTGCGGGACCTCGCGGAGATGCCGCACGCGGCCTGCGCCATCGGCAAGAGCCACACCCCCGCCGAGCGCCAGCTGGAGACCCTCGGGATCACCCCGAAGGTCCAGGTCAGCACGCCCGGGTTCAGCGTGCTGCCGTTCCTGGTGAGCGGCACGGACCTGGTGGCGATGGTCCCGGAACGGCTGGCGAGGCGGTACGAGGGCTTCGCGCGCTGCGCGGTCGTACCGGCGCCGTTCCCGGACGTGCCGCTGGTGGAGGCCATGTACTGGCACCACAACCGGCACGCCGACCCGGCCCACCGCTGGCTGCGGGACACGGTCCGCAAGGTCGGGGCCGCGCTGGGCGAGGAGCCCCCGCACGAGATCGCCGACGTGGATGCCAGCCATCCCGAGAGCGCGTTTCCGCAGCTGTCCGCGGCTTCCTAGCGTGGACGGGAGGACATCCCGCACGCACCCTCGGAGGACATCGTGGAAGCCGTGAGCCGCACGCGCCTGGCGGGCCGTACCGTCGTCGTCACCGGAGCCGCCCAGGGCCAGGGAGCCGCGGAGGCGGCCGCGGCCGCCCGGGAGGGCGCCACGGTGATCGCGACCGACGTGCTGGACGAGGCCGGCGAGAAGCTCGCCGCGGCCCTGCGCGCCGACGGCCTCAACGTCCGGTACGTCCGTCTGGACGTGACCTCGCCGGAGGACTGGACGGCACTGGCCGCCTCCCTCGACGTCGTGCACGGTCTGGTGAACAACGCGGGCATCCCGATGCGGGCCCGGCTCGGCCAGGTCGAACTCGCCGACTGGAACCGGGCGTTCGCCGTGAACACCACCGGCGCCCTGCTCGGCATCCAGGCCCTGGCCCCGCTGATGCCGGCGGGCTCCTCGATCGTGAACGTCGGCTCGGTCGCCGGGCTCACCGCCCATCACGCGGTCGCGTACACGACCAGCAAGTGGGCGCTGCGGGGCCTGTCCAAGGTGGCGGCCCTGGAGCTGGCCCCGCGCGGCATCCGTACGAACGTGATCCACCCCGGGTACATCGAGACCCCGCTGATGGCCACCGCCAACCCGGTGTTCGTCGCCGCCCACCTCGCCATGACGCCGCAGGGCCGGCCGGGCACGGTCGACGAGGTGGCGCCGCTCGTCGTCTATCTCCTCTCCGACGAGGCGTCGTACGTCAACGGCGCGGAGATCACCGTCGACGGCGGTTACTCGGCGCACGGTCCGGTGAAGGCGATCACCGACGCCCTCGACCGGGGCTGAGCGTCAGCTTTTGAGCTGCTCCAGCGTGGACCTGGTGTCCGTCTTCAGCCAGTCCGTCACGTTGTCGAGTGTCGGCGGGTCGGTGTCGCTGTCGTACGAGGAGAAGTACGCGCTGTAGTACATGGTGTACGTCATCCAGCCGTCCCGCACCGCGAGCGTGGCGTACCGCGAGCCGCTGGTGGTGGAGCCGTTGCTGGTGTCCTGGGTGACCAGGTAGGCCTCCTCGCCGATGCCGCTCACCGGGCTCACGTCGTAGTCCGTGTGGCTGTCGCCGTACTTCTTCCAGGTGGCCGTGAACTCCGGCCCCGGGTCGGTCTTCTTGTGCAGGTCGACCGTCATGGTGAGATAGGCGTCCCCGTAGCTGGAGCTGGTCTTCTTGAGACTGAGACTGCAGTAGCTCTCGTCCAGCGCCGGGTCCTTCAGCACGTTCTTCGTCGGGGACGAGTCGTCGACGGGGTACTCGTCCTTGAACGACGAGTAGTCCGCGCCGGAGCAGAGGTTCGCGGGCGCCTGGTAGCCGCGCAGATCGGCGCGGGTGCCGAAGCCTCCGGTCAGGAAGATGCCGCCCGCCCAGGCGGCGGAGGCGACCACCGCGCCCACGACGGCCCACAGCACGGCTCTCCCGGCCGCGTTCCCGCCCGCCGACGGCGGTGCGACCGGGGGCGGGTAGCCGTAACCGGGCTGCACGGCATAGGGGTTGCCCTGCTGCGCGCCTTGTTGCGGGGGTGGCGCGGGCTGGTTGACGAGGGTCGGCTGGGCGTAGGGGTTCTGCGGGGGCGGCGACTGCGGGTTCGGATACGGGTACGCGGTCGGCTGGGGCTGCTGGGGCGCTACCGCGGGCGCCTGGTCCGGCTGCTGCGGTGGCTGCTGGGGCTGCTGGGGAGTCGACGGCGGTTGCTGCGGCGAGGACGGCGGCTGCTGCGGTGGCGTGGACATGTCGTGAAGATAAGGCATTGCCCGACATCAAGTCCCCTCCCGGCCGGGACCGTTATGGATTGCGGACATCCGTTGCCGTTCCACGACCTCCCGAGGGCACGGGAGTTGACGCAACGTCAGAAGGCCGGGGCGGGAGCCCCGGCCTTCTCCTCGTGTCCGCGGTCAGGCGGACGCGGGCTGCACCGGCAGCTGGGCCGCCGCTCGCGCGGTGTTCTTGCGGACCAGCAGCAGGGTGACCAGCGCGCCGAGCAGCGAGGCGCAGCCGCAGATCACCACGCCCAGGGCCATGCCGTGCGCGAGGGCGTCCTGCGCGGCGGCCCTGGCGCTGTCGCTGCCCGCGTTGACCACCGCGAGCGGACCGGCGGCGGCCTCCATGCCCGCGTCGGCACCGCTCAGCTTGCCGACCAGCGCGGAGGAGGCCGCGCTCATCGCGATGGTGCTGATCACGGCGGGTCCGAGGCCCTGGCCGAACTCGCGGACCAGGCTGGTCGCACCGCTCGCCATGCCGGTCATCTCGATCGGTACGGCGTTCACGGCGGCCGACGTCAGCGAGGAGACCACGCAGATGAAGCCGATGCCGAGCAGCAGGACCGGGCCGATGAAGGCGGCGAGGTCGGTGGTGGTGATGGGCAGCGCGGCGATCCAGAACTGGCCGGCGGCCATCGGCAGCAGACCGCCCATCAGCAGCCAGCGCGGCTCGACCCGGGTGAGCATCCTGCTGAGCACCGGTGCGAGGAGCAGCGGGATCAGCTGGAGGATCACGAACGGCATGCCGGCGCGCAGCGCGCTGAGGTGCATCACCGCGCCGAGCCGGATGGAGACGCAGTAGGCGGTGCCGATGAAGCCGAACATGCCGGTCAGCGCGACCACCGCGGCGGCGGCGAACGACGGGATCTTCAGCAGCTCCAGGTTGAACATCGGGGACTCGGCGCGGTTCTCCGCGACCACGAAGCCGACCAGTGCGACGGCGGCGAGCACCAGGGCGAAGACGATCGAGGGGCTGCTCCAGCCGCGGTCGCCGCCCTCGATGATGCCCCACAGCAGGGCGGTCAGGCCGACGGCGACAGTGATCTGACCCGGCCAGTCCAGGGCGCGGCCCTCGGGCGCCTTGGAGTCGGTGACCAGCGCCCAGCAGGAGATGCCGACCGCGATGCCGAGGACGACCGGCGGCACGAACGCCCAGCGGAAGTCGGCGACCGTGGCGAGGATGCCGGAGGACAGCGGGCCCACGGCGGAGGCGAGGGAAATACTCAGCGCCCAGATCGAGACCGCCTTGGCGCGGTCCTTCTCCCCCGGTGTCGCGGCCGCGATCACGGCGAGGGAGCTGGGGAACAGCGCGGCGGCGCCGACACCGGCGAGGGCCTGCCCGATCCAGAGCATGGTGATGTTCTGCGAGGTGGCGTTGAGGAGTTCACCGACCGCCAGCACGAATCCGCCGAGCACCAGCAGCCGCTTACGGCCGAACAGGTCGCCCACCACACCGAAATTCAGTTCCAGAATCGCGGTGGGGAGAATGAAGGCCGAGGTGACCCAGGCGACCTGCGATCCCGAGGCGCCGAACGCGGCCTGTATTTCCCCGTTGATGGGCGAGGGAACGGTAATGCACAGCTGCGCGGCGGCAACTGCCAGACAACAGGCCACGAGCGTGCCCACGTCCAGTTTTCTCACAGCGTTGGTCATTCCGTACTCCATCTCACGGGTTATCGGTGGTGCCGCGCTCTATGAGTTCGATGAGATTTCCCTCGGGGTCCTTGACCCAGGCCATCCGCACCTCCGGTTCAGGGGACGGGCCGGGTTTCAGCACCTCGCCCGCCCCGTGGGCCACCAGGGCGGTGTACACGGGGTCGAGTTCGGGGGTGGTGACCGCGAAGTGCCCGTACCCCTCGGTGAGGGCGGCGGTCATCGGGTCCGGTGCCCTGAGGCCGGGCGCGGACCCGGGCCTGGCGAGGAGTTCGATCCGCCAGCCGTGCGGGTGTTCCAGGACGACACCGGTCAGGCCGGGTCCGTCGAGACGGAACTCGAAGACGGTCTTCAGGCCGAAGGCCGTCCGGTACCAGGAGAGTTGGGCGGGCAGGTCGCGTACGTTGACGCCCACGTGGTCCAGCCGTGCGTGCATCGGCGCTCAGCCCGCCATCGCGCTGTCGCCGCCGTCGACCATGAGGTTGGCGCCGTTGACGAAGGCCGCCTCGTCCGAGCAGAGGAAGGCCGCGGCACGGGCGATGTCCTCGGGCTGACCGATCCGGCCGACCGGGATCCGCGCCTCCAGCTGGGCCTTCGGGCCGTCCGGGTCGTCGAGGAAGGGGGCGGTGGCCGAGGTGCGGGTCATGCCGGGGGCGATGGTGTTGACGCGGATGTGGTGCGGGGCGCCGGCCGCGCACAGGTGCCTGCTCATGGCCAGCACCCCGCCCTTGGCGGCGCCGTGCGGCACCATCGGCATGAAGGGCGCGCCGCGCACGGCGGCCACCGAGGCGACGTTCAGGACGGCCCCGCCGCCGCGCGCGACCAGGTGCGGCCAGGCGGCCCGGGTGCAGAAGTAGGGGATGTCCAGCTCGTTCCTGATGGTGAAGTACCAGTCCTCGGCCGGCATCGTCTCGAAGGGGCCGTTCCGCAATGCGGAGGCGTTGTTGTAGAGGATGTCGATCCCGCCGAACTCCGCGATCCCGGCCTCGATCCACTCCCCCGCCCCGGTCTCGGTGGAAAGGTCGACCGGTGCCAGTGAACGCATCATGCCGCCGGACTTCTCGACGAGTTCCACGGTTTCGGCGGCGCTCTTCTCGTCGATGTCACAGCCGAATACGGTGGCTCCCTCCGCCGCGAATACCTGTGCCGCGGCCCGGCCGATTCCAGCTCCCGTTCCACTGATGAAAGCGATTTTCCCGGCCAGTCGACCCATGATTGCCAAGTCCCTTGTCCCATGCCGCCGAAGTGCGGTGGTGGCAGCGTAGGTAGGGCTTATGGCCAGAACAAGAAATGCGTCGGGGAAGGGCCATCGGGGGTTCGTATGGCTGGTATGCGGCTCAGGCGCCCAGGCGGACCGGGAGGGCGCGAACGCTGTTGCCGACGAAGCTTGCTTCCCGGGCGAGGCCGTCCTCGGGCACGGCGAGGTCCAGGGCGGGGAAGCGGTCGAAGAGCCGCTCCAGGGCCACCGTGGCCTCCAGCCGGGCCAGCGGGGCGCCCAGGCAGTAGTGGGCGCCGTGGCCGAGGGAGAGGCCGCGGACGGCGTCGGGGCGGGCGGGCCGGGTGACGTCGAACCGGTCGGCGTCCGGGCCGTGCGCGGCCGGGTCTCGGCCGGCGGCGGAGTAGCCGGCCAGGACCGGGGTGCCGGCGGGGATCACCGTGCCGCCGAAGGTCAGGTCCCGTACGGGGTAGCGGAACGGGAAGAAGCTGACCGGCGCGTCCCAGCGCAGCGTCTCCTCCACCACGTCCGCCCAGCTCGCCGCGCCCTCGCGCACCAGGTCGAGCTGGTCGCGGTGGCCGCACAGGGCGCGCACGGCGTTGGTGATCAGGTTGAGGGTGGTCTCGTGCCCGGCGATGATCATCAGCACCAGGGTGCCGATCAGCTCCTCCTGTCCGAGGCGGTCGCCGTCCTCGTCGCGGGCGGCGATCAGGGCGCTGGTGAGGTCGTCGCCCGGCCGCTCGGTCCGGGCCGTGGCCACGGCGGCGAGGACGGCGACCAGTTCCCGGTTGGCGGCGACGGCCTCCTCCGGTCCGATGCCGGTGGCCACGACCTGGCTGGACAGGTGGTGCAGCCGGTCGCGGAACTCGGCGTCCACGCCCAGGAGTTCACCGATCACACTCATCGGCAGTGGCAGAGCGAAGTGCCGGCGCAGATCCGCGACCCCGGCCACCGCGGCCCGCCCCAGACCGTCGAGCAGCGATGCGGTCAACGCCTCGATCCGGGGCCGCAGTTCCTCGACCCGACGGGGCGTGAAGGCCCGGCTGACCAGTCCGCGCAGCCTACGGTGGTCGTCCCCGTCGGCGGTGGTCATGCCCCGTACGGTCGCGAAGGTCAGCAGCGGCCAGCCGGCGGGGATCCGACCCTCCCGCAGCTCGGTGAAGTGCGTTGCGTTCTTGGCTACTTCGGGGTGCTGGAGGAACTCCTTGAGCGTCTCGTGCCCGAGTACCGCCATGCCCTCGACACCGCCGGGAAGGACGACCGGCACCACGGAGCCGCGCGCCAGCAGCCGGGCGTTGTCGGCGTGCGGACAGCCGCCGGCGGGGTTCAGGCGGTGCGGCACGGGCGAGGTCTCCACCGGGGCTCCTGACAGGCGCGGCACGCGGGCACGGCCGATCGTAGGCGCACCCGGGCCGCCGGGATGCGGGGTTCTTGGCCACTCGGGTCCGGGGAGCGTCCGGGAATATCGGCGGCCGGTGCCATGTTGACGGTCGCAGAGCACCGGGTATAGTGCGAACAGCACCTGTCGTCGCCCCCCATTCGGGCGCCGGTGCCGGGTTCTCTCTCCTCCAGCCACTTCGGCCGTCGCTTTCGACCGGCCCGTCGGCTTCTTCGCACCATCTCGTGACCAGGGCTTTCCGTGCCTTCCCGAGGTGTCGTTCCCGCCGCCCGGAGGCCTGTGTGCACGCCTCCCGCTCGCGGCCCACTCCCCCCTGATCTTCTGTCTTCCGTCCTCGAAAGGACCACCTCTCATGACCACCACACTCGAGCCTCCCGTACAGCAGCAGGACCGGAACGCCGTCCGGCCCGTCACCGGTGTCCTCGACATCGACGCGGGCGGGAAGGGGCAGCTGCGGTCCCCGAGCTGCCTGTCCTCCCCGGCCGACCCCCAGGTCTCCGCCGCGCTGATCCGCCGTCACGGCCTGCGCAAGGGCGACCTCGTCGAGGGCGTCCGGGGCAACCAGCGCACCCTGACCGAGGTCACGCGCGTCAACGGCCGTACGCCCGAAGAACTGCGCGGCCGCCGTCACTTCCGCGATCTGACCCCGCTCCACCCGCGCCAGCGGATCCGCCTCGAACACCCCGCCTCGGGGCTCGCCGGCCGGGTAACCGACCTGCTCGCCCCCGTCGGCAAGGGGCAGCGCGGGCTGATCGTGGCCCCGCCGAAGACCGGCAAGACCGTGCTGCTCCAGCAGTACGCGGCCGCCGTCGCCGGCAACCACCCGGAGTGCCACCTCATGGTGCTGCTGCTCGACGAGCGCCCCGAGGAAGTCACCGACATGCGGCGCTCGGTCCACGGCGAGGTGTACGCCTCCACCTTCGACCGGCCCGCCAAGGAGCACATCGCCCTCGCCGAACTCGTCGTCGAGCGGGCCAAGCGGCTCGTCGAGGACGGCCGGGACGTCGTCATCCTGCTGGACTCCCTGACCCGGCTGTGCCGGGCCCACAACAACGCGGCCGCCTCCAACGGCCGTACCCTCAGCGGCGGCGTCGACGCCGCCGCGCTGCTCGGCCCCAAGCGGTTCTTCGGCGCCGCCCGCAAGGCCGAGGAGGGCGGCTCGCTCACCATCCTCGCCACCGTCCTGGTGGACACCGGCTCACGTGCCGACGGCTACTACTTCGAGGAGCTGAAGAGCACCGGCAACATGGAACTGCGGCTGGACCGCGAGCTGGCCTCCCGGCGGGTCTTCCCCGCCGTGGACATCGCCCCTTCCGGCACCCGCCGCGAGGAACTCCTGCTCACCCCGGCCGAGTTGACCGCCGTACGCGGACTGCGCCGGGCCCTGCAGAGCCGCGAGGGGACCCCCTCCGGCCTGGAGACACTCCTTGAGCGGATGCGTGAGACGCCGGACAACGCCACCTTCCTGCGCCGTGTCCAGCCGACCCTGCCGGCGGGCTGACACCGAAGCCGGGCGTGCGACCCGCCGCCGCCGGTGCGGCATCCGGGTTGCTCAGGGCGTCCATCCGGCCCAGGCTGCGCGCCGGACGCCGACTCCCTTCCTACGTTGATCGTATGACGATCGGATTCTCTGACCGATTCCCTCGCCGGGCGGCGGCGTCGACCTGCGCCCTCTGTGTGGCGGGCCTGCTGGCGCTGACGTCCGGTACGGCCGCCGCCGGCACCGGGGCACGGGACCCGGCCCCGCCCCCGAGGGCGGTGGTGCCCGGCCCGTCCCTGCTCTACCACTCCGGCACCCAGGTACGGCCGCACTCCGGGGTGCCCGAGGTCCCGGACGTCTCCGCGCTCTCCTGGCTGGTCGCCGACGCGGGCAGCGGCCAGGTGCTGGCGGCCGACGAGGCGCATCGCGAGCTGCCGCCGGCCAGCACGCTGAAGACCCTGTTCGCGCTGACCGTGCTGCCGGTCCTACCGGCCGGTCTGGAGCACCGGGTGACGCCCCAGGAGCTGGCGGACGTCGAGGAGGGCAGCAGCCTGGTCGGCGTCGAGCAGGGCCACACCTACCGGGTGGCCGACCTGTGGCGCGGGGTCTTCCTCAGCTCGGGAAACGACGCCGTGCACGTCCTGGCCGCACTCGCCGGGGGCTGGGACCGCACCGTCACTCGGATGCAGGCCAAGGCGCGGGCCCTGGGCGCCCTCGACACGCATGTCGAGTCCCCCGACGGCTACGACGCACCGGGGCAGTTCTCCTCGGCGTTCGACCTGGCGGTGTTCGGCCGGGCCGGGCTGCGCAACCGCGAGTTCGCCCGCTACTGCTCCACCGCCGCGGCCCGCTTCCCGGCCGGCGACGGCTGGACGTTCGGCATCGAGAACACCAACCGGCTGCTCACCGGCCTGGACGGTGTGCCGCGCTATCCCGGCCTGATCGGGATCAAGAACGGCTACACCACCAACGCCGGCAACACCCTGGTCGCCGCCGCCCGGCGGGGCGGGCGCACCCTCATCGTGACGGTGATGAACCCCCAGGACGGCGGCGTGTACGACGAGGCCCGTCAGCTGCTCGACTGGGGTTTCGAGGCGGCCGGACGGGTCGACCCGGTGGGCTCGCTGGACGCCCTGCGGGCCAGGCCGCGCCCCCAGCCGGGGCCGAGCACCGTGCCGATGGCGGCGGCCACCGCGCCGGAGGACGACTCCGACTGGTCCGACACCGCCATGGCCGCGGGCTTCGCGGTACTCGGCGTGGGCGCCGTGACCCTCGCGATGCGGCTCAGGGGCGACCGCTCCGCGCGGGGCTGACCAGTCGGCAGGCCCAGCAGCAGCCCCAGGGTGATCCAGGTGTAGATGTTGCTGCCGAGGAACCCGTCGATGCCCGACGCGTCGTCGAACCACAGCCACACCACGCTGGTGCACATCACCGCGTAGAGGGCGCCCGCGATCCGCGGGTAGCCCGCGCGGGCCAGCAGGGCGAACGAGGGCAGCGCCCACACCAGGTGGTGCACCCAGGTGATCGGGCTGACCAGGCAGGCGGCGAGCCCGGTGAGCGCGAAGGCGGCCGTCCAGTCCCCGGCCGCCACCGCCTTGCGGGTCCGCCACGCCCACACGGCCAGTGTGAGCAGCACGACCGTCGCCCACAGCGGCTTGTCCGGATGGCCGAGCCGAGCCAGTACGCCCTGCAGCGACTGGTTCGACACGTAGTCGAGCCGGCCGACCCGGTTGGTGTCCCAGAGCGCCTGCGTCCAGTAGAAACGGGACGCCTTCGGGTCGGCCCAGGCGGCGAGCCCGGTGGCGGCGAGCGCCACGGCTGTGGCGACACCGGCCGCACGCCACCTGCGGCCGATCAGCAGCATGCCGATGAACAGCGCGGGGGTGAGCTTGATCGCGGCGGCGAGCCCGATGCCGACCCCGGCCCAGCGGCCCCGCCCACTGCGCAGCAGACAGCAGTCCGCAAGCACCAGGGCGAGCAGGATCAGGTTCACCTGGCCGAAGCTGAAGGTGTCCCGCAGCGGCTCGAACAGCGCCAGCGCGCACAGGGCCAGCGCCCAGCGGTACCAGCCCCAGCGCCGCCAGCCAGGACCGGCCAGGATGCGCAGCACGAAGGCCAGCGCGGCCAGGTTGACCAGCAGCGAAACCGCGATGGCCAGGTGCAGCCCCACCAGCGCCATGGGCAGCATGCCGACGGCGGCGAACGGCGGATAGGTGAAGCCGTACGTCGTCCCGGGCACCCGGTAGTCGTAGATCCGCCCGCCGTGGTGCACCCAGGTGTGCACGGTGCCGTAGTAGACGCGCAGGTCGAACCAGTCGCGCAGGAGCGGCACGGTGGCCGTGAACACGGTCACGGCGGCGACGAGGAACAGGACGAGCAGCAGTCTCCCCCGGTCGGTACGCGGTCCTCTCATGCCGTACGTCCCACGGCCGGGGCCTGCGCGGCCTGGTGGGCCTGCCACAGCACGACCACGCCCAGCACCCCGCCGGAGACGGCGAGGACCAGCTGGCCGATGTCGGCGGGGCCGCCGCTGGGCAGCACGGCGAGCGCGAGCACTCCGGTGACGGCGGCCACCCGGTGCCGTACCGAGGTGCTGGGCGCCGCTGCCGCTATCAGGAACAGGCCCCAGATCGCGTACCAGGGCCGGATCGCCGGTCCGAAGGCGGCGACCGCGGCCAGGCTCAGGCCGAGGGCGTAGACCGGGCGGGGCCGCAGCCGGACCCATATCAGCAGCACGGTCACCGCGGTGAGCGCGAGCCCGAGCAGATGCCAGGCCGGCACGGCCAGCGGCGCCAGATCGCTGCCGAGGTGTTCCAGGAGCGCGCCGGTGGCCCGGCCGAGCAGGCTGCTGAGCGCCCAGTTGTGCGCGGAGACAGGCGTGTCCAGCGCCCTGATCCACCCGTACCCGGTCCCGGCGACCGCGGTCGCGACCACCGTCGTGGCGCCGGACGCGGCCGCCGTCAGCAGGGTGGCGCCCACCGGACTGCGGCCCTTGCGCGCCTGTACGACGATGATCGCGAGCAGCCCCAGTGCGGCCGGTGCCTTGACCAGTGCCGCGAGCGTGACGAGCACGGCTCCGAGGAGCGGCCAGCGGCCGAGCGCCGCGACCAGGCCGAGACCCAGCAGACCGAGCATGATCGCGTCGTTGTGGGCGCCGGCGACCAGGTGCAGCAGCACCAGGGGGTTGAGGGCGCCGAGCCAGAGCGCGGCCGACGGGTCGGCGCCGCTGTGCCGGGCGAGCCGGGGCAGCGCGGCCGCCATCAGGCCGACGCCGAGCAGGGCGACCAGGCGCATCCCGAAGAGCCCGGCGGGGAGTTCGCCCCGGGTCAGGCCGGACAGCAGCGAGGCCACGCCCATGAACGCGGGGCCGTACGGTGCGGCGGTGTTCTGCCAGACCGGGGCGACCTCGTCGGCCAGCGGACCGCCGAGCTGCGCGGGTCCCGCCGTGTAGACGTCCATGTGCGCGTCGACCATGGCGCCCTGCGCGAGGTAGCTGTATACGTCCCTGCTGAACAGCGGGGGCGCGAGCAGCAGCGGGGCCGCCCATACGGCGAGGACCAGCAACAGCTGGCGTGGGGCGGGCGGTTCGCCACTGCGGACGAGGCGGCCCAGCAGCAGCCACGCCGCGATGAGCAGCACAACGCCGAAGTAGACCCCGACCAGGCCGAACGCCGCCTGCACCGAGCTGGGCGCGAGCAGGTCCTCCACGGGGAGGGCGCCTGCGGTCTCACCTCCCAGAGCGAGAAACGCGGTACCGGCCAGGCCTAGGACCTGGCAGCGGCGAAGATCGACGGGAAAAGCCATGGCCAACACTGGCTCAGCGTGTCAATTGCGGGTGGCCAGAAAGCGACGGGGCGTTTTCCTGGGAGAGACCTGGCTGTGACTGGCCAGTGATTCGTCGTCGGGCGCCACAGTCACGCGTCTAGAAAACCGACAGGCCCGTCAGTGTCGTGAAGCGGTCCAGGGCCGCCACTCCCGCCACCGAGTTGCCCCGCTCGTCCAGGCCCGGGCTCCACACGCAGAGCGCACAACGGCCCGGCACCACGGCGATGATGCCGCCGCCCACCCCGCTCTTCCCCGGCAGCCCCACCCGATACGCGAAGTCGCCCGCCGCGTCGTACGTGCCGCAGGTCAGCATCACCGCGTTGACCTGCTTCGCCTGGCTGCGGGTGAGCAGGCGGCTGCCGTCGGCCCGGATGCCGTGGCGGGCCAGGAACGTGGTCGCCAGGGCGAGGTCGGCGCAGGACGCGGCGACGGAGCACTGGCGGAAGTACTGGTCGAGGAGGACCGGGACCTCGTTGTCGATGTTGCCGTAGGAGGCCATGAAGTGGGCCAGGGCCGCGTTGCGGTCGCCGTGCTGGGACTCGGAGGCGGCCACCCCCATGTCGAAGTCCAGGGCGGCGTTGCCGCTCTCGGCGCGCAGAAAGGCGAGGAGTTCGCCGGCCGCGTCTCCGGTACGGGTCTGGAGGCGGTCGGTGACGACGAGGGCGCCCGCGTTGATGAAGGGGTTGCGCGGGATGCCGTTCTCGTACTCCAGCTGGACCAGGGAGTTGAAGGGGTTGCCGGAGGGTTCGCGGCCGACGTGCTCCCAGAGTTCGTCGCCCTCGCGGCCCAGGTCGAGGGCGAGGGTGAAGACCTTGGTGATGGACTGCGTGGAGAACGGCTGCCGCCAGTCGCCGACACCGTAGACCGTGCCGTCGAGCTCGGCGACGGCCATGCCGAAGCTGCGGGGGTCGCAGGCGGCGAGCGCCGGGATGTAGTCGGCGGGCCGCCCGCGCCCCGGCGTACGGCCTATCTCCTCGGCGATCCGCTCCAGGACCGGCAGAAAGGCCGGTGACGACGTCATTGTCATGATCACTATTGTGCCTCCGCGCCGGTCCTGGTGCGTACTCGCAGGTCAGCCGAGGGGCGAGCCGCTGCCGGCGACGACCTCGGGACGCAGCAGGTCGGCGAGCCGCCCGGCCGGCAACAGTCCCTTCTCCAGGACGAGTTCCGCCACACCCCGGCCGCTGACGAGGGCCTCCTTGGCGATGTCGGTGGCCGCCGTGTACCCGATGTACGGGTTGAGGGCGGTGACCAGGCCGATGGAGTTCTCGACCGTCGCCCGCAGCACGTCGGTGTTGGCGGTGATGCCGTCGACGCACCGCTCGGCCAGCGTCAGGCAGGCGTTCCGCAGGTGCGTGATGCTCTCCGACAGGGAGTGCAGGATGATCGGCTCGAACGCGTTGAGCTGGAGCTGCCCGGCCTCGGCGGCCATGGTGATGGCGACGTCGTTGCCGATGACCTCGAAGGCGACCTGGTTGACGACCTCGGGGATGACCGGGTTGACCTTGCCGGGCATGATCGACGAGCCGGCCTGCACGGGCGGCAGGTTGATCTCGCCGAGCCCCGCGCGCGGCCCGGAGGACAGCAGCCGCAGGTCGTTGCAGCTCTTGCTGAGCTTGACCGCGATCCGCTTCAGCACGCCGGACATCTGCACGAACGCACCGCAGTCCTGGGTCGCCTCCACCAGGTTGGCGGCGGTGACCAGGGGCAGCCCGGTGATCTCGGCGAGGTGCCGGCGGGCCGACTCGGCGTATCCGGCGGGTGCGTTGAGGCCGGTGCCGATGGCGGTGGCCCCCAGGTTGATCTCATGGATCAACTCGACGGCCTCGTCAAGACGGGAGCGGTCCTCGTCAATCATGACGGCAAAGGTGGAGAACTCCTGACCGAGCGTCATGGGAACCGCATCCTGCAACTGTGTACGGCCCATCTTGAGAACATCACGGAACTCGACGGCCTTACGGCCGAAGGCGTCCTGGAGTACAGCCATCGCCTTGAGCAGTCCACGCACCGCGAAGACCGTCGCTATCTTGACGGCGGTCGGGTAGACGTCATTGGTGGACTGACCGAGGTTGACGTCCTCATTGGGGTGCAGGTACTGGTACTGCCCCTTCCGGTGCCCCAGCAACTCCAGCGCCCGATTGGCGAGCACCTCGTTGGCGTTCATGTTCGTCGAGGTCCCGGCACCGCCCTGGATGACATCCACCACGAACTGGTCGTGCAGCTTGCCGTCCCGGACCTCCCGGCAGGCGGCGACGATGGCGGCGGCCTTCGCGGGCGCCAGCAGCCCCAGCTCCTCATTGGCGAGAGCGGCGGCCTCCTTGACGGCGGCCAGGGCGTCGATCAGATGCGGGTAGGCGGAGATCGGCGTCCCGGTGATGGGGAAGTTCTCGGTGGCACGCAGGGTGTGCACACCCCAGTAGGCGTCGACGGGAACATCACGGTCACCGAGCAGATCGTGTTCGCTACGGGTGACGCCGGTGGTGGTCATGAGGGTAGGAGTTCCTCTTTCGGAAGGAGTGATTTTTCAGGACCGTGACTGAGGCGCCCGATAGGGGCGCGGGGAACTGCGCGACCAGCCACAACGGACCCGCAGCCGCCGACCGACAAGTCGGCCCGCCCCACTAGGCGCACACAGCCGCCTCAACCGGCTCCAGCGACCGAACGGGCCGCACACGCCCGACCTCCCGCCCGCCGCCGAGCAGCGCCTCCCCGGCGAACCCGGTCAGCAGCCCCG
The DNA here is from genome assembly GCF_043201895.1 of Streptomyces sp. NPDC048254. Lineage (NCBI taxonomy): Bacteria > Bacillati > Actinomycetota > Actinomycetes > Kitasatosporales > Streptomycetaceae > Streptomyces > Streptomyces sp. NPDC048254. The sequence goes on from NZ_JBICZJ010000033.1 coordinate 37,290, forward strand.
GATCAACCCCGGCCCGCGCCAACGCGGCCGCCGCCACCGGCACCCGAGCCCGGTTCGCCCCGTCGGCGATCTTCACGGCCACGGCCCGCCCGTCCGGCAGCGCCGCGACCTCGACGCCCTCGAAGCCGTCCTTGGCCAGCAGCCCCGGCACGGCAGCCATCAGCGCGGCCACGTCGCGCCCCGCCCCGGACGCCATCTCCGCGTGGTCCCGCATCGCGTCGGCGACCCGCGCCTCCGGCGTCCCCGGCGCGGCGGTCACGATCCGCGACACCGCCCGGGCCAGCCCGTGCAGGGAGATGGAGAACAGCGGCGCGCCGCAGCCGTCCACGGTGGTCCGCGCGATGCGCTGCCCGGACAGGTCCTCGACGATCTCGGCGATCGCCTGCTGGAGCGGGTGCTCCGGCGCCAGATAGTCGTCGAGCGACCAGTCGTTCAGCTGCGCGGTCCACAGCATCGCCGCGTGCTTGCCGGAGCAGTTCTGGGCGAGCCGGGACGGCTGCCGGCCCTCGCGGATCCAGGTGTCCCGGACCGCGGGGTCGTACGGCAGGTCGGGGACGTTGCGCAGGTCGTCCTCGGTGAGGCCGGCGAGGTCGAGGATGCGCCGGGTGCCGGCGAGGTGCCGCTCCTCGCCGGAGTGGCTGGCGGCGGCCAGCGAGAGCAGCTCGCCGTCGAGCGGCAGCCCGGCCCGCAGCATGGCCACGGCCTGGACGGGCTTGACGGCCGAGCGCGGGTAGAACGCGGCCTCGATGTCGCCGAGCTGGAACTGGACCTCTCCGTCGGCGCCGAGGACGACGACGGAGCCGTAGTGGATGCCCTCGACGACCCCGCCGCGTATGAGGTGGGCGACGGGGGCGTGGAGGGGCTCACGGACGATGGGTGCGGCCGCGGGGGAACTGCTGTACATCACTGCCTGGTCTCGGGTGAGGTGGGACGGACCGGTACGCGGTTCACGCGTCGGTTCCGGCGGACGGGCGCGCGAGTCGGCGGCGGATGGCGTACCAGCCGGCGACCAGCGCGGCGACGATCAGCGGCAGGCACAGCACGGTGGTGCGTCCGGCGCCGCCGTCGGCGTACATGAGGACCAGGACGGAGGCGAGGAACGCCAGCGTCACGATCTCGGTCCAGGGGGAGCCCGGCAGTCGGTAGCCGGGGCGGGTGAGTTCGCCCTTCTGGGTCTTCCGCCAGAAGAGCAGGTGACAGAGCATGATCATGCCCCAGGTGGCGAGGATGCCGATCGCCGCGAAGTTGAGGACGATCTCGAACGCCTCGGCGGGGACGACGAAGTTGAGGCCCACGCCGAGCACACAGATACCGCTGGTCAGCAGGATTCCGCCGTACGGCACCTGGCTGCGGCTCATCTTCGCGGTGAACTTGGGGGCGGAGCCGTTGACGGCCATGGAGCGCAGGATGCGTCCCGTCGAGTAGAGGCCGGAGTTGAGGGAGGACATGGCCGCGGTGAGGACGACGAGGTTCATCACGCCGCCGGCCGCCGGGATGCCGACGTGGGAGAGGACGGTCACGAAGGGGCTCTGGCCCGCCGTGTACTTGTTCCAGGGCAGCAGCATCGACAGGAGGACGACCGAGCCGACGTAGAACAGGCCGACCCGCCACATGATCGAGTTGATCGCCTTGGGCATGATCTTCTCGGGGTTCTCGGTCTCGCCGGCCGCGACGCCGACCAGCTCGACCGACGCGTAGGCGAAGACCACACCCTGGATGATCAGCAGCATGGGCAGCAGGCCGTTGGGGAAGATGCCGCCGTTGTCGGTGATCAGGGACGGGCCGGGGGTGGTGCCGTCCACCGGGTGCTGGGTGACCAGCAGGAAGATGCCGATGCACATGAAAATCACCAGCGCGCTGACCTTGACGATCGCGAACCAGAACTCCAGTTCGCCGAAGATCTTGACCGAGATCAGATTGACGGTCAACACGACGGCGAGGGCGATCAATGCGATCAACCATTGCGGGATGTCGGAGAACATCCCCCAGTAGTGCGTGTAGGTGGCCACCGCGGTGATGTCGGCGATGCCGGTGGTCGCCCAGTTCAGGAAGTACATCCAGCCCGCGGTGTACGCGCCCTTCTCGCCGAGGAACTCACGGGCGTACGAGACGAAGGCACCGGAGGACGGGCGGTACAGGACGAGTTCGCCGAGGGCGCGTACGACCAGGAAGGCGAAGACCCCGCAGACCGCGTACGCGACGAAGAGGGAGGGGCCGGCGTCGGCGAGGCGGCCGCCGGCGCCGAGGAAGAGGCCGGTGCCTATGGCGCCGCCGATGGCGATCATGTTGACGTGCCGGTGCTTCAGCGACTTGCTGTAGCCGTGGTCGCCGGCGTCGACGTGACGGGACGAGGGGCGCGTCTCGTCTTTGAGGTGCTGTTCGCTCACGCCTCGGTTCCGCCTTCCGTGTGCTCGTCCGTGCGCGCGGGGCGCACGATGTGGGTGAGGGTCGTCTCGACGCGGTCCAGGTGGTGGCTCATGGCGTCCACGGCGTCGGGTTCGGAACCGTCGATCAGTGCCTCGACGATGGCCCGGTGCTCCCGGTTGGACTGCTCGCGGCGGCCGCCCAGTTCGTTGAGGAAGGCCGACTGACGCGCCAGTGCGTCCCGGATCTCCTCGATGACCCGGCGGAAGACCGGGTTCTGGGCGGCCTCGGCCACGGCGAGGTGGAAGAGGGTGTCCATCGCGACCCACGCGGTGGTGTCCGTCTCCCGCTCCATGCGGTCGAGCAGATGGGCCAGGTGGTCCAGGTTCTCCGGGGTGCGGCGCAGCGCCGCGTACCCGGCGACCGGGATCTCGATGTGCCGGCGCACTTCGAGCAGGTCGCTGGCCGCGTAGTCGCCGAAGGTGGGGTCCTCGACGGCGCTGGCGACGACGAAGGTGCCCTTGCCGGTCTTGGAGACGGTCAGGCCCATCGTCTGCAGGGCCCGCAGGGCCTCGCGCAGGACGGGCCTGCTGACCTCCAGGGTGCGGCACAGCTCCGCCTCGGAGGGGAGCTTGTCGCCCACGGCGTACTCGCCGCGCTCGATGGCGCCGCGCAGATGCGCCAGTACCGCCTCCATGGCACTCACACGCCGCGGAGGCTGTCCGGCTGTCCGGCTGTCTGACAGGTTCACGGGTGAGATGTTCCGGGTTGCGGCACGAGACTGTCAAGGTTTCCGGAAAGGAAACATTCACGGGGTGCGACACCTGCATGGACAGGCGCCACACCCCGTGGCGGAGCGACGACGAGGTCAGGCGCTGAGCGTGTTGGTGGCGAGCAGCCCGAAGAGGGTCAGGCCGATGACGATCCGGTAGATCACGAACGCGTTGAAGGAGTGCTTGGCGACGAACTTCAGCAGCCAGGCGATGGAGGCGTAGGCGACCACGAAGGAGACGACCGTGCCGACGACCAGCGGAGCGGCGCCGACGCCCGCGCCCAGGGCGTCCTTGAGCTCGTAGAGACCTGCGCCGGTCAGGGCCGGGATGCCGAGGAAGAAGGACAGACGGGTCGCGGCGACCCGGTCCAGGTCCCGGATGAGGGCCGTCGACATGGTGGCGCCGGAGCGGGAGAAGCCGGGGAAGAGCAGGGCGAGGATCTGGGAGGAGCCGACCCACATCGCGTCCGCGAAGGAGGTGTCGTCCTCGCCGCGCTTGTGGCGGCCCATCTGGTCGGCCGCCCACATCACACCGGAGCCGAGGATCAGCGAGCCGGCCACCACCCAGAGCGAGGCGAGCGGGCCGTCGATCAGCGGCTTGGCGGCGAGACCCACCAGGACGATCGGGATGGTCGCGGCGATGACCCACCAGGCGAACTTGTAGTCGTGGTGGTAGCGCTCCTCCTTGTTGACCAGCCCCCGGCCCCAGGCGGAGACGATCCGCCGGATGTCCTTGAAGAAGTACACCAGCACAGCGGCGATGGCACCGACCTGGATGACGGCCGAGAACCCGACGACGGACTGGTCGTCGACGGGGATGTTCATGAGCCCCTCGGTGATCTTGAGGTGACCGGTCGAGGACACCGGGAGGAACTCGGTCACCCCCTCGACTACCCCGAGGATGGCGGCCTGACCGACGGAGATGGCGCTCATGGGATCCAGTTCTGCAGAGTTTGGTCGACAGTGCTGTAGACAGTCTTACAAGGCGCGGGTGTGAGGCAAGTCCTAGGCCCACACCGCCTGGGCGATCGCCACTCCGGCGAAGGCCGCCCCGAGCCCCGCCGCCACGCTCGCGACGACGTTGGCCGCAGCGTAGAGCCCGGCACCGGTCTCGGTCAGCCGCAGGGTCTCGTAGGAGAAGGTCGAGTAGGTCGTCAGCGCCCCGCACAGCCCGGTACCCACCAGCAGTTGGAGGTGGGGGCTCGCCGCGCCCGCCGAGGCCGCGCCGGTCAGCAGGCCGAGGATCAGGCAGCCGACGACGTTCACCACGAACGTACCCCAGGGAAAGACGGAGTCGTGCCTGGCCTGCACGGCGCGGTCGGTGAGGTAGCGCAGCGGAGCACCGACGACGGCACCGGCGACGACCAGCAGCCAGTTCACAACGACTTCTTACCCTTCGCGTCCGTTTTGTTGGTTTCCGCTCTGTTGGATTCGGCGTCCCGGCCGACACACCGGATGACCTCGCAGTCGTCCAGAGTGACGAGGCCCTCGGTCACCAGTTCGTCGAGCTGGGGCAGGAACGCCCGGATCCGTTCCTCCGTGTCCACGACGACGACCGCCACCGGCAGGTCCTCGCTCAGGGACAGCAGCCGGGCGGTGTGGATGCGGGAGGAGGCGCCGAAGCCCTCGATACCCCGGAAGACGCCGGCGCCCGCGAGACCGGCCGCGTGGGCGCGGTGCACGATCTCCGTGTAGAGGGGCTTGTGGTGCCAGGTGTCGTCCTCGCCGACGTAGACCGTCAGGCGCAGGGCTCGGCCGGTCAGTCTCGTCATCGCTGCCTCCGGGTGAGGACACGGCGGGTCGCGGTGGCCGCGCACCACACCGCGGCGAGGGCGGCGCACAGGGTCGCGGCGAGGTAGGCCAGGCCCGTGGCGGGCCGGCCGTGGTCCACCAGTTTCTGGATGTCGACGGCATAGGTGGAGAACGTGGTGAAGCCGCCGAGGACACCGGTGCCGAAGAAGGGGCGGACGAGGCGGTGCGCGGGCAGCCCTTCGGTGATCAGGACCAGGAACGCGCCGATCACCGCGCAGCCGATGACGTTCGTCCAGAAGGTCGCCCAGGGGAATCCGCCCGCTGCCGTGGGCAGCGCCAGGGCGAGTGTGTAGCGGGCCACCGCTCCGATCGCGCCGCCGGCGGCCACCACCGCGACGACCGGTGCCTGAGCACGCCATTCCGGCCGCCGCCCGGGGCTCGGCTGGACACGGAGGCTCTCGGCTTCCGGGGCTGTCATGGGTCGTAGGTCTCCTGTTCGGCACCGCCCCGACGGGTGCACCAGGGTACCGCCGGGGCTACCCGCCGGTCACTTCGCGGTGGGGGCCGCGCAGACCGCGACGCCGGGCTCCCAGACGCTGCCCAGGACCAGGTGGCGGCCGGTCATGCAGACGCTGGTGGCCATGCGGAAGCCGGAATGGTGGCGGGCGAGGTGGTGAACGACCCGGCCGTGGTCGTCGAGGGCCGTCACGGCGATGGTGCCGGCCGGGCGGTAGGGGGCGTGTACGGCGGCTCGCGCGGCGGCCCGGCGGACGGCGGGCGGGGTGCGGTGGAAGAGGTCGAGCGGCGGGTTGCGCGGGCCGGCCAGGGCGACCCAGATCAGCTCGCCGTCGCGCCACATGTTGTCGGGCATACCGGGGAGCTCGGCGAAGAACTCGGCGCGGCCGGCCCGCGGGCCGGTGAGCCAGTAGCGGGTGAGCCGGTACGCGCCGGTCTCGGCGACGATCAGGAAGGTGCCGTCGCCGCTCACGGCCAGCCCGTTGGCGAACTGGAGGCCGTCGCAGGCCACTTCGGGGCTGCGGGCGCCGGGCGCGAGGCGCAGCAGGCGGCCGGTGCCGCTGTGCTCGACGATGTCGCCGATCCACCGGTCCAGCGGGAAGCGGCGGCTGGAGGCGGTGAAGTACACGGTGCCGTCGGGCAGGGCGACCACATTGCTGGCGAACCGCAGCGGCTCGCCCTCGACCGAGTCCGCGAGGACGCGGACGGCGCCGTCCGCGAGGCCGACGCGCAGCAGGCCGCGCTCCGCGTCGCAGACCAGCAGGTCGCCGTCCGGGAGCAGTTCGAGGCCCAGGGGGCGGCCGCCGGTGCGGGCCAGCTCGCGGACCCGGGCGGTGTCCGGGTCGCCGAGCCCGTCCAGGCGCAGGATGCGGCCGTCCTCGACGCCGGTCAGGACCCCGCCGTCCGGATCCGTCACCACGTCCTCCGGGCCGCGGCCGCCGATGGCGACGTAGTGGAGGGGGACGAGGCGCGCGGGTCGGGCGGTTCGGTCGGGTCGGGCGGTGCGGTCCATGAGTCCCATGGTGACAGGCGGAACGGGTCTCACCAGCCCTTCTCGAACATCCGGGCCACTTCGGCGATCCGGATCTCGTCACGCCGGTAGTAGGTGCGGTGCCGGATGCGCCGGGTGCGCAGCAGCCCGAGCCGGGTCAGCACGCCCAGGTGGGTGCCGGCGACCTTGCGGGAGACGCCGAGTTTGACCGCGACGGCCCGGACGGTGACGCCGTTCTCGGTGAGGTCCACGTGAGGCTGGGGTGGGAAGTGGGCCGCCGGATCCTTGAGCCAGTCCAGAATGTCCAGGCGGCTCACGCTCTTGGAGTTCCTCAGCATCCGACCGGCCTCCGTCCGTCCCCTGCCTCCTCGTAGTTCGTTTTCCCACTGTTCCGCAGCCGAAGCCCCCACGTCAGGGACTCGATGAGCGTTGTCCGAGACCGAACGGCCGTACGAAATCGGCCGATGGGGGCCTTGCCCTCGCGATCTGCCCCGGACAGGGCGGAGGGGCCCGGCCGTCCCCTAACGGCCGGGCCCCTCGTCAGTGGTGGTTCAGCGGTGGCTGAACCACGCCATGGAGGAGAGCGCCTTGTCGTCGTAGCCGAACAGGGCCTGGTTCTCCCAGCCGTTGCCGGAGGTGGCGTCGGTCGGGTCCCAGCCGTTGCCGGTGACGGCGGTCCAGGTCGCCTCCCAGTAGAAGACGCCGAGGCCACGGCCGTTCGGGACGGCCTCGACGATGTTCGCGACGGCGTTCATCCAGGCCAGCTGGCCGGCCGCGGTGGCCGGGTAGCCGGTGACCAGTTCGCCGCTGGTGTCGATCTGGTTCTCCAGCGAGTCGTCCTGGGCGAGGGTGAACGGGTAGGCGGTCTCGGCGATGTAGACCGGCTTGGCATAGCGGGAGGCCACGTCGTCGAGGGTGGTCTGGGCGGCGGCCAGCGAGCCGTGCCAGTAGCCGTAGTACGACAGCCCGATCACGTCGTAGTTGATGCCGTAGGTCTTGGCGTTGTCGAACCACCAGCGGACCGTGGCGTCGTCGCCCGCGTTGGCCAGGTGCAGGGCGACCAGCGTGCCGGAGGAGACCGCCTTGGCCGCGCTGTAGCCGGAGTTGATCAGGCCGGCGAGCTGGGACCAGTTGTCGGTGGAGCCCTCGGACCAGAGCATGCCGCCGTTGATCTCGTTGCCGACCTGGACCATGTCGGCGGTGGTGCCCTGCGCCTTCAGCGCGTTGAGGACGTCGTACGTGTGGTTGTAGACGTCGGTCTTGAGCTGGCTGTAGGAGTGGCCGGACCAGGCGGCGGGCTTGGTCTGCTTGCCCGGGTCGGCCCAGCTGTCCGAGTAGTGGAAGTCGACCAGCAGCTTCATGCCGGCCGCCTTGACGCGCTTGGCCATGGCCAGGACGTGCGCCTTGTCGTTGTAGCCGTCGGCGGGGTTGACCCAGACCTTCAGGCGCGCGTAGTTCATGCCGGCGCTCTTGAGGATGGTGACCGCGTCCCCGGTGGTGCCGGAGCTGGTCTTGTAGACGCCGCCCTTGGCCTCGCTCTTGGCGAGTGACGAGATGTCGGAGCCCTTGATGGCCAGGCCCGTCGAGCCGGAGGCGAAGGTCAGGTCGTCGACGTTGATCCAGTTGCCCGCGTTGGCGTCGGAGTTGATGCTGATCGTGCACTGGTTGCCGGTGACCGCGATCGAGGTGACGATACGGACCCAGCTGCTGGTGGAGACCGGCAGGTCGGTCCGCTGCTCCGAACTGCCGCAGTTCTTCAGGGATATGTAGGCGGAGTTCTGCCCGCCGCTGGAGCGGACCCAGGCGGTGAGGGTGTAGGTGCCGTTGGTGAGGCCGGAGAGGTACTGGTAGGTCTCCACCTTGTAGGCGGCGGCCGAGTAGTGGCTCAGGCGGTAACTGCCGCTGTGGCCACCGGACTCGGTGTAGGAGGCGCCCGTGGCGCCGTACTCCGACCAGCCGGTGGGCGTGGCCACGCCCGCACCGTCCGACTCGAAGCCGCCGTTGGCGAGGGTGCTCGCGGCCTGGGCGGCCTGCGCGGGAAGGGCGGTGAGGGCGAGCCCGGCCAGCAGCGGCAGCAGCAGGGCTCTGATGGTGCGTCTGGGATGGAACATCATCGTCCGTCGTCCCTTCGACGTGACTGGGGAGGGGTGTCCTCCGGCAGGGCCGGAGGAGGCCCCTCCGCCCACGGCTCTCGTGGCACTCGCGGGCGGAGGGGAGTCTCGGCGGACCCGGGTGCGGCGGCCCGGTCCGCGGCCGGGGCTCAGCCGTCGAGCCGGACGACCCGGACGGCGCCCGCGGGGACCGCGAGGCGGCCCGCGGCGCGTTCGCCCGTCAGCAGTTCGGTGCCGTGTGCCTCCAGCGGCACCTTGGCGTCGGTGGCGGTGTGGTTGATGGCGAAGAGGAAGGTGCCGTGGTCGCCGGTGCGGCGGACCACCTCGACATCACGGGGCAGGTCGGCGCGGGGCGCGATCCGGGCGTCCTCGGCGGCCCACCCGAGCAGGGCGTCCAGGCCCTGCGCGTCCAGGCGGGTCGACACGTACCAGGCGGTGCCCTCGCCCAGCCGGTGCCGGGTGACGGCCGGGTGGCCGGCGGTGAGGCCGTCGGCGTAGGTCCAGACGGTCTCGGCGGCGCCCGGGACGACGAACTCGGTCCACACGTCGCCGGTCAGCTCGGAGCCGTCGGGTCCGGTGAGGCGCACCCGCTGGTCCTGGAGCAGGGGCGAGAACTCCTCGACGGTGAGGCCGAGGGCGTCGCGCAGCGGGCCCGGGTAGGCGCCCTCGTGCACGGCGTCGTGCTCGTCGACGATCCCGGAGAAGTAGGAGACGACCAGGGTGCCCCCGTTCTCGACGTACTCCTTGAGGTTGTTCCCGGCCGCCTCCGTCATCAGGTAGAGGGCCGGTACGACGACAAGGGGATAGGCCGACAAGTCGCTTTCCGGGTGGGCGAAGTCGACCGTGAGGTGGCGGTCGTAGAGGGCCTCGTAGAAGGCGTCGGCACGCTCGCGCGGGTCGTGGTCCGCGCTGGGGCGCCACTGGAGGTTCTGCGCCCACCAGGACTGCCAGTCCCACAGGACGGCCGCGTCGGCCTGGGTGCGGGCGCCCTCGACCTGGGCCAACGAGTCGAGGGAGGCGCCCAGTTCGACGACCTCGCGCCACACCCGGGTCCCGGTGCCGCCGTGCGGGAGCATCGCGGAGTGGAACTTCTCGGCGCCGCGCCGGGACTGCCGCCACTGGAAGAACATCGCGCCGTCGGAGCCGCGGGCCACATGGGCCAGGGAGTTGCGGGCCATCTGGCCGGGAGCCTTGGCCGGATTGCGCGGCTGCCAGTTGACACCCGAGGTGGAGTGCTCCAGCAGCAGCCAGGGCGCGCCCCCGGCCACCGAGCGGGTGAGGTCGGCGGCCATCGCGAGGTTGACGTGGGTGCGGCGGCCGTCGGTGATCAGGTAGTGGTCGTTGGTGACCAGGTCGACCTCGCGGCCCCAGGCCCAGTAGTCCATGGAGTCGCACTGGCTGAGGGCGGTCATGAAGTTGGTGGTCACCGGGACGCCGGGCGAGAGGCGGTGCAGGATGTCCCGCTCCGCGCGGAAGTTCTCGCGGATGGTGGCGTCGGTGAACCGCTTGTAGTCGAGGGCCTGGCCCGGGTTGCCGACGGTCGGGGTGGCGCGCGGCGGGTTGATCTGCGCCAGGCCGGTGTAGTGCTGGCCCCAGAAGGCGGTGCCCCAGGCCTCGTTGACCGCGTCGACGGTGCCGTGGGTGTCGGCGAGCCAGCGCCGGAAGTGGGCGGCGCAGGAGTCGCAGTAGCAGGCCGAGACGGGGACGCCGTACTCGTTGTGGACGTGCCACATCGCCAGCGCCGGGTGGTCGCCGTAGCGCTCGGCGAGGCGGGTGGTGATGCCGGCCGCCGCCGCGCGGTAGTCGGCGTTGCTGTGGCAGATGGCGCCGCGTGAGCCGAACTCGTAGCGCACGCCCTCCGCGGTCACCGGCAGGGCCTCGGGGTGGGCGCGGTAGAACCAGGCGGGCGGCGCCACGGTGGGGGTGCCGAGGTCGACGCGGATGCCGTTCTCGTGCAGCAGGTCGAGGACCCGGTCGAGCCAGCCGAAGTCGTACTCCCCCGGGGCCGGCTCCAGCAGGGCCCAGGAGAAGATCCCGACGCTCACCATCGTGACCCCGGCCTCGCGCATCAGCCGGGCGTCCTCCTGCCAGACGCTTTCCGGCCACTGCTCGGGGTTGTAGTCACCGCCGAAGGCGAGCCTGGTCAGGCCCCTGGGGGTGGTGTCCGGCATGGATCTCTCCCGTTTAATCGATCATTTGGGAACGTTCACACACAACGATCGTGGCGTGAGCCCAACATAACCGCACAGCAACAACCATTGACAAGTGTCTGGGATGTTTCTCTACTGTGAACGCTCACAGAGCATGGCACGGACTCGCGACGGGCGATGATCCGGGTCTGTGTTGTCTGGGTTGTCTGGAAAAGCTCACACATTCATCTGCATGGCAGGTCCCCGCGACGGGCGGGGACCCAGGTCAGGGGAGAGATCCATGCCGCACACGAAGCGCCGCCGCCTCGTGACAACCGCCGTCGCCGTCTCGCTCGGCGCCACCGCCCTCGCCGCCTGCGGCTCGTCCGACGACGACAGCAAGGCCGACTCCGGTCCGGTCTCGCTGACGTACTGGGCCTGGGCGCCCGGTATGGACAAGGTCGTCGACCTGTGGAACAAGGGCGAGGGCAAGAAGGAGCAGATCACCGTCACGGTGAAGAAGCAGGCGTCCGGCGACACGCTGGTCACCAAGATCCTCACCGCGCACAAGGCGAAGAACGGCCCCGACCTGGTGCAGGCCGAGTACCAGGCGCTGCCGACGCTGGTCAGCAACGACGCCGTCGCCGACATATCGAAGAGCGTCGGTGACGCCAAGTCCAAGTTCGCGGACGGTGTCTGGCAGCAGGTCACGCTGGGGACGGACGCGGTGTACGCGGTGCCGCAGGACATCGGCCCGATGATGTTTTACTACCGTGCGGACCTCTTCAAGAAGTACGGCCTGACCGTCCCCACCACCTGGGACGAGTTCGCGAAGACCGCCCGCGCGCTGAAGAAGAAGGCGCCGGACACCGACCTGACCACGTTCTCCGCCAACGACTCCGGCCTGTTCGCGGGCCTCGCCCAGCAGGCCGGCGCCAAGTGGTGGACCACCTCCGGCGACAAGTGGAAGGTCGCCATCAACGACGCGGCCACCCAGAAGGTCGCCAAGTTCTGGGGCGGCCTGGTCAAGGAGGGCGCCATCGACAACCAGCCGATGTACACCCCGGCCTGGAACAAGGCGCTGAACACCGGCAAGCAGATCGCCTGGGTGAGCGCGGTGTGGGCGCCGGGCACGCTGACTACGGCCGCGCCGGACACCAAGGGCAAGTGGGCGATGGCCCCGCTCCCCCAGTGGTCCGCGTCCGAGGACGTCACCGGCAGCTGGGGCGGCTCCTCCACCGCCGTCACCACCGACTCCAAGCACCAGGAGGCCGCCGCCAAGTTCGCCGCCTGGCTGAACACCGACGGCGACGCGCTCAACGCGCTGGCCAAGGAGGGCGGCATCTACCCGGCGTCCACTTCGGCCCAGCTCAGCGGCGCCTTCTCCAGCCCGCCGGAGTACTTCTCGAACCAGGCGGACTTCTACACCAAGGCCGCCGAGATCGCGAAGACGACCGCCCCGTCCGCGTGGGGTCCGAACGTGAACGTGGCCTACACGTCCTTCAACGACGCGTTCGGCGCCGCCGCCAAGAACAAGTCGGACTTCGAGGCCGCCCTGGACACCATGCAGGAGGCCACGGTCGCCGACATGAAGAAGCAGGGCTTCGAGGTCTCTCAGTGACCAGCCCCACCAGCCGGAGGTCGTACGGGGTCAAGGGGGCCCCGTACGCCTTCCTCCTCCCTGCCACCGCCCTCTTCGCCCTGTTCTTCGCGCTGCCCATCGGGTACGCGGTCTGGCTGAGCTTCCGCAAGGTGCACGTCTCCGGCCTCGGCCTGGGTGCGGGCGCCCGCAGCGAGGTGTGGGCCGGACTGGAGAACTACCGGGACGCCCTCACCGACAACGAGTTCTGGGCCGGCGCGCTGCGTGTCGTCGGCTACGGCTGCATCGTCGTCCCGGTGATGCTGGGCCTCGCCCTGCTGTTCGCCCTGATGCTCGACACCGAGCGGGTCCGGCTGGCCCCCTTCACCCGGCTCGCGATCTTCCTGCCGTACGCCATCCCCGGCGTGGTGGCCGCGCTGCTCTGGGGCTTCCTGTACCTGCCGGACGTCAGCCCCTTCTACTACGTGCTGGCGAAGCTGCACCTTCCGCAGCCGGACCTGCTGGACGGCGGGCCGCTCTACCTCGCCCTGTCGAACATCGCGGTCTGGGGCGGCACCGGCTTCAACATGATCGTCATCTACACCTCGCTGCGGTCGATCCCGGCCGAGGTGTACGAGGCGGCCAAGCTGGACGGCGCCACCCCGCTGCAGACCGCCCTCCGGATCAAGATCCCGATGTTGGCGCCCTCACTGGTGCTGACCTTCTTCTTCTCGATCATCGCGACGCTCCAGGTCTTCAACGAGCCGACCACCCTCAAGCCCCTCACCAACTCGGTCAACACGACCTGGAGTCCGCTGATGAAGGTGTACGTCGACGCCTTCGCCAAGGGGGACATCTACTCGGCGGCGGCCGAGGCGACGCTGATCGCCCTCGCCACGCTGGTGCTGTCCTTCGGGTTCCTGCGGGCCGCGAACCGCCGCAACAAGCAGGAGGCAGCCCAGTGAGTTCTCTTGCCGTCCGCAAGGCCGCCCCGGCCGCGGGTACGACTCCGGGCACCGCCCAGGGTCCGCCGCTGCGCCGCCGTATCGCCCTGATCCCGACGCTCACGCTCCTCCTCGGCGCGATCTACACGCTCCTCCCGGTGGCCTGGGTGGTGATCGCGTCCACCAAGTCCGGCAGTGAGCTGTTCTCCACCTTCACCTTCCTGCCCGGCACCGGCTTCCTCGACAACCTCAAGGACCTCGACGCCTACCGCGAGGGCATCTACTGGAACTGGATGGGCAACTCCGCCCTGTACGCCGGTCTGGGCGCCCTGCTGTCGACCTGCGTGTCCGCCTTCAGCGGCTACGCACTCGCCACCTACCGCTTCCCGGGCCGTGAGTCGATCTTCAACGTGCTGCTGGCCGGCGTGCTGATGCCCCCGGTCATCCTGGCCATCCCGCAGTACCTGCTGCTGGCCAAGGCCGATCTCACGGACTCCTACTGGTCCGTGCTGCTGCCGCAGATCCTCTCCCCGTACGGCGTCTACCTCTCCCGGATCTACGCGGCCGCGGCCGTGCCGGCCGACGTGGTCGAGGCCGGCCGGATGGACGGGGCCAGCGAGTGGCGGATCTTCACCCGGATCGCGATGCCGATGATGATCCCCGGCATGGTGACGGTGTTCCTGTTCCAGTTCGTGGCTGTCTGGAACAACTTCCTGCTGCCGTACATCATGCTGAGCGACGACGAGAAGTTCCCGCTCACGCTCGGGCTGTACACGCTCCTCGAACAGGGCGCCAACACTCCGGCGCTGTACACCCTGGTGATCACCGGAGCCTTCCTGGCCGTGCTGCCGCTGATCGCGCTGTTCCTGGTCATTCAGCGGTTCTGGAGCCTTGACCTGCTGTCCGGGGCCGTAAAGTCATGACCATGGGCAGTAATGCGGGGGGCCGGCGCAGACCGCCGACGATTCATGACGTGGCGCGCGAGGCGGGCGTCTCACGGGGAACCGTCTCGCGCGTGCTCAACGGCGGGCACTACGTCAGCCCCGCCGCGCAGGAGGCGGTCAACGACGCCATCCGCCGCACCGGGTACGTCGTGAACCGGCACGCGCGTTCGCTGATCACCGGTCGTTCGGACTCGGTCGGCTTCCTGCTGACGGAGCCCCAGGAGAGGTTCTTCGAGGACCCCAACTTCAATGTGCTGCTGAGCGGTTGCACCCAGGCGCTGGCCGGGCACGACATCCCGCTGCTGCTGATGCTGGCGGGCACGAAGGACGAACGGCGGCGCATCACGCGGTACATCAGCGCCGGGCACGTCGACGGGGTGCTGCTGGTGTCCAGTCACTCCGGCGACCCGGTCGCCGAGGAGCTGCGGGCGGCGGGCGTGCCGCTGGTCGCCTGCGGCAAGCCCATCGGCCTCGGCTCGAAGGTGAGTTACGTGGCAGCCGACGACCGGGACGGCGCCCGGGACATGGTCCGGCATCTGCTGTCGCTGGGCCGCCGCCGGATCGGCATGATCACCGGTCCGCTGGACACCCCCGGCGGTGTCGAGCGGCTCGCCGGGTACAAGGAGGTCCTCACCGAGGCGGGCGTCGAGATCGACGAGTCGCTGATCGTGTCCGGGGACTACAGCCGGGCCAGCGGCGAGGCCGGTGCCGAGCGGCTGCTCGCGCAGGCCCCGGACCTGGACGCCGTGTTCGTGGCCTCCGACCTGATGGCCCAGGGCGTGCTGACGGTGCTGCAACGCGCCGGCAAGCGGGTCCCGGATGACATCGCTGTCGGCGGATTCGACGACTCCCCGGTGGCGACCACGGTGTCGCCGGCGCTCACCACGATCCGCCAGCCCTGGGACCGGATCAGCACCGAGATGGTCCGCGTCCTGCTCGCCCAGATAGGCGGCGAGGACCCGGCGGCGGTGATCCTGCCGACGGAACTGGTGCGGCGCGAGTCGACCTGAGGCGCGGTGCGGGCGGTCCGGCAGCCGGTCAGTTTTCGAGAAGCCGTGCCGCCCCTCGCGCTCCTAGCGTGGGAACCACCGGACGGACCGCGCCGGGCAGCCACGTACGAGGAGCGAGAAGACCATGACCGCAGGCATCCAGACGATCATCTACCCCGTGAAGGACGCGGAGCGGGCCAAGGCCCTGTTCACCGCCCTGCTGGGCGTCGAGCCGTACGCCGACGAGCCGTACTACATCGGGTACAAGGCCGCCGGACAGGACGTCGGCCTGGACCCGAACGGGCATGCCCAGGGACTGACCGGGCCGACGCCGTTCTGGCACGTCACCGATCTGCGGGAGCGGCTCGCGGCGCTGCTGGCGACGGGTGCGGAGCTGGTCCAGGACGCCCGGGACGTCGGCAACGGCCGACTGGTCGCCTCCGTGAAGGACGCCGACGGGAACATGGTGGGGCTGCTCCAGGACCCGGTGGCCTGACCGTCGTACCGCCCTCCCTTGGTACGGCCTGCGGAAGACTGCTTGCACCCGCACTAGTTGCACACTCAACGATTGGCCGGATCGGTGCTACGGTGCGGGTATGGCAGTCACAACGGCCGAGGCCCGGCTGGAGGAACGCTGGCGGGACATCCTGTCGGTGCACGCACGCACGATGTGCGAGATCGACCGGGTGCTGCACCCGCACGGGCTGGGCGCGAGCGACTTCGAGGTGCTCGACCTGCTGGCCACCGAGATGCCCGTTGAGGGTGACCACTGCCGGGTGCAGAACCTGGTGGGACGGGTGCATCTCAGCCAGAGCGCGCTGTCCCGGCTGATCGGGCGGCTGGAGAAGGACGGTCTGGTGGAGCGGTCGGTCTGCGTGGAGGACCGGCGGGGCGTGTGGGTCGCGCTCACCGCCAAGGGCCGCGCCCGGCACGCCGAGGTACGGCCGCTGCAGCGGGCCGCGCTGGAGCGGATGCTCGAAGGTCCGGCTGCCGGCTAGAGCGCGAACTCGATACCGTCCGGGAGGACTTCGATGCCCTCCTCGGCCAGCTGGGTGCGGGCCCGCGAGGCCGGGTCGACCAGGGGGTTCGTGTTGTTGAGGTGGGTGTAGACCCGGCGGGTGCGGGGGTGCCGGGCCAGGGCGGCGAGGCTGCCGTTCCGGCCGGAGACCGGGAGATGGCCCAGGGCGGCCTGACCGGGTCCGGAGCGGACCGTGGAGCCCATCTCGTCGGCGGTGAAGAAAGTGCCGTCCAGCAGGACGCAGTCGGCTTCCTCGCACAGCTCGTCGAGCGTGTCGCTCCAGGCGCCGACGCAGGGCGCGTAGAGCAGGACTCCCCCGGTGGCCAGGTCCTCGACGCGGTACGCCGTGACCCAGCGGCCGTCGGCCCCCGCGAGCCCGGCCGGGACGTACTTCGGGGCCTTGGCGCTCACCGGGTGCGCGGTCACGACCAGGCCGCCGGACAGCACGAAGCCGCCGTCGGCCAGGCTGTCGGCCCACTCCCAGGGGGCGTAGCGGTCGAGGGCGCCGCGGGCCGGGGCCAGCACCGTCCGCACGGGCGGGGCCGCGTACACCTTCAGGTCCGGTGCCCCGCGCAGCACGGTCAGACCCGTGACATGGTCGGCCTCGGCGTCGGTGAGCAGCACCCCGCGCACCGGGGTCTCCCGGGGGCCCGGACCCGGCCAGAGCACCGCGGTGGCGGTGAGCTGGGCGCGGATGTCCGGGGAGGCGTTGAGCAGCCACCAGTCCCGGCCGTTGCCGGTCAGGGCGACGCACTCCTGGCTACGGGAGGGCAGCTTGCCGTCCCGGGCGGCGGCGCACAGCGCGCAGGCACAGTTCCACTGCGGGAATCCGCCTCCGGCGGCGGTGCCCAGCAGGACGACCCTCACGACGATCCGCCCCTCTCGGTCTCCCCGACCCCTCGCTGGGATCTTCCCTCAGGATGGGCCGCGCTACCCGTCGCCGGGGGGAACTTCCGGCCGTCCTCCGGGGGGCTGCCGGTCCACCGGGCGCATCGGCGGGATCGGGTCCGACGGGAAGTCGCGCCCGCCGGTCCACAGCGCCGGTACGGCGTCGCACCGGCGGCACAGTTCATAGGCCACGGCCTCGTAGTTGACCCGCCAGCCGTGGAAGTGCGGCCAGGCCTCCCTCGTGCCGCGTTCCGCGCGGAAGCCGCTCTTCTCCAGCATGGTCACGGCCGCCTCGAACTCGCCGTACGTCAGGTCGATCGGGGCGTCCGGGGGCGGGTCGGAGTCGAAGGTCGCCCGTACCGAGGCGGCGATGTCGCGCAGGGCGGTGAACCCGGCGCGCAACACCAGGCGGGCCTCCGGCGGGGCGGCGCGCGGGGTGAGCGCGAGCTGCAGGGCGGCCGCGTCCATGACGGCGATCAGCCCGACCAGCCAGCTGCGGTAGGGGCGGGGCGAGCGGAACGCCAGCAGTACCGGGTAGGTGGCGTGGCTCTCCCCCATGTCCGCGGCCAGCCGCTCCCAGTCCCGGTACAGCTGGGGCAGCGCCACCTCGGTGTCGACCAGCCACTGCCGGGCCAGGATCTCCGGACCCCAGGCGGGCTCGCCGGCCCGGGACTGGAGGAGGGTGACCTCCAGTTCGCGGCGGTTGTAGGCGGCGTACAGCGTGGGGAGGTAGGCGATCTGCAGGGCGATGACGACGGGGCCGGTGGCGGCGGCGACGAAGTCGAGCGCGGACAGCCGCAGCCGGTCGCCGCTGGCGAACCCGAGGGTGAACAGGCTGGAGCCGGCCTCCCGGAACGCGGTGCTCCAGGACAGCGGGGAGAACGCGTACAGCAGCAGGCCGAAGCCGAGGAACGCCCCGCCGAGCCAGGCGGCGAGCATGCCGATGAGCATCAGCGGGGCGAGCCAGGTCTCCGCCCGGTCGATCGCCCGGTAGTCGCGGCCGCGCGCGGTGAGGCAGAGCAGCTTGCGCAGGGTCCACCACAGCCGGTACACCAGCACGGAGTACAGGCCCCGGGGGACCACGAGGGTACGCAGGATGCTGCGCAGGACCAGGATCAGTACCAGTCCCCCGGCCACCCCGGAGATCCATTCCATGGGGCCATTCTGGCCCGCGCGGCGACCTCCCGGTGACCGGGAACCCTCGTCAGCCCGTCGGCCGGGCCAGCAGGGTGCGCACGCCCTCGGAGGTCAGCGTCAGCGCGTGCGTCGAGCTGCCGTCGATGGCGAGCGACAGGTTGTCCTCGGGCCACTGCTGGGCGAGCGCGCCCAGCGGCACCAGGCGGTAGCGGGAGACCGTCGGCAGCAGACCGGTCAGCTCTCCCTCCGAGGTGAACACGGGCACGACGGGGTCGCCGTCGGGCCGTTCCAGGACGGGCAGCGCGATCATCGCGGGGTCGGCCGCCTCCGCCGCGTCGTCCGGCACCGGGACCAGCACGTCGCTGTGGGCGAGCGTGTCCAGGGCGTCAGGGTCCTCGGCGTTCACGGCCAGCGTGTCGAGCGCCCGCTGGGCCGGCGTCGGAAGGTCGTCGTGTGCGGGTGTCTCCATGGCAGATCCCCAGGTAGTGGTGGTACGGGCCGCAGGGACCGGTGCGTACCGGGCGGCCACGGCACGCGTACCCGATCGGGGCCGGGGCATGCGTCCGGGCTCCTGACCCCGGGCGACCGAAGGGCAGCTCCGGCCTGGCGGCGGCGGGACGGGACGAGGCGGGCACGGTGCGGGGCTAAGACGAGGCCGGGGCGGTTCGCGGGGGCGGTTCGGGGACGGTGCCAGGGCCGTTCCTTGTAGGTCGCGCCGCGTGGCGATTGTGACTGACTGTCCGGGCGGGGTGGTCGTGCGGGCAGCGGGCCGGGTGGTCAGGCCGGCGGCGCCGGAGTGGTCGCGGTCCGGGTCTCCTGGGCGCGGACCCGGCCGCGACCCTGCGCCAGGGTGCCGAGGAAGCCGAGCGCGAGGGCGGCCAGGACGCCCAGGTTGGCGTACGCCCAGGCACCGGATGTGCCGCCGAGGCCGAACGGGCCCAGCAGATAGCCCTGCCAGGTCAGCCAGCTCGCGGAGCTGTTGGTGACCAGGCCCCAGCCGAGGGCCGTGGCGGCCACGGTGAGCAGCAGGGGCGGCAGCGGTACGTCGCCGTAGCGGCCGTCCGGGCGGTAGAGGTCGGCCTCGTCGTAGTCACGGCGGCGCAGGGCGAGGTCGGCGAGCATGATGCCGCACCAGGCGGCGATCGGGACGCCGAGGGTGGTGAGGAACCCCATGAACTGGCCCAGGAAGTCGTCGGCGAAGAAGACGATGTAGACCGAGCCGGCGATCATCAGGACGCCGTCGACCAGGGCGGCCAGGTAGCGCGGCACCCGCAGGCCCGCGGAGAGCAGGGCGAGGCCCGAGGAGTAGATGTCCAGGACCGCGCCGCCGACCAGGCCGAGGACGGCGACGACGGCGAAGGGGACCAGGAACCAGGTGGGCAGGATGGTCGTCAGCGCGCCGATGGGGTCGGCGGCGATCGCCTTGTCCAGGGCGTCGGAGGAGCCCGCGAGCAGCAGGCCGAAGACCAGCAGGAGGAGCGGGGCGACCGAGCTGCCGAAGGTGGTCCAGCCGATCACGCCCCGGCCCGAGGAACTCCGGGGCAGGTAACGGGAGTAGTCGGCGGCCGCGTTGACCCAGCCGAGTCCGAAGCCGGTCATCATGAACACCAGCGCGCCGATGAACTCCTGGGCGGAGCCGGACGGGATCGCCCGCACCGTCGCCCAGTGGATGTGGTCGGCCACGAGCCCGACGTAGCCGAGGGTGAGGACGCCGGTCACCACCGTGATCACGGTCTGGAGCCGCATGATCAGGTCGAAGCCCATCACTCCGCCGATCACGGTCAGGGCGCAGACCACGATGAGGGCGACCACTTCGGTGCCGGTGCCGCCGCCCCAGCCCAGCCGGGCGAAGACGGTCGCGGTGGCCATGGTGGCGAGGGCGATGAGGACGGTCTCCCAGCCGACGGTGAGCACCCAGGAGACGGCCGACGGCAGCCGGTTCCCGCGCACGCCGTACGCGGCCCGGCTGAGCACCATCGTGGGTGCCGAGCCGCGTTTCCCGGCGACCGCGACGAAGCCGCAGAGCAGGAAGGAGACGAGGATCCCGAGGACTCCGGCGGCCAGTGCCTGCCAGAAGGAGATGCCGAAGCCGAGCGCGAAGGCGCCGTAGCTCATTCCCAGGACGGAGACGTTCGCACCGAACCAGGGCCAGAACAGCGTGCGCGGGGTGCCCTTGCGGTCGGCGTCGCCGATCACGTCGAGGCCGTGGGTCTCCACCTGGAGCTGCCGGCCGGGTTCCCGTGCGTCCGCCATCGTCGACCCATCCGTCCAGGTGTGTTGGCTGGAGGCTAGGTCTGCCGCCGACGGGGGTCAAGGCGTGGCGATCAGGGCGGGCGGCGCTCAGCGGGCCCGGAAGGGCAGCGGCGGCCACCGCCCGCCGGATCCGGGGCTCCGTCAACTCCCTCGGGCCGCAACCCGGTTGGGTCACCCCGATTTGACACCGCCCGGCACTCTCTCCACCCTGTGATCATGACTTCCATTTTCAACAGGAGGGACGGCTAGCGATGCGTGTGGCTTTCGTCGGCAAGGGCGGCAGCGGCAAGACCACCCTGTCGGCCCTCTTCACCCGTCGGCTGGCGCGGTCCGGCGCGCCGGTCGTCGCGATCGACGGCGACATCAACCAGCACCTGGCCCACGCCCTCGGACTCGACGAGGACGAGCTGTTCACGGCGCCGCCACTCAGCGCGCGGACCGGTGCGATCAAGGACTATCTGCGCGGCACGAACCCCCGGATCGCGTCCCGGGAGGCCATGGTCAAGACGACCCCGCCCGGGCGCGGCTCGCGGCTGCTGCGCCTGCTCGGCGACGACGAGGTGCACTCCCACCACGTCCAGGAGATCGCCGGGGTGCCGCTGATGGTCACCGGGGCGTTCGCCGAGAGCGACCTCGGGGTGGCCTGCTACCACTCCAAGCTCGGCGCGGTGGAGCTCTATCTCAACCATCTGGTGGACGGGCCCGGCGAGTACGTCGTCGTCGACATGACGGCGGGCGCCGACGCTTTCGCCTCCGGTCTGTTCACCCGCTTCGACATGACGTTCCTGGTGGTCGAGCCGACCCGCAAGAGCCTCTCCGTGTACCGCCAGTACCGGGACCACGCGGCCGAGTTCGGCATCCCGGTCGCCGTGGTCGGCAACAAGGTGACCGGTGCGGACGACCTCGCCTTCCTGCGGGAGCGGGTGGGCGAGGACCTGCTGGCCCACTGCGAGCTGTCGTCGTACGTCCGCGCCCAGGAGCAGGGCCGGGGCGGCGGTGCGCTGGAGCCGCACAACTCCCGGGCCATGGACCGGCTGCGGGCCGCCGTGGACGCGCGGGCCAAGGACTGGGACGCCTTCCAGCGGCACGCCGTGGAGTTCCATCTGCGCAACGCCACCGCCTGGGCGAACGCGGCCACCGGCCAGGACCTGGCCGCCCAGGTCGACCCGGACTTCCGGCACGGACCGGCGGCCCTGCCCGCCTTCGCCTGAGACCTCGTTTGTCGCCCGAATCCCTTTCGAGTACAGCCCCTTGAACAGAACAGGACACAGCCCCATGTCGCTCGACGTCTCCCCGCAGCTGCTCGCCGAAGCCGAGAACGGTGCGGTGCGGGAGGAGGACTTCGTGGAAACCGTCCGTACATCGCTGCCGTACGCGTACCAGCTCATCGCCCGACTGACCGCCGAACTGCGCGACGGAACCGCGGAGTTCGCCGACAACCAGACCCCGCCGCCGTCGGAGAAGGAGCGCGGGCAGCTGCTGCGGGCGCTGTCCTCCGACGCGATCCGGGCCGGCCTGGAGCGGCACTTCGGGGTCGCCCTCGCCTTCCAGAACTGCCACCGGGTGGCGGTGTTCCCGCCCGAGGCGCGGGGCGGCCGGACCCACACCCGCTTCACCTCGGCGCGATCGCAGATCCTCAACCAGTCACCGGAGTTCCGCGACTGCTGAAAGCGGCGGGCCGACTCGCTCTCCTGGGCCATGCGCCGCAGTGCCATCGGCGCGGGGTCCAGGAGAAGCCCCCTGCCCTACCCGGGCCGCCGGGGTCGGTCAGCCGGCGACGATCTCGGCGAACCGCTCGGCGCCCACGTTGCCGCCGGAGAGGATGACCCCGATCCGGCGCGGCAGCGGCGTCACCCGGTGGGCGAGCAGCGCGGCCAGGCCGCTGGCGCCGCTCGGCTCGACGACGGTCTTCATCCGCTCGAAGGCGAACCGCATCGCGTCCCGGATCTGGTCGTCGCTCACCAGCGAGATGTCGTCCACCAGGCGCCGGTTGACGGAGAAGGTCAGCTCGCCGGGGATGTCGGCCGCCTGGCCGTCGGCGATGGTCCTCGGCACCGGAACGGACACCCGGTGCCCCGCCGCAAGGGACCGCTTGGTGTCGTCCCCGGCCTCCGGCTCGACCCCGACAACGCGGATCCCGGGCAGCAGCCCCTTCGCGGCGGTCGCGCTGCCGGCGATCAGCCCGCCGCCTCCGACCGGTACCACCAGGGCGTCCAACTCGCCGACTTCCTCGATGAGTTCGAGGGCGGCGGTGCCCTGTCCGGCGATCACGTGCGGGTGCTCGTACGGCGGGACCAGCGCGAGTCCGCGTTCGGCGGCGAGGGCCTCGCCGATGGCGACGCGGTCGCCGGTGTAGCGGTCGTACGTCACGATCTCCGCGCCGTATCCGGCGGTCGCCTCCAGCTTGGCGCGCGGGGTGTCCTCGGGCATCACGATCACGGCGGTGGTGCCGAGTTCGCGGGCGGCGAGGGCGACGGCCTGGGCATGGTTGCCGGAGGAGTAGGCGGCGATGCCCTTGGCCAGTTGCTCGGCGGAGAGCCGGGACGCGGCGTTGTAGGCGCCCCGGAACTTGAAGGCGCCGATGCGCTGGAGGTTCTCGCATTTCAGGAAGACCTCGGCGCCGACCAGTTCGTCCAGGGTGCGCGAGCGCAGCACGGGGGTGCGGTGGGCCACTCCCTTGATCCGCGCGGCCGCGTCCTGCACGTCCTGGAGGGTCACGGGCGGGGTGTCGGGCATGTTCGTCCTCCGTTCTGGGCGCCGCCGGGCGCCGGATGGGCGTCGAGCAGAGCCGTTCGACGCCGACCGCATGGAATTATTGTCTATCATCTGGACGGGAAGTCCAGACCCGGTCCGGGCGGGGACACGGAGGCGAGCCGATGGCACAGGAACCGACGGGCGCGGCGGGCGACGCGGCGCGTGCCGAACAGGACGCGATCATCGCCGCACTGGCCCCGGTCGTCGACGGGATCGCGGCGACCTTCGGCGCCTTCTGCGAGGCCGTCATCCATGACTTCCGGCGCCCCGAGCGCTCCGTGGTGGCCATCGCCGGGTCCGTCACCGGCCGCCGGGTCGGCGGGTCGATGAGCGAGATCGGCATGAAGCTGCTGGCGGCCGGCGACGCGGCGGCCGACGAGCTGAACTACCTCACCCGCACCCGGGACGGAAAGCTGGTCAAGTCGTCCACGATGGTGCTGCGCGACTCGGCCGGTACGGCGTTCGGGGCGCTGTGCGTGAACCTCGACGTCACGGCCGTGACCCAAGTACACGCCCTGGTGGGCGACCTGGCCGGGGTCACGGCCGGGCCCGAGGCACCGCCGACCACGACGTTCGGCGACGACATCACCGCCGTACTGGACTCGATCGTCGACGCCCGCCAGCTGCGCGGGACCAGGCCGTGGCCCCAGCTCACCCGCGAGGAACGCCTGGAGCTGTTCCGCGACCTCGACCGTCAGGGCGTCTTCGCGGTGCGCGGCGCGGTCCAGCAGATCGCCGCCCGGCTCGGCATCTCCCGCGCGTCCGCGTACAACTACCTGGCGGCGACCCGGACGGAGTAGCCCCGAAGGCAGGGTCATCCGATGTGTACGACCCGGGCCCAGGCGGGCGGTTCGTCCGGTACGTAGTCGGGGTCGTCCTCGTCGTACGACGTGCCGGTGCGGTGGCGGGGGAACAGGCCGACCACCGTCCGGCAGGGCGGCCGGGTCCCCGGCCAGGGTGTCTGTCCGTCGGTCAGGGCCACCACGACGTCCGGGGCGGGACGGGCCCGCAACGCTCTGGCGAAGCCCTCGCGCAGATCCGTACCGCCGCCGCCCACCAGCGCGATGCCCTCCGCGCGGCACAACGGGTGCACGGTCCGGGCGGCCGCGTCGCAGGAGACCACGCTGACCAGGTCCCGGCGGCCGCCGACGGCCCGGGCGATGGCGGCCACCTCCAGCAGGGCGCTGCCCAGTTCGGCGTCGCTGACCGAGCCGGAGGTGTCGATGACGACGCAGACCCGGGGCGGTCTGCGGCGCAGGCTGGGGAGCACCACCCCGGGCAGGCTCGCCGAACGGCGCGAGGGGCGACCGTAGTCGTAGTCGTCGCCGGCGCCCGCGGCGGAGGTCGCCGAGCGGACGGCCGCGCCCAGCAGCTCCCGCCATGGCTGCGGCGGATGGAAGGCCTCCTCCGCCCAGCGCCGCCAGCCGTCGGGGGTGCTGCCCGGGCGCCCGGTGATGGCCTGGGCCACCCGGAACCGCACCCCGTCCCGTTCCTGCTCGCTGAGGCCGTGCGCGCCGTCCGGCCCCAGGTCCCACTCCCGGTCGCGGCCGTCGGCTCCGCTGCCGCAGTCCAGCCAGGTGAGGTCCTGCGTCAGCGGTCCGAGCCGGAACCGGCGCAGATAGTCCTCCATCAGCAGGCCCTCGGGCAGCCGCAAGTGGTACGGCCTGACGGCACCTTGAGGTTGGACGAGTCCGTCGCCGTAGGCGTCGTCGTTGATCTCCAGGTCCGCCGCGATGTTCATCCGCAGCCGCTCGCCGGCCCCGGTCAGGCCGCGTTGCCTGGCGACCCGGTCGCTGCGCCCGTGGTGGTCGCGCAGCAGGTGCGACACCTCGTGCACCCAGACGCCGGCCAGGTCCTGCACCGGCATCCGGTCCACGAAGGCGGCCGAGACATAGCACCGCCAGTGGGTGTCGACGGCCATGGTGGGCACCTGCCGGGACTCCACCACGTGCAGGGCGAACAGCGCGGTGGCGAGGTAGGGCCGGGCCCGGGCGGCCTGCAACCGGGCGGCGTACAGCTTCTCCAGGTCCAGTGCCCCGGCCGGTGGGGCGTTCATCGTCCGGCCTTCGCGGCGACGCGCTGGGCGGCCCGGTCGGCCCGGCGGGAGACGGACACGGCTCCGGCGAGGCGTTCGACGGCCTCGGGCACGTCCCAGTCCTCCCGACGGAGCGAGGCGAGGGTGGTGGCGGGCACGACCACCAGATCGGGCGCGCCGGTGTCCAGCGCACGGACGAGCAGCGCCCAGGCCGCGTCCCAGCGGGCCCGGTCGGGCCGCTCGCGCACGGCGGCGACCACGCCGTCGAGGACGGCCTGGCGCAGATCACCGCGCTCGGGCAGCTCGGCCGCGCCCGGGTCGGCGAGCAGCGTCTCGGGGTCCGGGAGTTCCATCCGGTCCACGCTCGCCAGCAGTTCGAGCCCGGGACCGTCGCCGACCGTGCCCCGCACCAGCAGGGAGAGCACGTCCCGGGAGGATCCCGCGGCGTGCGCGAAGGCGACCAGACGCAGGGTCATGTCCCAGCTGCGGGGCGACGGCCAGGCGCCGCCCCTGCGCGTCTCACCGCTGGGCAGCCGGTGGACGAGCGTGGGCCGGGTGGCGAGCAGGCCGCACACCGCGCGGCGCGCGAAGTCCACGGCGTCGGACAGCCTGTCCGGGTCGAGCCGGGGCAGGGTCGCCCGCGGCCAGGTGCCGCCGAGGCCGCGTACGACGACCTCGTGGTCGTGGGCCCACTGCAGATGCACGAACCGGTTGGCCAGCGGCGGGCTCAGCTCCCAGCCGTCGGCCGCCGAGGAACGCGGGTTGGCGGCCGCCACGATCCTCACCCCCAGCGGGAGTCGAAGGGCGCCGACCCGCCGTTCGAGGACGAGCCGGAGCAGGGCGGCCTGCACGGCCGGCGGCGCGGTGGACAGCTCGTCCAGGAAGAGCAGGCCCCGGCCGGCCTGCACCAGCCGTACCGCCCAGTCCGGCGGGGCCATCGGGACGCCCTGGACGGCGGGGTCGTCTCCCACGACGGGCAGCCCGGAGAAGTCGGACGGCTCGTGCACGCTGGCGATCACCGTGGTCAGCGGCAGGTCGAGGGAGGCGGCCAGCTGGGTCAGGGCGGCGGTCTTGCCGATGCCGGGCTCGCCCCACAGGAGTACGGGCAGGTCGGCCGCGACGGCAAGGGTGAGCGCCTCCAGCTGGGTGTCGGGCCGGAGTTCGGTGGCGGAGTCGCCGAGCAGCTTCAACAGACCTTCGGCGACGTCGAGTTGGGCGGCATTGCGAGTGGGCATGTCTGATCACCTCGGGGTGTGAGTAAGCAAATGGGTGTGAGCAAGCAGGTGGGTGTGAGTCAGCGCCAGGTGGCGGGGCGTGGGCCCAGGCGCGGGTCGCGGGACCGCGGTCGCCGCCGTTGCCGGGTGCGGACGGGGCCAGTGCCGGGTCCGGCGAGGCCCGCCCGGTACAGGCCGTAAGCGATCCGCCGGCGCGCGGCCGACTCCAGTTCGTCCTTCAACGGGCCGTCGCGCAGCACGGCTTCGGGTCCCAGCAGTCCTTCGACGACGGCGAGCGCGCCGGCGATGTCCCCGTGGTCGAGGCGTTCCCGGACGCCGGTGAGGCAGTCCGGGCGGCGGTGTGCCTCGTCGATGATCCGCAGGCAGGGCAGCGGCGGGCCGCCGAGCGCCACCAGCAGTTCCTCGCGCCGGAGTTCGTCCGGGGCGTGGTCCAGCGGGGACAGCACCCCGTCGACCAGGCCGATGCGGTGGAGGGTGCCCCGGCAATCCACGAGACGCGACTGCCCGGCCGGGTCGGGGTGCGGGGTCCGGGCGGCCGCCGCGTAGCCGGGCACGAGTGCGCCGGCGACCAGCGGATGCAGCCGGCCGGCGTCGATCAGCCCGGCGCCCAGCAACTCCAGGTCGGGGAGGGCCCAGGTCGCCGCGTCGGGCAGAACGGGCAGTGCCCCGGTGTCCCCGGCGGGGCTCGTGGTCGCCGTCCCGTCGGCCGCGAGGTGCAGGGCGAGCCGCTGCCGGCCGCGCAGGTGGACGGCGACGGTTCCGCTGTCCCGCCCCTCGGCGCGCAGGCTGTCCCGCCCCTCGGCGCGCAGCACGATCCGGGCCTCCTCCGCCCATCGGTCCGTGGCACACGACGACGGTGCGGGGCCGGTGCCGAAGTCTGTGCGCGGTTCGGCGGCAAGGGCCGTGCACGGCCCTTCGCCGCCGGTGTGCCGGCCGGCGCCGGACCGGGTCCGCAGGTCGCCGGCGGCGCCCGCGTCCCACAGATGGCGGTGCAGGTCGAAGCGGAACCGGCGGCTGGGGCGCGGATGCGGATGTCCTCGGGCGGCGGCCACGCCAAGGTTTCCGTCCCAGAGCGCGAGGCTGACCCGCTGCCCGGCGTCCGCCCAGGCCGGCGGGGTCCGGGCCACGAGCTGCACGGATCCCTGCCCGACGTCATACCGGGCGAGCGGCATGGTCAGCCCGGGCCGCAGCAGCCCGTCGGGCGCGATTCTCGGCAGATGCCAGCGCAGCAGGTCGGGAGCGAGCCGGCGCAGATCGGCACGGACCCGTTCCCTGACGTCCCGGCCCCACATACGGGCCAGGGCACGCAGGTCGAGGTCGACATCGAAACCGGCGGCGGCACACGCCCCCGCCCAGTCCCCGGCGTCGCGCCGGGCGGTCGCGGTGTCGATCATGGCAGGCGGCACGGCGAACTCGCGCACCCGCCGCCAGAGGGAGAGCCGGGTGTCCTCGTACACGGGGTGAGTGGCCATCAGCACTCACCTTGCGTGGACGGGACCCCCATTCTGTGAACAGAGTGAGTGGTCATCGCGGGGAGCATACGGCGGGGCCGCCCAGGTCGGCCAGGCAATTACGCGGCGCCCCGCACGTGACGCGGATCACCTCGGCCGAGTGCAGCGTTCTGTCGCTCCCAGGGCCTTTTCCCAGGTGTAGGCAGCCGGGGAGAGCGGGGACCGTGAGAACCGAGGGAACGGAGCAGGCTCGGGCCGGTGAGTACGACGAGTTCGTGGCGGCCCGCTGGTCGGGGTTGTCCCATCTGGCCCGTCTGCTCACCGGTGGCGATCGGCATCGGGCCGAGGACCTGTTGCAGGAGTCCTTGGTCAAGCTGTGGTTCGTCTGGCCGAAGATCGCCGACGAGGCACCGGAGGCGTACGTCCGCAAGGTGCTGGCCCGCGCGGCAGCGCGGTCGGCTCGGCGGCGCTGGTGGGGCGAGCGCCCCGTCGAGGAGCTGCCCGAGGTCGCGGCGGCCGGCGACCTGTCGGCGGCCGTCGCCGAGCGTTCCCGCCTGGAGGCCGCGCTCGCCCTGCTGACCCCGCGTCAGCGGGCCGCGGTCGTCCTGCGCTACTACCAGGACCTGCCCGACCGGCAGGTGGCCGAGGTGCTGGGGTGCCCGGTGGGCACGGCCCGCTCGCACGCGGCGCGCGGTGTGGCCCGGCTGCGTCAGCTGCTGGCCGACGTCATCGAGCCGGTGGGGTGAGGGAGAAGCCATGGATCACTTCGAGCGGCAGTTGACGCAGTTGATGCACGGCGAGCGGGAACCGGTGGCGTTCGAGCCCAGGCACCGGGACCGGCTGCGGGCCGGTGTGCAGGCGCGGCGGCGCGTGCGCGCGGCCCAGCGGGCGGCCGGCGGTGTCGTCGCGGCCGCGGGGCTCTGCCTCGGTCTCTTCCTGTGGCCCCACTCCGGCGTCCACGACGAGCCCAGCGCGCCCCACCCGTGGCCCGCGACCAGCCCCGGCCCGACCACGGGTACGGCACCGGGACCGAGCCCCTCCCCCACCGCATCGCCCACCGGGGCCACGACCTCGGCCCCGCCGCCCACGGACACCTCCTCGCCCTCGGCCACCGTCTCGGCCACGAACGGACACTCGGCCTCGTCGACCCCGTCCGGAACGGCCACCCCCGACGGGGGCACGACCGCGTCGGAGGGCACCTCCAGGGACACTTCCGGCGGCACGTCCGGGGAGTCCACCACCACGTCACCGCCGTCGGCTCCCACGACGGAGGGAGCCGACCCGTCGTCCTCGACCGGCTCGGCCGGATAGCGAGCGCGGTTCCACAACCCCCACCCCACCGGGTGTGCCTTCGGCACGCCCCGAGAACGAGTACGAATGCGAAAAAACACCATGAAACACTCTCGGGCCCTATCGGCTCCGGTCACCTTGCCGACTCCCGCTCCCCCGCCCTCGACACACCACGACGAGCCGGTCCTGGACCTGGCCGTGCCGGTGTTCAACGAGGAGACCGACCTGGAGCCGAGCGTGCGGCGGCTCCACGCCCACCTGCGCGAGACGTTCCCGTACCCCTTCCGGATCACCGTCGCCGACAACGCCAGCACGGACGCCACCCCGCTGATCGCCGCCCGGCTCGCCGGTGAGTTCCCCGAGGTGGAGTGGATACGGCTGGCCGAGAAGGGGCGCGGCCGGGCGCTGCGGGCCGCCTGGACGAGATCGCGGGCGACCGTCCTCGCCTATCTCGACGTGGACATGTCGACCGGACTCGCCGCCCTGCTGCCGCTCGTCGCCCCACTGCTCTCGGGCCACTCCGACCTGGCCATCGGCACCCGGCTGGCGCCCGGCGCCCGGGTGGTGCGCGGCCCCAAGCGGGAGGTCGTCTCCCGCTGCTACAACGTCCTGCTGCGCTGCACCCTCTCGGTCCGGTTCTCGGACGCCCAGTGCGGTTTCAAGGCGGTGCGCCGGGACGCCGCCGAGCGGCTGCTGCCCCTGGTGCGGGACTCCGGATGGTTCTTCGACACCGAGTTGCTGGTCGCCGCCGAGCGGGCCGGGCTGCGGATCCACGAGGTGCCGGTCGACTGGGTGGACGACCCGGACAGCCGGGTCGCGCTGCTGTCCACCGCGCTCGCCGATCTGCGCGGCATCGCCAGGGTCGGCTGGGCGATGGCCCTGGGCGCGCTGCCGGCGGCCGGGCGCGAACGGCGGTCCGTGACACCGGTGGCCGTCATGGCTCTCACGCATCTCCTGCTGTACGCGGCCGTGCGCCCGGCCAACGGGGCACAAGTGACCAACTCGCTTTCCCTACTGGCCTGTTGGACCGTCGCGCAGGCGGCCCTGGGCGCGCTTCCGCTGCCCGCGCTGGCGGTTCGGCTGGTCCTCACCGCCGGTTCGCTCGCCGCTCTGCGGCACACCGTGCCCGCCGCCGGGCACCGCGCCGAACTCGCCGTACTGGCCGCCGCCCATCTGGCCCTCGCGCCCGGGGTGTGGCCGCTCGGGCGGAACCGGACGGAGTCCGAGGCCTCGTGACGACACCTGTGACGATCACGCCCCCGGTCCTGCCCGAGGCCCCCGCTCCCGGTTCTCCCGAAACCCCTGTCTTCCGGCGGTGGCTGCGCCGCTACGGCCCGGTCCTCGCGATGTACGGGGTCCTGAAGCTCATCGGATTCGGCTCGTTCATGTATCTGCTGGACTCGGCCGGGGACTTCCGCAGGAAGCATCCGCGCTTCGGGGGCGGTGCGCACACCTGGGACGTACTGGGCACCTGGGACGGCTGGTGGTACCAGCAGATCGCCCTGCACGGCTACCACCCCGAGCTGGTCCCGGTCCCCGGCGCCACCGGCATGATCACCCTCCAGGGCAACTCGGCCGCGTTCTTCCCGCTCTACCCGGCGCTGATGCGGCTGGCCATGGAGGTCACCGGTCTCGGCCCGTTCGGGGCCGGGCTGCTGGTGTCGGTGGTGGCCTCGTTCGTGGCGGCACTGGGCATCCACGCCGTCGCCGCGTGGTTCGGCGGCCGCCGGGCGGGGCTGGCGGCGGCCGGGCTCTGGGCCGTGTGGCCGGGGTCCGGCGTGGAGTGGGCGGTCTACTCGGACTCACTGTATGTGGCGCTCGCCGCCTGGGCCCTGTACGCGGTACTGACCCGCCGCTGGCTGACGGCCGGTGTGCTGACCTTCGCGGCCGGCCTCAACCGGCCCACCGCCGCCGCCCTGATCGCCGCACTCGCCCTGGCCGGGCTGCTCGCGCTGCGCCGCCGCGAGGACGGCGTCGCCCGTCCGCTGACCGCGATGCTCGTGGCCCCGCTGGGCCTGCTCGGTTACCTCGTCTGGGTGGGCCACCGGATGGGCGACTACGGCGGCTACTTCAGGCTCCAGTCGGGCGCGTGGGGGCACGAGTTCGACTACGGCAGGCAGACCCTGGACGTCCTGACGTCCGTCGCCGTGGGCCACTTCGGCTATCTCTTCGCGCTTCCGTTCGCGGACGTCATCGGGGTCGGTGTCGTGCTGCTGGACCTCGCGCTGCTGCCGCTGCTGTTCCGGCTGCGGCCGCCGGCGGTGCTGGTCGTCCACACGGTGCTCACCGTGGCACTGGTGCTCGGCAGTCAGCAGTACTTCGCCAACGTCTCGCGCTATCTACTGCCCGCCTTCCCGCTGTTCGTGCCGCTCGCGGTCGCGCTGCGCCGCGTCGGCCTGCCCTGCCAGCTCCTCCTGCTGGGCCTCGCGGCACTGGCCTCCGGCTCGTACGCGGGGTACGCGCTGTTCGAACTCGGGGTGCCCTAGGGGGTGTCCGCGGATCGGGGGCGAAGGGCGGATTCACCGATATGGCATCCGAAGGATCGATTTGTCATGCCTCGTAAGGGTGACGCCACGTATCAGGACCTGTTGCCCGGGGATGGAGTACGCGGCGGACCCGGATACGTCCCGGGTCCCCTCCCCGGGCTCCTCAGGGAGCCGTCCTCAGACGGAAATGGTTTCATGCGCCTTCACCACACCGCGGCCGCCGCATTCGGTGCGCTCGCTCTCGTCGTCACCCTGCCGACCTCCGCGAGCGCCGCAACCGGTGACTTCTCCTACAAGTATGTGGGCCTCGACGGCTCGCCCCGATCGGCCACTCTCCATGACCCAGTCAGCCCTGGCTGCATCCCACTGCCCGAGGTCACGGACCCGGGCAGCTCCGAGCCCGCGTTCGCCCCGCACAACGACACCGACGAGTGGGTGGTCGTGTTCACCGAGCCGGACTGCACCGGCGACTCCTGGACGCTGCGTCCGCACGGGAACCCCGCCACGGACCGCCTGAAGCTGCGTTCGGTGTTCCTGACCGGCCGCCACTGACACGGGGCGCCGCGTCTCACGCCGGCACCGGCTCACCGGCTCACCGGCCTCCACCGGACGAACCCTCTCCGGCGGAGGCCCCTACGGAGGTGGTCCTCGCCGGAGAGACCTCAGTCCCCTTGCGCGCGAGCCTGGCGGGCACAGTCGCCGGGAGTCTGACCGTAGTGTGACTTGAAAGCCCTGATGAAGTGGCTACTGTCCGAGAACTGCCAATGAGCGGCGAGCTCCGAGACGCTCAACCGCCCGGGCTGTGCGGTGAGGGCGAGCCGCGCCTCTTCGAGCCGCCGCAGGCGGATGTAGGAGGTCACCGATTCGCCCCCTGCGGCGAACGCACGCTGCAGCGTGCGTACGGAGACGTTGAGTTCGCTCGCGAGCGTCCTGGAGGAGAGCGAAGGATCGGTGAGCCGGCTGTCCGCCAGTTCCTTCGCGGCCTGGGCGAGGGCGGTGGCCAGCAGGGGTTCCTTGTCGTCGAACCGGTGTCTTGCCACCGCCTTGGCCAGTTCGATCACAGCACGGTGGGCGGCTTGCACACCAGCCGGGCCGAGGTCGGCCATGGTGGCGTGGATCATGTTCGTGTGTGCCACCAGCAGGCGCACCTCGGCCGAGTCCGCCGCACCGGTGACGATCCGGTTCCCGAGCAACGGTCTGAGCATGGCGGCGGGCAGGACGACGATCTTCGCCGTCGTGTGCGGGGCCGTCGCGAAGTGCGAGGGCCGCCCGACGTGGCGCAGGAGGAACTGCCCGGCGGACACGGTGTGTTCACCACCGGAGCCGCCGCCGAGAGTCCACGCTCCGCGCCGCACGACCCACATCCGCACCTGATCCTCGACATCGCCGAGGGCGGCGGTCCGGATGGCTGACGCACCGTGCACATCGGTGATCGCCACATCGCGTACTTTCGCGGCGCGGCCCTTGACCCGGAAGTCGCCCGTCGTGGCCTGGCTGAAGGTCGGCAGCGGGAAGCCCTCACCGACCTGTGTCTCCCACTCGCGCTGGAAGCTGCTGAATCCTCCCGACAGGGAGGGAATGGTGTCCAGGGAGAACGCCCCTCGTGAGTCGTCAGCCCCTGCCCCAGCACTGTCCATCGCCCGTCGATCCGCCTCTCGCCCCACTTCGCCGTGCCGAACCTATCGCGTGGCGCCGATGTCCAACGGGCCGGTCGCGGAGGTTCAATCGCGCCCCGGACCGACGTCCGTAAAGTCCAACCGCACGAAGCCGAACGCACCCCCATCCGTAGCCCCCTGACAAGGAGTGCCCATGGTCCAGGACCAGCGTCTTGAGGTTCGCGTCAAGCACGCGTCCGGGACGATCGAGATCGCCGGAAAGACCGTCCACAGGCTCGGCTTCGGGGCCATGCGACTGGTCGGTCCGCACGTCTGGGGCGAGCCGGCCGACCGTGGTCGCTCCGTCCGGCTCATGCGGCGTGCGGTCGAACTGGGCGTCGACTTCGTCGACACCGCCAGCGTCTACGGACCGCACGTCAGCGAGGAGATCATCCGTGAGGCGCTGCATCCCTATCCGGAGCATGTGCTGATCACGACCAAGGGCGGACAGACGCAATCCGGCCCGGGCTCCTACGCCGTCCTCGGACGCCCGGAGTACCTGCGGCAGGAGTGCGTGCTGAGCCTGCGCCGTCTGGGCGTTGACCACATCGACCTCTACCAGCTGCACCAGGTCGACCCCCGCGTGCCGTTCGAGGACCAGATCGGTGAGCTGAAGAAGCTGCAGGAGGAGGGAAAGATCGGCGCGATCGGGCTCAACGAGGTGACCGTCGACCAGATCACCGCCGCCCGGCAGATCGTCGACATCGCCTCCGTCCAGAATCAGTACAGCATCACGCAACGCAAGCACGAGGACGCGCTCGACCACTGCGCACGCGAGGGCCTGCCCTTCATCGCCTGGTTCCCGCTCGACATCGGCGCTCTGGCCCGGCCGGACAGCCCGCTGCGCGGACTCGCCGCACAGATCGGCGCCACGCCGGCCCAGGTCGCGCTCGCCTGGTTGCTGGCTCGGTCCGGGAACCTGGTGCCGATCCCCGGCACGGCCTCGATGGCGCATCTTGAGGAGAACATCGCGGCGGCGACGGTGCGGCTGAGCCCCGCGCAGATCACGGAGCTGGACGCACTGGCCGGTTGAGTCGACGAAGACTCACCGATTCCCATCAGCCCTTCTTGACGGCCACCCCGCCGTAGAAGCCGATGTCCTGGGAGCCCTCCGGCGGGGTGGCGTCCGGGCGCCAGAACGGAACCTGGATCACGCCGGGTTCGACCAGTTCGAAACCGTCGAAGAACTGCTCGATCCGGGCCCGGGGGCGCAGGTTCATCGTGGCGGTCGCGTTGTTGTAGACGGCCTGGGCCTCGCTGCGGTCGTCGGCGAAGTCGTCCGTGGCGTGCGAGAGCACCAGGAAGCTGCCGGCCGGGAGCGCGTCGCGCAGGGTGGCCACGATCCGCTCGGGATCCTCCGCGTCGCGGATGAAGTGCAGGATGGCGACGAGGAACAGGGCGACGGGCTGGTCGAAGTCGATGATCCGGCGGACCTCGGGGTGCTCCACGACGGACCGCGGGTCACGCAGGTCGGCGAGGACGATGCTGGTGGTGCCGGCCCGGTTGAGCAGCGCGTCGCCGTGTGCCTTCACGATCGGGTCGTTGTCGACGTAGGCGACGCGGACGTCCGGCGCGGCCTTTTGGGCTATCTCGTGCACGTTCGGCGAGGTGGGCAGCCCGGTGCCGACGTCCAGGATCTGGCGGACCCCGCTGTCGACGACGTGCCGGACGGCGCGCTGCAGAAAGCCGCGGTTGGCCCGTACCGAGATCCACACCTCGGGCGCGACGGCGGCGAGCTGGTCACCGGCCTTGCGGTCCACGTCGTAGTTGTCCTTGCCGCCCAGCAGGTAGTCGTAGATCCGCGCGGGATGCGGCTTGCTGGTGTCGATCTCCACGGGGCGAGTACCGTCCTGCGTCACGTGTGCTCCTCTCGATGACCGCCCCGGCCCCCCTTGGCACACCGACGGCTGGCGACAGCTTTCCATATCAACTTCGGTGCCCGTGCACCGAGTTCCGGCTGCGGACCGGACCCCGAACGCCCCTGTCGCGACGTGACGGTCTCTGTCGGCGGCGCCGCCCGCCGGGGGCCGGCCGGTGGGCGGAGTCGCCTGGCCGGGGGCGATCTGACTACCATCTGGCCCAGGTGCCCGGGCAGGTGGTCCGGATTGGTTGGGGGTTTCTCATGGTCAGTGGTCGTGTGGTGCGGTTCGACAGCACGCGCGGGTACGGTTTCATCGCTCCGGACGGTGGCGGAGAGGATGTCTTCCTGCATGTGAACGACATGCAGATGCCCGAGTCCTACGTCCGCCCGGGCGTGGCTGTGGAGTTCGAGATCGAGAGCGGCGAGCGCGGGCCGAAGGCGTCCGGTGTCCGGCTCGCCCGGGGAGCCGACGTCCGGACGCTCGGTCCGGACGACGATTCGCTCTGCGATCTGCTGAGCGCGGACGAGTTCACCCGCGAGGTCACCGAGACACTGCTGGCGTCGGCGCCCACGCTCACCGCCGAGGAGATCGTGCGGGTCCGCGGCGCGCTGGCCCAGTTCGCGAAGAACCACGGCTGGATCGAGGGCTGACCCGCCCACGGCGGGCAGGGCGGCCGGCTCAGGCGTCGCGGGAGCCAAGCAGCCGTCCGCCGGCCGTGAGGGCGGCGACCGCCCAGAGCGCCAGTACGCCCAGTCCCTGCCAGGGGCCGACAGGGTGCCGACGCCGGCGGTGGTCTGGACGGCCAGCCCCGCCGTCATCGGCGCGATCTGCTGGACACGGCGCTGCCAGTCCGGGTCGGCGATCACCTGGGCGAGGATCGGAAAGACGAACAGCAGGGCCAGGACGACACCGATGGCGGTGCCCGAGCTCCGCACGGCGAGCGCCAGGCCCAGGCTGAGCAGGCCGATCAGGACCAGGTAGAGGATGGAGCCGACCGCGGCCCGCAGGGTCGGTCCGTCGGTCAGCGACAGGGCCGGGTATCCGTGTGCCGCGGTGAAACCCCGGCCCGGCCCGGCCAGCCGCCCGATCACCAGCGAGCCGAGCACCGAGACGGTCGCGGCCACCAGCGTCACCGCCGTGAGGACGGCGGCCTTGGCGGACAGGACCGTCAGCCGGCGCGGGACCGCCGTGAGGGTCGTGCGCATCATGCCGGTGCCGTACTCGTTGCCGACCATGAGGACGGCGACGACCGCGACCTGGCCGGCCATGACCCCGGTCAGGCACAGCCGCGCCGGGTCACCGCCGCAGCCGGCGGCATCGCACCGGGACGTCGACGTCACCCCGGCGCCCACCGCCACGGTCAGCGCGATCACGCCCGGCAGCAGCCAGACGTTGGCCGCGTCGGTGCGCAGCTTCGTCCACTCCGCGTGCCCGGCGCGCCTCATACGTCCCTCCGGCGCAGCAGCACGACCCCGGTGCCGAACGCGGCGGCCGCGTAGCCGCACAGGACCGCGAAACCGGCCCAGGGCGTGAGCGGGAAGTATCCGGACGACGGCGCGTAGACGGACCGCCTCGGTGCCGTCGGACGCGGTGCCGACGACGGTGAAGTCGGGCTGGGAGTCCAGCAGCGCGCCGAAGCCGGTCCGGACGACCAGGTGGTCGTCGGCGATCACGACGCGGATCGGCGGGGTGGTGTCGTTCATGCGCTCTCTTCCGTGCGGGCCTCGTTGCCGTCGGGCGGCGGTACGGGGAAGCGGGCCGCCACCAGGAAGCCGCCGGCGTCCGGCGCGCCGGTGCGGACCTCGCCGGCCACCGTGGCGGCCCGTTCCCCCATGCCCGACAGGCCGTGTCCGTCGGCCGTTCGCCCCGGGGCGGGGCCGGGGCCGTTGTCGCGGACGCGCAGGTGCAGGCGGTCGTCGGCGTAGTGCAGTTCGATGTCCACGGCGGCGCCCGGCGCGTGTTTGCGGGCGTTGGTGAGGGACTCCTGGACGATGCGGTAGACGGCGAGTTCGACGCCGGGGTCGAGGGCGCGGGGGTAGCCGCTGAGGACCAGGCGGACGGCGGTTCCGGAGGCCGTACGGGCCTCGTCGAGAAGTTCGTTGAGGTGGCCGAGGTCCGGCTGGGGACTGCGCTCGCCGCCGGTGCCGGACCCGGTGTCCGCACGCAGGACACCGAGCAGCCGGCGCGTCTCGTTGAGCGCGGCGCGGGCGGTGTCCCCGATACCGAGGAGGCGTTCGGCGCCCTGGGCGGGCATGCCCGGAGTGGCCACCCGGGCCGTCTCGGCCTGTACGGCGATCATCGAGAGGTGGTGGCCGACGACGTCGTGGAGTTCACGGACGATCCGGGCCCGCTCGCCGCGCGCCGCGTTGTCCCACTCGGTCACGGCCATGACCCGGCGTACGGCGGTGTGTTCACGGTCGTGGTCGGCGGCCCGCCCGGCGAGTCCGGCGCAGGTGGCGCAGGGGGCGAGGACCGCCAGCAGCACCGCACGGGTGTCCGTGGACGGCGCCAGCGCCAGGGCGAGGAACGGCGCGCCGAGGAGCAGCGCGGGCAGCGCGGCACCGGTACGGGCCAGCCGGTACTGGGCGACGGTCTGGGCGGCGAAACCCGCGACCGTCAGGGTGTGGAGGATCGTGAAGGAGCCGAGGCTCGCGGTGGTGACCGTGACAGCGGCCGTCAACGGGCGTAAGAACGCCAGTGGTAGCGCCGTCGACAGGCAGAACAGCCCCAGCACCAGGGCGAATTGCACTCCCCCGGCTCCTTCGGAGGCCCGGTCCGCGAGCATCCGGGGGACGGAGCCGTGCCCGGCGACGAACTCCGCGAGGGACTCGCTGACCGCGAGGATCCCGAGCAACACGGCCCAGGTGTACGGCAGTTGTGCGATCCGGCGCAGCGTCCGACGCCGGTTGTCCCGCCATGCCCCCGCACGCTTCACGCCGGTCAGTATGGCAGCGGACGCGTCCGGCGGCCCGCCGGCGGGACTTTGCGGGCCGCTGCGCGACCACCGGAACCGCGCCGTGACGAGGGTCACACTCCCGGCGTCGAACTTTGGCTCTCGCCCTGCATCTAGTCCGCGTCGGTTCACAGAGCGGCTGCGGAGCAACCCCCCTCCGGGGCCGTCCCGTCCATTCAGCAAGGAACAACTCAATGGGTTTTGTGGCTTATCTGCGCGGCTTCGTCCCCTGGATCGTCGCCGGTGTCGTCTCGGGCGTCGTCGACTGGCGCTGGGGTGCGCTCGGCGGTCTCGTCTCGGGGCTGCTGCTCCTGCTCCAGGACCTCCGTCGAGGGGTCGACCTCGACGCGCTGATCCTCGAGGCCAGCACCATCGTGTACTTCGTCGTCATCGGGGCCGTCTCCGTCGCGGACCCGGACTCGTCGCTCCAGGACCACTCCGACGTCCTCTCGTTCGTCTGGCTGGGCGCCACCGCCTGGGGCTCCCTGGCGATCCGCCGTCCCTTCACGCTGGGCATCGCCAAGCGCCAGACGCCCCGCGAGTACTGGGACATGCCGGAGTTCCTCCAGGTCAACAACCACATCACCAGTGCCTGGGGAGCCGGCTTCACCTTCATCGCGGTGAGCCTGGCCATCGGCAACGCCGTGGACGCCCCGGCGTGGGTGGGCATCACCGCGCATGTCGTCGGCCTGGTCGGCCCGATCGTCTTCACGAAGGTGTACCCCGAGCGGGCCCAGCGGCGCCTGCTGGAGTCCCAGGGCCTGACGTCCACCGTCTGACCGTCCACCGCGGGCGGCCGTGGAACCCCTCGCCGCGGCCGCCCCGCCTGATCCAGAACACGGCCGGCAGTGCCCGGCCCGGGCCCGAAAAGGAAAGCAGCATGACCGAAGAGACCACCCTCCCCCTGTACCTGCGGGGCCGCTTCGCCCCGGTTCCCGAGGAGCACAGCGCCCGCGACCTCACCGTGCGCGGGACCCTCCCGCCCGATCTGGACGGCCGCTATCTGCGCAACGGCCCCAACCCGCTGCCCGGCGAGGACAAGGGGCACTGGTTCACCGGCCCCGGCATGCTGCACGGCATCCGGCTGCGCGACGGCCACGCCGAGTGGTACCGCAACCGGTGGATCCGCACCCGGGAGCTGGAGGGACATCCGTTCGTCCGCGCGGACGGCAGTGTCGACCTGGCCGCGACGCCCGGCAACACCCATGTCATCCGGCACGCGGACACGGTGCTGGCCCTGTGCGAGGTCGGCCTGCCCTACTGGGTCACCCCGTCGCTGGAGACCGTCGGTCCCTACGACTTCGGCGGTCGGCTGACCACCTCGATGACCGCCCATCCGAAAGAGGATCCGATCACCGGTGAACTGCACCTGTTCGGTACCGGGTTTGCCCCGCCTTACCTCACCTACCACCGGGTCACCGCGGAAGGGGAGCTGCTCGACAGCCGTCCGATAGCGGTGCCGGGGCCGACGATGATGCACGACTTCGCCATCACCGAGCACCACATCGTGTGGATGGACCTGCCCGTCGCCTTCGACGCGGACCTCGCCGGACGCGGCGGCATGCCCTACCGGTGGGACGACGGCTACGGCGCCCGGCTCGGCATCATGTCCCGCACGCCCGGCAGCACCGACGTGCGCTGGTTCGACATCGATCCCTGCTACGTCTTCCACGTCGGCAACGCCCACGAGGACGAGCGGGGGCGGATCGTCCTCGACGCGGTGCGCTACGACCGCCTCGGCTTCGACCACGCCTGGGGCGACATCGGCGGGCCCACCGGTCCGGCCGTCGTACCGGAACCGGGTCACACCGGCGCGACCGCCGTGCTGTACCGCTGGGCGCTGGACCCGGCGACCGGGCAGGTCACCGAGTCCCAGCTGGACGACCGGGACGCCGAGTTCCCCACCCACAACGAGACCCTCACCGGCCGCGCGAACCGCTACCTGTACACCGTGTCGGGCGAGGGCATCGCCAAGCACGACCTGACGGGCGGGGGCAGCGAGCTGCACGCGACGCCCGGCGCCCGGTACGCGGGCGAGGCGGTGTTCGTCCCGGCGGCGGACGGCCGGAGCGAGGACGAGGGCTGGCTGCTGTCGCTCGTCTCGAACGACGACGGCGAGGCCGGCGAACTGCTCGTCCTCGACGCGCGGGAACTTTCCGTCCAGGCGGTGGTGGAGCTGCCGTACGCCGTCCCGGCCGGTTTCCACGGAAGCTGGCTGCCGGAGCTCACCGAAGAGGCCTAGGCCGTTTCTGATGGCTCTTGGTTGGGTGGGTGGATCTCGTGGTTGGCCGGGCAGGACGCCCGTATGGTGCGGCGACACGAGCTCACGGACT
>NZ_JBICZJ010000034.1:0-70650 GCF_043201895.1 Streptomyces sp. NPDC048254
ACAAGCGCGACTACATCTTCAACGGCACCCTGACCGTCACCGCGATCGTCATCTGGCTTCGCGACATCGTCCAAGAGCCATCAGAAGGGCCCTAGCAGCGTGGTAGACAAACCGGCCGAATCCACGAGGAGACCTGGGGCCAGTCCGCCCAGCGGAGTAACCAGTTGGACCGAGGCTGTCGTCGCGCTCAGCACCCGGCTGCGCAGCTCCTCCGGCACCGCCTCATACGTCACTGTGGCCATGATGGGGTTGAGCACTCCGAAGGCGAGACCCTCAACTGCCATGATCACGGCCAGCGGCGCGAAGCTGTCGGTGAAGGCGGCCCCCACGAAGCGCGGCAGGCCCCCGATGAGAAACGCGATCGTGAACACTGGCCACCGCCGAAAGCGGCTGCCCACCATCCCATAGACCAGCACCCCCGTGAGTGCGCAGATCCCGAATGCCGCGTTCAGCAGACTGCGGTCGACACGAGGTTGGCGGCAAGAACCATTGCCAGAGGACGGCGATCAACCGTCAAGAAGACTTCGGACACTACGGTGGTCTCCCATGAGGGAAGCGCCCACCGCGAACGAAGCGATCGCCGGGATCTTGCGGTAATCGCCGGGCAGCGCGGCCTCGCCGACATCCTCGCCGCGGCGCGGGATCAGCAGGACCGCTTGCCCCGCCGCCCGGGCGGACGCAAGGGAGGCGACCACGGCAATTTCCGCTTCGGCCCGGTCCTGTCCTGCCAGCCGGAGGACCCGCTCGGCGACCAGCAGTTCCTCCTGCTCGACCTGGACCTCCTGCAGCTGCTTGACCAACTCCTCGGCGAGCACGTCCACTTCACTCCGGCAAGCGATGATCCGCTCCAGGTCTCCCATACCCTGCGCCCTCCCGCGATCTCACCGCGTACCGCCCCGGTCACGGATCGTAGGAGCGGTCCCGAGACGAGCGCAGCGGAACCCGCGAACCGCCTCAGCCGACAGGGGCAGACGAGCTTCACCATAGACAACCGCCACCGGCCAGCGCGAGCACAGCAGCTCGCCCGCACAGCAGCCCACCTCACCTGCGCATTTCACGAAGCATGGGTCTCACTGAATGGCCAAGGCGGGTACGGGGTCTATGCCCTCTTGGCACCGCCGCTCGTCTCAGCCGGGGTCATCAACGTCAGCAGCCGTGGGCGGTGTTGGAAAGAGCTCCCTGATCGTCTCCTCTCAGCTTCTCCGCATGTACAGTCTGCACGACCAAACCGGGTGGACGGCACTTTCTCCTGCGAGTAGAGGGTGCCTGATTCAGGTTTCACAGCCAACAACTCATACGGCTGCTACCAGGGATTGCAGAGAGGCAGCGAGAGCCTCCACTGTCAGGATGCACAACGTGCATCCTACAGGGATGTAGGTGCATCCATTGTGTGAGCCGTCGACTGCCACCTAGGTTCATCGGCATGACGCAGAGCTGGTTAAGTGAAGGAAAGCACTCCGTCGTGACACTCACATTCGACGTCGACGCGGAAACCGGCGTCCTTTCGATGGGGGAGGGATATGCTGATCACGCGATGGCGATGACTCACCAGGCTTTCGGCCCCGATGTCGGTGTTCCTCGTATCCTCGCCATTCTCGAAGAGCTGGAAGTTCCCGCCACGTTCTATTTTCCGGGGTGGGTCGCCGAGCGCCGGCCGGGGTTGGTGGAGACGGTCGCTGAGGCGGGGCACGAGATCGCGCATCACTCGTACAGTCACGTCCCGGCGTCATCGATGACAGCCGATGAGGAGCGCCGCGACTTCGAGCGGGCGCTGGAGGTGTTCAAGGACATCGGGGTTCCGGTCTACGGCCACCGTGCGGGTCTGTGGGAGGCCAGCTGGCGGACAGCCTCGCTGGTCGCGGAGTATGGGCTGTTGTACGACTCGTCGATGATGAACGACGACCGGCCGTATCGCGTGCCCACCGACAAGGGCGAGATCGTGGAGCTGCCCCCGCACTGGTCGCTGGACGACTGGGAGCAGTATGCGTTCTTGCCGGCTCCGCAGATTGGCACGGTGATGGAGAACCCGCTCAACGTACTGTCCATGTGGAAGCACGAGTTGGACGCCATGCGCCGTCACCAGTGCCTTTTCATGTTGACCAGCCATCCCTTCCTCACGGGTCGTCCAGGCCGGGTCGAAGCCCTCCGTTCCCTCATCGAATACGGCAAGTCCTGCGGTGACGTCGATTTTCTGTCCTGTCGTCAGGTTGCAGAACGTGCACGCGGAGACGAGGTACTCGCATCTCGACCGCTGAGGAAGCCTGACACGGAGCCGGGGCTTTTCCCGGCCTCCTGAGCGTCTGCTCCTGAACTACTTCGCGAAGTCAGCGTCTGACTATCCCGACAGGGGATTTTCTCATGCCGTCTCCGAACGTGTTGTCTCGTTTCTTTGAGCATGCGGTGCGTGCTCCTGAGCGAACAGCCTTGGAATGGCGAGGAGAGGCCACGAGTTACGGGGAACTCCTTCTGCTGGTGACAGCGGCAAGAGCGGCCTTGCGCAAGCGGCTGTCGGCCAGCGGTTTGGTGTGCGTTCCGGCGGTCAGGACACCGCAGACCATCGCCCTCCTCCTTGCCGCCCATGCCCAGGGTATGACGACGCTGGTGCTGTCGTCTGATCTGGGTCGGCAGGCATTGCTGGGCTTGGCCCAGGATGCCGGTGGCAACGATGTGGTGTGGGCTGGGCGGTCGGCCGGCGAGCTGGTCGTTGAGTCCGTTCCGCATGCTGCCAGCAGGAGCATGTCGTCGTCGGACCAGTCGCGTGTGTGTGGCGCATCGCTGGTGTTGATGACTTCTGGAACCACTGGCTCCCCCAAGGCCGTTCCGATCCGCCACGAAGCGGTCGACCGTTTCACCCGGTGGGCGACAAGAACTTTCGCCATCCGACCCGATACCCGGGTGCTCAACTACGCGCCGCTGAATTTCGATCTGGCGCTTCTGGAGGTGTGGGCGGTGCTGAACGCCGGTGCGACCGTCCTGCTGGTGGATCCGGATCGTGCGACGGACGGCCGGTACTTGGCCA
This sequence comes from Streptomyces sp. NPDC048254, assembly GCF_043201895.1. Taxonomy (NCBI): domain Bacteria; kingdom Bacillati; phylum Actinomycetota; class Actinomycetes; order Kitasatosporales; family Streptomycetaceae; genus Streptomyces; species Streptomyces sp. NPDC048254. The sequence continues at coordinate 3,020 of NZ_JBICZJ010000034.1, forward strand.
GCGTCGCCGAGCGCGCTGACGTCATTCAGGGCGTGCCCTTGCTGTACCGGCTGATCACCGCGGCGGTCGGGGCGCCGTTCCCGGAGGCTCCCCGGCATCTGATCTTCACCGGCGATGTCATTGCGCCGCGATTGGCGGCCCAGGTCGCAGAAGCGTTCCCTGGGGCCAGTTTGCACAACGTCTACGGGTGCACGGAAACGAACGACAGTTTCCACCACCTGGTCAGCCAGACGGACCTCACGAGCGGGTTGCCGCTGCCCATCGGGCGGCCCCTTCCCGGAGTGGACGCGCTGGTCCTGGACCATGGCGATGCTGCGATCGCGGCGGAGGGCAGCGGCGAACTGCTCGTACGCACACCGTTCCAGGCATCCGGGTACCTCGACCCGGCGCACGACGCTGGGCGCTTTGTGTACGTCGGTTCGGTTGCGGCCGCTGCAACTGGCCACAGCGGCGACAGCACGACTCCTTACTACCGGACCGGGGATGTCGTGCGCCGCCTCCGCGACGGCACAGTCGTCCTCGAAGGGCGTAACGCCTTCCACGTTAAGGTCCGCGGGGTAAGGACCAACCTGCAGGAGATCGAACAGGTACTTCTGCGCCACCCCGATGTCACGGACGCCGTGGTCGTAGCGATACCCGACGATCTGGCCGGACACCAGCTCCACGCCACAGTCCGCCGCGGCCAGGGCACCGACCTCAACAGCCTCCAGTTGCGGCAGCACTGCGCGGACCGGTTGGCACGCACTGCGATCCCGAAGCAGTTCGACATCACCGATCACCCGCTGCCGAGCACGCCCACAGGCAAGGCCGACCGGCAAGCCATCCGTGCCCAAGTCAAGGAAGAGGCACCCCATGTCCCTTTGTGACGAGCTGAGGACGCACCTTCGCACCGTCTACGCGCCCGACGTTCCGTTGGAACAGATCACCGACGATCTCGACGTGCTGCACAACGGTGTCATCGACAGCCTCGGAGTCCTGCGTCTGATGGCCTGGCTCGACCAGCGCTACGACATCGCACTGAGCAACGCCGACGTGACGCTCGACGACTTCCGCACCATCTCCTCCATGACAGCCCTCATCGAACGCGAGAAGTCCGCGGGAAGGCACTCATGATCATCCGCACCAAGGAAGACTCCACCACCGTCAACTGGGGCAACGGTCTGAGCCACCGGCTCCTCCTCGCCTCGGACGGGATGGGCTTCGCCTTCGCCGAAACACTGGTGCGTGCCGGCACCAAGTCCGCACTTGAATACCGCAACCACCTCGAAGCCTGCTACTGCATCTCCGGCAGCGGTGAGGTCTTGAGCGCCGACGGAAGCACCAGCGCCAAGCTCAGGCCGGGCGTGATGTATGCCCTCAACGACCACGACCCGCACTACCTGATCGCCGACCCGGGCACAGACATGCGTCTGATCAGCGTCTTCAACCCGCCGATTCACGGGGACGAGCGCCACTCGCTTACCGACAGCGGCTTTTCCGCGTACTGAACGATTCGTGCGCCGGGTTCCCCGCCCTGTGCACCGTGCGGGGAACCCGGGCCCCCTTTAAAGCGCCACTCAACGCTGGCACCGGCACCGAAGGACGTATGCATGACCCCTTGGACCAAAGACCAGGAAGAGCTACGAGCCCTGATCGAGGGTCTCGGTGACACGCTCAGCGATGGCCACGCCTCGCGCGACCAGCTGGAGACTTTCCCGGCCGAGCAGTGGAAGCTGCTCGCCGGCGCCGGCTTGTTCGGCTTGCCGGTCGAGGAGCCGTACGGTGGTCTCGGTCAGGACTTGCTGACCACGATGTTCGTACTGGAGGGGCTCGGATACGGCTGCCGGGACGCCGGGCTGAGCTTTTCGGCCTCCACCCAGATCGTGGCTGCCGGCGTTCCGCTGCAGCGGTTTGGGCACGAGGAACTGAAGAGGCGTTACCTGCCACGCATCGCTTCGGGCGAAGCCATCACCGCCCATGCCATCACAGAGCCCGAAAGTGGCTCCGACGCCCTCAACATGAGGACCACGGCCCGCCAGGACGGCGATTCCTACGTACTCAACGGCAGCAAGACCTTCGTCACCAACGGCCCAGTGGCCGACCTGATCACCGTCTACGCACGAACCGGCGCCACTCCCAGCGTCGGCGCGATCACCGCCATCCTCGTGGAACGCGACACACGCGGTCTCACCATTGGGCGCAAGATCAGCAAAATGGGCCTGCGGACCTCTCCCTTCTGCGAGTTGCACTTCGAAGACTGCCGCATACCGGCGAGCAACGTCATCGGCCGGCCCGGTTCGGGATTCTGGATCTTCGACTACGTCATGAAGCGGGAGATCCTCTGCTCCTTCATCATCAACGTCGGTGAGATGCAGCACCGCCTGGAACGCACCATCGAGTATGCCCGCACGCGGCGGCAGGCCGGCGGTCCCATCAGCAGCCATCAGGCTGTCTCGCACCGGATCGTCGATATGAAGGTCCGGCTGGAGACGGCACGGCTATGGCTGTACGAGACAGCCCGCAAGGTCCAGCTCGGCCGGGACACCACCACCGACGTGGCCATCGGAAAACTCCTGGCGAGTACCGCCAACATGCACAGCGCGAGTGCAGCGCTGCAGATCCATGGCGGATACGGCTACACCAGCGAATACGGCATCGAGCAGCAGCTGCGCGATGCCGTGCCCGGCCTGATCTACTCCGGCACCAGCGACATCCAGAAGAACCGGATCGCGACCATGCTCGGACTGTGAACGGAGCACTGCCATGTCCTCCACCATGCCCCCTTGGCTCCGCCCGACGGCATTCCTCGACTACGAAACCCCCTCCCTGCAGGAGTATGTCGCCAGCGTGACAGCTGGGACGGGCTCCGACCCCCACGAGAGGGCCAGAGCCCTCTACTACGCCGTCCGGGACGGCATCTTCTACGAGGTCTACGGCGCCGACATGAGCCCGGCCGGCCTGCGCGCCAGCGCCGTAATCGAGGCCGGGCAGGGTTTCTGCGTCCAGAAGTCCGTGCTGTACGCGGCTGTGACGCGTGCCGTCGGTATCCCCAGCAGGATCGTCGTCACTCAGGTGCGCAACCATCTGGCCTCCGAACGGATGCGCCGCATGGTGGGCGGCGACGTCTTCATCCATCTCTTCAACGCCATCTACCTGGGCGGCCGCTGGATCAAGACCACTCCAGTGTTCAACAAGGCACTATGCACTCTCTATGGCATGGACACCCTGGAATTCGAACCGGACCGGGACAGCTATCACCACCCTTTCAACCGCGCCGGCCAGACCATGGAGGTCCTCCGCGAGTACGGAGAGTTCGACGACCTTCCCTACGACTGGCTTCTTGCCTTGCTGCGCCAGAAGCATCCGGGCATGTTTGCCGGTGACGAAACGCCCGGTTCAGGCTCCCTGTTGGACGAAGCCCCGGCCGTTTCCGGCCGTACCCGGACATCTGAAAAGAGGCAGTAGCCGCCATGTCCTCTCCTCACTGGCGAGACGACGGCTGGCAGCCCGTCGCCCGCATCGGTGTCATCGCCCCCCATGCCGATGTCGGGCCCGAATCCGAGATAGGCGCCATGCTGCCGTCCGGTGTCGGCCTGCACGCCGCTCGCATGCATTTCGCGGCCATGCGCGCCGGCGGCCTGATGGATCCCACGATCCCCCACGGCCCGGTCCGGTCGTTCACCGATCCCCCGTTCGCGGACCAGGCCGCCGAAATGCTGGCCGCTGCCCCCATCGACGCCATCGGCTGCGGCTTCACCAGTTCGGCCTACAAACTCGGCGCTGACGGTGAAGCGGCGTTCATCGAACGTGTGGAGACGTACACACGCGGCATACCACTCGCCTCCACGTGTGCCTCCGCCGTCATGGGCCTACGGGCCCTGGGCGCGCGAAGGCTGGCGCTGGTCAATCCGCCCTGGTTCGACAGCGACCTTGACACGCTGGGCCTAAAGTACTTCGTGGACCAAGGCTTCGATGTAGTGCACCACGCTCCCTGCGGCCTGCCCAGCTCCCAGTCCCGTATCACGCCGGAGGGACTGTTCGCCTGGATCAGCGACCATGTCATGCCCAGCCGGCCGGATGCTGTCTTCATCGCCGGCAACGGTATGCGCGCTGTCGGCATCATCGACGCTCTGGAAGACGCGCACGGCATCGCTGTCCTGACCGCCAACCAGGTACTGCTGTGGCGCACTCTGCGTATGGCGAAGGCCCCTGTTCGTGTCAGCGGCTACGGGCGTCTGTTTGCAGTGACGTCATAGAGAGCGGGCATCATCCGTGGGCAAACATCCAGTCATCCGGCCGAACGCTGGATGATCCCACATTGAGGGTGGACCGCTGGCAGCGGGACGATGGGCACACCAGGCGGGCAGCACGGCCGGGAGCAACTCTGGAGGAATGCCATGACCGTCAGTGTGAACCCGGCAGACATGACCGTGGAGGCACGGCGGACGATGCTGCTGGGAAGCATCGTTCCCCGTCCCATCGCCTGGACGTCCACCATCGCGCTCGACGGGACGCGGAATCTGGCCCCGTTCAGCTACTGCACTGTCGTGTCCACCACTCCGCCCATGCTCTCCTTGACTCTGGAGCAGAAGGAGGGGGGCGGGGAGAAAGACACGCTGCGCAATCTGAGAACCACCGGTGATTACGTTGTGAATGTCTTGTCGGGCGCCCTGACCGAAGCCATGGTCGCCACCAGCAACGAATATCCACGAGACGTGGATGAGTTCACCGTCGCCGGCGTCACCCCGCTGGCGGCGGACATCGTCCGTGCCGACAGGGTGGCGGAAGCTCCGATCAGCCTGGAATGCCGGCTCGTCCACATCCTGCAGCCGGGCAGCGACACCGTTGTGATCGGCCGCGTCGAACGCTGCCACTTCGCCGACACCGTCATGGACCGTGAGGGCAACATCGATCCCGCCGCCTTTCAGCCGGTCGGTCGGCTCGGACGGGCCTTCGCCTTGATCGAGAACTTGCTGAGCATCCGTGCATGACAGCGGCCGGGCCTCACAGGGCGTCGGCCATGCGCAGGGCGAGGAACAGGTCGGTGCGGTCCTCGATCCTGGACAGGTCGCGTCCCAGCAACTCCTCCAGCCGCTCCAGCCGATGACGCAAGGTGTTCACATGCACGTGCAGCTCCGAGGCCGCAGCACTCAGCCGCCCGTCATGGGCGAAGAAAATCCGAAGGCTTCGCAGTAGATCGGAGTTGTTCTCATGGTCGTATGCGGTGACCGGACTCAGCACGGACTCGGTGAATTCCTCTCGGGTGCCGGGGTCGAGCATGGAAATCAGCAACTCGTGCGACTGGATCCCGTCGAACACCACCACGCCCCCGTTGCGGCGCCTGCGGGCACGTCGGCAGGCATCCCGCGCCTGCAGCAATCCTGTCCGCAACGCCTGATGACCCTGGACGACTCTGGCGACCCCGATGGCAGGGCCGGCGATGCGCGGCCGAGCCCGCAGCTCGTCGAACAGCTTCCTGGCCAGGCGGGGAAACTCCTCCGCGTCGCTGCCCATGTCAGCAACGACAAGGTGTTCCTGCCAGGCACCGGGCACGATCGCGGCAATACCCCGGTCGGTGAAGAACTGCCGCACCCACTCGCCGATCCCATGGCTCGCTGTTCCAGAGTTGCGCAGGCTCAGAGCGAGCACACCGAAGTCTGCTGCCGGGTTCAGCTCAAAGGATTTCAGCCGCGCAGCGAGTTCCTCCGCGCGGTGCGGTCCCGCCAGAGCCATGTCGATGACCTCGCCGGCGAACTGATGCCGCATGGTGGCAACGGCCTTCTGACGGGAGAGGCTGATGGAGACGAAGCGCGTCAACTGGTTGATCTCCCCCCACTCCATGGAGGTGATCTCTGCGAAGGGGCGCCCGTACAGCAGCGTGAACTCCGGCTCGCCGCGACTGCTGACGCCCAGCGCGGAAACAACCGTGCCGTCGGAGAGGGTGACTTCCGACTGCTGTCCCGCGTCACGGGCGACCTGCGACAGCAACTCCGCGTCCGCAGGACCCAGTCCCGGGAATGCCACCTCCAGCAGCCTTCCGAGTCGGTTCGCCAAAGCGACCGGAGCATGTCTGCCCGCGCTGAAGACGGTCAGCAGATGCCGAAGACCGCCGCTTCCCGACGCCGCGGAGATGAGCGCGTCACGCCGCTCGATGCTCTCAAGCAAGCGGGCACTTTTGATCTCCGCGTGCGTGTCGGCCATGTACTGGGTGATGGCGGTGAAGGGAACATCGGCCGGTACCACAAGGAGAGGCAGGCAATGGTCGGTGCAGGCCGCCGTCAGATCCGCAGGCACATCGGCCACGCTGTGCCTCAGCCCGAACGCAAGAGCGACCGCGCCGCCCTCGCGCAGTTGCCTGACGTATTCCTCCGAGGAGCACTCCTCCAACCACAAGCCGTTGGTGATGACCAGCTCCCCGGCATTCAGATACAGGCGGGGATCGGCAAGCTCCGTCACGTGCGTCCAGCGGATCTCTTTGTCGAGTCCCTCCCCCGCTGCCACCACCTCAATACGTAACTGAGAATTTCCGATTAACTCGCGCAATGTCAGCATGAGTACCCTTTGCTTGTCGCCTGATCTCGGATCGTTTCGACTCTTGGTTCCTGACGACGGAAGAACAGATCTTGAAGACTCACCCGGCTCCCGCCCCCTCTCCAACCGCCTCGCGGTGGGCACTTCCCATCGCCCTCCTGGGCGCCTTCGGAGGGTTCACCAGCTTCTATCTGCTGCTGTCGGTCGTACCGGAATACGCACTCCGCGGCGGGGCGGGCCCCAGCGGCGCCGGCCTGACCACCGGTGCGCTGATGACTACGACCGTGGCCGTACAGCCCCTGGTACCCCGCCTGCAAAGGACGTGGGGCAGGTCTGCCACCCTGGCCCTCGGAGGAGTCCTGCTCGGACTTCCCTGCCTGGCCATGAACATGTCGGACACCCTGTCCCTGCTCCTGGCACTGTCCCTGCTGCGGGGCTGCGGGTTCGGCATCGTCGTCGTCATCGGCGTCGCGGCCGTCGCAGACCTCACACCGACCTCACGGTGGGGACGTGGTCTGGGACTGTACGGAGCCGTCGTAGGCGCCGCCGGAATCATCGGCTCCCCTTTGGGCCTGTGGATGGTTCACCGAAGCGGTTACACGCTGGTGTTCATCGCTGGCGCGCTCGCAGCAGCGGGAGTGCTCGTCGCCGCCTTCGGGGCGGCGCCGGTACACTCCGCGACCGGGCGACGGCCTGTCCGCCTGCGCAGTGCAGTGCGCCCGCTGGCGCTTCCGTTCCTCATCGAAGCAGCGAGCACCACCGCATACGGCGTGGTCTTCACGTTCCTGCCGTCGGCCCTGCAGAGCGCACCGGCCTGGACCGCGCCCGCAGCACTGCTCGTCGTCCAGGTCACCTGCACGGTGACCCGGATGTTCTCAGGAGGGCTGGTCGACCGCCTCGGCGGCCCCGTCCTCCTCGTGCCGGCCATCGCCGTGGCCGCTGCCGGAATGTGCGGCTCGGCGTTTCCGCACGCCCCTGCCGTGGTGATCGCAGGAGCGTCCCTCTTCGGCGCAGGATTCGGCGTGATCCAGAACGCGACCCTTGTCGTGATGCTCCGCGCCTCGCAACATGCCGGGGTCGAGCTCGGCAGTGTGGCATGGAACCTGGCCTTCGACGCAGGCACTGGCGTAGGGGCCGTCGCAGGAGGGCTGGTGCTCAGCGCAACAGGCCACGCGCCCCTGTTCTTGGGTACAGCCGTCCTCCTCGCAGTCTCCATCACAGCCGTCCGCCGCAGCGAAGCACTTGTAGACGCACCCGGGTCGTCAGACTGATACTCGCCTCTCACAGACCGGACTGATGTGAGGGCACAGCCGGACCCGCGAGACGGAACAGGCGCTTTGACGCTCACGTGCGTGCCCAGGGCATTCTCCCTCACCACATCTGTCACCCTGCCCGTAACGTCGTCTCAGCTACGCTCAGAGGCAGTTCAAGCTTGCGTATAGCTTTCCCCACCCGGATGAGGCCACCCATCCCATCGGCCCCGGGAACTGCCGTACGTGGGGCCGCGGGCCGACCGCAGAGACCGTCGGCCTGCTCGCCGCCCGCGCCTCGCGCCTGGACCGCGCGCTGAAGAAGATCGCCCGAACGGGTGGCGAGGTGGTGCTGCTGGACGGCACCCTGATACGGACCCGGCGGCGCACCGGCACGACGAACCGGAAGAACTACTCCAGCAAACACAAGTGCCATGGCCTGCTCGTCATCGCCCTCACCGACGACCGGGGCCGCCTGCTGTGGGTCTCGGCGGCCAGCCCCGGACGATCCTCGGAGATCACCGCCTGCCGCCACGACCAGCTCACCGCGAAACTGCGGGTGGCCGGACTCGGCGCCATCGCCGACCTGGGCTTCGTCGGCCTCGACGACAGCGGCCCGGACGCCGACCCGACGGTGATCAGTCGAGTAGCCGAGGGGAATCCCACCCCTCGGCTCTCACAGATCGGAGCGTGACAATCTCTCGTCACTCCGCTCTTGTCCTCCTGGTCACCAGGCCAGTGCAGCCTGTGTCGTGTCCGGCCAGTGCGCGAACATCCGCGGATACCGCTGGGCGATCTCCTGGAGCTTTGCGACGGCCTTCCGCAACCGCAACCGACCCCTGACCCGAGCGCAGAAACTGTCCAACAAAGCACTGGCCGCCGTCCGGTCACCGGTCGAGCACGGCTTCGCCCATCTCAAGAACTGGCGGGTCCTCGGCAAGGTCCGCACCGACCCCGCCTGGGCAACCGCCCTGGTGAGGGCCCTGCTGGTCCTGACGAACCGCGAAGTCTCCCGATGACCGACGATCTTCACCGAAGTCATCCGCCTGCCGCCAGCCTGGCGTCGCGAACCCCACGCACACCAGACCCGTGACCTGCAACTTCACGATGCACCCTGTCCAATGCGTGACCGAGCACCACGGCGGCCAATGCGCATGCCTCGATGCGGTGCCATACGAGTGATCCAGGGCCGGTCAGCCGTATCGCTTCAGCAGGTCGTCATCTGTTCGAGGAAGGGACGGCTGGGATGCCCAGGGCGACGGGTGTTCGGCGCGTGAGGCGGGCCGCGTCGGCTTGCTTGGCTCGGACGAAGGTCAGGGTCAGGTCGATGCCCTCGATCTCGCCGAGCCACTGCTCCTGCTCGGCTCGTTTGCGGCGGAGGATCAGGTCCTTCTCGATCTCCGCGAGCCTGGGCAACATCTTCGGGTTGACCTGCAGCATCGGGCATCGGATGCCCCGTTGACCGAACTAGCCTCGTTGGTCCGTCGGTCCGCCTGCGAGACGGACGGTGACGGTCAGTGCCGACCAGCGGTCCCGAGGCTCGCCCGTTCGTGCTCCCAAATCTGCTGTGATCACGTGCCAACGACGGCTCGTGGAGGTAGAGATGGCAGAACACACGGCGGTGGTACGAGATATTGCGGCGCTGGAGGTACTGAGGACGGGACGAGTCGAAGAGACCGGCGACCCGCTGCTTCCGTACCGGCTGATCGGAAGCGATGGCGTCGAAGTCGACGCGGTCACCGAGTTCCTCCATCACATGCTCGCCGATGACGACAGCCCCGCTTCTCTGCGCTCGTATGCCTATGAACTGCTCTCCTGGTTCAGGTTCTTGGCTGCAATCCACGTTGCGTGGGACCGTGCGGGACGAACGGAGGCCAGGGACTTCGCCCTGTGGCTGAAGACCGTGAAGAAACCGCCGAGGCAACGCCGGCCTGACGCGCCGAGGCCGGGGTCGGCCAACCCGATCACGGGCAAGCAGACGCCCGGCGAGAACTACGCCGACCGGACCAGACGGCACGCGCGGGCGGTCGTCCGGTCGTTCTACGAGTACCACCGCGAGATGCACGGTCTCCCGCTGGTCAACCCGTTCCCCAAGGCCAGGACAGCCGAAGACGAACACGTCAACGCGCACCACAACCCGATGCAGCCGTTCCGTCGGCCATCCCGGCGGGCGGAATACCAGCCGCGCGAGCCCCGCCGGATTCCACGCAGCATCCCCGACCAGGCGTTCAACGAATTGTTTGCCGGGCTCGCGTCGCACCGGGACCGCGCACTGGTTGCGTTCTATATCTCGACCGGCGCCCGGGCCTCCGAGTTGCTCAGTTCGACCCGGAGCCTGGCCGTTCCGGAAGACCAGCTCATCGGCGTGGTCCGTAAAGGCAGCCGGGCACTTCAGCACCTGCCGGCCTCGGCAGACGCGTTCGTCTGGCTGAAGCTCTATCAGCACCAGATGCGCGAGCTGGTACCTGCCGGGCCGGACGAACCGCTGTGGTGGACGCTTCGACGTCCGTTTCGCCAGCTGGAGTACGACGCGGCCCGGATGGTCTTCAACCGGGCCAATGCCGTGCTCGGTTCGAACTGGACCCTGCATGACCTGCGGCATTCCGCGGCCAAGAGGATGATCCGCGATCCGCACCTGACCCTCACGGACGTCCAGTGGGTCCTCGGTCACGCTCACATCACCACAACTGAGCTTTACCTCTCGCCCGCGCAGGACGAGGTCGTCGCCCAGATCCTTGCCCATCACGCGCGTCAGCGCGCGGAACGGGAGAAGCCGCCGGCGCCGCCCGCCCCCGGCTATCGGCCTGAAGTGCTTGAAGCGCTCCTCGGCCCGTCGGCCCCTGGCGGAGGCAACAGGTGAGCATCGCAACGGAGAGCGCGGACGCGAAGTCAGCGGCAGAGCGCGCTCAACCACCGAATCAGAACCGTCCGGAGGCATGGCCTGCTCGGCCTGCGGCACAGGAGTGGTCGCAGACCACGCTCAATCGGGCGGAGGTCACCGCGAGGCTCCTGGAGCTGTTCACCGCACCGGCCCAGGGCCGCCCACGGGACACCATCCGACGGCGTGGGCTGAATCGCCTCCTGGACTGGCTCGAACAGCAGCCGGGGGCCACTTGGCAGGACCGATGGCTGGCCAGCGGCGCCGATGACGCCGGCCGGGACTGGACCGAGCTGGCACTTGCGCCGCATGCGGCCGGCTACCACCGTGGGGACTTGAGTACCGGGGTGCTGCTGATGGTCTGCGGCCAGGTCATCCGCCCCTCCTACCGCTGGCTGCTGGCTCAGCGACAAGCGAAGATGCTGGCCGAGGCGAGGGCCGCGATCGACCCGGGCGGCTTTGCCCGCCTTGAGGCCCTTCGCCCCGCCGGCCTCATCCGGACCGATGCTCTGAACAGGATCACCTGGATCGCGCTCCACAAGGGTGGTCGCGTCGAGGAGATCACCGTGGGCGACTGCCTTGAGCTTGTGGCCGCACTGGAACAGCATCATTACCGCGGCAGCGCGGGCAGGCCACTGTTCTACGCCCTCCTGGCCGAGAGCGGCGTGCTCCCCTCCGACGCGCCACCTAGACTCCGCGCCGCAGTGCTGCCCGGCAAGCGAAGTATCGAGCAGATCATCGACGGCTACGGCATCATCTGCACGCCGGTACGCGACCTGCTGGTCGACTACTTCACCGAACGCTCGGCGGACCTGGACCACAACTCCGTACGCTCCATCGCCGGAACCCTCTGCAAGCGGTTCTGGAGCGACCTGGAGATCCACCACCCGGGCATCGAATCGCTGCGGCTGCCCGCCGAGGTCGCGAAGGCATGGAAGGAACGGCTCCAGCACGTTCAGACCCCTGGCGGAGGATCGCGGCCTCGCGCGGGCTACCGTCACGAACTCGTCTTCGTCCGCGCCTTCTACCAGGACATCGCGCGCTGGGCGGCGGACGACCCGGCACGGTGGGGACCGTGGGTCGCTCCCTGCCCGATCAAGGCGAACGAGTGCTCCCAGAAGAAGGTTCGACTACGCCGCAAAGCCGCGATGGACCAGCGCACCAGGACCCAACTGCCGGCCTTGCCCGCCCTGGTGCGGGCGGTCGAGCGCAACCGCAAAGCCGCCGAAGAGCGCTTAAGCCTGGCCAAGAGCGCTCCCGTCGACGCGCTGTTCACCGCGACCGGATCGGAGTTCTCGCGCTGCCGCACGGGCGAGTCCGGCCGGGTCTTCGTCCGCGACCTGGCCACCGGCAAGCGGCGCGACCTCACCCACGAGGAGGACGTCGCCTTCTGGGCCTGGGCCATCGTCGAAGTGCTCCGCCACACCGGCATCCGTATCGAGGAACTGCTCGAACTCACCCACCACAGCTTCGTCGCCTACACCTTGCCGACCACCGGCGAAGTCGTGCCCATGCTCCAGATCGCCCCGTCGAAGACCGATCGTGAACGACTGCTGCTGGTCTCCCCGGAACTCGGGGAAGTCCTCACCGCCGTCATCTTCCGGGTTCGCGCCGGGCACGCGGCGCTGCCTCTCGTGTCCGCCTACGACGTCTTCGAACAGGTCTGGAGCCCGCCCCTACCGTTCCTGTTCCAGCGCCGCCACGGGACCGAGCATCATGCCCTCACCCGCAGCTTCGTCCGCACCTCCCTGATCCGGGCACTCGCTACGGCCACGCTCACCGATGTCAGCAACCAGCCGCTGACGTTCACGCCGCACGACTTCCGCAGGCTGTTCATCACCGATGCCATCCGCACCGGGCTGCCTCCTCACATCGCCGCCGTGATCTGCGGCCATCAGGTTCTCGACACCACAATGGGTTATGCGGCGATCTATTCCGACGATGTCATCGCCCACCACCGGGCCTTCATCGCACGTCGCAGAGCCGAGCGCCCCGGCGAGGAGTACCGCAGCCTCACTCCAGATGAATGGCAGGAATTCCTCGGCCACTTCGAGCTCCGGAAGGTCGCGCTCGGCATCTGCACCCGCGACTACGGCAGCCCCTGTGTCCATGAACACGCCTGTGTCAGATGCCCCCAACTTCGGCCGGATCCAGATCAGATGCCTCGTCCCGAAGAGATCCACGACAACCTCCTCGACCGCCTGAAGGAAGCAAAAGAACAAGGATGGCTCGGCGAGGTCGCCGCCATCGAGACAAGCTTGGCCGCCGCCGAAGACAAGCTCTCCTCGATGCGTGAGATGACCGCCAAACACACCACCACCAGCCTCGGCATGCCCGACTTCCACCCATCCGTCGGTCGGCGCACACCAGGCAGCTGACGCCAAGACCAGCACCTACGTCAAGCCACCTTGACGTCAGGATGGCCTGACGAAATACTCGGTGCCATGTCTACTCCCGATGAGCTTGAGCGCCAGTTCACGCTGCTGACCGCGGTGGCACGCTATGACGCGCTGCGGGCCCGCGACGCCTTGGCGTCACCGGTCGATGAGGATTCTCCGCCCGACGCCGGCGCAGAGCCTCTGACACGCGGCGAGGCATTGGAGCTTCTCGCGCTGGGTGAAGTCATCGCGCGGAAGGCGGGCTACGGGCGCCAGTTGTCCGTGCGCTCCGCCCGCGGGGCCGGTGCGTCGTGGTCGCAGATTGGTGCAGCCCTGGGAACCAGCAAGCAGGCCGCGTGGGAGGCGCACAGCCGCTGGATCGATGAACAAGCCGAGCCGCAGCGTGACGGCCACTGGGGCTGGGACGAAACCGACACCGCAGCCGCGCGCGCACTCGCCGGCCAGCCCGAAGGAGAGGACACCGAATGACCGAGCACGCAGATGCCGCGGTCCGCTCCTTCACCCTGGACATCCCGCAGACGGACCTGGACGACCTGGCCGCTCGTCTGGCCGCCACCAGGTGGCCGGACGAGTTGCCCGATGTCGGCTGGTCCCAAGGAGTTCCGCTGGCCTACCTCAAAGAGCTGGCCGAATACTGGCGCACCTCCTACAACTGGCGCGAGCACGAGGCACATCTGAACCGGTTACCCCAGTTCACAACCGAGATCGACAACACCAACATCCATTTCCTGCACATCCGCTCCGCGAAGAAGGATGCGCTGCCGCTGTTGATCACCCACGGCTGGCCCGGATCCATCGTGGAGTTCCTCGACGTCATCGGTCCCCTGGCCGACCCCCGCTCCCACGGCGGCGACCCGGCCGATGCCTTCCACCTGGTCATTCCCACCATGCCGGGATACGGGCTGTCCGGGCCGACCCACGACGGCGGCTGGGACGTACACCGCGTCGCCAAGGCATGGGCCGAGTTGATGCAGCGCCTGGGCTACCACCGCTACGGCGCACAAGGCGGCGACTGGGGACACGCGATCACCCGGGAACTGGCCGCCATCGACACCGACCATGTCGTCGCTATCCACCTCAACACCCTACTGACGCCCCAGCGACCCGGCCGAAGCAGCCGAACTCACCGACGACGACCAAGCGCGGCTTGACCTGCTGACCAGGGCGGAGCCCGAGATGTCGGGCTACGCGAAGATCCAGGGCACCCGGCCACAGACCCTGGCCTACGCACTCACCGACTCCCCGGTCGGCCAGCTCGCCTGGATCGTTGAGAAGTTCAAGGAGTGGACCGACTGCATCGACGTTCCCGAGGACGCTGTCACCCGCGACCGGCTCCTGACCAACGTCATGCTCTACTGGCTCACCGCCACCGCAGGATCATCCGCCCGCCACTACTGGGAAGCCTTCCACCCCTCCCGGCCACCACGCACTGAGCCGCTCGAAACACCGACAGGCGTGGCAGTCTTCGCGGCCGACCTGGCCCGCCCCGTCCGTCAACTCGCCGAACGACACCACAACATCGTCCGCTGGTCCGAGTTCGACCGCGGCGGCCACTTCGCCGCGATGGAAGAACCCGACCTGTTCACCGACGACATCCGCGCCTTCTTCCAACCGTTCCGCTGACGGCCCGACCCATGCATGCTTCTTCCGACACCCCTCGCCGGCGACGACACGCCCGAAAACACGGCCGCAGCAAGATTCTTTCCAGTAACTTCCGGTGAGCCTTGCGCCCCAGCAGTACCGACCAAGATCAGTTCGGTTAAGCAGGCGTGTTCATGATGGCAAGGCGATCCGTAGGGGCGAGCGCAGTTGCCGAGTTCGACCTTGCGCTTGTCGAAGTGTTCCTCGAACTCCTCCCACTGGTCGGGGGTCATGTCGTCGTACTCCTCCTCGGGCCGGAGCGATCTGCGGTGGTTTAGGAACTCCTGGTAGTGCTTGACGATGTCGTCGCCGAACACCGCGACGTAACCCTGCGTGGTCTGCAGATTCAGGTGTCCGAGCAACGCGGCTCCGATGTGGATGGGCAGACCGCCATTAACAATGTCGGTGGCGAAGAGCCTGCGGAAGTCGTGCGGGGTGAACGTGGCGAACGCCGGGTTGCTCTCGCTGATCTCCGCGCAAGTGCGGGTGAGCATGTTGAGGACGGTGCCGGCGGCCATGACCCCCCGGACGGTGCCGAGCTGGCGTTGCAGCAGGAACGGCATGGGCTCTGACCAGGTCTTCTCGTGGGGGTCGTAGCGGCTGACCAGCGGAATGGTCCGTGTACTGCGCGTCTGGCGGCGGACGATCTGGGCGACGGCGTGGAAAAGCTCGGCGGACATGGGAATGACACGCTCGCGATCGCTCTTGGACGGGGCGATCACCAGGAGCGCGATGACCTCGCCGTTGGCCCGCTGATATTGGCGGATGCTGAGGTGGGTCAGCTCGCAGAGCTCCTCGACACGAATGCCGCTGTGCCGCAGGACCTCGACGGCCGCCCACTCCCAGAACGCCGCGTCCTCGGCCATGGTCACGTGAATGGTCTCGCCGGTGACGTGGTCGATGACCCGAACAGACGGGTCGGAGAGGACGGCTGCCCGGCGCCGGTCATCCCGGGAGTCGGTACGGCTGTAGCTGCGTCCCTGGTGCACGAAGGGGAACCCAAGGGGACCGGTGTCGCGGCTTCGAGCAGGCTGGCCAGATGCTCGTAGCGCGCCTCGACATGCTGAACGAGCACGGGCAGCAGCGGCTGGCGGACTCGGGTCCTGTTGGCCATCCGCCGGTTGATCTCCCGGCTCCGTTTCCCGAAACCCTTGAGATCGCGCGGCATGATCGGGCAGGGGGCCACCCACTGTGCCCACCGCTCGGGTTCGGTGATGGCCCAGCTGTGCAGGTCGACGTACAGGCCACGGACGGCCAACAGGATGCTGGCGGCGCCCTTGCGGAGCTTGGTGCGGTCTCGCTGCTGGTACTGGAGCTCGGCTCGCCATTGGTCGTAGACCTCTGAACTGAGCGCGAGATCCTGCTGGCTGGGGTTGATGCGCTCGACGGTCGCCCAGAACAGGCTAGCCAGATTACGGGAGAGCGCTTCAATGGTGATGTAGTCGCTGTCCGCGCGTCGCCGGATGAGGTAGTCGATCAGTAGCTGGCGGACGCCGGCGTTCCTGATGCGATAGCGGTCGACGAGTTCCTCGACGGTGGACTGGCCGTTGTAGATGAAGGTCCGCAGCGTCGGGGCGGTCCCGGGCGGGAAGTGCCCCATCCGATGCAGGATCTCCCAGGCGGCCAGAGCCGCGAATCGGGTGGTGTTGTTGGTGGCGCCGGGAGTCAGGCCAAGCCGCTTGTTCTCCAACGCGTAGTGCAGCAGGGCGGACGGCGTCAGGTGCTCCAGCGCGATGCCCTGCGTGGTGAGCGCGCAGGTGAGGTCGAACTTAGCCCGCCGGCGGTGCACCAGGTGCAGGTGCGACTGGGCATCGACCATCGCGAAGAACTCGTCCAGCCGCGGGTCGTTCTGAATGATCCGGAACGGCTCGGCGTAGTCGGTGAACGTGTTGGCCCTGAACCCGGGCACGGACGGCTGGATGATCCGCAGGGCAAATGCCATCTTGAGCGCAGAAGCCAGGCAGCTGCTGTGGTAGCGGACCTCGGGCCGCCCCAGGACGGTGACCGACGGAGCGTTCACGTCGTTGAAGCCACTGGCTTCCCACCGTTCCTGCCACGTGGTCCCCGGCAGGGTTGCCAGGTGATGGAACAACATCCGGATGCCAGCCCTGCGCTGCTCGGCTGATGACCCGCTCTGGCCCGGCAGGATGTCCAGGGCCATGCCGCACAAATCGACGACCTCCGCCTGCGAGAGGTCCCCGAACGGGGCCGGCGGATTCTCCGGCCGTGGGGCCGGTGCCGCTTTGAGGGCGGCGCTGGTGAACGGGGTCGATGGAGGGCAGGGCACCTCGCGGAAGGTCTGCCGACGATTGC
The DNA here is from genome assembly GCF_043201895.1 of Streptomyces sp. NPDC048254. Lineage (NCBI taxonomy): Bacteria > Bacillati > Actinomycetota > Actinomycetes > Kitasatosporales > Streptomycetaceae > Streptomyces > Streptomyces sp. NPDC048254. The sequence goes on from NZ_JBICZJ010000034.1 coordinate 20,011, forward strand.
GGGCCGTGTAGGTGTCGAACGTGGTGCGGCTATCCACCGAACACCGCCTCGACCTCGGCGGGGTCGTATCCCGGTGCGAAGCTCCGCTCGACGCGGGGCTGGTTGTAGTGCTGCTGCAGGGCATCGAAGAGGTCCTCGACGCGGGCGTTGAGGTAGCGGCCGGTGGTCGCCAGGTCGGTGTGCCGCATGATCACCCGCACTTGAGCGAGGGTGAGGTTAGGGTCATTGGCCATCCGGTTCGCGGCGGTATGCCGCAGGTCATGCAGAGTCCAGTTCGTCTTGAGTTTCTCGTTTGCCCGCTGCAAAACGCGCCTCATCGCCCAGTAGCTCAGCGGCTTGTCGGCTCCGCGGAGGGTGCGGAAAACCGGCTCGTGGGCCGCCGGCAGACCCGCCTGGTCGAGGTAGGCCGCCAGGACGACCAGGGCCTGCGGACTGGCCGGGACCGGTTCACGGTCGTCGGTGCCCTTGGTCACCACGTAGATGTGCTGACCGGGCCAGTCGATGTCGCCGGGTGTGACGCCCAGGAGCTCACCGGCCCGAGAGCCACTGGAGACGTAGAGCAAGATCGCCGCCCGGTCCCGGGTGTGTGCCATCGCATCGAAGAGCTCATCCCACATCGCGTCCGGGATCGCGCGCGGGTCGGTCTGCCGGACGCGCTGCCGCAGACGGGCCCGTCGGAACACTGGCATGGCGGCGCGCGGTGGGCCAGGGCCTGGCGTTGCGCCCGCGATTCCGGCACTGGATTCACCAGCGGACCACGGTTGTGGTGCTGGTGGAAAGCGTAGAAGCTGCTGACCACGGTGAGGTTGTGGTTGATCGTAGCGGGCGCGTAACCGGCCTTGAGGTAGCGCTTGCCGGTCCGCAGGTTCACCGAGCCCGGCGGCGGAGCGTCGGGGCTCCTCCGGCCTCGCTGCGGGTTCTCAGCGGTACGCAGCCAGCCCACCAGCGCGGAGACTTCGGCCTCGGTGGCCCGCTCCCAGTCCACTCCGAGGAACCACAGCAGCCTGTACCAACGCAACATGTCGTACGCGTAGCTTCGGCTGGTCAACGGCCGATTGTCGTCGAGTGCGAGCTCGCGGAGATAAGCCGCGACGGGTTCGACGACGCCGCCGGAGGCATCGAGGACTGCATATCGGGGATGCACGGTCTCCAGCTCGACGACAGAGCCGACACGGGGCACACTGGCCCGCCCCTCGATCAGCTCACGATGTAGATCCTGCAACTCTGCTCCCTGGTGTTCAGTTCACCCCGCTCAACGAGCCAGAGAAGGTGCAGTTAACACAGCAGCTGTGCGGCCCGTCGTGGTGTTGGGCGAGGGGGACGAGCATGTCCTCGCGGACGCCGACGTTGCGGTAGAAGTCGAGGTACTTCTCCTCGTCGGCGTCGAGGTCGTCCAGATCGAAGTCGACCTGGGGAATGGTCTTCCGGAACGACGCCGGTTCGGCGGGAGACAATAAGGGCCTTCGGTGAAGATCAACGCCGTTGCGCCGGAGCCGACGGCGATGTGCTGGGGGGAGCTGGGACCTTCGGGGACCGCGTCGCGGGGATCCGGCGAGCGGCGAACAGCGCGGCTCGTCCGGCGTCGGTGAGCGTGACCGGCTGGCCGGCTGGCCGGCTGGCCGGCGTGCACGGGGTGGCCCGTGTCCCGGACGACCAGACCGGTGTCCTCCAGCCGGAGCAGCTTGGCGTGCGGGATGCGGGTGCCGGAGGCTGTCGAGACGCTCATCCGGCCGGTGAGCAGGTGTTCGTAGAGCTTGGCTCCGCCGGCGGTGGCGAGCAGCGCCGCCTGGTCGTCCGTCGAGAGCTGCTTCGCGTCGGGCGCTGCTGCGGCTTCGATGGGTTCCAGGGCGGCGGCGTCCCGCGCGTCGGCGGCCTCTTCCAGCTGTTCCGCTGTACGGTCGATGCGTGTGAACAGGGCGTCATCGACGTCGAACTCGCCGCTGGAGAGGCGGTTGAGGAGGCGCAGGTAGAAGGTGACGCCGGTCTGGGCCGTGGCCAACTCGCGGTGCCGGGCGACCAGATGGGCGTGGGGATCGTCGAGGACGCCACGGTCGCGGAAGTCCCACAGAGTGTCGATGTCGTGGCCGGTGACGGCTTCGATGTGGTGGTCGAGCGGGGAGACCGTTCGCCGAGCTGCGGGCAGTGCGGGTTCAGGGGGCATAGGCGACGTTCCGTTGCGTTCAGCGGGTGGGATGGTGCGCGGGGTTGGGTGCGGGACGGGGCAGACCCGGTGCCGCGATGGGCGGCGGGGCGGGCCGGGGCGCAGGAGTGCGGGTGGTCAGCTGCGGGGAGCGGGAGCGTGCCGCGTGGGTGCGGGCGCTCAGCGGCCGGCGGGTCATCCCCAGGCGGCGGCCGACCTCGTCGTAGACGTCGTTGCCCGCGCGCGGCCGGATCGCGACGACGTGGATCTCCTTGTGGAGGGGGGATCCCGCGGGCGCCGGGCGGACGGTGTAGACGACGCGCCAGTCCTTGCGCGAGTCCACGAACAGTTTCCTGAAGCCCTCCAGGTCACCGTCGAGACGCAGCCCGAAGCGTTGAGCGTTCACGACTTCCTGCAGGTAGGCGAGGGTGAGGTCGCGGATATCGCTGGGTGCCTGGAGGAGATCGGTCAGCGCCCGGGGATCGAAGCTCAATCCGAAGGCGGGCTGTCCCGCTCCCGCGGTCATGTCGCCAGCTCGTACGACTCGGGCGTCCCGGCGGCCTCCTCAGCGGTGGCCCTCTCCATGCGCACGGACGGCTGCGGGCCGGGCAGGAGTCGGTGCGCGGGCCGGTCGGGTGAGGTCATGCAGGCCGACAGCGGGCCGCCCGGCGCGCGGATCGCCGCGACGGCGTGAGTGAGGAAGTCCCGGTGCCACACGAACATGCCGGCCAGCCCGGCTTCGGGGTCCTTGTGCTGCTGGTAGGCGAGCCACAGGGCATGCAGCCAGGCCACGACGTCGTCGTGCTCCTGCCACTGCAGGCACCAGGGCGCCGCGGTGGTGACCTCCGCCCCGTAGACCGGGAGGAAGAAGTCGTCGACCCAGTCGGACAGGGCGTCGAGTTCGTCCTCGCGTTCCTCGCCGTCCAGTTCCAGGATCGGGCGGGGCTCCGGTGGAGCGGCGGTCGGCGGGCCGCCGAGTCCCGGCATGCCGAACGCGGCGAACGGCGACCCGCTCGGTGACGGGTCGGACGCGAGATGGTCGAGCTGCTGGGCCTGTTGCGCCGACTGCTCCATGAGCCGCCGCACGCTCGCCTCGATTCCCTCCAGCTGCGGATCCGAAATACGAATCGGCTCCAACTCTCCACCATCGGCGGGTTTTACGGATTCGGGCATCGAGAAGTTCGGCCTCCTACAAGACGCGGAATGAGGGAAATGCGGGGCCCCTCACGCGGCGCCGCCAGCGGATTGCACGGTGCGCCGGCGGTATCACGCCGACGGCTACGCGTGGGGACGGGCCGCCTGGGCGGCGGGCAAGGACGCGGCTCAGACGGTGAGAACCATGTCGTCCCGCGTGAGAGTTGAGCGGAGCGTCTCGGTGAGCCGCTCGGCAGCGATCGACGCGTAGTGCTCGGTCTTCTCCACGCCGATGAAGTCCCGGCCTTCCAGCAGTGCGGCCACGCCCGTGGAGCCGGAGCCGGCACAGAAGTCGAGGATTGTGCCGCCCTCGGGGCTGATCTTGACCAGCTCGCGCATCACCTCGACGGGCTTCTGCGTGATGTGCCTGCGCTGCGCGCCCGAGGGCTGCGATGCCGAGTACATGCCGGGCAGATAGACCGGGTTGCGGGAGCCGTCGATCGGCCCCTTGCTGGCCCAGACGATGAACTCACAGTTCTGGGTGAACCGGCCCTTCTGCGGCCTGGCCTGCGGCTTGTGCCAGGCCAGAACCCCGCGCCACAACCACCCGGCAGCCTGAATCGCGTCCGTCGTCGTCGGGAGCTGGCGCCAGTCGGTGAACAGCAGCGCCGTACCGCCGGTCTTGGTGAGACGGTGGGCTTCGGTCATGATCTGCGTCAGCCAGAACGCGTAGGACCTCTGGTCCATGTTCTCGCCGGTGAAGTCGGCGAGGTCGTTCTTGGAGTCGGCGGAGGTGTACTTCTGCTTCGCGGAGCGGGTGGTGCGCTCCTTCGCCGTCCGGCCGCCGGAGTTGTACGGCGGGTCGGTGATGACGGAGTCGACACAACCGTCCGGAAGGCCGGAGAGAACGGCCAGGGCATCGCCCTGGTGCAGGGAAAAAGGCAAAGAGGAACCCCAATTTCGGGTACGGAATCGCAGAGGGAACTACCCGTCTCGCACGGGAGTCCTCGCGGGCCGGAAGTGGGCATGCAGAAGCCCAGGGCCACGGACCGAGGAAGGCGAGGGGGGAGTCCAAAAACTGTAGAGGCGAATCCGCCGACGGCCAAGAAGTGCGTTCCTGAGGTGCCGGATTCCGGCACCTCACGCCGACTTTTTGGTCAACCGCCGATCCTCGCCTACTGTTTTTGAACCGCCCGGCGCACACCGCCGCTGGCTCACCCTCTGCCACACCTCGCGGAGGTACCCCCTGCCCTGGCACACCTAGCTCACGGCCCGGCCACGCGCAGCGAGCGGCAACTCACCGCGCACCGGCCCGCCTTTGATCGCCCACCCCGGCTGCCGCGCCCTTCCGAGACGCCTCGCGCACGCGGTACGCCGGACACCGCAACCCCAAGGACACGTTCATGACGTCCCGCTACCCGCCCATACCCGAACCCGCTGACCGGCGAGCGGTCCACACGGGTTGAAGGCGCTCGCCGCCGGCATCGGCGTCGTCTTCCTCTCCCCGATCCTGATCGCCGGCGCCGGCATGATGCTGGCCTCCGCCGCCGACGCCGTGCAGAGCAGCGGCTCCCTCAGCAGCTGCCTGAGCGACATCGACAGCGACCAGGTCGCCGAGCGGGTCGCCAAGATCCTCGACGGTGCCTCCGGCAAGGACGTGCACGTCGAGGGCCTGGACCTGCCCGCCGAGCAGATCCCCAACGCGGCGACAATCGTGGCCACCGGCCTCTCGCTCGACGTCCCCACGAAGGGCCAGATCATCGCGCTCGCCACGGCGATGCAGGAGAGCCGGCTGCGCAACCTCAACTACGGGGACCGCGACTCCCTCGGCCTCTTCCAGCAGCGCCCATCCCAGGGCTGGGGCAGCGCCCAGCAGATCCGCGATCCGGTCTACGCCTCCGCGCAGTTCTACCAGCACTTGCTCAAGGTGGACGGCTGGCAGCAGATGACCGTCACCCAGGCCGCCCAAGCAGTGCAGAAGTCCGCACTGCCGAACGCGTACGCGCAGTGGGAAAACCTGGCCACCGCACTGCAGGCCGCTATCGCCAAGACCTTCCCCGGCGGCGGCAACGCCACCGACGGCAAGGACGCGGACCAAACCCAGCAAACCGCGTCCGACACGAGCGGCTGCACTGCGAGCGAGGACGGTTCCGGGTTCGGCCGTATCCCCGAGGGAAGCGTCCCCAAGGGCTACAAGATCCCCGCAGACACCGACCCCAAGGCGCGCAAGGCCATCATCTGGGCGATGCAGCAGCTCGGCACGCTCTACCAATGGGGCGGATCCTGCACCAACGCGCACGGCCCCGACCCCATGGGCCGCTGCGACTGCTCCAGCCTGATGCAACAGGCGTACGCCCACGCCGGCGTCCCCCTCACCCGCACCACGTACACGCAGGTGAACGAGGGCAAGGCGGTCTCCCCCGCCCGCCTTGAGCCCGGTGACCTGATCTTCAGCCGCGGCACCGCAAGCCGGCCCGAGCACGTCGGCATGTACATGGGTGAGGGCCTCGTGATCGAGGCACCGCGCACCACCAAACCGGTCCGGATCACTCCGATCAAGGACTGGACGATCCTCGCCGCCCGCCGCGTCCTCTGACACCGGCCGGGCGAGACCGCCACGACACACCATCTCTGAGCGAGACCCCCCCGACAGTACGGAGCATCCTTGATAACCCGCCACCGCGCCCTCGCAGCAGCCTCTCTGGGCCTGGCCGTCGCCGCCGGCGGCCTGGTCACCGCCACCACGGCACAGGCGTACGACACCGGTAAGACCACCATCAGCTGCAGCGCGGTCAAGATCCGCAAGGCCCCGTCGAAGACATCCACGGTCGTGGGCATCGGCTACCGACACGACAAGGTCCTCTACGACCAGTTCGCCTACAAGAAGGCCGAGAAGACCTGGTACACCCGCGGCACCGTCACCCGGAAGTCCGACGGCAAGAAGATCCGCGGCTACATGATCTACAACTGCGCGAACCCCTACCAGACCAACCCCGCGCCGAAGCCGTCGATCCCGAAGTAGAGCACCCCGGCCACCGCCCCGGAGCGTGACCCACTGCCCTGCCGCCGGCAGGGCAGTCCCCGGCCCGGACGGCGCCCTAGTTCCCGCGCGCGGCAACCGCTTCACGCCTCCCCCGTCTCCCGTCGGCCCCCGCCCGGCCTTCGTACGCAAGGAGTCCCTGCCACACCTATGTCCGTCCCTCTCGCAGACCGCGTCATCCAGCTCGCCTACGACCCAGGCATCACGCCCTCGGGGGGCGGTCTCCCCGGCCTCTCCGTGCTGAAGAACGTGGTCAACTCCATCAACCTGTTCGCGATCGTCGCCGTGGTCGGCGCCCTCGCGGTCTCCCTCGGCGTGTGGGCCTGGGGACACCACACCGGTGGTCACCAGGCCGAGGCCAACGGCAAGAAGGGCGCGGTCGTGGCCGCCGGCGCCGCCCTCGGTCTGGGTGCCGCGAACGGGATCATCGCCTTCTTCTCCGGCTTGGGGTCGCAGGTCCACTGATGCGAAACCGGCTCCCCTCCTTTTCCCTGTCTTCGTACTGTGCGAGCTGGTCGGTCAACCGGCGCATCGCGATCGTCGCCTGCGCCGTCGCCGTTCTGCTCGCCCTCGCCGGGATCGTCGCCGTGGTGAGCGGCAGCGGAAACGGCCGCCAAGCTGCGGGCACCGCCGTGCCGGCCCCGGCCGGCAGTAGTGCGTCCTCCGCCGACGAGGCCGTCCCGAAGCCGTCGTCCGGGTCCGGGTCGGTCCCGAATCCGCCGCAGATCGCCGATCCGGTCGCCTACGCCAAGGCGGCAGCGCAGATGCTGTGGTCCTACGACACCCGCGCAACCAGCCGCGACCAACAGCTCGCCGGCATGCGCGCCTGGATGACCACGGAGACCAAGTACGCCGACTGGGCCTCCGTTGCCGGGCAGGTTCCCGATCCGGTGCTGTGGTCGCGGATGGCCGACCAGGACCAGCACGCCACCGCCCACGTCACCGAGGGCCACTACCCCTCCGCGTTCAAGCAGGCGCTGGCCGACGACCCGTCCGCAATCACCGAGGCGTACATCTACGTCGTCACCGTCAACGGCACACAGCAGATCGCCTGGAAGAAGGGCGGCAGCGGGGCCGAGGAACGGGCCGTGACCCTCGCCATCCAATGCCGCCCGAACCACGACTGCACCCTGGCCGCCCTCGCACCGAGCGTCACCCAGTGACCCGCGTCCGAGAACGAAAGGAGGAGTAACTCCCCGTGGGTTTCTGTGACTACCCCCTGGCCGACAAGCTGTGCGACGTCGGCGACGCGGTGGATTTCGCCTCGGATCCCGGCAAGGCCATCGGTGACTGGATGGCGAAGTCCGCCGGCGAACTGGCCGCCGCCGCAGCCGATCTGGCAGCCGAAGCGGTCGACACCACCACGAAGGTGGACCTCAACGCGACGTGGTTCGTCGACAACTACGAGACGCTGCTGCCGCTGGGCCTGGTCCTGCTGGTCGCGACCTTCTGCGCACAGCTCGTGCGGGCCGCCGTCCGACGTGACGGACAAGCCCTCACCCAGGCGTTCACCGGCACGGCGAGCGGGGTCCTGTTCGCCTTCTGCGCCATCTCCTTGACCACGGTCGCCGTCGAAGTCGTCGACGCCGTCAGCGACGGCCTGTTCAAGACCGCGCACCTGGACATCGAGTCGGCCGTGCGCCGCATCGTGGAGGTCAACCAGATCGCATCGCTGTCCGGACTCGGCTGGCTCGTCCCGGTCGTCGCCGGGCTCGGCGCCGCCATCGGCGCCATCCTCTACTGGTGCGTGATGATGGTCCGCAAGGTCGGCATCCTCGTCATGGTCACCCTCGCCGTGTTCGCGTCCGCCGGCGGCGGCTGGGAAGTCGCCCGGCGCTGGCGCAAGGGCTGGATCGAAGCCACCGCCACCCTGGTCGTCTCGAAGCTGCTGATGACCGTGATCTTCGTGCTCGGTATCGCCGCCATGGGCAAGACCGAGGCCAAGGACGGCATCGCCGCCCTCGCCGACGTCATGTCCGGCATCGTGATCATGGTTCTGGTGCTGCTGTGCCCGTACGCGGTCTTCAAGTTCGTGCACTGGGCGGCCGACGGCACCGACGGGGAGTCCATCCACCGTGCCGGCGGTGCCGGAGCCCAGATCGCCAGGGCGCATGCGGAGAAGGCCGCCCGCAAGGCCGCCGCCGCGGCGGCGACCGCCGGGACCGGTGGCGCCGCCGCCGGCGCGGGTGCCGCACCGCAGGGCCCAGACGCTGGCGGAGGATTCCCCGGCGACATCGCCGCCAACCCGACCGGCGGAGGCGGCGAGGGCAAGGAGGGATCGCAGAGCGGCGGAACGGGTGCCTCGCCCGGCGGCGACGCGGTCAAGTCCGTCCTGGACAAGGCCGTCCAGCCCGCGCCGGCCAGCGTGTCCGACGCCACCAGCGGCCGAGTGGGAGGCAGCCCGGGACCCGGCGGATTCGCCACGAGTGCCGCGTCTGTGCCGAGCAGCGGATGGCAGTCAACTCCGCCGACCACGACCCCGCCGCCGCAGGGCGCACCGCCGTCCTCCGGAACGCCGAGCGCCTCGTCAAGCGGCGGGAGCGGCCCCTCGTTGCCGCCTCCGACCGGCCTCTGATTCTCTGACCGACTCCCGGGGGCGGGGTGCGCACGCTCGCTCCCGCCCCCGGGTTCCACCCGCGCTTCCAGGATCCGCTCCTTGACTGATCTCCTCGCCCCGGTCACGGTGAAGTTCCCGCACCGGTCTCGCCGCGGCATCCTCCTCGGCCTCTCCTGGCCCCAACTCGCTCTCGTCACGTGCATGCTGGCGCTGCTGCTGATGACGGTGATCTCCACCGGACTGCTCGGCGCCGTCGCCCTGGCCCCTGTGTGGGCCACGGCCGGTGCGCTCGTCGCGATCCGCCGGCACGGCCGCTCGCTGATCGACTGGGCGCCGATCGTCGCCCGGTACGCACACCGCCGCCGCACCGGCCAGACCCTCTGGCTCGCCCGGCCCGTCACCCGGCCCCGGCAGGACGGCGTCCTCCACCTGCCCGGTACCGCCGCGTCCCTGAAGGTGGTCACCCCCGGCGATTCCGCCAACGGCGCCGCGGCCGTCCACGACCCACACCGACAGACGCTGACCGCCGTCGCCCGCGTCACCAGCCGTGCCTTCGCTCTCCTCGACCCCGCCACGCAGAACCACAACGTCACGGCCTGGGGGCGCGCGCTCGCGGGCATCGCCCGTACCGGGCACATCGCCACCGTGCAGGTGCTGGAGCGCACCGTCCCCGACAGCGGCGACACCCTCACCCGGCACTGGACACAGAACGGGCAGCCCCAGGCCCCGGTCGCGGGACAGATCTACTCCGAGCTGGTCGCCTCGGCCGGCCCCGCCGCCGCCCCGCACGAGACCTACCTCGCCATCTCCCTCGACCTCAAGGCCGCCCGGCGCCTGATCTCGCAGGCCGGGGGCGGGCTGCCCGGGGCGTTCACCGTCCTGGAGCAGACCACCGCCTCCATCGCCCAGGCCGCCCGCAACGCCGGGCTCCAGGTCACCGGTTGGCTGAGTGCGCGGGAGATCGCCGCCGTCATCCGTACCGCCTACGACCCCAAAGCCCTCGCCGCGCTCCAGCACTGGTCCGAGACCGGCCGCGCCGAGGCCGACCCCGCCGCTGCCGGGCCCGTCGTCCAGTTCGAGGAGTACGACCGCCTCGCCACCGACAGCGCACGGCACGCCACCTACTGGGTGGAGAACTGGCCGAGGACCGAGATGGGGGCCGGGTTCCTGCACGGGATCATGTTCACGGCCGGCGTGCGCCGCAGCCTCTCCCTCATTTACGTGCCGCAGGGGCTCGAATCCGCGTTGCGGGACGTCCAGCGGCAGAAGGCGGCGATCATCGCCGATGCCAACGAGAGGGCCCGCCGGGGGCAGGTCGACAGCGAGGAAGACTCCGTCGAATACGCCGACGTCAAAACCCGCGAACGCCAGCTCATCGCCGGGCACGCGGACGTGGCGCTGACCGGCCTGGTCACCGTGACCGCCGAGACCGACGCCCTCCTGGACGCCGCCTGCGCGCAGATCGAGACCCACGCCGTCACCTCCGGCGTCGACCTGCGTCGCCTCAACTACCAGCAGCCGGACGCTTTCGCGCTTGCCGCGCTCCCGCTGGCCCGCACCGCCCTGTGAACCCGCCGCGCCCGCGCGCGTCCTGACCGGCGGCACTCCGGTTCACCCGCGACGGGACGCCCCTCACTGCCCTGCCTACCGGCAGGAAGGACCACCACCTTTGACCTCTCCCCTGCGCCCCGACGACGCGCACCCCTACCTCCGCGCCGCGAGCGCCGGAGTCCGCCACCACACGCGGTCCCTTGCCGCGCCGGACGCGGCCCCGCCCCGGCGCGCGGACCGTCTGCACTTGGACGTGCTCCACGCCCACCTCACCGCCCTGCTCCACCTCCTGGACCACCTCGCCGAAACCGCCCGCCCGCCGTACCCCGCCGCCAGCCGTCACCTGGCGACCGCGCACACCCGCCTCTGGCAGGCCACCAGCGAGGTCCACTCCGCCTTCCACCTGCTGCCCGCCGACACCGCAGCGGAAGAAGCCGAGGCCAGCGCGTGCCATCCAGAACGGCTGCCCGAGGGACCACCCGTGCTGACGATCTGCCAGCGCCACCTCGCCGCCGGGCACGTCCTGCGCCGCAAGACCACCCCCACCGACCTGCGCCCGCACACCACGGCCTGCGCGCGATAAGCACCACCCGCAGAATCGAGGGCCTCCGTTGAGCCACCGGCCCGCCCGCCGCGCCTCCGCCACTGCCTTGTTCACCCCGCACGGCGCCGACCGCGCCAGCCGCAAGGCCGCCCGTCGCCAGCTCGCCGAGGCCACCGCCAAAGCCCGCGCCGAAGCCAGCACCCACCAGATCGAGGGCACCGTCGCCGAGCACCGGATGCCCTCCCCGCTCCACCCGCCGAACGGACGCCCCGGGCCCGCCTCCGCCCGCGGGAACCGGCTGAGGCTCCCCGCCCACCGCATGACCACCGCGATCGCAGCCGGCGCCTATCCCTTCCTCGCCGAAGGCGGACTCGGCGCCGAGGGCATCTACATCGGCCGCGACGTCCACGCCGAAGCATCGTTCGTCTTCGACCCGTTCGCGCTGTACGGCAAGGTCGAGGGGCTCACCAACCCCAACCTGCTGCTCGCCGGCGTGATCGGTCAGGGCAAGAGCGCCCTGGCCAAGTCCTTCGCGCTGCGCTCGGTCGCCTTCGGATACCGCGTCTACGTACCGTGCGACCCGAAAGGCGAGTGGACACCGGTCGCACAGGCCCTCGGCGGCCGGTCCGTCGCCCTCGGTCCCGGACTGCCCGGACGCCTGAACCCCCTGGACGCGGCACCACGCCCGGCGAGCGTGCCGGAGGCGGACTGGGTCGGCGAGATCCGCAAACGACGCCTGCTCCTGCTCGGCTCCCTGGCCCGCACCATCCTTGGCCGGGACCTGATGCCCATGGAGCACACCGCCCTGGACGTCGCCCTCGACGCCGTCGTCACCCACGCCGTGGCCACCGGCCGCACCCCGCTCCTCGGCGACGTCGCCGCCACCCTCAACAACCCGCTGGCGCTCGACGAGGCTGCCGAGATGATGTCGGGTCAACTCGGCGACGCCGCCCAAGACCTGGCCCACGCGATGCGGCGGCTGGTCCACGGCGACCTGGCCGGCATGTTCGACGCCCCCTCCACCGTCGCCTTCGACCCGACCGCGCCGATGCTCACCATCGACCTGTCCCGCCTCGGCGGCAGCGGCGACGACACCGCCCTCGTCCTCGCGATGACCTGCGCGAGCGCCTGGATGGAATCCGCCCTCTCCGATCCGAACGGCGGCCGGCGCTGGATCGTGTACGACGAGGCATGGCGGCTGATGCGGCACGTCGGACTGCTCCAGCGGATGCAGGCCCAGTGGAAACTCAGCCGCGGCCTCGGCATCGCCAACCTCATGGTGATCCACCGGCTGTCCGACCTGCTCACCGCCGGCGACGCCGGATCACAGGGCCGCGCCCTGGCCGAGGGACTTCTCGCCGACTGCTCCACCCGCATCGTCTACCGCCAGGAGACCGACCAACTCCACGCCGCGGCCTCCCTGCTCGGCCTGACCTCCGTCGAGATGGACGCCATCGCCCACCTCAACCGAGGGCGCGGCCTGTGGAAAGTCGCCGGACGATCTTTCATCGTGCAGCACCTTCTGCACAGTCACGAGCTGGCGCTCTTCGACACCGACGCTCGAATGAACATAAAGACCGTAAAAGATCATGAAACCTGATATCCAGCGTGAACTGATCCCGCGCGCCACCACCCTCCACCTCATCGACGCGCTCAACGCCGCCAGGGGCAAACTTTCCGGCGCGTTCGAGCAGTGGGAGTTGCTGGACGACACCGGTCATGTCCCGGCCTCGCCGTCCTTCACCGCGCTACTCCAGCACGTCACCGACGCACAGGCTCTCGCCCGTGATGTCGTCCAGCTGACTGCCGACTTCGCCCGGACCACCTCCAGCCAGAACCGTGCCGGCAGCGCCGTCCTCGCCCATCTGGCGTCGGCGGTCACCCTGTCGAGCCAGGCCGTACCGCACTTCGCCGAGACTGCGCAGACCGCGTTCTCACTGCCCCGGTTGCACAGCGAGAACGACAGATACTTCCGGGACAACCGCATGGTCATCGAACACGCGACGGCGCGTTCCTGTCTGCGGCGCGCGTCGGAGTCGCTCGGTGACGCAGTCCAGGAACTCACCGACCACCTCGACCTCCACCGCTTCTTCCACACGCCCTCCCCCCGCCAGAGCCCGGTGCCGCCCAAACCGGGCGGTCGCCACCGCTGACCCGCGCCAACCCCCGCCCCTTCAAGGAGTCCTCTGAACCGCCCCGCCCACTTCAGCGACGCCGACTGGGCCGACTACCAGCATTGCCAGGCCGAACACGACGACCTCATGGCGCAGATCGCCGAACGCGAAGCCCAGATGGAGCATGGCCTGATCGCCGTCTGCGACGAGTACGCACTCGATTTCAGTCCGGTGCCGAAGCCGCAAGCCGACCCCGCTCGCCGGATACCCCCGCCCCACCGCCCGCCGGCCTCCCGCAGGCGGAACCGTGGCCGCTGACCAGCAGAGCACTCCAGACGCCCGCCGCGCGGCTCCGCTCGCGCCGTTTCCCGACCATCGCAACGTGGACACCCCCTGGTGGCAGGAACTGTGGCGCCGCCACGCGCACATCACCACGCCGCTGCGAGAGCGCGGGCTGGAGTGCGACATCGAGTTCGGCCTCAGCGCCTACATCGTGCGCGTGGCCCTCCCCGACGACAGCCACCTGATCATCAGCCCGCCGCAGGAGCCGCCCTCCGAACGCCCGCCCGGCGACCCCGAGGGCTGGATCGTGACCCGCGAACACCCCGACTACCAGAGCCTCTTCGAGGTCCTCTACGACTCGGCCCCCTCCGACGACCCCGGTGCCTCGCAGCGGCCCGAGGCCCGCCACGGCGGGAGCGCCCAGCTTTGGTCGAGGCTATCGACCACCGCCTCGGCCGGCTCGGGCTGCTGCCCCACCCCGCCTCGCCCGCCAACTCCTGGGAGTCCAGCCACTTCCCCGAACCGGTCACACCTCGCACCCGGCCGGGCCGCCCGAAGAGCCGGTGACCCGAACCCGGACACGTCCGCAGAGCACCATCCCTCCCCCTCCCTCTCACCCACGGGTTCCCACAGGCCGGCGGACCCGCGCTCCGTCCACGCGGGAGGTTGGCGGTGCTGTATCTCGGCACTCCCTCGGGGCCTGACATCCGGGCTGCGATGAGCGCCGGACGCATCGGCTGTATGACCACTCCCGCGCAAGGCAGCCGCATCCCCGAGGGCGCCCTGTACGCGTGTGACAACTCGAAGTTCGGCAGCGACGGCAAAGGCCGCTACTGGCCGGGCACCGAGGCATGGTTCGCATGGCTGAGCCGCACCGTCGAGCGGTACGGGCCTGACCGGTGTCTGTGGGCGCTCGCCCCGGATGAGCCGTTCGACGCAGCCGGCACCCTGATCGAGTCCCTGCCCTGGCTGGCCCGCATCCGCGAACTGGGCGTTCCGGCGGCCTACGCGGCACAGGACGGATACGATGCGCCCGGTCTGCTGCCGTGGGATGCCTTCGACGTCCTCTTCCTGGCCGGATCGACCGAGTGGAAACTCGGCCCGGTCGCCGAGCGGTTGGCACGGGAGGCGAAGGGACTCGGCAAGAGCGTGCACATGGGCCGCGTCAACTCCCGGATCCGACTCGGGATCGCCGAGTGGTTCGGCTGTGACACCGCCGACGGAACCTACCTCGCCTACGGGCCCGGCAAGAACCTGGCCAAGCTCCTGAGCTGGCTCCGCGACCTCGGCGACCGTCCCTCCCTCCTCGGCGGTGTCCCCGAAACCCCACCGCCGAGAATGCCGAGACCCTCGCCCCCACGCACCGCACACGGAGCTCGCCAGCCGGTGAGCGGCGCCGTGAAAGCACTCGCGCCTCCCTCCCGGGCATCGCCCCGCAGGCACCACCGCTCGTGACGACAGCCCCGCCCGAAGCGACCACAACGCCCCTTCCGATTCTCCGGAGTTACCCCTGCAGCACCCCGATTTCGAGCTGTACGACAACGTCGGGCGCACCGCGGAGCAGATCCGAGCCCACCAGACCGGCTCGGCCACCACAGACGACCTGCACCGATGGGCCAATCGCGACGCAGAAGCCTTCCGCGCCCGACATTCACTGACAGCCGCGCCGCTCCCCGTCCCGGACCTGAGCCCGTACCGGGAGGCACTGGACGCCGCCGACACGCCGGCCGAGTTCAGCACCGTCCTCAACGCACTGCTGGACACGGTCGAGCCGTTCCTCGCAGAGGTCATCGACCACCTGGCCCTGGCCGCCCGCTGGAAGAACCAGAACCGCGGCGCGGAGACCGGGTCACCGCCGAAGCTGCTGCGCGACGCGGCCAGCCGTATCTCCTCCGCCCTCGCGATGGCAGCCGAAGCCGACCTGAAGATCCTCCGGGCGCACTACGACCCGCCACCGGATCCCGACCCGCTCACGCAACGCGCCCGCACAGTCCGCGGAACGCTGCCGGGGCCGCCCCCGCCCCCGCTCCCGGCTGCGCCCGGCGGCCCCAGCCGATGACCTTGGCGAAGCCCGTGCTGCCGACCCGCACGACCTTGCTGATCGAGACCGCCGGGCAGGCAGCGGGCACACCGTCCGCGGCCCGGCGGTAGCCCTCTGATGCCTGCTGAAGCCGCCAGCGACCTCGACGAGCGGATGCTGCTGCACGACGTGGCCGACCGGCTCAACTCCATCGCCGACCAGCTCCCGCTGCCCGACCAGATCCGCGCAGACCCGGTGCTCAGTGACCTCCTGGACGACGAAGTCCGCCACCTGGCCCGTCTGCTGGGCTACCTGGCCGGCCAGCACGCCGTGCGCCACCGGGCTGCCGACCGCTACCCCCACCAGGTCACGGCCGCCCAGCGCCGCCTCGCCGGCGGACTCGCCCGCGCGGCCGAGCCTGCCGGTGCCGCGCTCGCCTCGCTCGGTGCCGCCGTCCACCTGCTCGGCACTCTCGCCGACCTCAGCCACCAAGCGCCGACACCCGGCCGGGCCCGTGCGGTGACCACCGGCCACCGGCATCTCGCCGACCGCATCGCGCAAACCCGAACGCATCTCGCCGACGCCGCGAAGCACCTGCGGACCGCCGCCGACACCCGGCCCCCGCCCCCTGCCGCGCCACCTGCGCCTGCGGCATCCGCGGTCCCCACCCGAACCCACTGACCGTACGCACCCGGAGCACCGCATCCCCCAGCACACCCTCGCCCGCCGCACCACGGCCGTGCTCGCCGCCACCATCACGGCCGCTCTCACCGCCACCGCCTGCACCACCAGCAGCAACGCCAGCACCACGGTCAAGACCGCCCCCAGCGCTTCGCCCTCCCCGACTGCCCTGCCGGCTTTGACGAAGAAGGAGGCCCTGGCCCAGATCGCCCACTACTCGAAGATCAACAACGAGGCGAACAAACACCGCGACCGGGCACTCCTGGACACGGTCGAGGACGGGCCGCTCTACGCGATGTCGGTGGCCGACTACAAGGAAAACGAGGGTCTGCCCCAGGCCGACCGCGAGCCGTACAAGCCGTGGTCCTACGACCTCGCCGCCACCGACGTCTACATCCCCCGTTTCCGCGCCGGCCAGCAGCGGTGGTTCGCCGCCGTCACCCGCAGCGGCAAGAAGAAGCAGTACGTCCGGGTGATGGTCCTTGCCCAGCAGGCCACAACGAAGCGGTGGGAGATGGTCGCCGCGATCGACCTCGACGACCCGAAGAAGCTCCCGAAGGTCTCCCTCGACGCCGACGGCTACGCCACCGCCCTGGACGCCACCTCCAGCAAGGACGTCGTCACGCCGGTCACCACCTTGCGTACAGCCGTCGGCGACAACTTCGCCACGGGCGGCGAGCTGAGCGGAAGGAAGGTCTTCACCTCTTCGGAGGCGACCGCCCGGCAGATCAAGGCAGTCGAAAGGCACCGCCAAGACGACCGCAACCCGAGCGCGAAAAGCTCATGCAAGGTGACCGTCAACCTTCTAGGCTGCCGCGTAGCTCGCACGGAACAGCTCCTGGGCGCGCTCCATATCCCTCGGGGTGCGCAGCTGCAGCTCCAGGTCGCCCGTTCCGTGGTGGCCGAGCCCCGTCACATCCCGAGTGAAGCCGGGAACGAGGTCAACATCCCTCGGATCGGCCTTGAGGTAGACGAGGAGCTTGGTCTTCTGCGGCGGGCAGACGCAGGCGAAGTTCCGCAGGCGCTGATACGCGCGGTATTGCTTGCGCTGCACCCAGCTGACGCCGTCCCCGAGGCCGAGCAAGACCTCGTCGACCCCCTCCGCCAGCTCTGCCAGCGTCCCGCTCTGCCCGCAGGAAGGCGGCAGCCCGGCCGCGCGCCGGCGAACCCGCTTCGCGGCCGGCAGCCGCCCGGTGACAGAAGCTACGGTCTCAAGACCAAGGAGGTCCTCGCCGAAGAATCGGTAGCGGACCAGGTCGATGCTGCGCCGGTGCTCGCGTACGGCGTGCACGTCGTAGCGGGTGAAGTCGCCGGCAACGCAGATCAGCCTGGGCGCACTCCACAGCACCTGGGCTGCGGTCGTGACCCCGAGCCGGTCGCGGACCAGGTGCTGGAACTCTGCCTTGTGGTCCATCAGCCACGCCATGTAGTAGAGGCCCTGATGGATCACGCCGGCGTCGGTGCCACGCTTGAACTCAATTTTACCGACCGCAGGAGCTCGTGAACCGGCTCTGAACTGCGACGACTCGTAGAATACATGTCCGCGACGGGGAGTTGGGGCCGTTGCTGTAACTCGCCGGGGACTTCCCATGGGATGGCCCGTCGATCGGGACGGTGGACGGGTTTTAGTAGGTCGGTGGGACGAACTCGGGCTGGTCGAGCAGGCGCATCCAGCTTCCGTCAGGCTGGCGCCGGACGACCTGCGCCCGGGCGCCGGCCCCGTCCTTCGGTGGGGTCGAGGTGAGGGCGATGTCGCCGCTGACCAGCGTCGGCAGTGGTTGTTCCGGCTCGAAGCGGGGGCGGTTGGCCAGCGCCTTCTCCCATAGTGCACGGATCGCTTCCCGGCCCACCGTCTGGTCGCCGGGCGGGTAGGCCATCACTGCATCCTCTTCGTAGAGTGCGGCGATCCCGGCCGCGTCACCTGCGTTGGATCGTTCGACGAACAAGCGGGTGATGTCTTCGGGTCGCATGGCCTTCTCGTATTCCGGCATGGGTTCCTCCTGACGTCGGGCTGTGGTGCTTCCTAGCGTGGTTGGCCACTGGCCAGAAGTCCAACAGATGGGTCTACTGGAAGCTAGAATTTCCAGTCATGGAGCTGAGACAGCTGGAATACTTCGTTGCGGTCGCTGAAGAACAGAACTTCACCCGGGCGGCCGAGCGGGTGCACATCAGCCAGTCCGGCGTCAGTGCTCAGATCCGCCAGTTGGAACGTGAACTCGGTACCGAGCTGTTTGACCGGTCGGCGCGCACTGCCACCCTTACTGTCGCGGGAAAGGCTGCGCTCGAACACGCCCGCGCAGCGCTCGCCGCGGCTGGGGCGGTTGGCCAGGCGGTGGGTGATGTCACCGACCTGATCCGGGGGCAGCTCACGGTTGGGATGGTCATCGGCTGCACTCTCACGCCGCTGTTTGACGCACTCTCCGTGTTCCACCGGGCGCATCCCGGGGTGGCGATCTCACTGTTGGAGGACAATTCCGACCGCCTCGTCGAGGGGGTGCGCGCCGGCACCGTCGACCTGGCTCTTATCGGGACCGCAGCTGCCACCCCCGACGGGCTGGAGGCGCTGACGATCATCAGTGAGCGGCTCGTCGCAGCGGTGCCGGCCGGGCACCCTTTGGCGAAACAGCGGCGGGTCACTCTGCGCGAACTGGTCACCTATCCGATCGTATGCATGCCACCCGGCACCGGCCTGCGCTCAGTATTCGACCGTGCTTGCGCCGCACAGAGCCTCCAACCCGCGATCGCGTTGCAAGCCAGCGCCGCGGATGCCATTGCCGACCTCGCCGTTCGCGGACTCGGCGTCGCCATCCTCAGCGACTCGATGGCCGCGAGCTATCGCGACCGAATCATCGCCCGCACCATCGACGACGTGGAAACACCCGCCCTGCTGTCCCTGATCTGGAAGAGCACGCACAGCCCTGCGGTGCGTGAGTTGCTCGTGCACAGCCGACAAGCATTCACCAAGCCCGGCCCTGGGTAGCAGGCAAACCCTTCAAGATCCGATTTGGGTTTACTTGTGCCGCGCCGAGACGCGCTGGGGAGTGGTCAGCGGGAGAGGATCACATTGTTGATCCCGGGTCTGCGACACGGGCTTCGAGGTCGGCGACGCGGCGATCTTGGAAGCGGAGGTTGGAGCGGGCAGCCTTCAGCCGCTCGTCGAGGGTGCGGTTGTCGGCGGTGAGCTGGCGGACTCGCTGCTTGAGGGTGGTGTTCTCGGTGGTGATCCGCTGGACGGCTTCCTGGTTCCATTCAGCTTCCAAGTCACGTATCTGCCCGAGGAGTTCGCCGATCCGGGTGCGTTGGGCGAGGATCTCGGTGTGGGCGGCCTTGAGTGCGTCCTCGGCGTTCAGCGCTCGTTCGCGCCAGGTCGCCTCGCGCTCGTCGTCCTGCTCAGCAAGCATGCGGGATTGGCGTTCACCAGCCTGAGCCGTCGCTGCGGCGACCGCGGACCTGGCCTCGGCGTTGTCGTAGAGGAAGGTGCGTGAGACGTCCGCTCGGCGGGCGACGGCGGCGACACTGATCTGGGCTTTCTCGCGTCGGATCCGGGTGATGGCCTGGTGGACGCGCTCAAGGGCGGCTTCGGACTTGCGTCGGCGGGCGGCCAGGGCCGCCGCGGTGCGGCATTCGGGAACGGTAGCGGTGTTCATGCGGCTTCCTCTTCGGGGTCGTCGTCGGTTGTGCACGTATCGCTGTACTCGTCCGGCTCGTCGCTGCCCGCGTCGGCGAGGTCGAGGGCGCGGAAAGCGGTCGACCACACGCGGTGGAAGTAGTCCTGGGGTTTGCGCAAGTCCAGGGCGAGGGCGTCGTCGAGGAGACCGAGGCCGGCCAGGGCCTTCTCCAGGCCGTCGATGGCGCGGGCGGTGGGTTCGAAGTAGCGGTGGAGGTACTCGGCGGTGGCGTCGTCGGGGGCGCCCTCGGCCAGCAGCCGCCACTGTTCGCGTTTGCGCCGCCAGTAGAGGAGGTCGGCGCCGGACAGAACGAACTTGTCGCAGTTGTGGCAGTCGAGGCTGAAGGGGCAGGCGCCGCCGTCGACGACGGGCTGGAATGTGCAGAAGCCGCCCTCGGCGGGGGTGCTGCGGCGGGCGAGGTCGATGGCGAGGGCCTGGGCCTGTTCGCGGGTGAGCGGGTTGGTGTCGCTGGTGAGGAGTTCGCCGGGGTGGGCGGTGCCGGGCCCGCTGACCCAGACGTGCTGGAGGACGTTGTCCAGGTCGGCGTTGGTCAGGTGGACGTAGTGCTCGGCCATGCGGTCGGAGACCTGGCCGAGGTAGCGGCGGATGTGGGTCAGGGTCGCGCCGTGCCGCAGCAGCCGGGTGGCCAGCGTGTGCCGGGCCTGGTGGGCAACGTAGTGACCGCCGAGGTCGAGGTCGGCGAGCCAGCTGCGGAATCCTGTGTGGAACCACGTGTAGGACAGGGCGCGGCGGCCGTCGGGGTTGAGGATGTCGGTGGGGAACAGCGCCAAGTGAGCGCGCTCGGCGGGAGTGGGTGGGCGGCCGGCGTGCCGGTCGGCAAACCGGGACAGGGTCTTGCGGCGGCGTTCTTCGAGCCGGTCCAGAAGCGGGTCGGGGATGCGGACGGCCGCGTTCAGGTTGCCGACCTTGGTCTGGTCGTGCCAGAGCAGGGGCAGCCCGCCGTAGCGGCCGACGCAGTCCAGGCGGAGCTGGATGACCTCGCTGGCGCGCCGACCGGTGACGATGATGGTCTCCCACATGTCCCTCAGGCCGCGGTCGTGCGGGTCGTAGCCGCCGGCGAGCTGTTGCAGGTTGGCCTCGTCCGCAAGCGCCCGGGCGACTTCGTCGGGGAAGGGGTTGCGGCTGCGGGGCGTGCCTGGGCCGCCGACCGGCATGGCGGCGATGAAGGCGCGGTCCAGGCCGATTCTCTCGGCGCTGCCGCGGTCCAGCGCGCCGCGCAGCAGGGCCCTGCCGTAGTTGAACACCAGCCGACGCGAGTTCTCGGTGACCTTCGCCTTTTTGCCGTCCATGCGGGCCTGGCCGCGGAAGGCCAGGCCGAGGCGTTCGCGGTTGCGCAGGTCCGCGACGAAGCGGTGAATGTGCTCGCCGTGCAGCGCCGTGGGGTCGTGGCCTCCGCCGGGCGCCTCGGCCTCGAGAAACGCGGACAGTTCGGCGCCGGCGCGGCGTACGAAGTCCACCGGCTGGGCGCTGCGCGGGCAGGTGGGTGAGCGCAGCACGTCGGCGATGTGGTCCCACAAGAGGTCGCGCAGCCACCGCTGGGAGATGCAGGTCAGGTCGACGTAGCTGGAGCGGTGCGGGAAGCGCACCCCGAAGTGCTCGGTCTCGATGTAGCCGGCGTCCCGGGTGTCGGAGGGGGTGAAGTAGACCTTCCGCAGGGCCTGTTGCATCTCCTGGACCATGCGCTGGTGGTAGGCGCGGCGGAAGACGGATGCATCCAGGCCGGCCAGGGATTCCACGTCGCGGCGCTGGCACTCGTCCGCGAGGGACTGCACCCACGTCAGGTGCCACACGGCAACGGGCTGCAGGCCGTGGACATACATGCCCCACTGCAGCTCCGCCCGCAGCAGGGGCCGCAGCCCGCGCAGGTTGACCGTTCCGGTGCGATGCACCGGCAGCTGTGCGCGGCACCAGGCGCGGAAGGCGACCTCGTCCTCGCAGGTCACTGGGACAGGGCGATCACGGCGCTCGTAGGTGGCGAAGAAGTTCTTCGGCAGCTTCGCCCCGCCCGGGCGCCCGGCCCGGATGTAGCCGCGCTCGTGCGCGCCACACAGCCCCAGCGGCGAGGCGGCCAGTTCGTCGCACACATCCGCGCGGCACTCCCCATAGCCCGGCAGCGACGGCTGGTCGGCCAGCCACCGCTCGAACTCCACCTCACGCCCGCTCGCGCCGGGATGCCGCTTGAGGTGGCTCAGCCACCGGTTGCGATGCCGGAAGCAGAGCACCAGCTGCAGGCTGAACGCCGGACGCTGCGGGCAGATCCGGCACATCATCGCCTCTGGCGTCTCAGTGGCCAGCAGCGGCTGCGCGCTCCCAAGGAACTGAGCCCGGCTCACGCCGCGCGCCTCCGCCTCCTGCCACTGCTCGGCATGCACCGAGCACATCGCGTAGCGCCGCCAGCGGGGCCGCGCGCAGTCGACGACCGTGCAGCTCCACGGATAGACCGGGTGCAGCGGAGGGATCTTCAGCACCCCGCCGCGCAGCGCCGGGTCGAACTCGGGCCCATTGATCAGCGCGGTGAGCACCTCCAGCCGGTCCCGCAGCCTGCGGGCATCCTGCGGCGGCAGCAGCGACGGCGCCGTCACTTCGTCTCACCCCAGACCGTGCGCAGGGCGGCGTCGAAGACCGGGTCGTGGACGTCGACGTGTCCGTAGACCTCATCCACCATCGCGGCCGAGGCCCAGCCGCCGGCGTCCCGGGCGATCAACGGGTTGCCGTCGGCGGCGTCGAGAACCGCGGACGTGAACGAGTGCCGGAAGGCGTGAGGTTTCACGACCCCGAGTCCGGCGCGCTTCCCGGCCCGGCCGAGCATCCGCCGGGCCCCGACCGGCGCCCACGGCTGTCCCGTATCGGCGCCGTGCAGCTGGACCAGGAGCATGCCGTGCCCAGCCCCGTCCGGGTACTCGGTGGTGACGTACTCGAAGTAGGTGTGCACCATCGCCGGGCTGACCCGCTTGATCAACCCGCCGGTAACGATGCCGTGTTCGACCCGCCAGGGGTGCTTGGTCTTGGCCTCGGCCCGGTTCGCATTACCGGGCCGGTGGCAGACGTGCAGGTGAGGGGCGCGGCACTCGCCGCAGGCCGCGTTCTCGCGCAGGTGCAGGTCGATCAGGTGCAGCCCGCAGAGCTCGCCGATGCGAAGCCCGCCGTCGGCGAGCCAGGTGACAACCAGCCGGTCCCGGGCGGCGTTCACCGTCTCCAGCAGCCTCTCCCGAGCGCCGTCCGGGAGCATTTTCGGGTGTCGGCGGTACGGCCCCTTCGGCGCCAGTGGGTTGGTGGGCAGCGACGACTTCACGTGCCCGAGGAACGAACGGCGCCGGTCCACCCGCGACGGCAGCCGCGACATGTCGAGCTTCTTGCCGAGTTCGCCGTTGATGCCCAGGGAGGACTGCTGCAGGTAGAAGCCCTTCAGACAAGCCGCCGCGGTCGACAACGCGGAGCGGCCGTAGGGACGCTTGCCGACCCGCCAGGGCTCGCCGAGCGGTAAGCGGACCTCGGCGCCGACCATGCCCATGTACCGTTCCAGGTCCCGCAGTTGGACTGCGGCGAAGGCCAGGCACTCCCGCTCCAGCCACCGCAGATGGTCCACCAGTAGATAGGCGTACGTCCTCTGTGTGCCCGAACCATCATGGAGACGCAGGAACCGGTCCGCCTCTGCATGGACCGTCCCCTCGGGCCACACGATCGTCCACGACCGCCGCCCGTCCTTCCGCTCGATCTGCTGGACCCGCAAGTCCCCGATCACCACGTGCCGTGCCACTCGTCCTCCGTACCGACTCCAGAACATGACAGACGTCCCGGACACGGTCGGTAAACAAGCCTGGGACGTGCTGGTCACAGTCCCAGACGGACATCACGGGCAGGACTACCTGCGGTCGGTAAACTCCACGACCACCGGTGCCCCGTTCTCATCGAGGCCCAGAGAGTCGATTCGGCCGCCGTGGACCGGGCCAGTGCTGTACTCGCTGGCCAGGAACCGGACCCCGAGCAGCTTCTCCATGTTGCCCTCGACGATGCTCTGCACATCGGCCTCGGCATCAGCAAGACGCGGCGCGACCTCCGTCACGCCGCCTTTCGTGTTGTATAGCTTCAGGTCCGGCACCGCCCCTCCCGTGCAGCCAGTGTGCCCGACACTCAACAGCAGGGGCTGTCGAATTTATTTCCGGGTACTCCGCAGGCTGGTCCAGAGGATCCCCGGGACAATACAATCGAGGCAAGCAGGTCAGAATAGGACATTTCTAGATCGCGGGACATACGCGGGACGGCGCGGCTGACATTCCATCAGATTGCCCGCTGACCTGCGAAAACGTCTGGGAACTGTCTCCGGAGCCGTGTGCGCAGGTTCGAATCCTGCCGGGGCACTCCGGGAAAGGCTCCTGACCCGCAGAAATACAGGTCGGGAGTTTTTGCGTTCACGCCAAAAGGCACACGGTCTTTTGACCGTTGCTCGTTTTCGACCCCGTAGCGCCCCGAACGACCTGGCCAGCCCTCTCTGTTGATGGATTTCCGCAGGTCAAAGCCACTTCGCGAGGCGCTCGGCAGCCATACTGACGACAAAGTTCCGACTCTGGCACGGATCTGGAAAGAAACGTAATCTTCGCGCCCAGAACCGCTTCCGACCTGCCTGAATGCGGCTGACGCCACACGGAAGCGTAAGCGGTCTGGTGGGTCGTTGCTCTTTTGTGCCCGGAGGCACGAACCGCCGACTCCGCGGCATGCATGGCACTTGGGACCATGTTGGTCCGAAATAGCCGTATGCCCGACAAACAGTGTTTATGTCGTCGGAATCCCGTCGGCCAAGCTCATCCCGGTTCTTCAAGCCACACAGTGTCCGAGTGTCTGCCGTCAGGACACACCACGCCCGTTTCTCTCAAGGACCTGTGCCACCACCGTCCGTGCATTCTCACCGCCCACCAGGCTGCGGCGCACAGGGCTCCCCCACCAGGGCCCAGTACGAGCCGACCTCTGGGGCGGCCAAGCGGGGAAGATCGACCGCGGTCATGGACGGCTTGGCGTGTGTTCTCGGAACTACCGAGGGCCCTTCTTTGCGGGCTTCTTCTCCGCTGTCTTCTTCGCCGGCCCGGCGGGCGCCGCATCGGTGGGTGAAGGATTCGGCGCCGCAGCCGCGGAGGTGGTGGGTGTGGGTGTCGGCGTCCGCTCGGGCGTCGGGGTGGTGGCGCTGGGATGCGATGCCTAATGGTTGGACGTTCCGCTCTGGCCAGAGTTGAGGGTGATGCCGACGATGGCCGCCGTTCCGAACAGCGCCGCGCCCGCGACACCGGTCAGCGCCGAGCAGTTCGTAGAGTTCGCAAGCAGTTCGACGAGGTCATGTGGCGCTTCGGCACCGACGGTTCCTGGCGGAACATGCCCGACCGGTACGGCGCCTGGCAGACGGTCCACCACCGCTTCCGGCAGTGGGCCCTGGCCGGCACCTTCCAGACCCTGATGGCGGCGAAGGTCATGGACCCACGCCGCCTGTCGACGTTGGGCAGGGCCGCGAGCACGGAGCTGGAGATCAGGAACCCGGCAGAGGGGTGATCCGCGTCTGCCGACGCGAGCGGTGCGGATCCCCGTTGCACCGACACACCCCTCCACCACCGCCCGGCGACCGCCGGGAGACTACGAGGCCCACAGGAGAACGCGGCCTCTGGTCCCGCCGCGCGGGCTGGAGACCAGCGCAGCGGGACTACATGGAGCCATCCCGCGCCGGGCGCTGGACAGGCCTGACGGACGGGCCGCACGGCAGCCCTGAAGGCAGGACGAGGAGGAGCATGGACTCTTCACGATCTCGCAGGCTTCCTGCGACGCCATCAAACGCTCCGTCGGAGCCAGTCAACTTCTAGCCCCTCGTGTGACGGTGAGCCCTGCCCCAGGCAGCTCAGGGCAAAGGGCGGATCAGCGTCGGCGGGACACGTACCGGCCACTACTCGATCAGCATGAAACAGCAAGCGCCCCGCCAGGCCGAAGCCTGACGGGGCGCTTGTGCGAGACTGTGACCGCCGGTAGCAGCGGGTCAGCGACCGGATCCTCTGGCATCCGAGCCGATCAGGTCAAGAACCGACAAGTTGGCGAAGCACGTACTGAGACCTGCTTCGATTGCCGTTCTTGACCCTATTCACCGTCACCGTTTGACCTCACTCTCGACCAACCACACAAAACGACTGGTCAGAGGCGTGCCGAGGGATACAAACAGGCATTAACCCACAGTGGTGAAGCACCTCAGTTCACATGCTTCGGTTGCGGTACTTGAGATCGCCACCTCCCCTGAAATCCGACGTTGCGATCGACCCGGGATCCGAGCCGAGCTTCCGCGCTCGGCACCGGCTTCGTCGGTCATGGGTGGACATGGCAGCGCAGGCGAAGACCACTCGTCCTGAGCGAAACCGACGCGTTCGGCTGACGAGTCGAGAGCGGCTCGTACCTGAGGAAGGAGGCAACTGTCGGGTTCATCAGCTGCAGCAGGCGACACAGCCGAGAGCAATGCTCAGTACCTGTGGATCGGGCTTGGGTTGGTGCGCGAAGGGCGTACCTTCCCGAGTGATCGATCGACTGGTATCGAGTAGGCCGGCGTTGCACCGTCGGTCGGGAAGGCACGCCCGTGCTCAGCGTAGTCAACGAAGATGGCACCACGCCGAACGGCTCCCTGATCGACGAGATCGTCCGCGAGGGCGCCCGGCGGATGCTCGCCGCCGCGCTGGAGGCCGAAGTCAACACCTACATAGCCGAGTTGGCCGATCAACGGGACGGATCCGGGCGCCGCCTAGTGGTCCGCAACGGCCACCACCAGGCGAGGTCGGTCACCACCGCCGCGGGAGCGGTCGAGGTCAAGGCCCCACGGGTCAACGACAAACGCATCGACGAGCAGACGGGCGAGCGCAAGCGGTTCTCCTCGGCGATCCTGCCGCCCTGGTGCCGGAAGTCGCCGAAGATCAGCGAGGTGCTGCCCCTGCTCTATCTTCACGGCCTGTCCTCGGGTGACTTCGTGCCCGCGCTGGAGCAGTTCCTCGGCTCGAACGCCGGGCTGTCGTCGGCCACCGTGACACGGCTGACCGCGCAGTGGCAGGCCGACCACCAGGCGTTCGGCGAACGGGATCTGTCGGCCACGGACTACGCCTACGTATGGGCCGACGGCATCCACCTGCGCATCCGTCTGGCCGAGGCGAAGTCGTGCGTGTTGGTGCTGATGGGCGTGCGCGCGGACGGCACCAAGGAACTGATCGCAATGGCCGACGGCTACCGCGAGTCCACCGAGTCGTGGGCGAACCTACTGCGGGACGCCGCCCGGCGCGGGATGCGCGCCCCCGTCCTGGCGGTCGGCGACGGAGCCCTGGGCTTCTGGAAGGCCCTGGCAGAGGTCTTCCCCGAAACCCGTCATCAGCGGTGCTGGGTTCACAAAACCGCGAATGCCCTGGACGCCCTGCCGAAGTCGGCCCAGCCCGCCGCCAAGCGCGCGATCCAGGAGATCTACAACGCCGAGGACAAGGACCACGCGGTCAAGGCCGTCGCCACGTTCGCCAAGCAGTACGGGGCGAAGTACCCCAAGGTCGTGAAGCGGATCACGGACGACGAAGCAGAGCTGCTGGCGTTCTTCGACTTCCCCGCCGAGCACTGGATCCACCTGCGGACCACGAACCCCATCGAGTCGACCTTCGCCACGGTCCGCCTGCGCACGAAGGTCACCAAGGGCGCCGGCAGCGCGGCCGCCGCACTGGCGATGGTCTTCAAGCTCGTCGAGTCCGCCCAGGCCCGCTGGCGAGCAGTGAACGCACCCCACCTCGTCGCCCTCGTCCGCGCCGGAGCCCGCTTCGAACGCGGCCACCTCGTCGAACGCCCCGGCGAAGGTCCCGTCCCCACAGCCGCTTGATCCTCTTGCTGGAGCGAAACCATGAACGACATCGCCGGGAATGGCGTCGGCTTCACCGCATCCATCAACAGCCAGGAATGGCACGTTGCGTGGTATCCCCCTCCTGACCCGCCGTCGGGTACGCCACACGGCGCGGAGGCGGTGTGCGTCGCCGGCGATCGGATTGTCGTGGTCAGCGAAGACAGACAGCGGTGGGGCCTGCCCGCCGGTCGCCCCGAGCGACAGGAGCAGTGGGTCGACACGATGCGCCGCGAGGTCCGTGAGGAAGCCTGCGCCGAGGTGCTCGATTGCCGGCTCCTCGGGTTCAGCCGTGGCGTCTGCGTGCGAGGTCCGCAGGAAGGGCTGGTGCTGATCCGGTCGATGTGGCGAGCCGAGGTGCGTCTGGCTCCGTGGGTCCCACGCTTCGAGATGGCCCACCGCCGTCTCCTGCCGGCGGAGGAGGCGTTCCAGTTCCTGACCATCCCCAACGGCCTTGGCCCCTTCTACCGCCGACTGTTCGCCGAAGCCGCCATCTCCCGCCCCAACATCCACGACCTCTGACCACCAGATCACCCATGCGACAAACGCACTAAAAGATCGTGATCCACAGGTCTTGACTATTCCTCGACAGCCGAGAACAGCAGCGATGTACCACGGTCAGTTCGACACTCGGCACGCACGACCGTGAGCGTAGAGCACGCCGACAATCAGAGCGCCTCGCGAACACGATGGCCGCGCCACCCGGCCTCTCCGGTCGTACTCGAGGACCTCCGGAAGGCGGGAGCCGCCAAGGCCCAGGGCGCGCCTCCTCTGTCACAGGCGCAAGTCGACCGGATCGTCGCCATCCTGCGCCGGGCAGGCTCTCAGGCCGGTGCACGCCGTGGACGCGGAGCGCCACACCGGACGGCTGGAGGCCGTGGAGCGGTACTCGGCACCGGCGGCACGGGGTGCGGTCACGCTCCTCTCGCGTTCGCGCTCACCCAGTGCCGCAGCGCGAGCCCGCTGGTCTGATCCTCCCTGATCGCGACCGAGACGGGCTACTGGAGGCGGAGCGGCAACGAGTGAG
The DNA here is from genome assembly GCF_043201895.1 of Streptomyces sp. NPDC048254. Classification (NCBI taxonomy): domain Bacteria; kingdom Bacillati; phylum Actinomycetota; class Actinomycetes; order Kitasatosporales; family Streptomycetaceae; genus Streptomyces; species Streptomyces sp. NPDC048254. Next base: position 48,669 of record NZ_JBICZJ010000034.1, read on the forward strand.
CGTCCCCGCCTGAGGCGGACCTGCTCGACCGACGCGATGGCCGCCGTCGTCCCGGCGGCCATCCGGGTGGCGCCCGAACGGGGCGAGAGGGTGTGTCCGGTGTGACGAAGGCCGTGGAAGCGGAAGCCGTCCGGGAGGCCGAGACCGCGCGGGCCTGACGCCACTTCCGGCCGAAGGAGGTGCTGCGGAAGCGAGTGCCCTTCTCGCCGACGAAGACTGCTCAGGAGGCCCCGTCCGGATACCCGGAGCAGCCCGCCACGAACCCGTTCGGGCTCCCGTCCGATGCGCATCTCTCAAGGTCGGATGGGCAACAGTTGCTCACTCACGCCTTTGCAGCTCCGCTGCGGACCACCCGACGAGGGCGCCGCGCAGCGCGGCCACCAGGCGGGTGGCGGCCTCGTCCTCGGTGCGTCCGCTCTTGATGAGATCGAGGATGTCGCGAGGGTCGAACAGGAGGTTCCACAGAAACAGGGCTTCGTCGCCGAGGTCGCCGAGGCCGAGATCCTCGGTGGTCTGCCGCAGTGGCTCGCTGAGTGCCTCGGCCTGCGGGGCGAGGTAGCCGGTGTTCTCGCGCAGGCGCTCGATGTATCCGCGGTGCGAGCGCATCTGTGCCATCGCGCCGCCGTGTTCGAGGACGAGCGACACCCAGTAGCGGGAGACCGCGTCGAGCCTCGCCATGCCCCGGGTGGTCTGCCGTGCGCTGAAGTCGCGTAGTTCGGAGCCGACTTGGGCCCGGAAGGCGTGCAGGATCTCCTCGACGGAGGAGAAGTGCCGGTATGCCGTCGCGGTGGACACCTCGGCGTGCCTGGCGATCTCGGCCAGGCTCACGGGCGTGGGCGAGTTCTCGAACAAGAGCGCGGCGGCCTTGATGAGGTGCCTGCGGTTGCGCTCCGTGTCACTGCGCATGGGTCGACTCCCCCGTTGTGTGCGGACGTTGCTCATCGAAGGGCCGCGAGGCCGAGAGCCATTCGGCGGACGCCCTCGGTGATGGCTTCCGCGCCGGCAGCGTACGACAGCCTGAGATGCCCCTCGCCCTGGGCGCCGAACTCGCTTCCCGGCCGGACGGCGACGCCCTGTGCGCGCAGTGCCGCGACGACGTCCACGGCGGGCAGGTCCAGGTCGTAGCGCGGGAACTGGTAGAAGGCTCCTTCCGGCGCGCTGAGGGTGAGGCCGGGGATCGCGGCGAGTTCCGTACGCATGATCTCGCCACGCCGCTCGTACGCTGCACGCATCCGGGCTATGTCGTCGTCGCAGGTCTGGACGGCTACGAGCGCGGCGTCCTGGACGACCGTGTTGACGGAGCCGTTGAACGTGTTGTGGATGCGTGCGGACGCCTGGATGAGGGGTGTTGGGCCCCAGAGGTAGCCCACGCGCCAGCCGGTCATCGCGTAACTCTTGGAGAAGGTCTGGCAGTAGACCGTACGGTCGCGCAGTCCGTCGAGCGAGATCGCCGAGGTGAAGGGGCGGCCGGTGTAGTCGAGGTCGGCGTACGCCTCGTCGGAGATGAGAATCGTGGACGTGCCGTCGAGCAGGTCCGCGAGCGCGTCGAGTTCGGCGCGGCTGTGCACGATCCCGGTCGGGTTGCTCGGGTTGCAGAAGACGAAGAGCTTCGCGCCGACGAGGGCGTCGGCCAGCCGGTCGAGGTCCCAGTGCAGGTCGGCGGCGACCGGGACGGGGACGACGATGCCTCCGGCCATGCTGACCAGGTCGGCGTAGAGGGAGTAGGTGGGGTCCGGGATGACCACCTTGTCGCCGGGGTCGACGATGGCGAGGATCGAGGCGGCGAGGCCTGCGGTTCCGCCCTGGGTGATCAGGACGTCGGCGGCGGAAACGGGTGTCCCTGCGACGCCGGTGAGCTTCTCGGCGAGTGCCTCGCGCAGCGCCGGTTCGCCGAGCAGCGGTGAGTAGTGGGTACGTCCGGCGCGCAGCGACGCGTCGGCCGCCTCGGTGACCTGCTGGGGCGTGTCGAAGTCGGGCTCGCCCATCGCGAGGGAGACGAGGTCGCCTCGGGACTGCGGTTGCTGTGTCCGGCGGGAGGCCGCGGCGATCCGGGCGACGGCTTCGGCGGTGGCGAACCGGGGCTGGTGCGTGGTGACGGTGGGCGGCATGCGCTCCTCCTGGAAGCGAGGTGCTGGAAGCGGGGTGGTCAGGCCTGCGGTACGGCGTCGGCGGGTGCGCCCGCCCAGCGGCTGATCTCGAGGTCGGCGGAGGTGTCGCGCTGCCGGGTCGGGGCGACGACGATCTCCTGGAGGACGACCCGCTGGGGAAGGGTGACGGCGAGGCGGATGGCCTCGGCCACGTCCTCGGGTTGCACCATTCCGGCGCGTTCCTCGGGCGCCGGGGGCCGCGCCCGGTTGTCGAGGATGGGGGTGTCCGCCTCGCCGGGCAGGACGGTGATCGCCCGCAGGCCCTGGTTGCGGAATGTGTTGTGCAGGAAGGTCATGAAGTTGCGCACCCCGGCCTTGGCCGCGCCGTAGGCGGCGCCGCCGAGCAGGTTGGGGTTGACGGCGGCGAGCGACGAGACGGTGACGATCGTCCCGGTGCCCCGGTCGAGCATGTCGGGCAGGACGGCCTGGGTGAGCTGGAAGACCGCCGTGAGGTTCACGTCGAGGACCTGGCGCCACTCGTCGTGCGGCAGCCACTGCGGGTTGAGCACCGACGACGCGCTTCCCGCGTTGTTGATCAGGATGTCGACCGGGCCGAGTTCGGCGTGCACCCGGTCGAGGACCCGCGTCACATCGTCCGGGCGGGTGATGTCCGCCGCGAGGGCGAGGGCGGTTCCGCCGTCGGCGCGGACCGCCGCCTCGACGTCGTCGAGTGCCTTCTGCCTGCGGCCGAGGAGCACGACGGCGGCGCCGTCCCGGGCGAGCAGCCGTGCGGTCTCGCGTCCCATCCCGCTGCCGGCTCCTGTGATGAGCGCGGTCCTGCCGGCCAACGTCGTCACCGTTCCTCCACCTGTCCCCCTGAGCGATTGATCTGATACCCGAACACCAAATGAGAATATATTCTCAACTAGCGTGGGACAAGGGCGCCACGAAGCCGAGTGTGCCGAACGCCCCCGCGACCGCGTGTTCGAGTCCGCGCATCTCCGCCTCGCGGCGAGCGATCAGGCGGAGCGAGCTCTCCCGGTCGATCCACCGGAACCGCAGCTGCCGCCCCGGTCCGGCCTGCCCGAGCAGCGGGAGGGACGCCCGCGAGGCGACCCCGACGATCGGATACCCCGCCGTCAGGCTGCGGTACCTGCCGAGCACGATGAGCTCGTCCGCGTGCGGAATCTGCAGCGCACCGACGGGAACCCCGTGCGAGACGATCTCGGTGTCGGTCTCCGGGTGGAGCACCGGCCCGTCGAGCCGCAGCCCGACGTGGTTGGAGCGGGCGGTGACGACGTACGTCGCCTCCTCGATCAGCTCCCGAATGCCGGGGATCGAGTGGATCCCATGACTCTCGACGACGTCGACGACCCAGGGGCCCTCCCCGAAGTCCGCGACGGGGACGGGAAGCCTGAACAACGGCGGGTCGAAGAACCCGCGCCGGAAGCCCCGGAACTCCGTCTCCAGCAACACCCTCGCCCCGGGGGCGATCACCTGCCCGAACCCCATCCGGGCGTCCGGGGCCGCGCTGCCGAGGAGGGTCTCGGCGGCGAACGCGCCGTTCACAGCCAGATAGGTGCGGGTTCCCCGGTCCATGTCGGCCCGGACCCGGACCTCATGGCCCGCCGACACCAGGAGCGGCGACCAGGTGGCGGCCGGTGAGCCGCCGACGGTGACGTCGGCGGGCGCGCCGGTCACGGCGAGCAGGACGTCGGCGTCGGGGACGAGCGCGAGTTCGCCGCCGAGGTTCTCGATCAGCGTCGCGCCGCGGGGGTTGCCCACGAGGATGTTCGCGACGGCGGCGGAGTGCTGGTCCGCCGCACCGCCGGTGGGGACACCACGCCGTTCCGTGTCGCTGCGGCCGAGGTCCTGGAACGTCGTGATCCACCCGGTCGAGGTGATGTCGAGCGTCACCTTCTTCATCGCTGTCTTCATCACCGTCTTCATGCGGGCACCCCCACCGGCAGCAGAAAGCTGGCATCCAGCGCCGCCGCCTCGTCCCGCGTGACGGGGACGAACCGCACGAGGTCGCCGGTGGCGAACGAGACGGGGTCCGGGCGGGAGATGTCGACGATGGTGTGCGGCGTGCACCCCACCACCCGCCAGCCGGTCGGGCCGGGGAACGGCTGGATGATCGCGTTGGTGCCGGCGATCATGACCGCCCCGGGGGCGACGTCCGTACGCGGCTCCGCGCGCCGGCGCACCGGTCTGGGCACCCTGAGGCCGTCCATCATCGGGGCCATCGCCGCGCCCAGCAGAGCGATCGTGAAGGTGGACTCCGCGATCGCCGCGACCACTTCGGCAGGGGCCAGGCCCACTTCCTCGGCGACGGACGCCAGATCGGGGCCGCTCTCGTCGTCGAAGACGACCGGGACGGCGAACTCGCGCGCCGCGCGTGGCCGGCCCGGATCGTGGGCCGGTGCTGATGCCGCCTCCCGCGCCAGCAGTCGCGCCGCGTACTCCACATGCTGGAGCGCGGTCCGGAGCGGGTCGAACTCGATGAGCAGGGACTCCAGACCCGAGACGACATCGAGCACGCCGTGGGGGCGGTGCGCGAGGAACCGGTCGCGGAAGGCGACGATCCCGGTTCTGCGGACCGCCTGGTCGGGATGGGGAATGGTCACCATCACCGCCGAGTCCCCGAAGGGCTCGACGGTGATGGTGACGAACTGCGCTGTGTTCATCGTCTGGATCGCCGCTCGTCGCCTCAACGGGCGAGCGCCGGCTCCGCCTTCGCCTTCGCCGCCAGGACCTCCCGCAGGCCCGTGACACGGACGTCCGCCGCGTCGAGTGCGGAACGCAGAGCGGTGCCGTTCGCCAGGACGGTGGGGTGGTCACCGTGCAGGAGGAGCACGTCGGCGTCATGGCCGAGAGGCACCACGTTGCCGTTGACGGAGCGCACCGTGCCCTCCTGTACGACCTGGACGGAGCGCCGGCCGATGAGCTCGGGGTCGTAGATGAGGCCGCCTTCGTGCGAGCGCGCGACGGGCATGCCGTCGTCGCCGTATCCACGGTCGGCCAGGAACACGTAACCGACCTCGAGTCCGCGCTTGCGCGATTCCTCGGCGAGCAGGCCGCGCTGACAGATGACGACGTAGTCGGTGTTGTACGCGGCGATCGCGTCCGTTATGGCGCGGGCGTGCTTGGCGTCGGTCTGGGCGATCGAGCCCATGCGGCCGTGGGGCGCCACATGGCTGATCGTGCCGCCGTGCACGCGCGCGAAGGCGTCGAGCGCCCCGAGCTGATAGAGGACGTCGGTGCGGATCTCCTCCTCCGACGCCTCGATGAGCCGGCGGCCGAACCCCACGAGGTCGGGGTATCCGGGGTGCGCGCCGAGTTCGATGCCGCGAGCGACGCAGTCAGCGACGGTCCGGTCCATGATGCGCGGGTCACCGGCGTGGAAGCCGCAGGCGATGTTCGACGCGGTGACGAGGCCGAGGAGCGCCCCGTCGTCGCCGATCGTGTAGTTGCCGAAGCTCTCTCCGAGGTCGGCGACGACGGCTACCGAGTTGATTCCCATGGTGTCTCCCGGGGGTGGGGTTGGTGCGGTTCAGCTGGCTGCGAGGGGGCGGCCCTTGGTCTCGCGCAGGAACGCGATGGAGACCAGGGTGATCACGGCCGTGATGATCGAGAAGAAGGCCGGGATCAGGTTGGATCCGGTCGAGTCGATCAGCTCGGTCATCAGCAGGGGGGCACTGCCGCCGAAGATGATCGTCGAGATGCTGAACCCGACGCTGTAGGCGGAGTAGCGCACGCTGGTCGGGAACATCTCGGCGAGCGCGGTGTGGATCACCGCGGCGTGACCGGAGAACGCGATCGCCAGAACCACCGTACCGATACACGCGAGCCCGAACCGGCCGGTGGTGATGAGCAGGAACATCGGATAGGAGACCACGGCCATCGCGACGGCGGAGAGGGCGAGCACGGGTTTGCGGCCGATCCGGTCCGACAGCCTCGCCATGAGGGGGATACAGATCACGATGGCGACCAGACTGAACGCCGTGACGGTCAGCGCCCGCAGCATCGAGAAGTTGTGCGTCCCCAGTGAGGTCTTCAGGTAGGTCGGCATGTAGACGAACAGCAGGTAGTAGCCCGGTCCGTTGAGCGCGGGAAGGAAGATCGTGAGGGCGATCGCCTTCAGATGCCGCGGCGAGGTCAGGCTCTCCTTCAGCGGGTTGCGCGCGACGGTGTTCTGCTCGCGGAGCGCCGTGAAGTGCGGGGTCTCCTCCAGTTGGCTGCGGATGTAGAAGCCGACGTAGCCGAGCGGGACGGCGAGCAGGAACGGGACCCGCCAGGCCCAGGAGGTCATCGCGTCGTCACCGAGGGCCGTGATGAGGACGGCGGAGAACGCGCTGCCGAACATGAGGGCGACGAACGAGCCGACCGCTATGAAGCTCATCGTGAAGTTGCGGCGGGCGTCCGGGGCGTACTCGCCGACGAAGGACATGGCGCCCGCGACCTCACCGCCGGCCGAGAAGCCCTGGAGCACGCGCAGCGCGACCAGGAGGACGGGTGCGGCGACGCCGATGGCGGCGTGGGAGGGGATGAGGCCGATCGCCGCCGTGGCGCCGGAGATGAGCACCAGAAGGGCGGCCAGGAGCTTCTTGCGCCCGAGCCGGTCACCGAGGTAGCCGCAGATGAAGCTGCCGAACGGCCGGGCGGCGAAGCTGACCAGGAAGCCGACGTTGGTGAGGAAGACGCCTCCGGCTCCCCCTTCGCCCATGATGTTGATCGCGAGATAGGTGGCGAGCAGGCCGTAGATGCCGTAGTCGTACCACTCGACGAAGGAGCCGATCGCGCCGGCGACGGTGGCTTTGCGGACGACCTTGCCGTTCGCGGTGACGACATCGACCGGAGTCATGTCGAGCGGGTCTGTCGTGGTGTCGAGCCCATCTGACATTGTCATGCGTTCACTTTCGGTGTCGCGGACTCCGGGGAACGGTGTCCTAACAGTCGTGCGCTGAAGGTGGTCGCTGCGGGTGGTCGCCCCATGTGCCGATGGGTCCGGCCGAGCCGGACACCTGCGGCGGCCGGCCCGCGAACCCGCCCGGTGGTGGTCTGCCGTGGGAGCCGCTGAACAACGCCGGGGACAAGTTGAGACTTGAATCTCGAATGAGAATAGATTCGCACTCCAGGTCGGTCAAGGCTTGAAGTTGCCCCCACGTTAAACATGTGCTTCCAGCGCGCTTCCCGTGCGATCACCAGGGTCTGGTGCGGACAGAGGGCGCCACGGCACCCGCCGACTCTTGTCTCACGGCGCGGATGGATGCAGGCTAACCTTCGCAAAGCGCGAAAGTTTTCGCATTTTCCCACCCGATGGGCAGCCCACCCCCGCTTCTCCCCCGAACCACCAGAAGGAGAGCTTGATGGCCCACGACAACGTGCGCGTGCACGACACCTGGGAGCGCGTCGACGCGCAACTGCTCGAACAGTTCCGCGAGCACTCGGTCGCCAACCTCGGCGACGCCCTCGACCGTCTGAACATCGTCGACGGGGGCATCGCACCGATCTGGAACGGGGCCAGGGCCGTCGGCACCGCGCTCCCCGTCTTCACCGTCGCGGGCGACAACAAGGCCGTGATCGCCGCGCTCGACCACATCCGCCCCGGCGACATCCTCGTCATCAACGCCCTCGGCTACGACGGCCGCGCCATCATCGGTGACAACCTCGCCCAGCGGTTCGCGGTCTTCGGCGCCGCGGGTGCGGTCGTCGACGGCTACGTGCGTGACCGCGCGATCATCGAGAAGCTCGGCATACCCGTCTTCGCCCGCGGACTCACGCCCGCCGGTCCCTTCAAGAACGGGCCGGGGACGATCGGTGAAGCGGTCGCCATCGGCGGTGTCGTGGTGAACCCCGGCGACATCGTCGCCGCCGACGAGGACGGCGTGATCGTCATCCCGCCGCACCGCGCGGACGAAGCGCTCACGGCGGTCAAGGAGATCGTCGCCCGCGAGGCCGGTCTGGACGCCGAGGTCGAGGCGCTGCGGAGCCGGCTCGCCTGATGGGCACGCGACGCCACACAGCAGGCCGGCTCCGGGTGGCGGTTGCCGCACCGCTGTCCGAGGACAACTGCGCACGGCTCACGGTGCTGGAACCACGGATCGATCTCGTCGTCGACCACACACTCCTTCCGCCGATGCGGTGGCCCGTCGACTTCGCCGGCGATCCCGCCTGGCAACGCACACCACGACAGCAACGCGCGTACGAGGCGGCCATCGACTCGGCCCACGCGCTCTACGGCGTCCCCGATCTGGCCCCCTCCGCGCTAGCACGAGCGGTCCGCTCCAACAAGCGGCTGCGCTGGGTGCACACGATGGCCGCCGGCGGCGGCGCCCAGGTCAAGGCCGCGCGCCTTGGCGCCGAAGAACTCGACCGGGTGTGGTTCACCACCTCTGCCGGTGTGCACGGGGAACCTCTCGCCGAGTTCGCTCTCTTCGGCGTGCTCGCCGGAGCCAAGGGCCTCCCCCGTCTGCACCGCCAGCAGCGAAGCCGCGAGTGGAGCGGCCGTTGGGTGATGAAGCAGGTCAACGAGCAGACCGCTCTTCTGCTCGGCCTCGGCGGCATCGGCCGGGTCGTCGCCCGGAAACTGCACGCGCTGGGTGCGACGGTGATCGGCACGAGCAGACACGACGCCGACGTCCCGGGGGTTCGTGACGTCGTACATCCCTCCCGTCTCGTCGACGTGGCACCGACGGTGGACGCCGTCGTGAACACGCTCCCCGGCACCTCGGCGACCGAGCATCTGCTCGGCAAGCGGTTCTCCGACGCCCTCCGCCCCGGCGCAGCCGTCGTGAACGTCGACCGCGGCAGCGTCATCGACGAAGCCGCCCTGCTGGACGCCCTCGCCTGCGGCCGGGTCGGCTTCGCCGCGCTCGACGTCTTCGAGACGGAACCCCTGTCGGTCCACAGCCCGCTCTGGGAACACGAGAACGTGCTCGTGAGCCCCCACACCGCCGCGCTCAGCGCCGGAGAGGACCGCCTCATCGCCGAACTCTTCGCCACCAACGCCACCCGACTCCTGGATGGCGAACGCCTGCTCAACGAAGTCGACACAGTCGCGTTCTACTGACCGGGCGCGCGGCAGGGGCGCCTGTGCGGGGTGAGACACGGCGTCTCTTGGTGCACGACTGCCGGACGGCACAAGCGCCTCGGGCGACCTCGTGGACGTTGTGCCCGGTCAACCCGGTTGCCGCGTGCGGTGACGTGCCACGAGCGGGGTAACCCGCCCGGGGCTCAGCCGTGCAGCGAGCGGTACGCCGCGACCGCCCCGGGATGCAGGGCGATCGCACCCGTGCCGATGAGGCTGCGGACGTCGAGGAACTGGGTGCCGACGGCGTTGTGGGGAACGAGTGCGGTCGCGCGGAGGACCAGCAGCCGGGTGAGCGCCCCGGCCACGCCGCGGGGCAGGTCGGGGCGGCACACCAGCAGGTTGGAGACTCCGATGGTGGCGACGCCGCCCGCCGCCCGGTACGCGCCCTGCGGCAAGGACACCTCTTCCAGGCCCGAGCCGGCCAGGCCGCCCGGGCCGCCGAGCCGGGGCAGCAGACCGGCCAGCGGCAGGAACCGTAGGCCGGGACGCTCGTCGAGGTCCGAGAGGGTGGGCAGGGGCACACCGCCGGCGACGAGCAGAGCGTCGACCGAGCCCGCCCGCATCGCGTCGGCCGCGTCCGCGAGCGGGAGATGGCGCACGGGGACGTCGGTGCCGGGGGAAAGACCCGCGGCGTGCAGGATCCGTTCGCCGATCACGGCCGCGCCCGATCCGGCCGCACCGAGTGAGACGACGTGTCCGGCCAGGTCGGACACGGCACGCACCGGCGAGTCGGCGCGGACGACGAACTGGAGGTAGGTCTCGTACACCCTGCCGATCGCGCGCAGGGGCACCGGGTGCGGGAAGAGGGTGCTGCCCTGGGCGGCCCGTGCGGTGTCGGTGAGGACGAGCGCGAGGTCGGCGCGGCGGTCGCGGAGCAGTTCGATGTTGATGGCGCTGCCCGCGGTGGTGCGGACGCGGCAGCTCAGACGGGGGTACGCCGCCGTGAGTTCGGCGGCAAGGAGGTGGCCGAAAGCCTCGTAGAACGCCGTGGGCTCGCCGGTCGCGAAGCGCAGGACACCGCTCGGCCCGGGACGCTGCCGGGAGGCGTCGCCGGTGAGCGCACCCCCGAGGACGGCGGCGGCCGCCGTGCCGAGGGCGGCATGGAGAACGGTGCGGCGGTCGACGGGGCAGGGACGGGTCATGACGGACCACCGTGCGGATCCCACGGGGCGGTGGCCTCGCCGACGGCGGGAGCGGAGGCGGGAGCGGGAGCGAGCCGCCCGCGCGACGACCGACGAGCGCCGACGCGGCCGTTCACCGCACACCACCGACGCGGCCGTCGGCTCCGTCGGTCGCCGCGCGCGGTATGACCGCCCTGGCCCGAAGCCCCCGCGGTCGCGCCGTCGCCAGCTCCAGTCTGCCGCCCCGTCCCGCCAGCAACTGTTCGACGATGGCCAACCCCAGGCCCGTACCCGCTGTCCCGCCCTGTCGTTGCCGACCCGAGCGCCAGAACCTCGTGGTGGCCAGGGCGAGCTCCTCCGGATCCAGGCCCGGTCCGTCGTCCGTCACCGTGACAACCGCGAGGGCGCCCTCGACGCCGCAGCGCAGCGAGATCTCGGCTCCCCGGCCCGCGTACTTGATGGCGTTGTCCAGGAGGATGTCCGTGATCTGGGCGAGTTCGCGGTCCGTGCAGGCGGCCATGACATGGGCCGCGGCCGGCTGGAAGGTGAGGCTGGTGCCGGCGCGGCGGGCGACCGGCTCCCACAGCCGACCCTGGGCGGCCGCGACCGCCGTCGCGTCGCAGTGGGCGTCCGAGCCGTCGGTCACGGTCAGCTCCCCGGCCCGGTGTTCCGCGGTGGCCAGGGCCAGCATGTCGTCGAGCAGGGTCTCCAGTCGGTCGAGTTCGGTGGTGACCCCCGTGTACGTGCGGTCGGCGGACGCGGGCAAGTGGGTGTGCAGGGCGTCGACACGCAGCCGTAGCGCCGCCATGGGATTGCGCATCTGGTGGGAGGTGTCGGCGACGAGCCTGCGCTGCTGCTCCAGGGCCGCCGTGACCGTACGCGCCATGCGGTTGAAGCCGGTCGCGAGCTGGCGCAGTTCGGGCGGGCCGCCGGCCCGGGTCTGCTCGGGCGGGAGTCCCGCGGCGAGTTGTCCGACCGCGCGGTCGAGCCGGCGCAGCGGGCTGACCACCCAGCCCGTCGCGGCCCGGGCGAGGACCGTGCAGGCGACGGCGACCAGGGCGGTCCCCGCGAGGACGGCGGCCCAGCGCCAGGTGATGTCCTCCGCCGCGGTCCCGACCGAGGCCCGCAGCACGACGGCTCCGGAGACCCGGGTCCCGGTGCCGGCGGGCTCGGCGAACATCCGATACCCCCGTGACCAGGGGCGCAGCGGACCCGTGGGATGCGCGGTCTGGTTGCGCAGCGCCGCGTCGAGGAGCCGGGCGACGGCGGGGTCGGAGGCTCGCATGCCGCCGGTCTGGACGACGGGGCTGCGGCGCGTGTCGGTGACGACGAGCGGTTCTCCGTACAGTTGGGTGTAGCGCCGTGCCTCGGCGGTGACCGCGGAGGTGTCGCCGGTCTGTGCGGCCTGGTCCATGAGGGACGCGAAACGGTCGAGGTCGGCGTTGCGGGCGAGGACCAGCTGCTGGGTGCGGTCGGATGCGGTGAACAGCAGCAGCGGTACGGCGAACGCGGCCACCGCGAGCACGGCGAACGCCAGCAGCGCGGCCTGCACCCGGGTACGCACGCCGGCCCCTCAGTCCCCGAAGCGGTAGCCGAAGCCGCGGATCGTCGTGAGCAGTGCGGGGCGGCCCAGCTTGGCGCGCAGCTGGGTGAGGTGGACATCGAGGGAGCGGGACACGGCGTGGAAGGCGTCGCCCCACACCTCGTCCAGGAGCTGCTGGCGGCTGACCGCGGTCCCAGCCCGGCCTGCCAGCACGGCGAGGACGGCGAACTCCTTGGCGGTCAGCTCGACCTCCGCCCCGCCGACCCGGACCCGGCGCGCGTCGAGGTCCACCTCGACGTCACCGACCCGGACCGTCCGCACAGCGGAGGTGTCCTTTGCCGCGCTGCGCCGGGTGACGGTGTCGATCCGCGCGAGCAGCTCGGCGAGCCGTACCGGCTTGACCAGGTAGTCGTCGGCCCCGAGCCGCAGTCCGCGGACGACCGAGCGCTCGTCGCCGCGCGCCGTGAGGATCACCACGGACATGTCGCTCACCGCCCGCAGGGTGCGCAGCACGTCCAGGCCGTCGGCGTCGGGCAGGCCCAGGTCGAGAAGCAGCAGGTCGGCGCTGCGGTGGTAGGTCAGGACGTCCCGGCCGTGCCGGACCCGCCGGACGACGTGACCGTGGTCGTAGAGGACCTCGACCAGCGCTGCCGCGACCCCGTCGTCGTCCTCGGCCAGCAGTATCTGCACTCTGCCCACCTCCCTTCAGCCTCGCTCCGTGTCCGAATGTAAACCACACGGACCGGACGACCCCCGGAATGTTAAGGGGAGGTTAGTTCTGTGTTCGGGCCTCTCGCCTGCCGGTACGGGCGGAGCCAGGCTGCACGGCACCCAGCAGCCCGAGAAGGACGCCGTAATGATCATCGACTGTCACGGTCACTACACGACCGCCCCGCCGGCCCTGGAGGCATGGCGCACCAAGCAGATCGCCTCCCTCACCGATCCGTCGGCCGCGCCCGCCCGCGCGGACCTGCGGATCAGCGACGACGAGCTGCGCGAGACCATCGAGCCGAACCAGTTGCGCCTCATGGACGAACGCGGCATCGACCTCACCGTCTTCTCACCCCGCGCGTCCTTCATGGCCCACCACATCGGCGATTTCGACACCTCCGCCGCCTGGGCGGCCATCTGCAACGAACTCTGCTTCCGGGTCAGCCGGTTGTACCCGGAGCGCTTCGTGCCCGCCGCAATGCTCCCGCAGTCCCCCGGCGTCGACCCCACCACCTGTGTTCCGGAACTCACCCGCTGCGTCGAGGAGTTGGGCGCCGTCGCAGTCAACCTCAACCCCGACCCCTCAGGCGGCCGGTGGACCGCACCACCACTCACCGACCGTTCGTGGTACCCGATCTACGAGAAGATGGTCGAGTACGACATCCCCGCGATGATCCACGTCAGCACGAGCGTCAACCCCGCCTTCCACACCACCGGCGCCCACTACCTCAACGCCGACACCACGGCGTTCATGCAGCTCGTCCAGGGCGACCTGTTCGCGGACTTCCCCACCCTGCGCTTCGTCATCCCGCACGGCGGCGGCGCGGTCCCCTACCATTGGGGCCGCTTCCGGGGCCTCGCGATGGCACTCGGGAAACCCCCGCTCGAAGAACACGTCCTGGGCAACGTCTACTTCGACACCTGCGTCTACCACCAGGCCGGCTCCGACCTCCTTTACGACGTCATCCCGGCCCGCAACATTCTCTTCGCCTCGGAGATGATCGGCGCCGTCCGCGACATCGACCCGTGCACCGGCCACCACTTCGACGACACCCGCCGCTACGTGGACGCCGCGAAGCTGCCCGCGGACGACCTGGCGGCGATCCAGGAGCACAACGCCCGCGCCGTGTACCCCCGCCTGGACGCCCTGCTGAAGCACCAGGGCCGGTGAGACACATGAACACCCTCTCCCCCGAAACCCGCCGGACTCCCCTCTCCCCCAAGACCCCCGGCTGGCTGGACTGGTACCGGAACCCGTCCGAGCCGACGTTCCGGCTGCCGCCGGGAACCGTCGACACCCACTGCCATGTCTTCGGCCCGCAGGCCGAGTTCCCCTTCGCGCCGGAGCGCAAGTACACGCCCTGCGACGGCGGCAAGGACGACCTGTTCGCGCTCCGCGACCACCTGGGCGTCACCCGCAACGTCATCGTGCAGGCCACCTGCCACGGCGCCGACAACAGCGCCATGGTCGACGCCGTCCGGGCGGCCGACGGCAGGGCGCGCGGCATCGCGACCGTCCGCCCGGACATCGGCGAGAGCGAACTGCTCGCACTCGACGCGGCCGGCGTGCGCGGAGTGCGCTTCAACTTCGTACGGCGTCTGGTGGACGCCTCGCCCGAGGACGACCTGCGGACGATCGCCAAGAAGGTAGCCCCGCTGGGCTGGCACATCGTCCTCTACTTCGAGAGCGCCGACCTGCCCGAACTGGAGGGATTCTTCGGTTCGTTGCCCACCCCTCTGGTGGTGGACCACATGGGGCGTCCGGATGTGAGCCGGCCGGTGGACGGGCCGCAGTTCACCCGGTTCCTGCGCTTCGTCGAGGACAACGACGTGTGGGTGAAGGTGACCTGCCCCGAGCGCCTCAGTGTGACCGGACCCGCAGCGCTGGACGGCGAACAGCACGCCTACACCGATGTCGTCCCCTTCGGCCGCCGCGTCGTGGCGGAGTTCCCCGACCGGGTGCTGTGGGGCACCGACTGGCCACACCCCAACCTCACCGACCACATGCCCGACGACGGACTCCTGGTCGACCACGTGGCGCAGGTCGCGGTCACCGACGAACAGCGGCACAAGCTCCTCGTCGCCAACCCGATGGGCCTCTACTGGCCCGGCGAGAGCTTCTGACGTCCCCAAAGCCCCAAATTCCCCACCCTGAGAGATCCACTCCCGACTTCGACAAGGGCCGCTATGCAACACTCCAACGCGCTGAACCGGCTGGACAGGCTGCCGATCTCCCGGTTCCACAAAGTCACTCTGCTCGCCGTCGCCTTCGCCTACTTCTTCGAGTTCGCGGACATCAACAGCTTCGCCACCACCGCACCGAAACTGATCAAACTGTGGGGCCTGACGGTCGACCAGGTCGCCTACGTCACCTCGCTGTCGTTCGTCGGCATGTTCGTCGGGGCGATCGTCGCCGGATCCATCGCCGACCGGTGGGGCCGCAAACGGGCCCTGCTGTGGACGACCCTCTTCTTCGGCATCTCCTCGTTCGCGGCGGTGTTCTCCTGGGACCTCGCGTCCCTCGGCGTGTTCCGCGTCCTGACCTCGGCGGGGCTGTCGGCGATGACCGTCGTGGGGGTCATCTACGTCAACGAGATGTACCCGTCGGCGACCCGCGGCAAGTACCAGGCGTACGCTATAGCCATCGGCATCTGCGGCACCCCCGTCACCAACCTCATCGCCAGCGCGGTCGTACCGCTCAACGACTGGTCGTGGCGGCTCGTCTACCTCTGGGGCTCCCTGGGCATCCTGCTCGTCCTGTTCACCCGGCGCCTCAAGGAATCACCCCGCTGGCTCGAGAGCAGGGGCGAGCACGCCAGGGCGGACGCGGTCCTGAGGGAGATCGAGGCGAGCGTCGCCGCGGAGCAGGGCCCCCTTCCCGAGCCCGCTCCCCCGGTCGACCGAACACCGTCGACGAAGGCACCGCTGCGGCTGCTCCTGCAGAAGAAGTACCTGCTCCCGACACTGCTGCTCACCGTGCTGTGGATGACGCAGACCATCGGCTTCTTCGGCTACTCCAGCTGGGCACCCACCCTGCTGGCCAAGGAGGGTTTCAGCGTCGAGAAGTCCGTCTTCTACGTGGCCCTGACCACCGTCGGCGCACCGCTCGGCTGCTACCTGGCCTCCCTGGTCACCGACCGGTTCGAGCGCAAGTGGTGCCTGGTCGCCTTCGGCACGGTGATCGCGGTCTGCGGCCTGCTGTACGGCCTCACCTTCGACCCGCTCCTCATCGTCGTGTTCGGCTTCCTGGTGAACCTCTTCGAACGCGGCTACACCGCCCTCGCCTACGCCTACTCCCCCGAACTCTTCGACACCCGCAGCCGCTCACTCGGCACCGGCGTCTCCTATGGCCTCGGCCGCCTGTCCAACGCCGCCGGCCCCCTGATCGTCGCCGCGCTCTACAACGGCCACGGCTACCAGAGCGTCTTCTACTTCATCGCCGGCACCTGGCTGGTCGGCGCGATCGTCCTGGCCGTCTTCGGCACCCGGACGCGCTCGGTCCGCCTCGCCGAGGCGGAGCGGCAACGGGTGAGCGTCCCTGCCTGACACGCGCGGAGGGGACCGACGTGGTGACCGCCGTACCGGTGGTCACCCGGCAACCATGCGGATCGGCATGTGCGATCGCGACGGAGCCTTCGAGAGGCGGGAGGAGAAAGCGATTCGCACGGGTGGGAACGCGCCGCGCACAGCCACGGACGGGCCTGCTGTAGGCCGTGGGTGACAGCCGTGAGTGACCTGCGCGATGTGGCTGGACGGGCCCAGGAACACCGGTCGGTGTACGAGATCAGGTTCCGTCCAGGCGTCGAGGACCCGCTCGTGGGGTCGGACTCAGTTCAGGGACTTGATGATGCGCCCGATGCGAGAGGCCGCCTTCTCCGCCGTGCCCTTGATGTAGAAACCGTCGACCGCCTCATAGGTGACGTGGTCGAAATTCCATTTGTCGGGCATGTTCTTTGCGCCGCCCTCGAACATCGACATGACGAACGTGCTGGAAAAGGACGAGTTCTCGCGGATCGCGGTCGCGGTCGTGGTGGACAACTCCGGCTCCACACCCGCGAAGACGCCCTTGCCGACCTGGAAGACCCAGATCGGCACCTGGGCGGTACCGGCGGGGGTGAAGGTGACGGTCTTGGTGGGCGCGCTGGCCTGGGGGCCCATGACCTGGGTCGTGGTGATGTCGTCGGTGACCAGCCGCACCACGACCTGCTTGCCGCTCTCGTACTTGGTGATCCCCTGCGCCACCCGCACGATCTCGTTCCCGAGCCGCTCGCCCTGCGCGGTCAGCAGCGCGAACCCGGCGTCGTGCAGATCGACGCCGTAGGTCCAGCCCTTGTCCTTGTCGATCGTGTACCGCTTCGAGCGGTAGGCCGGGAACTGGTCCCCGCACGCGCCGACCAGCCAGAAGCCGACCGCGCCGGGGTACTGGGTCTCGACGTGCGCCACGGCCGCGCCGGCGAGGTCGGCGGTGATCGGCAGGGCGCCGTCGGCCATGACCGAGTCCTGCATCACGCAGGACTGCACGTTGTAGTTGGTCAGGACGGCGATCGGGTTGCCGTCGAGGTCGTTGAAGCGGGCGACGTACACGCCCTTGTCCGACGGGAGTTGCTCGTTCACGCCGAGCCAGTAGCCGTCCGCGGTGGACACGTTGCGGTTGACGTTGACGTCGGAGCGGCCGCTGCCGTAGCCGACCTCGGCGTCCTGGAGGTTCTTGACGGCGTCGACGACCGCGGACTTGGTGGCGGCGACGATGTTCTGCACGTACGCGGCGGCGCCCACCGAGGACGAACTCGCCTGCACGTGCGGCGCGGAGAAGCAGTGCGTGACGGTGACCATGATGTTCGCGGTGGCCACGCCCGAGGCCGCGGTAATGGCGTCCCGCATCAGCGCGATCGCCTCCGCGCTGATCGAGGTCAGGTCCAGCACGGCCAGGGCGATACGGCGGGAGCCGGACTCCACCAGCAGGACACGGACGTTGAGGTCGTCGTGCACGGCGGTGAACTTGTCCAGCGGCAGCAGCGAGGCGGCGGGCGTGAACGCGGCCTTGCCGACACCGACCTTCAGCCCGCTCGCCGCGTTCGTGGCGGCCTGGGCGGAGGTGGCACCGCCGAGGGCGCTCGCCGCGAGCGCGCCGACCGCCCCGGCGGCCACGACGGTCCGCCGACTCAGCTCTCCGGAAGCGCCAGCGCTTTCGATCCAGCCCTCTTGCCGTTCCAACATTACAGACCTCCGCAACACGTCAGGGTCCAAGCTGTTTCCGGCGAAGCATCACAGTGAATTCCGGTCCCAGCAATGCATGGGCCGCAATCTCAGCTTTCGCGAATCGCGCATGAGCATACGGCAGCCGGAATTCACAGCCCTCTCATAACGTCAGGCACCTTGACGCCCCGATTCAAAAAAGGAAAAGGTCGTTGGCATCGTGTTCACGGGACCGTCGACCGCGAAACAATGACATCGAGGGAGCCAGTCTTGACCAGCAGGCGTGCATTCATCGGAGGATCTCTTGGAGCCGGACTCGCGGTGGCGGGAGGCGCCGCTTTCCGTGCCTCCGCAGTCACGGAAGAACACTCCTCGGGAGGTGCCGGGCACGGGCACGTCCACAGCGTCACCGCGATCACACAGGTCTACGGCGACGGCCAGAAGTTCGTGGCGGTGGCCGTCGAATACGACCGGGACATCAGCGACGCGCAGTTGTCGACGTCGGCGTACAAGGTCGACAGCCGCACGATCACCAAGGTCTATGCGAACCGGACCGCAGGCCTGGCCGACCACGGCAGGGACGGTCGCTTCGTCGTCATCGAACTGTCGACCGCCGACGCGGGCGCGGCCCTGTGGGGAGGCCAGGCGGGCGGAGGCGGAGGGGCAGGCTCACCGTCCGCCTCGCCCAGCGTCACGGCATCGGCATCGCCGACCGCGTCGCCCAGCGCCACCGCGGAACCCAGCCCGTCGAGTTCGACGGGCGGCACACAAAGCGGCGGGCCGACCATCCTGACGGCATCGGCCACACTGACCCAGGTGGGAGCCGTCCACACCACCGACGGGCACAACTACGCGGCGAGCAGCACGACGTTGACCACCGACAAGGTCGTCAACCTGATCGTCGACGAGTTCCGCCAGTTCACCTTCGACGACCCGAAGACCGGGCAGACCCTCGAGTACAACCTGTTCGTCCCGCGTGACTACGACCCGCACAAGCGGTATCCGCTGGTGCTGTTCATGCATGACGCGAGCGTGGTCGGGGCTCCGGTGCTGGGCCCGCTGGTGCAGGGGCTGGGCGCGGTGTGCTGGGCCGCCCCGGAGGACCAGGCCAGGCGCGAGTGCTTCGTGCTGGCGCCGCAGTACCAGTCGGTGGTGGTCGAGGACGACTACAACCCGACGGCACTGTTCGACGCCACCATCAACCTGGTCGAGGACATCACCGCGAAGTACGGCATCGACGCGAAGCGTCGGTACACGACCGGGCAGTCGATGGGCGCCATGATGTCGCTGGGCTTCGGCATCCGCTACACCGACGTCTTCGCGGCGCTGTTCGTCGTCGCGGGACAGTGGCCGGCCGAGCAGGCCGCACCGCTGGCCACGAAGAAGATGTGGGTGCACGTCTCCGAAGGTGACACGAAGGCGTTCCCCGGTGAGAACGCGATCATGCAGGTCGTCAAGGCCGAGGGCACGAAGGTGGCCACGGCGTCGGGCTGGGACGCGCAGTCCACCCAGGGCGAGTTCGCCGCCGCCGTACGTGCGGTCGAGGCGCAGAAGGCCCCGGTCCAGTACACGACGTTCCTCAAGGGCACGGTCGCCGGCTCCAGCGGTGACGCCGGCTCGGAGCACATGGGCACCTGGAAGTACGCGTACACCATCCCCGGCATGCGCGAGTGGGTCTTCCGCCAGTCCCTGTAGCCCATTCCTGTGCCCCGGCGTCCGACCGCCGGGGCACAGGAACTTCTTCTCACTCGCGGCGGACATACAAGAACTGACGCCATGAGGTGGCGCCAGGCTGTCGGCGGTACCGACCGTAGCTGCGGACGCCGGAAGCCCTTCCGCCGCCGGTTCCGCATTTCGGCGAAGACTCGACTGCCTGCGAACGGTACGGGGTCCGGCGCGACGCCGCGGACCGCCGGCCCGGCACTGCCGGATCCGCGTCAGTCCGGATCTGCGACGTTGAGCGTCGCGGTCCTTTGTCGGTGCCTGCGGGAGGGAACCTCCCTCGCGGAAGTATGACGCTCCGGCGCGGAGTGTCACACTTCCGCGCCTCCCCCTGGCACCGAGCGTCCCCGCGCACCGCCCACCCTCGAAGACCCGTCAATCCGCCGGGCAACCGCTACGGTCCCAGGCCCGGGACGAGATGACACCGGGAGCCCGGCCGGCCTTCACGTGCCGCCCCCGTCTGACCGTGGACTGCACGCGAAGGGGGCGATGCCCGGTCCGCGCCGTCCGACGTGGACCGCGGTCAGGCCGTGCGATCGTCCGCTTCGGCTTCCGCGGTGTCGGCGACTTCCTCGACGTACTCAAGTAGACGAGTGAGCGCCGGGATGTTCGACAGGAGCTGTCCTGTCTCCTCGTCCGACAGGCGGCCGAACGCGTCGGCGACGACGTCGACCACCCCGTGACGGAACGCCTCGTATACGTAGGCGGCGCGCTTGGTGGGAATCAGTACGACCGAACGGCCGTCGGTCGTCGAAGGCATACGCACGACCAGGCCGTCGTCCTCCAGCCTGCGGATCAACTCACTGATCGTAGGGCGCGACAGCCGCAGCTCGGCCGCGAGTTGCGTCGGGGTGAGGCCTTCCGACGCCAGCAACGCCCGCACCGCCGCCGCATGCGTGGGCGGCAGCGTCGGCAGGTGCGCCATGGACCGCGTCGCCCGTGTCACGGCACGCCAGAGGTCCCGCAACACCTCGGCGAACCGTGCCTCGGTACGCACCGGGGCATCGGCGTCATTCGGGTCGGTCATACGCACCTCTGGTCGACTCCTGGCCTTACGTGCGACCCCATCATTCGGCAGCCGAAGTATCTAGTTCGGCCGATCGAAGTGGATCTGTGACCCCTCTCGTGTCACCACCTCAATCATTGGTCACAGCCAACGCGCGAGCGCCGAACTCCTCGACAGGACAATATTATTCGGGTTCCCGAAGTAGATAGTTTGGCAACCCGAAGCATCAGTGTTACCGCCATGGCACGCAATCGAGAGCGGAGGGCAAATTGACCACAGA
This sequence comes from Streptomyces sp. NPDC048254, assembly GCF_043201895.1. NCBI lineage: Bacteria > Bacillati > Actinomycetota > Actinomycetes > Kitasatosporales > Streptomycetaceae > Streptomyces > Streptomyces sp. NPDC048254. Next base: position 69,428 of record NZ_JBICZJ010000034.1, read on the forward strand.
GCAGAATCCTCTGATCGTGACCAAGCGGCGAGAGCTGAGCCCCGAGGAGCGTCGGCTGCCGCTGGTGAAGTACTGGGATCTCCCGTTGCATCGCGTCGGGCCCCTTCAGCGGCAGCTCATAGAGTCGATGCCGATGGACCCGAGTCGAGCGACCAAGCCGGAGAACTGGCTGGACGTCCTACAGCCGACCGGGTACCAGGACACGGAGTACGGCTACTGCATGCGCGAGGACGGCACCGGTTACCTCGCCGTCTACACGACCTATCCGGGCTGCACCCCGGCGATGCTCCGCTGGTACTTCCACGGGATCAACGTCCATTCGAAGAGCACGCCGCCGAACCAGGGCAACATCCGGTACAAGATCTGGAACCAGGCGGACCACTGGGACCACGGCTACATCAACGGCAAGGACAGGACCGACGGCATCTCCCCCCAGAGGCAGGCCGTACTGCGAAGCCGCGTCTTCAGTCGGGCCCGCGGATCGTTCAGACAGGCCGAGCACCCTTCAGGAATCCCGAACTTCCATCACCGGGCTCCGCACCTCCAGAACGAGATGGAGTCTGCCGGCCAGGGGCGCAGGGTCTCATCCAGACCCAGGGGAACTCGCGGGATGTCGCACACAGGACTCGGCAGGCGGGCAGCCGCAGGATTCGCGGTGCATGAACGCGCGAGTATCAAACTCGTCCTTCGCATCAGGCCCGTGACCTGCGACTTCGCGATGCGCATCTTTCAGTGGGGCCGCTGACGCCCGCCTTGGAACTCCTGACAGAATCGCCCTGGTGACCTTGGACTTGGCAGTGCGAGAGGTTGTGCTGCCGAGAGCGTCTCCGCTCCGATGCCGGGCGCCTGATCGAGGCTCGTCGGTCAGGCGCCCGGACTGTCCGAACTGATGATCACTTCTTGACGACGGACTCCACCCAGCTGATGAAGTTCGTCGTCGAGTCGCCGGTGCGCTCGGCCCTGGTGTGTGCCTCGGCCCACACCGTGGCGAAGTCGACGTCGCGGATGCCGTAGTTCTGCAGGGCCAACTGGAGGTTGATCTCGGTGGTGTTGGCCGTGTCGCCCTGCATGATGCCGGTGCGGATGCGCCAGTGCCGCGCCACCTGCGACCGCCGGTAGCCGGCGAACGCGGGCGAGAGGAAGTACAGGGGGTTGTACGCGTCGGCCCGCCAGGCCATGTCCTTGCCGACGCTGTCCTTCTTGGCGAAGTCGCTGTCGTACGC
>NZ_JBICZJ010000035.1:0-68571 GCF_043201895.1 Streptomyces sp. NPDC048254
AAGGACCTCGACAATCCTCATTCTTGCTGGTCAGAGGCACTTTTCGTTTATCTGACCATCCGTCGGACACCAGACTTCATGAAAGCGCGAGGTTAGTGGCGTAGCCAAGGATGCCGGAGGCGTCGACTACCCAGGCGTGCGGGCTGTCCAGGTCGAGGTTCTGGACAGCGAGGGGGTGGCCGGCGGGGCACTCGAACAGCCCGTCAGCGAGAGCACGAAACTCGGTTCCAGGGCGCCGGGATGGCTATCGGACCACGCCTGCGACGCCGGGGCCGCGGTCAGCGTTTGATGCGTCCACGGATGGCGAGGACGCCGAGGGCGAGGAGGGTGGGTTCGAGGAGACGGGACGCCATCTGGATGTAGGTGCCGGCGGTCGTGGGATTCTGGCCGCTGGAGCGGAAGACGACCGAGTTGACAGCGACACGCGTGGCTTTCTCCGCGCGGGCCCCGGTCATGCGCTGCGGCCATCCACCATAAAGAGCCGGGTCGGGGATGCTGGTGTTGAGGCTGATCCTGCTGCCATTCAGGGTTCCAGTGGTGGCGGGGTCGGGGTCGTGGGTGGGCAGACCGATGCCCATCAGGAGCAAAATGGTCACGCTCATGGCGGCCAGCAGCCAACTGAAGGCACGGGAGGCGCGCAGTCCGTAGCCGGACAGCAGCCAGTACCCCCACAGCAGGCGACGCTCGCCCTTAGTGGTGCCGACTCGGTCGTGGCGTCGCATCTCGCATTCGCCGTAGTAGAAGTCGGCGGCACCGGGTTCGTTCTTGCCGTCCTCGAAAGCCTTGCGCAGATGCCGGTACAGGGCGGCGACGTCTTCCGGGTCGGGGGTGCGGGCGGGATCGGTGGGGTGCGGGCCGGGACGCCACCTGCGGGACCCGAGGCCGGCGGTGTGGGCACGCCAGTGGTGTTCCTCGGCGAGGACACGTCGACGGGTGAAGTGGGCGGGTTGGATGCCGTGGCGGTGCCAGCCGGTGGGGGCATTGGCGAAGGTGGTGCGGCCTTCCAGGCGGATTTGGTCGAGGTGAAAGGCTCCAGAGAACAGGCAATCGGTCAGGTCGGTGTCGGTCAGCACCAGGTGCGCGGCATCCACGCCCTGTACGGAGACAAGCCGCACCTCGTGCGAGATGCTCGGTTGCAGGCTTGGGGCGGTCAGAAGGTCCTCAGTCACAGGCGTGCGATAGTCGTTAGAGGGGGTGGGATGGGTAATGACCGCGACAGGGGCGGTCAGGACCGCGTGACTGAGGTCCACGCTCGCGTACCGGACCCGCACGGTTGCCGTCGACTCCCACCGTGTCCGCTCACACACAATCTCCCGCGCCGCTATCTCCAGCGTCACCGGTAGTACAAAAACGGCCCTCGATAACATAACCCCTTCCGCGCACACCAACGGTCCCAACACTGACACACCCTCAAACCGCGCCCCGTTGAACCAGGCGGTATCTGAGAACTGCGCCCCGCCGAATCCGGCGGGGCCGGAGAATTGTGCCCTGCCAAACCAGGCTTCGCCGGAGAACTGAGCCTCCTCAAAATCCGCGTCGCCGGAGAGCTGTACCCGCTCAAACCGCGCGGTGCCGGTGAACTGCGCCCTGCCAAACCAGGCCGTATCGGAAAACTGCGCCCCGCCGAACTCAGCGTTGCTGGAAAACTGAGCCCCGCTGAATCCGGCGAAGCCGGAAAACTGTACCTGCTCGAACCGGGCGTCGCCGGAGAAATGCGCCTCGCCGAACTGGGCGTTGCCGGAGAAATGCGCCTCGATGAACCAGGCGATGCCAGAGAAGTGCGCCCCGACGAACTGGGCGTTGCCGGAGAAATGCGCCTCGATGAATCCGGCAGCGTCTGAGAACTGCGTCCTGCCGAACCGGGGGTCGCGGGAGAAATGCGCCTCGCCGAACCGGGCGTCGCGGGAGAAATGCGCCTCGCCGAACCGGGCGATGCCGAGAAATGCGCCATGTTGAACCAAGCGTCCCGAGAGAACTGCGCTCCGATGAACCCCGCCTCGCCGGTGAACTGCGCCCCGTTGAACCAGGCCGTATCGGAAAACTGCGCCCCGCCGAACTGAGCATTGCCGGAGAACTGTGCCTGGGTGAACATGGCAATGCCTAGGCGAGGTTTGCCGGTCGAGGGGTCGATGAGGGCGTTAAGGAGGGCCTGTAGCAGGTTTGGGGTGAAGGGGGTGCCGCTGTGGTTGATATCGGCGCCCGGGGGCAGCCTGCTCAGATAGGCGTCGCGGTTGGTGTCGGTGAGGTGGGCCAGGCAGGCTGTGTGGCCGGGGACGTAGATGCCACGACAGCCGACCGGGTCGATGACCGGGTCCGCGTCGTGTCCGCAGTGAGACCAGGGCGGCGGTGAGGGTGTGGTCATGGTGCGGCAGCTCCGCGGGTGTGGGTAGAGCATGTACGAACAAGGACGTGCTCTCGACCAGATCCGGTTCGAGTAACAAGTCGCGTCGGGGAGTGCCGCCGAAGTCTGCTGTCCGCTCCGAACGTGCCGTACATATCCGAAGAGCCCACGACGCGATCCATCTGCAGGACGGCACCCCAAGTCCCCTGAGTTTTAGCTAAAGCTCCGGAAATCGAGCGCTGCATTGGCTAATGTGGCGTCAGCGGGCGGCGGGTTGCCGTCCTGTATGCGATGGAGGGGGCACAAGCATGCGTATCGTCGAGGGTTCACCACAGGAGCTCGTGGAGTACGAGCGCCTCAACGGGACGGCCGCACAGACACCGGACGAGGACGGTGCCGCTTCGACCTGGAACCCGGCCAGCGGCCCGCCGTCCTGGCGGCATGGCTGCCACCCCCGACGGAGCGGTCCTCGCCGCCCAGACCCTCCACCGCGCAACCAACCTCGACGACACCGAATCCGAACACGTACAGACCAACGAAGCATGGGCCGCCCAGGCCCGCGACGCTCTCACCGCGCGCTTGGCCGAACACCTCGCTACGGCAACCCAACAACCCGCCTCACGACTCACCGAGCAAGACAGCACCCTGATCTGGATGTGGCGCCACACCGCCCCTGCCGGCATCCGCTCCTGGCTGCGCAACCGCCTCGACAACGGCTGGGAACTCCTGCCGCTCCTGGCCGCATTGATCACCCCCAAGCAGTTCCCATTTCCTCTCCTCGACCCTGCCACCCTGGCTGGCCTCGACGCGATGTTCACCCTCGACGCCCTCTACACCCACCTCGCCCCCCCTCCTCGAAAACCCGCCCGATCCACAACTCACCGATCAACACCACCTGAACCATGCAGCCATCCACGCCCAGCCCGCACGGGAACAGCCACCTAGTCACTCCATGACCGCAGTTACTCAACCCCTGCTCTTTGCTCAGGCCCCCACCCAGAACTGGCTGACGCCCACCCACTGCCGCCCCACCGCTCAGCCACATCTCTGACCAGCGCGAACTCTGCACCCGCTATAGCAGTCGGCGTGAGAATGACCTGGTCGTTCGTCACTCACGTCAGCAACCGGTGAGCACTACCCGTCAGTGCCAATCACCAGGTCGCGGAGGCTGTGCCGCTGACACTCAGATGACGATGTCCAACTGACACTCGCCCGCAGACTGTCACTCCCCGACCGGGTTGGTGCCTCCGTAGGAGCGCATCGGCTCGATCTCCATGGCCGCGTCTCCGAGCCGCCACTGGACGCTGCTCATGGTCTCGACCCAGTCCCGCCCCAGCTTGACCAGCTCGTCGTAGCGCTGCTGGGTCACACTGCCGACCATCCCGGTCATCCGGACACCACCCCCACGAGCCCCGGGGACAACACCCTTGCATGCCGTCAACTCGCCTGGAAGCCCGTCACTTCGCACCATCCGACCGACTCGCCCGGCAGAGAAGGGCTTACGGCCCCGGCGCCCGAAGGGGCCCCGCGTCCATCGAACGCGCAGGCTCACGCCTCGCCGGACCGGGCGCGCCGCGCATGCCAGGCCCGTCTGCGGCAGGCGGGAGAGCAGAACACTGCCGAGACCAGGCGGTCGACCCCGACCGTCCACGCCACCCCGCACTGCGGACACGAAGCTGTCACGCCAGCCTTCACCGCCTCGGTCCGAGCCCTCGTTCGGCGCATCCGCCGCGGGTGCCCCGAACGGCACGCCGCCTCACAGAACACCGCCGTCGACGACTTCGCCGACGGCATCAACGGCCCACCGCATCCCCGGCACAGCCTCGGGCCGCCCCCGTCGACCGCGACGACGACCAGACGCAGCCGGGGTACTCCGCCCCTGCCCATACACCCACCGTACGGCGGGCGGTGCCTGCGGCCCAGCCGTCGCTTCGCGCGGATCCGCCCGAAGCGACGAGCCCCTGAACTGCATCAACGGACCAATCGACTTGACACGCAAGGAACTGACACAGGCCCTGCTAGTCGGCCTGCAGGACGAAGAACAGGAAGCACAGGAAGCGCGGCTTGGCCGCGATGGCCTCGGGGAACATCTCGCGGGCGGCGGGATCAGGCTCCGGCTCGCTGATGACCGTGATCCGGAAACCGGCCCCGGTGAAAGCCTCGACCATCGCGTGCAGCGGCCTGTTCCAGCGACTCACCAGGGCGGTCTGGCCGCCGATGGTCCACTCTACGGTCCATTTGGTGGTGTCGAAGTAGTTGTACTCGGCCTCGCGGCCGGCCTCGCGGTGTATGAGGTTGATGGCGAAGGGATGGTCGACGGAAGCGATCAGCCGACCGCCGGGCTTGAGTATGCGTCGCAGCTCGGCCAGCGCCGGCCCCCAGTCCTCCAGGTAGTGCAGCACCAGGGACGCGACTACATCGTCGAACGTGTCATCAGGGTAAGGAAGCGGGCTGCCCAGGTCCGTCACCTGCAGGTCCGCACCGTCGCCGAGCCGCTGCCGGGCCAGCTGCAGCATCTCGGCACTCGCGTCGAAGCCACTCACAATGGCGCCACGGTCGCGCAGCGCGGCAAACAGGGGCCCCGAGCCGCAGCCGGCGTCGAGGATCCGCCGGCCGGCCACGTCTCCAGCGAGGGCCAGCATCGCGGGCCGCTCGTAGTAGGCATTGACCAGGTTGGTTTCGTTTGCGGCCGTGTACGCCTCGGCGAAGCTGTTGTAGTCGTTGGTCTTCGACGGATCCACACTCACTGCGGACGGCGAGACCAGCCTGGTGGAAATCGTGTGCTCTTGGCGCTCGCTTGAGATCATGGTGCGGGAGACGTGTGCTGCAGCAGTTCGGTTCCTGGCCCCTTCCGGTCGCCCTCACAGCCCTGAAGATCCAACGAGCCGTTCGTTTAAGCGTCACGACCACCGTCATGTCATGTCGGCCTCAGGAACAGGCACTAACGAAGGCGTGGGCCCCGCCGCGAGGTCGTCGGCGCGATCCGCTACGTACGCTCGCCTGGTAAGGAAGGACGGGCCGTCGGAGGCGTCGTGCCAGGTCGTGCCGTTGTCCCGGGACCGCAGAACGCCTTGACCGCCGGTGATCACCGCCGGGTCACCCGGGTACCAAACGCTGGCCCTGGAGGCGAACAGCACGCCGTCATGCTGAGCGAACGCGACGGGGCGCAGGGGATCGCGTCGCTGCAATGCCCTCAGACACCCCGCTTGAGCTGGTCCTCAGCGGGGGCTTCGGCGTCCCACCGGATTACTGCCCGGCGTCGACCAGTTCCTTGTTCCTGACTGCGGCGTCGAACAGCGCCGCGGCTGCCGCGCGGGCGGTCGTCGCCGCGGACGGGTCCCGGTCCATCCGCGCCGAAACACCCGCGCCGTCGTACAGAAGGTGCAGCTGCCGCGCCAGGCCCTCGGCGTCGGCGACGTCGGCCTCCCGCGCCAGATCCGTGAACATGGTCCGCACCCACAGCCGGTACCGGTCCACGGCGCCCTCGACGGGGCCGCCGTGCCGCGCCTCCGCGCTGGCCGTCATGTGCGCACAGCCGTTGAAGTCGGGCTCGGTGAACAGCTGGCCTTGCGCGTCGAAGACTCCGAGCAGGCGTTCGCGTGGCGTCCGGAACCGGGTCAGGGCGCGTTCGACCTGGTCACGGGTGTTGGCGTGGCGGGCGTCGAGGTATGCCTGGACCAGTTCTTCCTTGCTGCCGAACAGGTTGTAGAGGGATGCCTTGGCCACGCCGGCCTTCTGCACGATGCGGTCGATGCCGACGCTCTGCACGCCCTCGCTGTAGAACAGCTCGTCGGCGGCGGCCAGCAGACGTTCACGCACGGACGGCTTCGAGGCGTTGGCCTTGGTGGGCATGATGGCTTCCTTCTTTCAGACTGGCGGTCCAGTCTACGGCTCCTCGCGGGGACTCATTCGCCTCCTACCCCGTCCAACAGAGCCAGACAGACCTGTCTTCCCTCGCTGACGAGCAGAGGCGGTCACCGTGCTGCGGTGACCGCCTCTGCTCTGTGGGGCCTGCTGCCTGGCCGCCACGTCCTAGCGGTCGAGGAAGAGCTTGGTGTGGGTGACGAACCGCTCGGGGTACTGGAAGTGGGCGCCGTGGTTGGCGTCCGGGTAGAGGATCAGCTCGGCGTTGGGGAGGAACTGCTGGAGGATGTACGAGTTGATCGTCGGGATGATGATGTCGTCGGTGCCGTTGACCACCAGGACCGGGATCGTGATGTTCTTCAGGACCGAGTACGCGGGGTCCTTCGTGGCGCCGTAGGTGTGGATGGCGGTGCCCTGGCCGGCGAAGACCTGCTCGCCGAACGCGGAGTCGTCGCGGTCCTTGCGGGCCACGATCCGATCGACGTATGCGCGGCCCAGCTTCTGGCTGGTTTCGGTCGGCGCGAAGAGGACCGGGAGCCACATGTCTTCCTGCCGGGGCAGCTTGACGGTGAACAGTGCGGCGGTATCCGCCGGCGTCTCGCCGATGCCCACGCCGCCGCGCGGGCCGGTGCCCACCAGGACCAGTTTGCGGGCCAGGTCGGGGCGCTGGATGGCGACCTGCTGGGCGACCAGGCCGCCCATGGAGTGGCCGACCAGGTCCACGCTCGTCAGCCCGAGGGCGTCGATGAAGCTGCCCGCGTCGGTGGCCATCTGCTCGATGGTGTCCGGGACGTCGCCGCTGGTGGAGGCCACTCCGGTGTTGTTGAACAGGATGACCTCGCGGTCTGCGGCGAATCCGTCGCTGATCGCCGGGTCGTGGTCGTCCAGGTTGCCGATGAAGTGCTGGAAGAACACGACCGGTGTCTGGCCGGCGGCTGTGTTGCCGAAGCGCCGGTAGGCGAAACGGATGCCGCCGGCCTCGACGAACTGGGTCGGGGCGGTGTCGTGGGTGTGATCGGGCATGCTGGCGCTTCTCCTCGGATCAGCATGTGGAGGTGAGATGGTGGGCCGGGCGGCGGTTTCCGGCAGCCGCATGTGGGGGGCGTCCGGGTGCACAGGGAAGCTCTGCACCCGGAGCGGATCAGTTGGCGCTGTGGCCGCCGTCGGCGTTGAGGATGTGGCCGGTGATGAACGACGCCTGCTCCGATGCGATGAACACGATCGCGTTGGCGACTTCCTCCGAGAGGCCGAGGCGGGCCAGCGGGACCTCGCTCACCAGGGCCGCCTTGTTCTGGGGTGTGCCGGTGAAGCGGGTCAGCATGCCGGTGTCCGTGGGGCCGGGGGCCACACCGTTGACGCGGATCCCCGAGGCTGCGACCTCCAGGGCCACCGACTTGGTGATGCCTTCGACGGCGTGCTTGCTGCCGACGTAGACGGAGGCCCCGGCGGCGCCCTCGTGCCCGTAGGTCGAGGAGATGTTGACGATGCTGCCGCTGCCCTGTTCCTGCATGACGCGGACCTGGTGCTTCATGCTCAGGAGCACGCCCAGGACGTTCGTGTCGAACGTCGCGTTGTACGTTTCCGCGCTCTGGTCGGTGATCGGGCTGGGCCGGCCTTCGGTGCCGGCGTTGTTCACCGCGACATCCAGACGGCCGAACCGTGCGACGGTCTCGTCGACCATGGCGCGTACGTCGTCCTCGTTGCGGACGTCGGCGTTGATGAACTCGGCCCACGAGCCGGCCGCACGCAGTTCCTCGACCAGGGCCTTGCCGGCCTCATCGCGGCGTCCGGTGACGACCACGTTCGCGCCCTGCCTGGCGAAGGCGACGGCGGCGGCGCGGCCGATGCCGGTGAGGGCACCGGTGATCAATACGACGGGATTGTCCATTGCTTTGCTCGGTTTCTGTAGCGGTGGGGGTCAGACGGCGGTGCGTCCGCCGTCGACGGGAATGACAACGCCGGTGATGTAGCCGGCGGCCGGCGAGGCCAGGAACGCGATGACGTCTCCGATCTCCTCGGCCTCCGCCGTGCGGGCCAGGAGCGTGGTCTTGCCCAGGGCCGTGAGGCGCTCCCTGGATGAACCGCCGGTGTAGACCGGCCCGGGGGCGACGGTGACGACCCGCACACCCCGCGGGCTGTACTCGGCGGCCCAGGAACGGGTCAGCGAGGTGAGCGCGGCCTTGGTGGCGCTGTAGGCGGCGCCACCCGCCAGGCCGACCTGCCCGGCCATGCTGCCCAGGTTGATCACGACGCCCTGGCCGCGCTCGGCCATCGCCGGCGCGATGGCAGCCGTGAGGTAGTAGGCGCTGCGCACGTTGGCGTCGAACAGCGCGTCGTAGGTGTCGGGCTCCAGGTCGGCGGTGGGGCCGAACCAGGAGAACCCGGCATTGTTGACGAGAACGTCGATGTCCCCGGCCGTGGCCGCAAGCTGCCTGACAACACCGACATCGGCGAGGTCGGCGGCGAGGAACTCGGCGCTGCCGCCTGCGCTCTCGATCTCCTTGACCACTGCGGCTCCGCGGTCGGCGTCGCGTCCGTGGACCAGGACCTTGAACCCGTCCCGGGCGAGCTTCAGCGCTGCGGCCCGGCCGATGCCGGACGTCGCGCCGGTCACCAGGGCTGTCTGCGACTCGGACATGATCGCGACCCTTCTAGATTTGGTTAGACCGGTCTGTCTTCTTTCGCTATCCAGCTAAACAGGTCGGTCTAGTCTCGTCAACTCGACGAGGACGTCAGAGCATCTCATCTGGTGTTTGACACATCGATGAGCCGCTTCTATGGTTCAAGAAATAAATGAACAGACTGGTCTAATCACTCTTCGATGCAGGGAGCAGCGCATGAGTAGCGCCTTCTTCGGCGCGTCGTTCGACGCCACCGACGCCGTACGCGCGGCGCAGTTCTGGGCCGCGGTTCTGGACCGCACAGTCGCCGACGGGGCGGACGAGCACGACGCCGTGGTGGAGGCCGGTGATCCCGGCAGCGGACCACGGCTGGCCTTCCACCAGGTGCCGGAGGCCAAGACCGTCAAGAACCGGTTCCACCCGGATCTGATCACCAGGGACTATGAGGGCGAGAGCGAGCGTCTGCTCGCTCTCGGGGCGACCAAGCTCCACGAAGTCGTTCGTGGCGACGCCCGGTGGACCACGTTCGCCGACATCGAGGGCAACGAGTTCGACCTCATCTCCGGCTAGACCACCCACCACCAGGAATCGAGGAGAAGACCATGACGACGACACGGGAACCCAAGATCCACGGTCCCGACCATCCGATCACCATCGAGCCCACCGGCATGCGCGTCGTGGCGCGCGCCGGCGGACAGACCGTCGCCGACACCACCCGGGCCCTGACCCTGCACGAGGCCAACTACCCGCCCGTCCAGTACATCCCGCTCGACGACGTCGACCAGTCGCTGCTCACATCCAGCGCCACCCAGACGTACTGCCCCTACAAGGGCGACGCGTCCTACTACGGCATCGCCCTCCCCGGAGGCGGGCTCCCCGACGCGGTGTGGTCCTACCGCGAGCCGTACGACTCTGTCGCAGCCATCGCCGGCCACGTCGCCTTCTCCACCGACCAGGTAGACATCCAGGTCAGCGCCTGACAGCCGCGGGAGGAGGCCGCGGGCCTCCTCCCAGCCGGCCGGCGCTCCCACCACCCCGGCCAGCGAGACGAGCAGAGAAAAACCACCGCGAGCGTCGAAGAGTCCACACCGCCTGCCACAGGCAGTCTCCAGGAGAGCCTGCCTGGCGGTCCTGGCCGTGGCAGTGGGTAGCTTCACCCTCGTCCCCAACGAGTCCCCGACGTAAGACCTGCCCAGCCGCATCAGCAGCACAACGGTGAATTGCGCAGCATCGAAACACTGCCTCTTCACCAGTGGCACGCGGACACGGTCGACGCCACCGTGGTCGGTTTCACCGGCACGGCCCGGCATCCGTAGGTGCTCGCCGTACGGCTGCCCGACGACCGGGTGGCGCTCTCGCAGCGGCTGACCACCACGCTCGCCTCCGTCGTCGGCCCGCGCCTGGCCCCCAGGCTGGGCGAGCGTCTACGAAAGCCGGCGGCTCCTACACGCCCGCCGCCGGTGATGTGGTGGCGGAGGCCGTGGTGGGCACGACCCGGCACGCGGTCGTCACCGTGGTCCGCCTGCGCTGACCCGCGACATCGCCATAGTCAGACTGCCCACGACCCAAACTGGGTGGCATATGGCGCCTTCATGTCTTCGGGCCGTCAACAAGTCGTTCGTGATCTCATCGTCGGTCCTCATACAGTCGACCTGTGACAAGCACATGGAGACGGCTGTCTGAACCGTCCGGCGGGAAAGACCGAACCGGAAGCTCTGTGGGCAGAGGGTGTGCCGGACCACATCGACGTGCCCATCACTGAATGGCTGTACGAGGTGCTGCGCACGTTCGGCATGGCGACCCCCGTGGCGGTGCGGCTGAAGCTTCCATCCAAGATCCTCAGGACCAGCGATCCAAACCAGACGCCGGCCACACTCAGCGACCCGAAGAAGCCGATGCTCCGACTGGAGATCATCGACGCAACGCTGCGGTGCGTACAGCAAGCCTTGCGCGGGGCAGATTGGCACCACCAGCAAACGGCTGCTTCCCACGCCCGCCAGCTGGAGGGCATCCTGCGCGAGGGCGACTGCGCCTTCACAGTCTCCCAAGACGGCAGCAGGCTCGAGCGCCGTATGGACGAGGCGCTCCACGCCCCCTACGACAAAGCCGTAGACGCCGGGGCTTCGAAGGCAGAGACGGCCGCCGATCATCTCCGTGCAGCATTCACCGAGACATACGGGATCAAGCCCGACCCGAGCGCCGCATACTCTCGTGCCATCAAGGCCGTTGAGGCCATCGCCAACCCGCTCTTCCTGCCTAAAGACCCGGAACCCACCCTCGGCAAAGTCCGCTCCCGCCTGGATCAGGGGCGGCACAAGTTCGAGATGGTCATCGCCGACAGGACGGGAGCGCCTGCAGACATCGACGCTGTCGTCGCGCTGATCAGCCTGCTCTGGCACGGACAGCGAGACCGTCATGAGGCAGGACCCACCAGCGCCCCCGTGACTCAAGAGGCTGCAGAAACAGCGGTGCACACAGCAGCCATCCTGGTTCACCGGACCTCAAGCGGCAGCATCCGTGAGAAGTAGCCGAAGGATCCTGCCCGCTGCGCCCCACGTCTACGCGTCATCCCGGCTGGAGGAGACGGCCGCCTGTCCCGACCCCTTCGACCGCACGGAGGCCCTCGCAACGTGACGTGGGCGGGCCCCGCTTGTCGGACGGGTCTGCAGAGCAAGGGACAAGCCTCCGGGACCGGTTGGGCCCCGGAGGCCTCGTCGACCCCCTCGCGGGTGGTCAGGAGGCGCGCCGGGCCGCGCCAGCCGGGCCGATCGCGTGGGGCCCGAACCTGGCGCGAACCCGGTCAGCCGCCCCCTCCATGACCAGCCGGGCTTCGCGGCGGGGATCAAGGCTGAGCTGCTCAGCAGCGGTATCGGCGGCGACCGCGTCGTCGCCTTTCAGCACGATCCCCCTCAGGCGCCCGCGCTGGAGACCTGCCGCGTCCATCAGCTGGGAGACCGCCATGCGCAGGTCGCTCTCGCTGACCTCTTCCCTGCCAGTGGACCCGGCAAGAAGGCATGAGCGGCGCGCGAAGATCTCCCGGTACTGCTCGGCGGTGATACGGACCACGGCATCATCCCTCCAGCGCGGGTACCGGCTCCGGTAACCTGCCAACGCCGGCCGGGCGCGTGCGGGCGAGCACCTCACGGACCCCTGGCACCGCGTCCGAGAGCTGATCGCGGGAACGGGTTGAGGTCACAGCAATCGGTCGACCAGCCCGTCGATGTAGTCCGGGGTGAGCGGGACCATGCCGAACAAGACGCGGATATACATCGGGGCCAGGATGTGGTCCAGCACGTCGAACGCGTCAGGTGCGTGCTCGCCACGGTCACGGGAGCGATCGAGCATGGACTGCAGTTGCCGGGTGCGCTCGGCACGGAGGCCGGCACCAGCCCGCAGGCCCTGCTCACCACTGCTCGACAGGGCGACGGCCAGATGCAGCACCGCCGGACCGTCGGGTCCGGTGATCTCGCGGGCCACTTGGGCCGCGTACGTGCGCAGGTCACCGGCGAGGCTCCCGGTGTCGGGCATCGGCGACTGCGCATTGAGGCGAGTGAGCACCACGTCGGTGAGCAGGTTTTCCAGGCTGCCCCACCGGCGGTAGATGCTGCTGTCGGCTACACCTGCGCGAGCTGCGACCTCGCCGACGGTGAAGTTGCCGTAACCGCGCTCGCCGATCAGGCCGGTGACGGCCTGGTGCACCTGCGCACCGACACGGGCGCTGCGCCCGCCGGGCCGCCGGGCCCGCTGTCGCTCGTTCATACCCCCCACCTTAACGCAGTCATCGCTTGCGTTTGCGAGGCGGCCCTCCCTATAGTCGACTAACGCAGTCACCGACTGCTTTAGGGTGCTCAGGTGTATCGCCCCCGCGTCGACCGCGACCGGGCGCAACTCACGATCGAGGGGGATCCCATCGCCGCATCACGTGCGACCGCAGGCAGTCGATCAAACCGGGCCGTGCTGCTCACGGTGGCCTGCCTGGGCCAATTCATGGTCCTGCTCGACAACACGATCGTCGGAGCGGCACTGCCCGACATGCAGCACCGGCTGCACACTCAGCTGACCGGACTGCAATGGATCGTCGACGCGTACGTACTGCTGGTCGCCATGCTGCTGCTGTCCGGCGGGGTCTTCGCCGACCGATTCGGCCGCAAGCGGGTGTACCTGACCGGCGTGGCGGTGTTCACCGCCGCGTCGCTGCTGTGCAGCCTCGCGCCCTCGCTCGGCTGGCTGGTCGCCGGCCGGGCGCTGCAGGGCATCGGGGCCGCGGCGCTGAGCCCCGCCTCGCTCGCCCTGCTCGCCGCCGCCTGTCCCCTGCCGCAGGAACGCATCAAGGCGATCGGGCTGTGGGCCGGACTCAGCGGAATCGGTCTGGCCGCAGGCCCCGTGGCCGGCGGCGTGCTGACACAAGCCTTCGGCTGGCCCGCCATCTTCCTGGTCAATCTGCCCATCGGCGTGGTCCTGCTGCTGGCCGGCCTGCGCCACCTCGGCGAGTCCCGCAACCCGAGCGCCCCCGCGATCGACATCCCGGGCACGCTGCTGTCCGTTCTGGCGGTGGGGGTACTGACCTACGGGCTGATCGAGGGGGGAGCCCGCGGCTGGACCTCACCGGTCATCCTGGGCAGCTTCGCCGCCGCGGTGATCCTCCTCGCCGCCTTCGCCGCCGTCGAAGCGCGCCGCTCCGCTCCGATGCTGCCGCTGCGGCTGTTCGGGCAGCGCCTGTTCACCGTGTCCAACACCGCCATGACCGTGGTGGGGTTCGCGCTCATGGGCTCGTCGTTCTTCTTCTCCCAGTTCTTCGTGTACGTCCAGGGCAGCTCAATCCTGCGCGCCGGCCTGCAGACCCTGCCGGTATCCCTCGCCATGGTGATCGTCAGCCCGTACGCGGGCCGACTCGCCGCCCGGTACGGCTTCCGGATCGCGGTCACCACCGGCCTCGCCCTGGCCGGCCTGGGACTGCTGGCGCTCGGCACAGTGCACGCCGACACCGGCTACAGCAACGTGTGGTGGCGGCTGGGAGCCATCGGCACCGGCTTCGCACTGGCCATGTCCCCACTCACAGGCGCCGCCATCCAAGCAGTCAGCCCGCACGAAAGCGGCCTCGCCTCAGGCATCACCAGCACGACCCGGCAAATCGGTGCGGTGCTCGGCGTGGCGGTCCTCGGAGCCATCGTCCGCCCCCGGAAATCCGGCGGCACATCCCTCGAGACCGGCCTCAACAGCGCCTTCCTCACCGCCGGCACCGTCACCGTGGCCACCGCCGTGCTCACCGGCTTGTGGCTCGCAACGTCCAAGCCCGCCAAAAGCTCCACCGCGCCACAACGCTCCACTCACCGAGAAGCGGCCACCACTCCCAACAAGACACCCACGAACAACCGATGACAACAACAACCACCCCAGCCAGGAGAAACCGCAACACACCAAAGCACCAACATCACCATGCCGCTGCCGAGGCCCCCTGGGCGAACGGGCACCCGCTGCCCGCTCATGACCGCGTGATGTTCCTCAACTCGCTGGTCACGTGCGCGCCTTCGCCCGCATGGTCACCCAGTTGCAAGGCGACCGGCTACCCGAAAGGACCGCAGCGGCCACCCCAGCCACCAAACCGCCCAGTCTCCGCCGGTTCGCGCAGCACCTCGAACGCGACCTCGCCGCCGTCATCGCCGGCCTCTCACAGCCCTGGAACTCCGGCGTCGTGGAAGGCCACGTCAACCGGAGCAAAATGATCAAGCGCCAGATGTACGGTCGGGCCGGCTTCGGCCCGTTGCGGAAGCGAGTCCTGCCAGCCTGACCGCAGCTTTGTCGCTCAACGAGCGGGTCCGTTCAGCTGACCGCGAGCGGCACAGGAACCACGCCCAGCTTGTTCCGGCATGAGTCCACGGCCCGGATGACCCAGGCAGTCACGGCGTCGCAATCCGGCGCGATCACGTGAAACTCGCGTACCTTCTCCCGCCCCTTCGGCCATCCACGGGGCCAGCGGGTCCTCTCGAAGGACTCACCCGAGGAGTTCGCGGGCCGAATCCGGGCCACCCACCAGAGCGGCCGCGACCCCGGCGTCGAAGCCGTCCCAGAGGAATCCCCGTCGCACCGGCCTGGAAGCCAGGTACCGGGCTACATTCTGCAGATCCGGGAACCTCTCCCTCAGCACCCTCACGTTCGCAGCCACCTGCCGGCTGAGTCCAAGTGCCAACCGCCTGAACTGGCCCTCGGCGCGAAACAGCTCGGAGCCGGTCCGGACCACGTCCGCATCGAAAGCCAAGAGGTCCACGTCGTGCCACAGCCACATCGCACCGACGCACAGACCCGAATTCTCCCCCCTCGGCCACACCCACAGGCCGATCGCCACGGCCGCCGCGGCAGTGACCGCTCCTGCCCCAATCCACCGCTTCCGCGCTGGTCGGGCACTCTGCTCGGCGATCCCTACCGCCACGATCACGGCAGGTTCCGGCTCAGCCCCAGCTGCCGCGCTGGGTGCCCCGACGACGTCCTCCAGGGCGAAGCCGGCCGGCATCGGCGCGCGTGGCCAGGTCCACGATCTGCCCGTCGACCAGCGGGCGCAGCACCGCTTCCGCTGCCGGGGCGAACTCGAACGTGCTCCCGGCGGCGGAGAGCGTCACCGCGTCGTCGCCGACGTCCAGCACGGCGCGGGCGGTCGTCAGCCGCACCCGGAGGCCGCCGTCGGCGGGAACGCCGTCGATGTACGGCAGGCTCGGCACCATCCGACCGACGGCCTGGCCGTCCATCGCGGCCCGGTAGCGGGCGAGCAGCGTCGGGGCGTCCAGCAGTTCGGCGAGCCGCTTGCGCATCCCGTCCACGGCGTCGGCCTGAACGTCCGGTGAGACGAGCAGCGGCAGGTCGCGCCGCCAGTCCTCGTGCGCGAGCAGCTGCTCGCACACCCACGCCATCAGGTCCGTCGCGGTGTGGGTCTGCAGACCGCAGGTGCCATGCAGGGAGCGGACGCCCTGGTCGGCGGAGACCGCGTGCCACACGCAGCGCGGCACGTACAGAACGTCGCCGGGATGGAGGACCATGTCGGCCACGGGCTCGGTGGATGCCTCGCCGGGGTCCTCGATGTCGCGGTAGAGCGGGAACGGGCGGGTCGTGCCGTAGATCCGCCACCGCTCCAAGCCGTCCAGCTGGACCACGACCGTGTCGTGGTCGTCCCAATGGACGCCGAACCCCTCGATGCTGGTCCAAGAGGCGTACAGGTTCGCCTGCACACGGGTACAGAGGTCACGCTCGATCGCTTCGGCGAGGCGGGCGATCGGCGGGTGGAGTTCGTCGACGCTGTCCAGAGCGAGCAAGGCGCCCTCCTGGAGGGGTGCAGTTCGGCCGGGTGAAGGCGGTGCCACACGGTGTGCCGGCGCGTGGACACCGGGGCGGTGTAGCCGCCGACCAGCAGCGTCTCGCCATCGCGGGACAGCCTCATGCGCGGCGGCTGAAGGCGGTGGCCGGCCAGGATCTGGTTGAGTCGTCCCAGGTCATCATCCCGGCCACGTCGATCGCGCCGTCTTCTCCGCGGGCGGGCAGTACGGCTGCCGGCGTCAGCGGGTCGGTCAGACCTGGTACTGACCGACGGTGATGAAGTAGCGCAGTTCCTCCGGCGTTGCCGTCGATGGCCTTTTCGTCCGCGGCGCGCAGGGCCTTGCTGATGCCGGGGCGGGCCAGAATCCGAGCGACGGCGACGCGGTCGTCCTCGGCCTGGGCGAGCCGCAAGCCGCTCTTCAAGAATGCGGCCCGATCAGTGACCGATCCCGCTGGCAAACAGATGGAAATGATCGTATGTCAGCTGATGGTTCGTCATCGAAAGTATTGATCTCTGCGTTGACGAGGGACGGCGTCGGGTCCACGCCGGAGCTGCCCGGCCACGATGACACCGCAGTCACGAGCGTCGTATGCGACGAGATGCTTCACGCCCGGTCAGGCATGTCATGATCATGCGATGCACTATTCCCTTCCTCTTTCCCGCATGCCTACGAAAGTCGCGCTGCTGGCCCGCCTGACGGCGATCTGCTCGCTGCTGCTGGGAAGCATGTACGTGATGGCCGGCCCGGCGCAGGCGGCCAGCGAGATCGCCCCGATCCCTGCCGGCGGGTTCAAGCTGTCGCTCGACAGCGACTCGACCTCGGCCGTCAACGAGGGGGAGGCAGCCAGCACCCAACTCAGCAAGGTCGGGCTGACCACCCTCGCCGGGAGCGGCACGGCGGGGCAGGACGGTCTGTGCTACCCGGCTCCTTTCAACCCGGGTGTCGACGCCGACGGCTACTGCTGGAAGAACGACGGTGACGACAGTGGCACGAACGGCTGGAGCCCGCAGGGGCTCTCCGTGCCGCACAACGACGTGGCCGACGGCTCGTGGGAAGGCCACCTCTGGGACGTCGTCTCCTGGCACAACGAGGACAACACGCTGGCGAGGCTGCGCTTCGTGAGCCACGCCGCGGCCACCCCCCGGTACACCGACGTGCTCCTGACGACCCTGTCCGCGGACGGCAAGCTGACCCCGCTCGCCTCCCACGCCGACAGCGTCGTCTGGTACAAGGACAACCTCTTGGTCGGCAACGGCCGGTATCTGCACGTCTTCCGCCTCACCGACCTGATGCGCGCCACCAACCGACCCTCCGGCTTCGACTACGTCCTGCCCAGGTCGTACCTCTACCGGACGCCCTCGGACAGCAGTTCATCCTGCCAAGCGGTCACTGGCGACGCTCCCTGCCTCACCTCCCTCAGCTTCGACCGGTCCACCGGAGCCTTGCTGTCCAGCGAGTACGTCCAGAAGGCGGCGGGCGGCCGTCTCGTCGAATGGCCACTCGACCTGACCGCCGGCCTGCCGAGGACGGGGAACGGCAACTCGGTCACCGCCTCCGCCGCCTGGACCTCACCGGTCTGGGGCATGCAGGGCGCGGTCTACGCGCAGGGCTCCTTCTTCCTCAGCGGTCTGTGCCCGTCGTCCTTCGACACCGGGTACCGCGAGAGCGCCTGCGTCCACAAGGCCGGGCGCAGCGAGGCCCCGCACGTCCTGACGGCGGTTCCCGACATGACGCAGAACCTCGACTGGGACGGCTCCAGCGGGCGTGTGCGCGGGATCAACGAGGTGGCCCAGTCCACCCAAGTCCTTCCCCAGCGCCTGGTCTTCAACTTCTCGCCCACCGCTCGTTCCATCGAGACCGTCAGGCTCCGGAACATCAACAGTGACAAGTGCCTCCTGCCATACGGCTCCAGCCTCAATGACGGGGCGAACGTGGTCCAGTGGGACTGCAACGGTACGAGCGCGCAGAACTGGTACTGGGACGGATCCCGCATCCGCAACTTCCAGAGCAACCGCTGCCTTTCCGTGTACGGCAGGAGCACCTCCGACGGCGCCCAGATCACCCAGTGGCGCTGCAACGGCGACGCAACCCAGAACTGGTCACGGGCCAGCGGAACGGCCGGCGGATCCGTGCTCGTCAACGGCGGCAGCAACCTCTGCCTCACCATCTACGGACGGAGCACGTCCAACGGCGCCAACTCCGTGCAGTGGACCTGCCAGCCGGACCACACCGACCACAACTGGACGGGCTCCGGCACCTGACGCCATCCCCGCCGACATGGACCAGGTCGCCAGGCCGGGCTCGTTCGTCGGGACAACGGCCGCGCGCTGGTACGGAATCCCCTCGTGAAGGCCCGCCCACTCGGTCGTACGAGCGTCCGTGTCAGCACGCTGGGATTCGGTGCCGCCCCTATCGGCAATCTCTGCAGCCCGATCGACGACTGCCAGGCACAGGCCACCCTCGAGGTCGCCTGGGACGTGGGGGTGCGCTACTACGACACCGCCCCGCACTACGTCCTCGGACTGTCCGAACGGCGGCTCGGCGATGCCCTCGCTCACCGTCCACGGGCGGAGTTCACCATCTCCACCAAGGTCGGCCGGCTGCTGGAACCCCACCCGGCACCCACCGGATCCGACCTGGCGGCAGGAGACTTCGCCGTACCCGACACGTTGGTCCGTCGCCCCGACTACTCACGGGACGGTGTCCTGCGAAGTCTGGAAGGCAGCCTGAATCGCCTGCGACTGGACCATGTGGACATCGTCTACATCCATGATCCCGACGATCACCTGGACGCTGCCCTCGACCATGCCCTGCCCACGCTGACGGCTCTGCGCGACCAAGGTGTCATCGGTGCCGTCGGTGTCGGCATGAACGCGGTCGCCCCGCTGCTGCGCATCGTCACGGAGGCGGACGTCGACGCCGTGATGGTGGCCGGGCGGTGGACCCTTCTCGACCGCACCGCTCGCCCCTTGCTGGACGCGTGCGCCGAACGTGGGGTCGCGGTGGTGGCCGCCGCCCCGTTCAACTCCGGTCTGCTCAGCCGTCCTCACCCCGCGAGTGACGCCACCTTCGACTACGGCCCCGCCTCGGAATCGGCACTGCGTCGTGCTCGGCTCCTTGCCGGGGTGTCCGGCCGGCACGGCACCGCACTCCCCCACGCCGCACTGCGGTTTCCGCTGCGCGACCCCCGCGTGGCCTGCGTGGTCGCAGGTTTCCGTACCCCTGAGGAGGTCTGTCCGCTGCCCGCTGGGCCGCCACCGATCTGACCGAGGAAACATGGCTGGACCTCGACACGGCAGCCGCACAGGCGGCAGAAGACCCGCCCTCGTAAACGCGGCTGACACAGAAGGCAAGTCCTCAACCCGCCTGGCTGTTGGGGTGCTCAGCCTGCCTCCTGAGTGGAACCCCCGCCGGTCTGTGAAGACGCCCCGGCTCTGCTGGAGTCCGCGCCGCGCGCTGTGACCGAGCACGCGTCCGGGAAGGTGCCGTGGCAGTGCGGACGGCAGGTGTCGCACACCGCGACCGCCCGACCTCGGAGTCGGGCCGGGCGGCCGCATCGCTGTCGTGGTTTCAGCCCAGGTGGTAGTCGAGGAGGGCGAGACCGGCAGCCGCGGCGCGCTGTTGGTAGGCGCGCAGTCCCGTGGGCGCCGGGGGCGCGGGCTGGTGGGCGTTGCGGTGCCAGTGGCCGGTCAGCGCGGCGAGGAACGCGGTGGTGGTGGCAGGGTGGTCGCGGAGCAGGCGGGCGATGTTTGCGGGGGCGTGTGCGGCGAGGACGATTTGCGGCGCGAGGGAGGCCGCGTCGATGCAGGCCGGGCCACGGCTGGCGTGTGCCCAGTCCACGAAGGTCACGATGACGCCCACAGCCAGCCGAACTGCCGCCCAACCGTCTCCTGCCCACCCTGCTCAGCGCACTCCCCTTGAGCTCCCACTCGGACAAACTGACGTTGACCAATGAGAGGTATGCGGGCAGGACAATGGCAGGTCAAACAACTGACCTGCCAGCAATCTACAACCATCAGTTGTTCACTAAGGTGGGTCGGCGTGGACCTCGAAGCAATGCGTACCTTTGTCGTCGTCGCGGAAGCGGGCCAGTTCCAGAAAGCCGCCACCGACCTGTCGATCACCCAGCAGGCCGTCTCCAAACGCATCGCCACACTGGAGCACGACCTCGGTGTGCGGTTGTTCGCCCGTGCCCCACGCGGCGCCGAGCTCACCATCGATGGTCAGGCGTTCCTGCCCCACGCACGCGAGCTGCTGCGCGTCGCCGAGCGTGCGGGCGCGTCCGTGCGCCCGGGTAACCGTCCGCTGCGCGTCGACGTGATCGCCTCGCGCAGCGCGCAGTCGAGCCTGATGCGCGGCTTCCACCGCGCACACCCCGAGATCGACCTCGACGTGATGATGCTGTTCGACATCGAGACGGCCGTCACCGCCATCCGCTCCGGTGCGATCGACGCGTCTTTCCGCGCCGTCGCCGCGCCCGGCCGGCCCCTTCCCGAGGACGTCGAGTCCGTCCGGGTGCTCGACGAACCGCTCCAACTCCTCACCGGCCCCCGCCACGCACTGGCAGGCGCCCGCTCGGTCACCCTCGCGCAGCTCACCGGGCACCGGATCTGGATGCCCGGTATCGCCCCCGGCACCGAATGGGCCGCCTACTACGACGACCTCGTCGCCGAGTTCGGCCTCACCATCGAGGTGACCGGCCCCAACTTCGGCTCCGACGCACTCCTCGACACCGTCGCCGACACCCCGGCCCTGGCCACCTTCATGGGCGAGCCCACCCGCCTCATCTGGCCCGCCGACCACGACCTGCGCCGCATCCCGGTGACCGACCCGACGCCCGTCTACCCGCACTCGCTCCTCTGGCACCGCGACAACCCCCACCCAGCGCTGGTCACCCTCCGCGCCCACCTCGCCGCCACGGCGGCCGGCCACGACGCCGCCGGGACCTGGGCACCGGGCTGGGTGATTCCGCGCTGAACGGCTCCCCGCCCGTGCGGCCAGCCCTACCTGGCGCAGGCGGTCAGCGGCGGGCGTTCTCCGGCTTCTTGTGCCGGGACTTGGCCATCAGCATCAACAGCGAGGCACCCTGCTCGTCGAGATGGGTCAGGGCGGAGTGGCGGTATTCGTGCAGGTCCCAGCCCGAACCCGGCCCGCGCAAGGCCGTGTGTGCGAGAAGCCGGACTCATCACGACCATCCGGTACCGCAACACAGCGCTCCACAGCCCCGGCCAACTGGGGCGCGTATCGGAAGTGGGTCCTGGGGCGGCTCGGTATCTGGGCAGACAAGCCCATCTCGCAAGATCGGCAGCGGTCGATGGGCAGGTACTGGTAGTAGTCGGCCGTGGCAGGAGACGCGTGGACCCCAGTGATTTCGATGGTCGGTGTGGCTGTAGGTGGTGCGTTGACGTATCTGACCCAGCGCACGACGCAGCGGACAGCTGACCGGGCTGAAGAACAGAGGCGGGCTGCGGTACGGGCGGAAGAGCGGCGTGCCGAGCAGATCAGGACCGTGCTGGAGTTCATTCGGTGCGCGCTGGAGGCTGAGGGCGTGGCCCATGCGCGGCCGCATCAATGGGCGGTCGGTGATGACTGGTATGTGACGGCGAGGCCGGCGATGGACGGTCTTCGAATAGCCGAGAAGAGCATCGAGTTGCTGTGTGCCCCTGGCCTTCACTCACCGACGACCGCCTACGCCCGCGCCCTTAATCAAGCGGTCTGGCAGGAGCGTGACGAGGGGAGCCTGGCCGAGCGCCTGGAGCCGTTCAAGGCGGAGTTTCTCGCCGTGGCACGCCACAGCCTGACCTGACATCGCAGGTCACAGCCACTCGTTGATGGCTGCTACGAGGACGGTGGCCTCGTAGCGGACCGCGAGCTTGTCGTACCTCGTGGCCACGGCCCGGTGCCTCTTGAGGCGATTGATACCGCACTCGACCGCGTGCCGAGCTTTGTAGTCCTCCGGGTCGAACTTCGGCGGACGGCCGCCGTGGGATCCGCGCTTCTTACGGTTGCGGGCTTGGTCGGCCTTGTCCGGAATGGTGCAGCGGATGCCACGTCTGCGCAGGTAGGCGCGGTTCTTGCGGGAGGCGTATGCCTTGTCGGCGCGCACCCGACTGGGACGGGTGCGCGGTCTGCCCGGCCCCAGCCGCGGCACCCGGATGCGGCTCAGGACGACCTCGAACTGCGGGGAGTCACCGCGCCGCCCGGCGGTGATCACGATGGACATGGGTTTTTGGCCCTGCTCGACGGCCAGGTGCAGCTTGGTGGTCAGTCTGATGGGGCTATTTGAACTTCCCCACCCGGTGCTCGCGGTCTCCTCGGAGTCGCTCGGCTTGGTTCCCCAGGCGGACCGGCGCTGACCTGCGGACGGGCACCGCAAGGGAGGGCCCGCCCGATAGGCAGCCAGCATCAGAGCCGTGGTGGCCAGTCCAGGTTGCGCGCAGCGCATCGCGTGAGTGACGCCGTAGGCGCCCTTGTGCCCCCGGGGTCCTACCGCAGACACCAGCCGCAAAGTAGCGGTCAGGACTTTGCGACCGCGGACGCCGACCACCGCCAGGTCGCCGGTGCGGCTGGGAAAGCCTCTACGATCCGGTTGATCACCGAACCGGGGAGGGGACATGGCCGAGGGCCGGGAAACGGACGCGGTCGCCGAGAGACCGGTGGAGCTGGCCTACCGGCCGACCGTCGGCGAATTGGCGTCCGCGCTGCGGGCACGCGCGAGGAGCACCGGCGCGGGACGCTTTCAGCGCGGGGCGCTGGTCTGGACGGTGGCGGTCACGACCATCGGCGCCCTGCTGTCGGCGGCTGGCTCCGGCCACCGGGACACACCGTGGCCGCTGTATGCAGGGGTGGTGGTCTTCGTCGCCTTCATGACTGCGGTGCCGTGGTTGCAGGCGCGCCGCCTTCACCGGCTCGCCGAACGTCAGGGGGACATCTGCGGGACGGTCGACGACACCGGGGTCCGGCTCACCACCGCGCACAGTTCGGCCAGCCACGACTGGCACCCCTACTCGCGCTATGCCGAGACGCCGGAGCTGTTCGTGCTTCTCAGCGCCGACAAGTCCGCCGTCGGCTTCGCCGTCCTGCCCAAGCGGGCCGTGGCGGACCCCGAGGACGTGGACCGGCTCCGGGCGGTCCTCGACCGGCGGCTCGTGCGCGCGGACGACGCCAAGGCGCCCGGAAGCCCGCGGAGCCGGGGCCGGGCCGTCGGCCGCGGGGCCGGCTCTGTGGGACTGTTGCTGCTGGGGCTGCTGCTGTTCTTCTTCGCCTTCGCCGCCGTCCAACGCGCCACGCACCCGGACCGCTTTCCCGGAATCCAGAACAACACCGCCCCGGTATCGGCCGTCATGCTGGGGCTGGGGGCGCTTGCGGTCGCAGGGGCCTGGTGGCTCGTACGGCGGATGACGGCCATGCGGATATCGTGACCGCCGTGCTCGCCGTCCTTGTCCTGCTGGCCGGTGGCGCCGCCCTGTACCGCGTTGGGCCGATGCTCCACTGCTGGGGCTCGGAGCGGATCGCCCGCGGGCCCGAGGGCTCTTACGTCTGCTACGACTTCTGAGCCTGGCCACGGTTTCCAAGCCGGCCTGGAGATCATCTCTCGGCGGCGGGCCGCAGAAGCCGCGCAGTCAGCTGTGCGGCCCGCCGCTCACTGAACCTCCCCAGTCCGTTGAGAGCCGGACCGAGTGAGGCGAAGAGCACCACTGGTCGTTTTCAGGAATCCCCATCAAGTCCGCCGCACGAGCGCCCAAGGCCGTGGTCGTCGGGCTCGGTGGTGACGCCGCCGGGCAGTTCCTTCTGCAGTTCCCCCTTTTCCTCGCCCCAGGTGATCAGGTCCTGCGCATCGGGCCGAGCCTGGCGCTGGGTGAGGATGCGCTGCCAGGCGCCGTTGCGCTGCCAGCGGCGAAACATGTCGTACGCCCGGCCCCACGGCCCGTACTCCTTGGGCATGTCCCGCCACGGGACGCCGGTACGGACCCGGAAGCGTATGCCGTCGATCAGCTGCCGCCGGGTCCATATCGGTGGGCAGCCGGGCTTCGTGCCCTTCGGCAACAGCGGCTCCAGCACTGCCCCTTGCTCGTCCGTCAGATTTCCACGCGCCACAAGCCAAGATCATCTCACGGCCAAGATCCACTTCCGATACACGCCCTAAAGCGTGCTGCACAAGGCCGTGATCAGGTCATTTCTCTTGCATGGCTGGGGTGTTGAGGGCTGATCCGTTGTGGGTGGAGACGTTCACCGGGCTGCGGGTGAAGCAGTTCGAGCGGTTGCTGAAGGTGGTGCGGGAGCGGGGTGGCGACGGGCCGCGAATCGGGCGGCCATGGTGTCTGCCGCTTGCGGACCGGGTGCTGGTGGTGGCTGTCTACTACCGCACGAACCTCACGATGCGGCAGCTCGCGCCGCTGTTCGGGGTGTCGCCGGCCACGGAGTGCGGGGCATTCAGCGGTTGCGGCCCCTCCTCGCGCTCGAGCCGGCCTCCCGTCCCGTCGATGCCGCGGACCGGTTGTGGATCGTGGACGGCACGCTGGTCCCGGTCCGTGACCGCAAGGTCGGCGCCTCGAGCCGCAGCTACCGGTTCTCCGCCAACGTGCAGGTCATCATCGACGCCGAGACACGTCTGGTCGTGGCGACCGCCCGCCCGGCCCCGGGAAACAGGGCCGACGCCCATGTGTGACGCGACACCGGCCTGCCGGAGCAGTGCCAAGGCGTCACCGTGCTTGGCGACGGCGCCTATATCAACACCGGCCTGGTCGTCCCGCACCGCAAACGACCCGGCCGGCCCCTGCTGGCCGGCGAGGAAGCCGACAACGCGGAGCATCGCCGGGTCCGCGCGCGGGTCGAGCATGCGATCGGCCGGCTGAAGAACTACAAGATCCTGCGCGACTGCCGGCAGTACGGCGACGGCCTCCACCATGCGGTCCGAGCCGTCGCGCACATGCACAACCTCGCCCTCGCCGCGTGATCAAGGAGCCGTAGTCGGACCCTGACCTGCAAAATCACGGCCTTCTGCAACGCGCTTTAGGAATCAACCTCTTGAACCGCACGTCAGCCCCATGCCGGGAGGACGAGGTGACGGCCGAGGCACGGACGCGGCGTGAGCGAGTCCGGCCTTGCATGTTCGGCATCAGGCCGGTGGAGAGCACTCAGCCGTGAGGAGTTGCCCGCTCGATTTCAGTCGATCGGTTCTCGCATCACGGGCTGACCGCTTGGCCGTCCTTGAACTCGGTGAAGTAGTCACTGGAGGGGAAGGTGAGCTTGAACACCATGCCGTACTTGCGGCGCATCTTCGTAACGCTGGTGGAGGCCGGTTCGCGCAGGCATCGCTGAACAGGCGGATCGCTGGGGGAGCATGCCGGTGGTTCCTCGATCAGCTCACGCTTTCCGGTCTGGCGGACTTGGTCCCAGTCGAGCGTGACCGTACCCGCGCTGAATAGTTGGGTCGGCTCACCGGTTCCTGGGCCCTGCGGGTCGCCTGTCGTGCCCCGGTAGTAGTCAACGACCTTGGTCGCGTAGATGAAGTCGTGGCCGAAAGGAATCGGGGAGCCCTCGGGGTCGCCTGCGGTGAGGACACTGTCGATCGTGTCGGAGACATGGCGTGGGCTGGCGCCGAAGTAGGCGTTGAGGTACATCCTGCAGCGGATCTTGTACTGATCATCGCCATCTTGGAAGAACCACTCCTTCGCCCGGCCGCCCACGCACAAGTCGTCCACGGTGACCAGGCCAAGGGTGAGTGCTGTGCGGGCATCCCAGTAGGTGATGGTTTTCCGGATCTCCTGCTCCACCTGCTTGCGGGCCTTGACCGCCTCGGCACTGCCGGCGAGTTCGCGGACAGTCTTCGGGTTGGTGGCGCCGCCCTGCGAACAGGCAGATACCGCCAGCAGCGCCCCGCCGCACACCATGCCCAGAATGGCTCTGGTACGCCGTCGATGCCCCACCACTGTCGCCCCCTTTCGTATCCGTGACCACTGTGGACGGCGGGAGCGAGAGGTCGCATGAGTACGGGTACTTAACTGTCGCTGTGCCTCAACGGACGCCGAGCCTGCCGCAGGCAGCGGTATGGGGCGTAGCGCTGAGAGAACAGCCTTTCGGCGCCAAACCTCGCAGGTGACAACAATCCTGCCTATGTGACAGCTATCGCGCTTCGGCTCAACTGGAATTCGGCGGGGGCCACGCTTTTCCTGTAACTCTTTGTCCGGTTCGCCGTTATGTGGATGAGGCGCAGTGATCAGTTGCCTGGGGTCAGCCGATACCGGGTGCCGAGCGGCAGAGCTCAGTGGGCGGGAACCGGCTCGGACGACGGCCGCCACTCCCGCCTGATCAGCCCGTAGACCCACGAGTCAGAGACCTCGCCGTTGACGACGCAGTCTTCCCGCAACGTCCCTTCCCGCACGAAGCCGAGCTTCTCCAGCACGCGGGCAGAAGCCACGTTGCGCGTATCGGTCTCAGCTTGGACGCGATTTAGGTCCAGCGTGTCGAATGCCCACCGCAGCAGAGCGCGCGCGGCCTCGGTCGCGTAGCCGTTGCCCACGCTGCATCGTCGAAGCAGTAGCCAAGCGACGCGCTGCGGTAGTGCGGATTCCACCTGTTCAGGCTGCACCAGCCGATGAACGCCCCGTCGGAGACACGATCTACGGCCAGCCGCGCCCCGGTGCCCTCCTGTGCCATCTGCCGGCAAGCCGTGATGAACTTCTCGGCGCGCACGTGTTCGCTCCACGGTGGCGCGTCCCAGTAGCGCAGCACGTAGGCGCTGCTGTGCAGTGCGAAGAGGTCGTTCGCATCCGCGTCTTCGAAGGCACGCAGTCGAAGGCGGGCGGTGAACAGTCGCTAGTTCAGAGAAGTCACGAGCCCGAACGAGATGACACCTGACCAGATGGTTCGGGGCACAGGGCGCCTCCGCGACGGCCCCAAGCACGATCAGGTGTGGGGTCTCAAATCCCGTGTCACTTTCTCCGGCGCAGTCTCACGCCGATGTCACGTCGCAGGTCAGCGGCTCGCATCGAACACGAGAACTGAGGAAATGACACGAAAGCCGAGGCGCTGTCAGTGCCGGCGGCGATGATGAACGCATAGCCGTCAAGGTGATCAACTACGGGCTCACCTGGACCGACACGGCAGGGGTACGCCGTGCATCCGCCGTCTTCCCTGTCAAGTTGTTCTGTTCAGCCGGCGGCCTGGGTGAGTGTTTTTGATCGTCGGCACCACCTGGTAGCACGCCTCCGCTTTGAGGAACCTGTTCAACCGCTTGGTCGGCCAGATGTACCACTGTCTCCAGCCTGGCGAGCGCTATGAGATGGGAGCCCCGCCGCCTACGTATGCGACTCATCTCCGCCGCGGCCCGACTCGTCACCACCGCCCGCCGCCCCGGCCGCGGTTACGCGCTGGGCGGCGAGCACTCGATGTCGGAGACCGTCGCGGCCGCCGAGGAGGCCTGGCCGGGTGCGGATACGGCGCGCTCGTCGAGCCCACGGGCGGTGTGGACCCGCAGCAGTCCCTCAATGCCACGCAGCAAGGTCTCGCCGGCCAGGACGGGGTCGCCGAGGTAACCGGCACTCATCGCACCGTCACGGAGCATGACGAAGTGCCGCCCGGCGTGCTCGGCCTCTGCTGCGGCGATCTCGGCGAACAGTCCGGTGATCGTCTGCAGGAACCATGCGCGGTGCTGCACGACGGCACGGTGGACCGGGTGGTCGGGATCAGGGAATTCCGCTGCCGCGTTGAGGAAGGCGCATCCGCGGTAACCGGGCGAGCGGATCTGCTCGACCAGGGACACACCGATGCCCCGCAGGATGCCGTCGGTCGGCACGTCCGCCGCCGTCAGGGAGTCGATCTGGGTGCGGATCGACTGGTCGACGCCTTCGATGTAGGCGACGGCCAGGTCTTCTTTGCTGCGGAAGTGGCGATAGAAGGTGGCGTTGGTGACCTTCGACTCGGCGACCAGACGGTCGACGCCCACCGTGTGGATGCCCTCCGCGTAGAAGAGCTGCCCGGCGATCCTCAAGAGCCGTTCCCGGGCCTCGGAGACCCGCCGGCCGGTGCCTGTGCCAGCTTCCGTCTTTGTCATGTCACCCATTGTAGCGGGTAGAACGCTCTCTCTTGTTTTCCCGGGAAGGGCATGCCAGGCTGCACGCAAGAGAGAGCGTTCTCTCTATCCCGCAGTCATTGGAGAATCCCATGGCATCCACCGCTTCCGCCGAGCCCATCGGTGCCGCACCCGCCCTGCGTCGGCTGTACGTCATCCGCTTCGTCTTCGCCGCCGCTTGGGCCTCGCTCCTGCTGCTGTCCGGCTCCGAGCTCACCGCCGAGGCCAAGTTGCTGCTGTTCCTCTACCCCGCCTTCGACGTGGCCGCGGCCGTCGTCGATGCCAGGTCGGCACGCGCCGCCGGGCCGGTCAAGGGCCTGTACGCCAACATGGCCGCCAGCGTGCTCGCCGCCATCGGGGTGGCGGTCGCCAGTACCTCGGGCGTCGCCGACGTGCTCCGCGTCTGGGGCGCGTGGGCGGTCGGCTCCGGGCTCATCCAGCTCCTCGTGGGCGTCGCGCGCCGACCCATGGGCGGCCAGTGGGCCATGATCCTCAGCGGCGGCATCTCCGTCCTCGCCGGCGCGACCTTCATCCGAAGCGCCGCACAGGACAACCCCTCGCTGACCACCCTCGCCGGCTATGCCACGCTCGGCGGGATCTTCTTCCTCGTCTCGGCGATCCGCCTGTCCCGGTCGACCCCCAGGCACTGACCCGCGTCGACCGAGGACCGCGCCGGCCAGGCGCGGCTCACGAGTCGAGACGTGCCCCGCCAAGGTCCGGCCCGGTGACAGGCCGGTGCGGTGGATGGCGTTCGGCACCACGAGGCCGGCCGGGCCGGGAATCGGGGGCTGCCAGCGAACAGGGACCCCTCGATCCGGCGGTCAGGTGGCGGATAGGCGGCGCTGAGAAGCGCCATCGCCAGTGGCATCACCAGTGCCCTGTGGCACTCGGGCCCCGATCAGCCAGCCCACGCCGGGGGCGAGTGCACAGGCCACCGAGGCCGCGGTGAACAGCCCCAGCCCGGCGGTGAAGACCAGTCGCCGTCCGAACCGGTCGCCCAGCACCGTTCCCGTCATCAGCAGGACGGCGAAGCTGAGACTCACGCGATACACCGCCTTGACCAGCAACTCCTCCAGGCCGCCGGCGCGGGCGAAGCGCCGGACGGTCGAGTGGTCCAGCCGAAGTTGGCGGCTGATCTGAATCAACGACAGTCCATGAGACAGAAGTTGCTGCACCGCTTGGTAGCGCTCGGTGGTGCGGGCGACCAGCCTTCGAGGACAGCCGAGCACGTCCAATGTGCCATCCGGCGGGACGAAGACGGTCTCTGCCGTGCCGGTGGGCTCCGCGGCGGCCAGCGGCGCCGTGGTCGACATCGCCTGGACCGGGGGCGCCATGAACGCCTC
Source organism: Streptomyces sp. NPDC048254 (assembly GCF_043201895.1). NCBI lineage: Bacteria > Bacillati > Actinomycetota > Actinomycetes > Kitasatosporales > Streptomycetaceae > Streptomyces > Streptomyces sp. NPDC048254. The sequence continues at coordinate 29,547 of NZ_JBICZJ010000035.1, forward strand.
GCGGATGCAGTGGTGGTGGGCGCCGACCGTCTTCTCCACGGCCTTGGCGAGGATTCGCCACAAGTGCCAGGCGTCGGCGACCTGGTGGGCCTGGGGTGCCCCGCCGCGGGCTCCCTCCGCGTAGGCACCGGCCCGGTCCCGGCAGATCACCTCTACTTCCGGATGGCCCTTCAGCCATGCGGCCAGCGGTTCGGCATCCCGGCCAGGCAGCACGTCCACCGGGCGCCGCCTCCCCAGGTCCACCAGTATCGTGGCGTACGAGTCGCCCTTCCGCAGCGCGAAATCGTCGACACCGAGCACGCGGATTGGCATGACGGGTTCTTCCGGCGCGGCGCGGACCAGACGTAACAGGGTGTCCTTGGCCACGCGCAGGCCCGGCATCCCGGCCAGACGGACACCCGCGCGACCGGCCGGCGCGAGAGCGATCGAGGTCAACTGCTCAGGAACCAGTGGCGTGTAGCGGGCATGTGGGCTCGTCAGCCCCGCGATCTGCTCAGCGAAAGTCACCGCCCGGCACCCCGGGTTCCGGCACTTGAACCGCCGTACCAGCAACTCGATCACCACATTGGCACCACCGACCGCGGCATCCGCGAGCCGTCGCATGTACCGGCCGTGCACCCGGTCCGAGGCACTACCGCAATGCGGACAGTCCGCACCCGCCGAGCGGCCCCGCGCATGCAACGTGACGACCCCGGCCGCAGCCCAATCCACCAACTCCACCACGACACCGGCCAGATGAGGAAACAGCACCTCGAAACTCCGCGAAGAACACACGAGACATGATCACAGCCAACCGCTGGTTCCTCGCGTACTCCTCTCCGTCATGCTTGCCGGACCAGGAGCGTGAGCGCAGCCCGGGCCCTGGGCGCCGCGCAGGGCCCAACATGGGGGCCGGCAGCGCGGGTTCGGCCACTTCGTACGGCATCGTGGCCGGTCAGCGATGGCGTACCGGCTCGGCGGGAAGATCGCTGGGTATAGTGCAGGCGTTTCGGGGAACCGGCGACCCGGAGTCGGCCGACCTCACGCGCCACCTCGCGTTCATCGGCATCCGGGACCCTGGCGGAGCCCCGCTGACCCATATCGCTGAGGAGGCCGTCCCATGGAACCCGCCACGCTGATCACCGGTGGCTCGACCGGAATCGGCGCCGCCACCGCCCGTGCCCTGCTCAAGGAGGGCCACCGCGTGGCCGTCACCGGACGTGACGCAGACAAGCTGGCCGCCTTCGCCGCTTCGGCCGGAGCGGGCGAGCGGCTGCTGACGATCACCGGCGACACCAGCGACGCGCACGACGTCGCCTCCGCCGTGCGCCACGTGGTGGACGCGTGGGGCCGACTGGACAACGTCATCGCCAACGCCGGTTTCTCACTGCCCGGCAACCTGGAGAGCCACGCCCCCGAGGACATGCGCGCCATGGTCCTCACCAACGTCCTGGGCCCGGCCCTGCTGGTGCGGGAGACCCTGCCGCACCTCAGGGAGTCCAAGGGCCGGATCGTGATCATCGGTTCGGTCGCCGGGGTGCGCAACACGCCTGGCAACCTGTACTCGGTCACCAAGTGGGCCGCGCACGCGCTGGCCGAGAACACCCGACTGCTGGTCGGCAAGGACGGAGTCGGCGTGACCGTCGTCGCCCCCGGGGTGGTGGACACCCCCTTCTGGGACGAGCGCGGCGGCACCCCCGAGGCGACGCCGACGATGACCGCCGAGCAGATCGCGGACACGATCGTCTTCGCCGTCAACCAGCCCGCGGGCGTGGACATCAACCACATCACCATGCGGCCGACCGGGCAGCTCGGCTGACCACGTCCCGGAGATCGGCGTCACCCTGGCGCGCAGCCGCATGCTGGCGCTCACCGATCCGCGTCGGGTACACCTGTGCCGCCTCATCGCACGCCAGGCGAGGACCACCACCGACCTGGCGGACCGGCTGTCGATGACCCGCCCGCAGGTCGCGCGGCATCTGCGCGCCCTGCGCGACCTGGGCTTGGTCCAGGTGGAGCGCCATGGTCGCTATGTGCACTACGGGCTCGACCTCACCGCCGTCGAACGCATCGGACGGGACGTGTCGACGGCCCTGCAGTACTGAGCAGGACAAGGAGGCGGTCCGCGTGACAGGCCGATATCCGGTCGTCTGCCACCTCGCGCTGCGCCGTCGGTGGCGGTGGAGCGCGTGGCGCGAGCGGCGCCATCCGCTGATCGCCGGGCGAGGTGAGGTTCTCGTGTACGTCGTCGAGGGGGCGTTCACGACCGAGCTGGCCGATCCCGCGCGGTGCACCGCCGTGGCCCCGGTCGATGTCCGCCCCAAGCATGAGTCCGCCGACTGGGAGCTGACGGCGTCCGGCAACGACTGGGAATTCCCGTCACGGTGACCTTCCGCTGCACGGTCGTCGACCCGGCCGCGGTCACCCGCAGCCGGGCTCACGGGTGGTTCCCCGTGGGACGCGCAGCACGTTCTCGCCCAGGACCCCAGGCCATCCAGGCTGATGCGGGTACACCCCGTGGGCGACGAGGGCGGCCTGCGCCTGGCCCTGACCGCGCTGCTCCAAGCGCGACCGGCCCACCAGGACATCGCAGGGGTGCGGGTCAGCCTCGTGGAGGTGAGTGTGGGAGCGGCCCGAGACTGGGTCGACGACAAGGCGTAAAGCATCGAGGTGACCGCCGGACGCGTACGAAACTGCCGTCTGGCGGCACGATTCTGGGAAACGGTCTCCAGTGAGCCGGGAAGCGATCTTCAAGCGGCCATGGCGCCCCACGTCAGATGCACTCGTGAACACCCCCACCGGTCCGCTGACACCAGACCGTCACATCGCTGCTCCCGGCGTATCCCGTGAGATCACTTGGTCGTTGGGTGAGTCATGAAGAAGATCATGCTCGCGGTACTTCCCGCTCTTGCCCTGTCCCTCGCGGCTCCCGTAGCTCACGCCGACAACGACTCCAAATTCGCGGGGCCAGTGAACGCCGCCGACAACTGGAACTTCTCGGCGGGTGTCGTCTGCATGCAGGAAGTCGCCATCGTCCCGGCCCTTGCCGGTACCACTGGCTATGTCGGCGACCAGGACAACAACTGCTCGAACGGCAACGTGATCGACCACTCCTGAGTGCCGCGGCTGACCGAGAGGACGCAGGCCACGCGGTCGAGGAAGACGTGCCGGCCGGGCTGAGCCTGGACATGCCCGTCGAGGATCACCTGGAGGAGCTGGTGCGCGGTCTGGATGCCGGGTGGAAGCAACTCGCCGAACGCCTGGAAGAGGCGGGGCCGGCCGCGAAGGTATCCATCGAGGTACAGGACGACGGGCGGGTGAAGCTGAACGTCGACAAGCTCGGCGCGCTCGGCGAGCCGAAGTCCCTGACCTGGCTGCGCAAGCGGGTCGAGCGGATGCTCCCGAAGATCGACCTGCCGGACCTGCTGTTCGAGGTGAACGCCTGGACCGGCTTCCTGAACGCCTTCGTGCACCTCGGCGACGGCACCACCCGGATGAAGGACCTGTCCACCTCGGTGGTCGCGCTGCTGGTGTCGGAGGCGTGCAACATCGGCCTGGCCCCGGTGGTCAACCCCGCCCATGAGGCCCTGACCCGCGCCCGGCTCGTGCACGTCGACCAGTACTACCTGCGCGCCGCCACCATCGCCGCGGCGAACGCGAAGCTGATCGAGGCCCAGGCCGAGGTGCCCATCGTGCAGTTCTGGGGCGAGGGGCTGCTCGCCTCGGTGCACGGGCTGCGGTTCGTCGTCCCCGTCCGCACCGTGAATGCGGCGCCGTCGCCGAAGTACTTCGGGTTCAAGCGGGGCACTACCTGACTCAACGCCGTCAACGACCAGGTCGCGGGCATCGGGTAGATGGGCGTCCCCGGCACCCCGCGCGACTCCCTGCACATCCTGGACGCGCTGCTGAACCTGGACGGCGGGGTGAAGCCAGAGATGGTGGCGACCGACAACGCCTCGTACTCCGACATGGTGTTCGGCCTGTTCAAGATCCTCGGGTACAACTTCAGCCCGCGGTTCCGCGACCTGGACGACCAGCGGTTCTGGCGGACCACGATGCCCGGCGTCGAGACGGGCACGGACGGCGCGGTGGAGGACCTGGCCCGCAACCCCTCGTGAACCTGAACAAGGTCATCACGCACTGGCAGGACATGCTGAAGGTCGCTGGGTCCCTGGTCACCGACCAGGCCCGTGCCTACGACCTGCCGCGCATGTTCGGACGCGAGGGGCGCCCGACTTCGCAGGGGCGGCGTTCGCGGAGTACGGGCGGATTGCGAAGACCGAGCACCTGTTGCGGGTGGTCGACCCGGTTGACGACACCTACCGGCGGCAGATGAACCGGCAGCTCACCGTGCAGGAGTCCCGCCACAAGCTGGCCCGGGACGTGTGCCACGGCAAGCGCCGCACCATCCACCAGGCGTACCGCGACGGGATGCAGGACCGGCTCGGCGCGCTCGGCCTGGTCCTCAACGCCATCGTGCTGTGGACGACCCGCTACATCGACGCCGCCGTCGCCCAGTTCCAGGCCGAGGGCCATGAGATCCGCGAGGAGGACACGCCCGGCTCTCCCCTCTCAAGCACCGCAACCTGAACCTGCTCGGCCGCTACAGCTTCACCGCCAGCGTCCCAGCCGTCGGCGCCTTGCGCCCACTGCGCGACCCGGACGCGCCGGAGCTGGACGAGGACGACGACGGCGGGAACTAGTGCCGCATCAGGCAACCTTCGCCTCTTGGGACGTCGACTGGTGGTTGGCCAGACACCCACGCCCGGTCGTAGGAAAGGACCTGTGGCGGCCAGGTCCCACGTAGGGTGCTCAGGTGTTCAATCGGCTTGAGGTCAGTGTGTTGCCACCGGGCCCCCGTTGGGCTGCCCAGTTGCGGTTCCGGATCGACGGCGAGGAAGTGGTGGAAGAGGCGGTTGGAGAGGGAGGCCGCGGGCCGTTTGCGGAGGAGGCGCTGCCCGTCGGCGATCACGGTGCCCTCTGGGCGACCGGTGAAGGGCGACGTGTAGTGCTGGGCGAGCCTGAGTGCACGGGCGGATGCTGTGGCTACCTGTCCGTGTTCGTGCAGCTGCACGGCGGGATCGTGGAGTGGTCCGACTGGCGGGTGCCCATAGACCAAGTGCGGCCCCAGCGTTTTCTTTTGACGCCGATCAGTACGACGCCGAACTAACCCGAGCACTGGCAGGCCGGCGGTAGCAGGTCTACAGGGGTGATTGACGCGCCGCCGGTCCTGTCCTGGGTGGCGCGTGGCCGTCAGGCTGTGCGGGTGGCTGAACGAGTACGCGTCCGTGAGATCGATGACGACGAGGGCCGGCGGTTGCTGCGGACTGTCCGCCGCGGCACAGGATCGGTGGTGACCTGGCGCCGGGCCCAGATGGTGCTGCTGTCGGTGCAGGGCATGACCGTGGCGAAGATCGCGAGGTCACGTTCGCCAGCACGGACCGGGTCCGGGACGTGATCCACAACTTCAATGCCGACGGCTTCGATTCGCTCTATCCGAAGTACAAGGGCGGCCGGCCGAGAACCTTCAGCCTCCCGGAGCGTCGGGATATCAAGAAGATCGCCAAGTCCAGGCCGGCCGAGCACGACCTGCCGTTTTCAACCTGGAGCCTGGCCAAGTTGGCCGACTTCCTGGTCGCCGAGGGGGTGGTCGGCGACATCAGCCACGAGGGCCTTCGGATCCTGCTCCGCGCGGAGGGCGTCTCCTTTCAACTCAACGCCTGAAGACCTGGAAGACCTCCCGCGACCCCGACTACGCCGTCATGAAGGCCCGCGTTGAACACCTCTACGCGATCGCCGACGGCGAGGTCATACCCGAGGAAGTCGAGCCCGAAGTCGTCTTATGTATCAACGAGTTCGGCCCGCTCAACCTCCAGCCCCACCCCGGCCGGCAGTGGGCCGCCCGCGGCGGCCGGCACAAGGACCCCGGCCGGGAACCCAGGCCCCGCCGACGGGCGACCTATACGCGCCCGCACGGCGTCAGGCACCTGTTCGCCCCCTACGACCTGGGTGAAGACAAGCTCTACGGCCACATCAAACCGAAGAAGAACCGGACAAGGTTCCTGGAGTTCTGCCGATATCTGCGCAGCCTCTCCCCCCATATTCGCATCGCGATCGTGCTCGACAACTTCTCCCCGCACCTGACCACGAAGAAGGACACCCGGGTCGGGGAACGGGCCGAGGTCAACAACGCCGAGTTCGCCTACACACCGACCAACAGCTCCTGGCTGAACCGGATCAAGGCCCAGTTCACCGCCCTGCGCTACTTCGCGCTGGACGGCGCCGACCACGCCAGCCACAAGGAGCAGGGCAGCATGATCCGCCGCTACATCATCTGGCGGAACAAGCACGCCACCGACGAACACCTTCGCGAGTTCGTGGACAGGCCGAACGTTGCCTGATCCGGCACTAGTTGGTGACGCCCTTCACGGGAGCGGGCCGGTATACCCCAGAATCCTGCTGCTTCAGTGAAGATCCGACTGGACCCCGGTCAGTCGATGCCTTCGACGATGCGGAAGTCGCGCTCGACGCCGTCGGAGAGGGCGACCAGCGCCTCCTGGTAGGCCGCACTCTCGTGCGCCGCGACGGCCTGCTCGAAGCTGTCGAACTCGATCAGGACGGTGCGTTCGGCGATTCCGGCGTCGTGCGCCACGACCCGACCGCCACGGACGAAGGTCCGACCGCCCCCGGCCTTGACGGCCGGAGCGGCCAGCTTGTTGTAAGCAGCCAGCTTCTCAGGGTCTGAAATGGTGCGGTAGACGCTGACCCAGTAGCCCTTGGGCATGGAACCTCCAGTGTTGGGATGAGTGCATCTGACTTACGGGTTGGTCTGGGACGAGCGTCGGCGGGCGAGAGCGAGGCTTGTCAGCGTCGTGATCGCCATGGCGCCGATGCCGACCAGCGCCGCGGTGGTGTAGGCGCTGTCGTTGGGGAAGAGGTGGCCGGGGCCGGTGCCCGCGGCGAGGATCAGGCCGCCGATGGCGCTGCCCAGGGAGTACCCGACGCTGCGGACGACGTAGTTGAAGCTCATGGCGCTCGACGTCTCGCTCTTGGGGGTGACGGCCAGGATGACGCCGGGCATCGCGGCCGAGAAGCCGCCGACGCCGAAGCCGAGCACGCCCATCGCCGCGAGCAGTTCGGCCAGGTCCGACCGGGCCGCCGCGAACAGGGCGAACCCGCCGCCGACCACGACGGCGCTGCCGGCCAGGAGCAGGGGGCCGGCGATCCGCGTCCGGACCCGCGGCGTGAGCTTGCCGGCGACGAACCCCAGCACCGAGAACGGGATGAGGACCAGCCCGGCGACGAAGGTCGTCAGCCCGAAGCCGTAGCCGGCGCCGTGCGGCGTCTGCGCGTACCGGGTGATGAGCGTGAGCAGGAGGTACATGCCGATCCCGCCGACGAACATGGCGAGGTTCGCCCCGGCGACCGCCGGGTGCCGCATCGCCCGCACATCGACCAGGGGCGTCGTGCTGCGCAGCTCGATGACGGCCCAGACGCAGAGCAGCACCACCGCGACGACGGCGAGGCCCGCCGCCACGGCGAGGTGCCGGCTCCACAGATTCCGTTCGCCGGCGAGGAACAGCACCAGGAGCAGCGCAGCGGCCAGGACGACCGCGCCTGCCACGTCCACGTGGGCGGAGCGGCCTTCGGGGGCTTCGGGCATGGAACGCCACGCGGTCAGAAGGGCGGCGGCGGTGACGACCAGGCCGAGTCCGTAGGCGGCCCGTACCCCGCCGAGCTCGGCGAGCAGTGCGGCCAGCGGGTAGCCGACGCCGGCCCCGATGATCGAGACCACCGAGATCAGGGCGATCACGCCCGCGCTGCGCTCCTCGGGGAGGTGGTCCCGGGCCACGCCCATCATCAGCGCCGTCAGCCCGAGCCCGACCCCCTGGGCCGCCCTGCCGGCCAGCAGCCACGCAAAGGGCAGCGGCAGCACGGTGAGCGCGCTGCCGGCGACGACGACCGCCAGCGTGGCGAGGATCGTGGCCCGCCGGTGCCGGCCGGCTCCGAGCCGGCCCAGGACCGGCGTGGCGACGGCGCCGCTGAGCAGCGCGACGGTCAGCGTCCACTGCGCGCTGCCGAGCGAGACGTGGAACGAGGTCGCCACGCTGGTGATGAGCGGCGTCCCGAGGCTGGCGACCGCCGCCACGACCAGAGCGATGAACATCAGGGCGGGGACCAGCAGCCGCGCCTCGGAACGCGCCACCGGGAACGCCTTCGCCGCGACCCCGTCGACCGGCTGCCCGGTCACCGCTTCGGCCCTTCGCGGTCCTGGCTTTCGACCTCCGCCAGATGCTTCAGCGCCGGAAGCGCCGCCACCAGCGCCTCGACCTCGTCGCCGGTGAGCTCGCCGGTCAACCGCTCGAACGCGTGGACGCCCGCCTGGCGCCGCGTCCGGACATAGGAGGCGCCGGCCTCGGTCAGGCACACCAGCGTGACCCGCTTGTCGGACGCGTCGCCCCGCCGCTCGACCAGGCCGGACTCCTCCATCACCCGGACCAGGGCGGTCATCGCGGGCTGGGTGACGCCCTCGACCGCGGCCAGATCGGTGATGCGCCGCGGGCCGGTCCGGTCCAGGGTGGCCAGGGTGGCGGCGGACGTCAGGCTCATGTCCCGGGGCAGGCGTCTCGCGGCCCTGGTGGCCAGGCCGTAGAGGGCTGCCCCTATGGCGGCGGACGCGCCAGGAGCGGTGTCTTGACGACTCACGCTCGAAGCATAGCAATTTTATATTCATAGTTTATGGAAATGGCCGACTGGCGCGGGCGGCGCGCCCCTTGAGCAGGCCGGCCCGCCGGTTCCGGGTCAGTGCCAGGCCCAGCAGCCGGTCGGCGCGGTCGCCCTCGGCGAGCCGGTCGCGGAAGTCGGACAGCGCGCCGTGGTGGAAGCCGGGGTCTTCCGGCTCCAGGCCGAGGGCGTACTTGAAGTCCATGCGGCAGCGCACCGCCTCGGCGGCCTGGCGGTGACGTCCTCGTCGCTGAACAGGCCGTCGAGGCGGTCGCGGATCCACATCGCAGCGGTGCCGTGGGGGTTGCCGGCCCGGGCGACCCGCACGGTCAGCGCCGGGATCTCGGCTCCGGGACGGGGCTGGAGGGACATGTCAGGCTCCTGGGGGACATGGGCAGAACACTCCCACAAGCCTGACGCAACGTCACGATCGTTGACTGTCCGCCCTCAAGATTCCCGACAGAGTCCAACCCAGAAGGCCTGGCGCACATCTCGCCGTACCTGACCGAACACATCAACCGATTCGGCGAGTACAGCACCCACGAACTCGGCATCCAGCCCGAGGCCTACGACCCGAAACTCGACGTCGACTTCACCCCGCTGCGCGAGCAGGTCCTGACCGCCGCCGGTCTCGGCCAGGCTGCCTGAGCGGTGAGGGAACCAGCTGGTGACGCCCTTCACGGGAGCGGGCCGGTATACCCCGGAATCCTGCTGCGAGGGTCAGCCTCCAACACCGTGGGCCGGGCAGGTGATCCGACAGCGCTGCCGTGGGGGCGGGGTTTGTGGCGGTTCTTGTGGGCCCTCGCCGTATTTCAGAGGGATACCCGCGCTGCTCTGCCAGCAGCAGAACACCGGCCGGACCGGGCTCGACGATCACTACAGTCCAGTCTCATGACGACGATTACGACGCGTACGGTCGAGTATCCGGCCGACGGTTTGACGATGGTCGGGCACCTCGCGCTCCCGGCCGGTGTCGACCGTCGGCCCGCGGTGCTGCTCGGACCAGAGGGCATGGGGCTCAGCGACGTCGAGCGCCGCCGGGCCGATGCTCTCGCCGAGCTGGGATATGTAGCGCTGGCCTTCGACCTTCATGGCGGGCGCTATTTGGGCGACCCCGAGGAGATGCTGGCCCGTTGCCTGCCGCTGCTCGCTGATCCCGACCGGATGCGGGGCATCGGCCATGCGGCGCTCGACGTGTTGCGCACCGAACCGCGGACCGACCCCGACCGGATCGCCGCCGTCGGTTATGGCACGGGGGGTGCCGTCGGGCTGGAACTCGGGCGCGGCGGCGTCAGCCTGCGCGCGATCGGGACAGTCAACGCACTGACCACGGGCCGACCGGGCGAGGCGACGCGCATTCGCTGCCCGGTGTGGGCCGGGGTCGGGTCGGAAGACCCGATCATGCCGCCCGCGCAACGGAACGCGTTCACCTCTGAGATGCAGGCCGCGGGCGTCGACTGGCGCCTCGCGGTCTACGGCGGCGCCTTGCACGCCTTCCACCACCCGCCGGTCGGCCACCCTGTGGTCCCCGGCGTCGGCTACCACCCACGGCACGCACAGCGAGCCTGGCGCGACGTCGTCGACCTGCTCGCCGAGTGCCTGCCCGTGACGGAGGATCTGGGGCATGACCCAGATAAGCATGCTGGCCCCGGGCACTGACAGTCCGCCCCCCTCAAGTCCGCACAGCGGAAACGCATTCGGGCGGTTACTCGATCGCGGAGACGTATTCACAACTACCGCAGCAAATACCGGATTTACTGCGGCAGAGCCCCTACCGTGATCAGCACGACCTGCGGCCGACCAATCCGGCCGCCGGGGCGAGGCGTACGCATTTACTGCGGCAGTGTCAGGGGCGCGGGACGGCGTGACGATCGAACCGGTGACAGAACTCGGGAGCGGGGGCGCACTTCGGTTGCCGCGCGCTCGGGTCGTACCTCTGTCCGCCCCGCCGTCGTCGTACACCGCAGCGGTCGAGCGGTACCTCACCGGCGCGGCATCGCGAAGTCCTCCGCGCGGATCTACCGGATCTCCCCCACGACGTAGGGATGGATGCTCGCCGGCGAACCGCCGCCGACCGGACCCGCCCGCCGAGGCGCGAAACCGCCCGTCTTCCCCGCCGCCGCGATCGACGACCCGGCGCTGCCGCAGTTGCTGGCCGAGCCGGCAGCGGCGCGGGCGGACGAGATGGACGCCGACACCGTCAACCGGGAACTGTCCATCGCGCGCAAGGCGATCGGCTGGTGGCAGCGCCAAGGCTGGATCGAGTGCGATCCGACGATCGGCAGCGAGCGGCGGCCGGCGCCGGCCGAGCGCACCAAGGCCCTGGCACAGAACCAGACACGACTGAACACTGAGCGTATTGACTCAGTTGCATACGGTGGACCTATAGTACAACTGACGTCGCGGGGGTGACAACTTCGTTGGCGAGAAAGCCCACTTGATTGGGTCCGCTGTCAAGCGCCTTGGGATGGCAACGGACACACGCTCCACAAAAATCTCGCCTGAACAAGATTCAAATATCGCCATCACTGTGCCTCAACGTGGAAGACCTCTACCCGCAGGACAAGCGCGGCAGGATCACCGGCAAGGGCGGGGCGACCGAGTGGATCCACTGGCAGTCCGGCACCGCCCAGCTCCTGCCCCGCCTCATCGCCCGCCGTACCCGCGGCCCGCTGTTCCTCACCGACCGCAAGGCCCCGGCCGGAACACCCGGCTGCTGGCCAACCCACTCGCCTCACCCGACGACATCAAGGACCTGGACGGCTGGACCCGGCACCGGCTACGGCACAGTGCCCTGACGCACGACGCGGAGGACGGCACCTCCACCCCGATGCTGCTCCCCGCTCCCGCCACGCCTCCGTCCGCTCCCTGGAGCGCTACGCCCGCCCCGGCGTCGACTCGGTCGCCCGGCACGTCGCCGAACGCGACCCCGCTGCACGTCGCCGCACGTAAATCCGATCGGATCAGGGCTTCAAGATCATCCCGTTGCCTCTTTGACGCGTATCCCGGTCACACCCCTACGCGCGCGTGCGGCCGTCGAGATCCTCGAAGGCGGCGGCGATCTGGGGCGCAACGGTGTCCGTGGGTGTGGCCGGGCGGTTCGGGGCCGGTGATCCGCCGCACGGGTAGGGCGCCGGCGGTCTCGCGGAGCAGGCCGACGGCGGTCGGCACGACGTCCTCGCCGATCTCGTCCAGGGCGCAGCGGGCCCGCTGGACAACGGCCGCGAGCCGGGTCACCGGGCCCCAGGCGGGGTCGGCGGCGACCCCGGCAAGCCAGTCCATCAGCTGGTGCGTGACCGCCGGCACGCGCAGGGCCAGGGTGGCCACCGCCTCTACGATCCGCAGCCGCGCCGCGATGCCGCGCTCGGCGGCCAGCCGCTCGCGCAGCACGGCGGCGGCCCGGTCGGCGTCGTCGAGGAAGAGCCCCAGTCCGGGGATCGCGGCCAGACGCGCGTCCGGGTCGACGTCACGGGCGAGTTCGGCGAACTCCGTACCCCGCGCGCGCAGGAATGCGGCAGCCTGCCCGCAGCCCGTTGGTGGGTAGTACGCGATCTCAGTGCCGTCGTCCTCGAAGCCCCGCTCGAAGGACTCCCGGCCGATACTGACCAGCAACGCGACCACGGCCGCCCGTTCAGGCGTGGCACTGTCGGCGGCCAGCTCGAAAAGGAGGGGCAGGCAGGCTGCCGTGGCCGGGTACACGTCACCCTGGTGGTGAACCGCGCCGTAGAAACGGTCAAGGGTCTTGCGGCGCTCCCCGGCCTCCGGAGAGCGCAGCGCCCACAGCAGCGCCGGCACCCCCTCGGCCGAGCTGTACGCGTGCTCCATCGACGCCCAGTCGATGTCATGAAGTCCGTCGAACATGATCCAAACCATGCCAGGCGGCACTGACAACAGACACGTCCCGGGACGGGACCGTACGACACCATCGGCACGGGCCAGGACGAACAGGGTCCGGGGCCCGCGTTGAAGGGGCGTACAGACGGCGACTGCCGCGGGCACGGACTACTTCGCTGCTGCCACACCTAGGAGTTCTCAGCGGCGTCAGGGAATCCCGCAAAACGGAGGTGCCAGGGAGCGGGTGCGGCACCGGTACCTCGACTGCACGCGCGAGCGGCAGCACCCTGGAACGCCGGTCAGCTCATCTTCTGGGGGTGGCGATGGAATGGGTCTCGCTGGCCAGCACCATAGCGGGCGGAGGAATAGCTACCGCCTCAGCCGTGATCCTGGACCATCGCCGGTGGAGAAGGGAGCGAGGCGATCAGCACACGGAAAGCCGCCGCTCGCTCTACGTCTCCTACCTGAGCGCACTCGCAGCGGCTCGTCATGCCTGCCGCCTTGCTGTTCGCGAGCCGGGCCCCGATGCTGACCAGCGCAGGCGTGCCGTGTGGGAAGCGTTCGAGGCCTGCACGAGCTTGCGGTACGAACTATCGATCTGCGCGCCGCGTTACGTGGTCGAGGCGTCGGACGACTCGTTCCGGCGGCTTCGCGACTTACGCGACGTGGCCGCTGACGGATTCAGCCGGGCCAGCGACGAGTACGTTGCCAGCCGGCTGCGTTACGACCGGGCTTACCAGGCTCTCCGGGACGCCATGCGCAAGGACCTTGGCGCTGACTGATGTCCGCACGCGCGATGGCTTGGTCGAGTCTGCGGGCGATGGCCTGGCCGTAGTGCGCGCTGGGCGGACGTCCGCAGGCGGCTCGGCCGTCGGCCAGGTCCCGGACCCGACGCAGGCAACGGCAAGGTTGATCATTCTGGCTGCCCTGAGCCGGGTCGCCGGGAAGCCGTCATGACCGCCCGCCGGCCCGCTCCCCCAAGAACGGGACCCCCTGCTGGTTCTTGAGGTCGTCGGTCTCCTCAACGCCGTCGAGCACTACCCGACCGCCGGCGCCGGTGCCCACCTGCACTATCTGGACATGCGGGTAGCCCTGCTGCACCGGCTCGTCGACGCCACCGGCCACCCATGCCCGTACACCCGTTCACGCCGGAGCCCCTCCCCGCCGGGCGTCATTCCAGCAGACCAGGGAGGAAGCCGAGGCGACCCTGCCGGCCGGAGCCGGGGATTCGCTGCCGCCCGCAATCCGGCGTCACCAGCAGCGAGTCCTGCCGCTCTGGCCGCACACCTGCGTTTCCTGCACCGCACTGGCAGTGCCCCCCGCCAACAAGGACGGTTCGGTCATCGCGGGAGCCAGCGGGAGTCGGCTGCCGGGACCCTGAAGTAGCCGATGAACAGCGCCCCTGCCGGCAGTTCGCTGATCGCCGGTGCCGCCGAGGGCATCCGCCCCTGCTCGGAGCCGTCCTACGAGCCCATGCCGCGGACGCTGTACATGCTGTGTGCACGAGAGCACGCGGCCTGCTCCAGTTGTTGTCGGCGCGACTCGGCCACCAGGGGGCTGGGGCTTCTTCTCTCCTTCCAGGGCAAGCAGGGTGGCGCAGTTGCGCAAGATGCGGGCAGCCGGGCAAGCGGCTGACCCGCAACCGGCTGGCGGAGGCCCGGCGCTTGGAGCGCAAGCGTCGTCCACGGCCGTGGACGACTTCGACAGCGCGCACCTGGGGCCATGAGCTCCCCGGCACGGTCGTCACCGTGGTGCCGCTGCCCTGACTGGCTAGTCCGGTGCGGGCGGGCCGAGCGGCTGGCGCAGGTCCAGGCAGCAGCGCAGCCGTACGCCGTGCTCGCCCGCGTCGCGGGTCGTGTTAGGCGGGGGACGTCGCCCACCGGCCGGGGAGCAGTTGCTGGAAGGCGAGCGCGGTGGCGTCGTCGGCGGCCGCGACGTCGACGACGACCAGGCCCGGCTCGCTCACGTGCGCCTCGTAGATCGGGTCCATGCAGGGCACTACGCCCGAGCACCCGGCGGAAGTTCCGCTCGTGCGGTGACTTCACCCGACCGAGTGCCCCGAGCGTGTCCGTGAGCCGGTCAGCCGGAGTCGAGCGTGTCCCGAACCGGGCCCGGGGCGGACTGGGATGGCGGCGTTCCGCCCTGCCACTGTGCGGCATGCCAGCGCACGAAAGGCAGAAGCCTACGGTTGCCATGGGAGGTGTCGGTGTACCGTCCGTGTCCCGGCCGTCCAGCCATGGCTTGTTGAGCGGCTCCTCCCGCATCTCGGCCAGGCGGTAGAAGGTTCCGGTGTTGCCGTGCTCGGCGGTGAGCAGGCTCAGCGGTCGATCGCCGGCACCCGCTCCAGGCCGGTCTCGCGCATGATGCGGTCCACGGTGACGTGCAGGGCGCTGTCCGCGTCGACGACGGTCTCAATTGCGCCGGGCAGCAGGTCCCGATCGCGGAACCACTCAAGCAGGTGCTCATCGGTGACTTGCCCCCGGTACTCCGCGGGCTTCGTCCCGTGCCGCACAAGGGTTTCCTGCAGCGGCACATCGAGGTAGTAGCAGCGAGTGGTGCCCCGGTGGTCCCTGACAAGGCCCTCGAGCATCTCGCCATACCGGTCGGCGTACAGGATCCCCTCGACGACCGTGTGGAACCCGGCGGACAACGCGTAGCGGGCTGTCACGTCGATCAGGCCGATGTTGGCCGCGCCGGGCCGGTCCCGCTCGCGCAGCACGATCCGGCGCAGGTTGTCCTGGCCGACCAGGGCCAGGTTGCGGCCGAACCGCTCGCGCAGAGCAGCCGCAACGGACGACTTGCCCGAGGCGCTGTTGCCGCGCAGCACGACCAGCCGGGTCTCCTCTGTTCCCACCATCACCCCGGACACGTTACCGACGAGCTTCGACACCCCCACAGCCAGCTCGCGGCGGATGGCCCGCCCGCGCGCCCCAGGGGAGACGTCCGCGCTTCACGGACCTGCTCCCCGTCCAGACCCAGGACGAGGCTTAGCGCGATCACTGGATCGCCCTGGGCCTCTCAAGGCGCCACAGTTGGTTGCCCCAGCCGCCCGACACCCCGCACATGGCCCAGCCCTGCAAGGTCTGGATGTTGCTCCTGCAGCAGGTCGCGGACCAGGTCTGCGGTGATGTCCGGCTTTGTGAAGGGGATATCGCGTGGCGCACGGCGGGTGTTGCGCCCTTGTCGCCTTCGCGGTCGCCGACGGATGGGCGCGCAAGGGGTTCTACGCGCGGTTTTGCGCTCCTGTGCGCCGATCTATCGAAGCAACGTGACCTGTCTGTCGGTCGTCAACGTGTGTGAGATCTGGGGGTGTCTCATGCGTATTTCGAACACGAGTCGTCAGTGGCTCAACAGGGTCAGGTGGATTCTGTGGCTGGCTGCACTGGGCTGGCTGCTCTACGTTCTGGCAGCGAACAGGGACCCGTCCGCAGCCGATACCTGGTCGTCGATCATCAGCGGCCTGGTCGTGCTGAGCACGCCGTTCATCGGGACTCCCGAGCGAACAATCAAGGTGAGTGCCGAGGAAGTCCTGCCCACGCTTCGGCACAGCATGGCGGAGTACTGGACCGAGGAACGCAGACGCCGCGGGCTGGCCAGTGACGAGCTCATTCCGGTCACTCTCGTGGACGATGCCGGGACGGTCCGGATGAGCGCGCCCGCAGGCGCAGCGGCCTGGCCTTTCGACAACTACGCCCAGACGGTCGCCACGCTCATCGAGGGCACGCGTCGGGCTCTGATCTGCGGGGAGGCCGGCAGTGGCAAGACCACACTGGCAGTGATGCTCGCCAACGGACTCGCTGCTCGTGAGGACCTCGTACCGCTCTACCTGTCCCTGGCGTCGTGGAGCCCGCAGGAAGAGACGTTCACGAGGTGGTTCGACCGGCAGGCGAGCATCACCTACCGTTGTCTGCGGCAGGTTCGGGTCGAGGGCTCCTCACTGCTGCGTCAGCTCCTGCTGACGCGCAAGGTGGTCCTCGTCCTGGACAGCCTCGACGAGATTCGTCGGGGAGCCACCCGGGAAGGCGCGCTCCGGCAGATCAGTGACGTCATCGACCATGATCTGCCGGTCGTGGTGCTGACGCGCGGCACTACTCCGCTGCCGTCGCTGGAGCGGTCCGTACGTCTGCACATCAAACTGCTCGACGTCCCAGCGGTCAGTGACTATCTCGATGTCAGGACAGCTTCCCTCCCAGCAGGCAGCCTGGGCCCCTGGAACGCGGTGCGGGCCACGGCCGGAACCGCGTCTGCTGTGCGGTACCTGCTCGCCCGTCCCTTGTACCTGGACTTGCTGCTGCGCACCGGGCTGAGCCGGGCGGGTGTTCCCGCTCGTTTCCTTGCGGCTGCCGCGGTGCACGGGGTGGGGGCCGGGCAGCGGGTCCTGTACGAGGCGTATGTCGACGACGCTCTGGCCATGCGCCGGACGACCGTGGACGGTCAGGACAGCTGGTTCAGGCAGCTGGTCACCGACCGGCAGGTGCGACGCGCCAAGCGGCTGGCCGTGGGGCTGGCGCAGGAGATGTCGGCGCCGGCAACCGCGACGTGGACGATGGGGTGGTGGCGGCTGTACCGGCGGGTGCCGCCAGCGATGTTCGGCCTCGCCGCGGGCGTGGTGACGGCACCCGCCTACGGGCTGTGCCTGCTGATGCCTCCCGGGCTTACGCGGGGATTCGCGTTGGGCACGGTGGCGGGTGTGGTGCTCGGCATGTGTCGCGGTGTGCGGACCCGTTCTGCGGGAGCGATCGCGGCGTCCGTCGTGTGCAGCGGCAGCGCCGTACTGGCCGTGGGCACCATGTGGGTGGGGTGGCGGACGTCGGCCGTGGACGCCGTCGAAATCGCACTGGCCGTAGCGCTGGTCTTCCTCCTGAAAACGGAGCTCACCGATACCACGTGGTGGCATTCCGCCCTGGTTGTCGCCGGAGCCAGTATCGGTACAGCGGTGCCGACGTGGGCGATGGCGCAGCTTCTCGGACCGCAGGTCACTCCGCCACGGCAGCTGGACACCGTGGCCTTCGCTGTCTGCATGGGGTTGGGTGTGGCCGTGTTCTCCGCCCGCTGGCTGAGCACACCGGCCGATGCCCTGTGCCCGGCATCGGCAGCCTTCCGCCCTCACGGCCGTCCGTACTCTCACATCGCCGCCGCGATGACGGCCGCCACGGCGGTGGGGGGTGCGGGAGGCTTCGTCGGAGGCTACTCGCACAACGCCAGCCATGGTGTGCATGTCGCCGTGTTCTTCGGCATCATCATCGGCCCCGCCATCGGCCTCGCCGCAGGTCTGATCAAGTGGCTGAACGAGCCGGCCCAGGACCCCATGGCAACGGCCCAGCGCATCTACGGGCATGACCGTGCCCTCGCCGCATGGAGCGTGCTCGCTGTCATGGCAGCGGCCACCGGCGCGCTGGCCTTCATGGACGCCTTCTTCGCCCCGCTACTCGCGTCCCTTGACGATGACGCTTTTCATCCGCACCCCGCTGAGGGTGTTCTGTTCGGGGTCACCCTCGGGGTGATCGTCGCGGCGTTCAACACGGCCTGGCCCAACTATGCGGTCTGCATGGTCTGGTTCAGCATGCGCCGCCGCATTCCATGGTCTTTGCTGCGCTATCTCGATCACCTGCACGAATGCGGGATCCTCCGTCAGGAAGCCGCAGTACAGCTACCGGGCCCGCGAACTCCAGCAGCATCTGGCATCTCCGTAGTCCGTACGGATACCGAGGGTGTCACTGCGGCGAGCACACATGCGGCAGCTCATGCCGGGGGAATTGAGTCACGCAGTCGGATCCCGGTCCGCGGAGCTTGTGCAGCCACTCGTAGGTCGTCGACACGCGGATCGCGCTTGGCCGCACAGCACGACGAGATCGCGCGTCTACGGGAACAGGCCGCAGCCCTCGGCAACGTCCGCGGCCTGCCCGCCGCCCGCCCTGAAAAGGCCCCGTACGGATCGTGCACCTGAGCCTGACGTCTACCGGCAGTTCGAGGACGACGAGGGAGTCCGTCAGCGTGGCCTGCCGTGTTCCCTCGCCGCAGACACCATTCACCCTGCGCATCATCTCCTGCCCCAAAGGCACCAAGGGCTTCGTCGTCCTGCCCCGCCGCTGGAAAGTCGAGCGCACGATCGGCTGATGCATGAACGCCCGCCGCAAGGCACGCGACTACGAACGGCTGCCCCAGCACTCCGAAGCCCACCTGAACTGGGCACTCATCACCATGATGACCCGGCGCCTGACCCGCAAAAGCCCCCGGACAGGCTGGACGAAGAAGCCCGGCAACTGAGGGTTGGCTTCTGATCAGTACCGGCTGGGAGCATCCAGACGCTCGGTCGGCCCGCCGAAAGGCAGGGCGAGTGTGCGTGTCGCCATGAGCCAGACGCCGTCGACCTTGCGGAAGGTGTCCTCATAGTGGCCGATGTTGGCTGGCAGACGAGGCGGAATCAGCGCACCATCGGTATAGCCGTCCACTCGGTAGGTCGCGAAGTACGTGGTCGCTGCCGCGGTATCCGGCGAGTCGACGGTGACCAGGATGTTCGTGCACATCCTCCGGGACAAGCGGTCCACCGGCCGGGACCCGAAGTACGCACGCAGGGCTTCCCGACCCTCGATCCGGCGCCCGTCATATGGCCATTCCCAGATCCCGTCCGTGGTGAAAAGGTCGCAGACCGTACTCGGATCACCCAGGTCGAGCCGACGCACGAGTTCCAAGACCAAACGCTCGCAGCTACGTTCCGCGAGAAGACGCGCTATGGGATCAAGATCGTGAGTAGTCATCTCCATTTCTTACCAGCTCAGTTGGGGCCCCACGACTCCTTTTCGACGCATCACCAAAGGGTGTCGCCTCACGCAGCGCGGCACGTTGAAAAACACCTACTGAGAAAGCGGTGGTGCTGTGCGTGGACGAGAAGAGCCAAATCCAGGCGCTGGACCGGCCCCAGCCGGTGCTGCCGTGATGCCGGGCATGCCCGAGCGGCGCGCTCATGACTACTACCGGCACGGCATCACCAGCCTGTTCGCCGCCTTCAACATCGCCGAGATCAAATGGCCACGTCGGCGGCGGTCGCCGCGGGCCGGACCGACGTGGGTGGCCGGCGCGCGAGCCGTGTCAGTGCGTGAAAGTGCGTCGGTAGGCGGTGGGGGTGGTGTTGAGGGTTCGTCGGAAGTGCAGACGCAGGTTCGCCGCTGTGCCGAGGCCGCACTCCCGGGCCACCTGGTCCACCGAGTGGGTCGTCGTCTCCAGTAGTTCGCGTGCCTTGCCGAGGCGGGCGCCCAGCAGCCACTGGAGGGGCGTGGTGCCCGTCTCCGTGGCGAACCGGCGCATGAAGGTGCGTGGCGAGACGCCCCCGTGCCGGGCGAGCTCGCGGAGCGTGAGCGGCTCGTCGAGGTGGC
The DNA here is from genome assembly GCF_043201895.1 of Streptomyces sp. NPDC048254. Lineage (NCBI taxonomy): Bacteria > Bacillati > Actinomycetota > Actinomycetes > Kitasatosporales > Streptomycetaceae > Streptomyces > Streptomyces sp. NPDC048254. Next base: position 49,457 of record NZ_JBICZJ010000035.1, read on the forward strand.
GCAGCGCCCAGCCCCGGGTCTCGGAGAGTGACGCCTCCCCGGCCACGGTGACCGGAGCCGGGATGTACTGGGCCTGCCCGCCGTCGCGGTGCGGCGCGGCCACCAGGCTGCGGGCGATCCGGTTGGCCACGATCGCCCCCAGGTCGCGACGCACGAGGTGCAGGCACAGATCGATGCCGCAGCACACTCCGGCCGACGTGAGCACGTCCCCCTCGTCGACGTAGAGCACGTCGCGGTCGACCGTGACGGACGGGAAGTTCCGTTCGAGCTCGTCGATGTGCAGCCAGTGGGTCGTGGCATGCAGTCCATCCAGAATGCCCGCCGCGGCCAGCGCGAAGGCGCCCGTGCAGATCGACACCACCCGTCGGCCCCGGTCGCGCGTCTGGGCCAGTGCGTCGAGGACCTCCTCCGACGGCGGTACCAGCGGCTCGCTACCCGGCTCGTATCCCGGCACGATCACGGTGTCGGCGGCGCGTACTTGGTCCAGGCCGCCCTCGGTCACGAGGGAGAAGCCGCCGGTGGTCGCCACCTTGGAGCCGAGCCCACACACGGTCGTCTCGTAGGGAGTCTCCGGGCGGGTGTTGAAGATCTGCGCCGGTATCGCCAGGTCGAGCGGGGTGACGCCGTCCAATGCCAGGATCGCGACCCGGTGTGTCGTCATGTCAATATTCTAACGATAATAGTCAAGATTGCCACTCACCTGGCCAGGGAGTGCGTGCCAGCCTGGTGGACATGACCGGATCGACCCGAAACCAGGTGCCCCCCGAGGCGGCCGCCGACCTGATCGCGCTGCCCGGCACACCGCTCACCGGTGCTGTCGTACAGCTCATCAAGCCGGTGGAATCGCCCTCGGTGTTCAACCACAGCATTCGCACCTACCTGTTCGCCCGGCTCGTGGCCGCGCGTCTCGCACTGGCCGCCGGCCAGGACTACGAAGACGACCTGCTGTTCGCGGCGTGCACGATGCACGACTTCGGCGTGGCTTCGGACGGCCCGCACACCCAGCGGTTCGAGGTCGAGGGCGCCGACCGGGCCGCCGCGTTCCTCGTCGAACACGGACGGTCCGAGGCGGAGGCCGACGAAGTCTGGCAGGCCATCGCCCTGCACACCTCCTCGGGCATCGCGGAGCGCCGCGGCACGCTGTGCGTGCTCGTCCGCGAAGGCGTCGCGCTCGACTTCGGCGGCCCGATGGGCAACACCTACGCCGATTGCCTCAGCGACGAGCAGGCCGACGTCGTCCACGCCGCCTACCCGCGGTTGGAGATGATCCGCTCACTCACCGACGCGATCGTCGCGCAAGCCGCCAAGAACCCGAAGAACGGCCCGCGTTACGCGCTACCTGGTGAATTCCTGCGCGAACGCGAGACCTTCGGCCGGACCCGGATGGAGCACGCCTGCGGCTCCTCCCGATGGGGCAACTGACCGGCCCTGCCCGGCCCGCCACCCGGTCGACAAAGACGACACAGACATCAGTGAAAAGGACACACCGTCATGGCCATCCACCCCGTAGACGTCCCCGACAACTCGCCGGTCTTCGGAGGAACCACCAGCGCCTTCGCACGCTTCGGCCACGCCCCCGCGATCCGTTCGCACGGGCACCTGTTCATCTCCGGCCAGATCGGCCGCCGTCCCGACGGTGTCCCCGGGGAGACCGCCGAGGAGCAGACCGAGCTCGCCATCCGGCGTCTTGAGGAGATCCTCCGGCTGGAGAACCTCGACCTCAGTGACCTGGTGGATGTGACCAGCTATCACGTCGACATCCGCGAGAACATGTCCGGCTTCCTCGCGGCCAAGCAGCGCCTCGTCAAGGCTCCCTACCCCGCCTGGTCGATCATCGGCGTCAGTGGCCTCGCCAGCCCGGAACTCCTCGTGGAGATCCAGGCGACCGCCGCCTACCCCGACGACGCGGCCCGATAGAGCGCCGCTCCGGGGCCTCCGGGGGTCTCGCCCCCCGCAGGCCCCGGAGCCGTGCAGTGAGGTTTGTCATGAAGACTACGACGCCACCGAGTGACGTCCCCCTGACCGTCCGGCGTACGGGCGGCTCCGCCGCCCTGGCGCTGCTGGCGTCAATCATCGTCTCGTTCCTCGCCGCGTCGAGCGCGCCGACACCGGTCTACGCCCTCTACGCGGCCCGGTGGCACTTCTCCCCGATCACCACCACGGTTGTCTTCGGCGTGTACGCCGTCGTCGTCCTGACCGCCCTGCTCGTGCTGGGCCGGGCGTCCGGCCACCTCGGTCGCAGGCCGGTGCTGCTGGCCGCGCTGGCCCTGCAGGTCATCGCCATGGTGGTGTTCAGCATGGCCGGCGGCGTCGGCGCGCTGATCATCGGGCGGGTGCTGCAGGGCATCGCCACCGGCGGTGCCCTGGGCGCGCTGGGCGCGGCGATGCTGGACATCGACCGCGAGCGCGGCACCCGTGCCAACGCCGTCGCCCCGGGGCTGGGATCCGGCGTCGGCGCACTGCTGTCAGGCCTGGTCGTCCAGTACCTGCCGGCTCCCACGCACCTCGTCTACCTCGTGTTCATCGGTGTCTTCGCCCTACAGGCCGCCGGGGTCGCTGTGCTGCCGGACACCGGGGGCCGGGCGCCCGGGCTGCGCTCCTCCCTCGTGCCCGAACTCGCGGTGCCGCAACGCCTGCGCGGTCCGCTGCTCGCGGTGGCCCCGGTGTTGTTCGCGGTGTGGTCGCTCGGTGGTTTCTACGGCTCGCTCGCCCCGGCGCTGGCCCGCGAACTCTCAGGCTCGGGCTCCGCGGTGATCGGCGGCCTCGGCCTGTTCGTCCTGACCGTGGTCTCGTCCGCCACCGCCGTCTCGCTCGCGCGCACGCCGCCCAGGGCCGTGATGTTCTTCGGCATCACCCTGCTCGTGCTGGGATCGCTCGGGACCCTCACGGCCGTCGGACTCTCGTCGTTCGCCGGATTCTTCGCCGGTACTTTCGTGTCCGGGGTCGGCTTCGGAGCCGGGTTCCAGGGAGGGATGCGTACCGTCGTGCCCCTGGTCGCCGAGCACGAGCGTGCCGGTGTTCTGTCGGCGGTCTACGTGGTCTGCTACCTGGGCATGAGCCTGCCCGCCGTCATCGCCGGGGTCCTCGTCGTACACGGGGGCGGCCTGGCGGCCGCGACACGGGACTATTCGTGGTTCGTGGTGGCGCTCGCCGTCATGACGCTGATCGCCCTCCTGCGCCTCAAAGCGCCGGCCACGGCCGGATGCCAGGACACGCCAGGCTGAGGAGGGGCCGGTGGCCCAGAGTTCCACGAACCTGCGCGCTGCCTCGGCCCAGGGGGCGTCGATCCCGTCGACGTCGAGGGCGCGAGCACGTTGGTGGGCACGCCCAGCCCGGGCGGCGTCCGCACCTGAGCGCTCGGCGACCGCCCACCCCAGCGATCCGAAGGTCGCGTACGGCATCGCGCACAGCGGTGTCTCCGCTCGCTGCGCACGCCTGCAACCGGAGCAGCAGGCGCTGCCGGTCCGTGAGGCGGTCGGCGTAGGCCTGCCGCTTCGACGGCGTGCTCCCGTGTCTCCGGGTACGGGGGCGCTTGCCCACGTAGCCCTTCTCCACCTCGACGTAACCGTGCGAGCCCAGCGTGCCCACTTGCTGGGACAGTGCGGAGGCCGACAGTCCAGACACCTCGCGCACCCAGCCGAACTCCGCGCACTCCGCGCACTCCGCCCACTCCGCGCCGACGAGCAGCCCGCCGCGAACGCGCCGTCACCGTGCGGGCCCGCCTCGCCTCCCTGGCCAAGTAGCCGGGGCGCTGAGGGTGAGAGCGGTGGCGGCGGGCGGGAGTGGGAACGGGACGGCGAGCGTACAGGCGGTGGCCGGGGAGCATGGCCCGGCGCGTCCACCGATGCGACGTACAGGGTGTGGACGCCCCAGGGCAGTGCGGTCTCAGAGTCGCACCGCCCGACACGTCGGCGGACAGCGCGGCGGCGCCGCTGCCGGGCTGCTGCTCCAGGGCGTGGAGGAAGCGGTCGAGGCTGCTCGCCGCGCAGTCCGGCGTGCCAGCCGTCGTGCCGTTCGTGGACCGTCTTCCACCTGCGGAAACGTTCGGGAGGATCACGCCAGCTGATCCCAGTCCGCTTCCGTCGCAGGGCTGCCTTGATCACCCTCCTGTGACGGGCCCATCTCTCTCCACGCCGCCCGCTCAGCAGGCACTGAGGCTCCAGCGACGCGACGCCGGGTATCAAGGGCGCTGTCCGCCGGCCGGGCCGGAACCGGGGCGGGCAAGCACACCGGAGGTACAGCGGTGGCCCGACGCCACCGAGTGACATATTCATGAAATAGCAAAGTCGGCGAACCAGGGAGAACGGTGCGATGACGTCAGGCGACAAAGCAATCACCTGTCCATTCGACTTCAGTGAGGGCCTGGAGTTCGATCCCTCCCTGGCGGCGCTCATGGACCGTGGTTCCATCGCCCGGATCCGGCTCCCCTACGGTGACGCCGATGCGTGGCTGGTCACCGGCTTCGAGCAGGTGCAGCAGGTGACCACTGATCAGCGGTTCAGCCGGGCAGGGATCATGGGGTCCGACTTCCCCCGGCTGACGCCGGAGCCCATCGTCTCCGCCGAGTCGATCAATGTGATGGACCCGCCGCACAGCAGCCGCCTGCGCCACCTGGCGTCGCAGGCGTTCACCCAGCGTCAGGTGGACGCGATGCGAGCAAGGATCACCCGCCTCGCGGACGCCCTGCTCGACGAGATGGCTGAGCAGGGACCGCCGGCGGATCTCGTAGGCCATCTGTCGAACCCGCTTCCCCAGCACACCGTCTTCGACCTGCTCGGCATTCCCCGGGGCGACTGGAGCCGGATGCAGCAGAACCTGCAGCGACTCCTCGCCACCGGCCCGGACAGCCGCACGACCGCCGCAGCCGCCAAGACCGAACTGCGCGATTACTTCACCGCGCTGGTCGAACAGCGACGGAGTACTCCCGGCAACGACCTGATCAGCGCGTTGGCCACCGCGAGGGACGGCGAGGACACACTCGACGACCAGGAAGTGGCCGTCATGGCGCTCACGCTGACACTCAGCGGGCAGGACACGGCCACCTGCCAGATCAGCGACATCTGCTATCTCCTCCTGACCCGGCCCGAACTGATGAAACGCCTGCGCTCCCGACCGGAGACCCTCACGGACGTCCTGAACGAGCTGCTCCGCGTCATCCCTTTCCGCAAGGGAGTCGGCATTCCCCGCGTGGCGCGGGAGGACGTGGAGATGGCCGGGGTACGGATCAGAAGAGGCGACTTCGTCCATGTGTCGTACCTGGCGGCGAACCGCGACCCGCAGCGATACCCGAACCCGCAGGCCATCGACCCCGACCGGCCCCCAGCACCGCACATGACCTTCGGCTGGGGCGGACACCGCTGCATCGCCGTACCCCTGGCCATGGCAGAACTGGAAGTAGCCATCGGACGGCTGCTGGACCGGTTCCCCGGTCTGCGGCTCGCGGTCCCACCTCAAGAAATCGTCTGGGACACCCAGACGATCCGACGCTTCCCGATCGAGCTGCCCGTCGCCTGGTAGGAGACACGCACTGATCCCGCCACACACGCCCACCCGGCTCCGGCAGGCACACCCAGCACCTCCTAGCAACCACACCGCGAACCCGACACGCAAAAGGACTTTCCCAATCGTGATATCGAGCCCCACGCGTGACGGGAGGTGGTCACGTCCGCGTTGATGTAGAGAGTGCTGTCCGGCGTCACGTTGACGGTGGCACCGCTCCCCGCCTGCGCCACCGTCGGTTCCGTTCTGGCCTGCAGCGCCGGTGGCCATGACGGACAGTTGGGTGATCCCTGCAGGGCGGCGGTGAAGGATGCCGTGAGGGGGGCGCCGTCCGGGATGGTGAGGACAGGCGCCTGGCCGTGCAGCAGGACAGCGAGCGTACGGCCGCCTGGTCCGAGCCGGCCTGCCGCACCGCCGAGCCCACCGCCGCCCCGCCCCACCCGGCATCGCAGACGGTCGGCAATTCCGGACGCCGGACGCCAGGGTCGCGGATCAGGGCTTCCAGGTCCGCAGGAGAGCGGCGATCTGTTCGGCGGTGCAGCGCGGACTGTTCAGCTCGCGGGCCAAGGCCGAGAACTGTTCGCGAGTGGGGTCGACCGGGATGTTCGACGCCGCGAGGTACATGACGGCGACGGCACAAGCGACGGTGATGTTGGAGCGCTCCAGCCACCGGCAGCGTCCCAGCGAGTGCACCAGGGCCGCGGCACGCGCGTAAGTGCCTGTTTCTGATGCTGCCATGACACGATGGCGGCTGTGAACGCCGAAAGGGCTCGTTGTTGACGTGGGCGCCCAACGTCGGGCGATCATGGTGCATGACTCGCGCTCTATCAACACGGCCCGTCATCGCCTCCGGCTTACTCGGTGGCTCTCCCCAACCGGCGCTCCCCACCTCCGGAGGCCTTCTGCTGCGCCCCTGGGAGGAAGCCGACGTGCCAGCATTCCTTTCTGCATACCGAGATGATGAAATCCGCCGCTGGCACACGCGTCGTCCCGCCACCGAGTCCCAGGTCCGGGAATGGTTCGACGCATACCGCCAGGACTGGAAACACGAGAGAGGCGGCCACTGGGCGATCACCCGCGCCGGCGTCGAGGTACTCGGCCGAATCTCACTACGCGGTTTCGACTTCGACGACGGCATAGCGGGCGCGGCCTATTGGGTGCTCCCGGCCGCTCGCGGAGTTGGGGTGGCCTCCCGCGCTCTCTTGACGCTCACCGTCTGGGCTTTTGACGAGATCGGCTTCCAGCGGCTGGGGCTGGACCACTCAACCCGCAACCAGGCCTCGTGCAGAGTCGCAACCAAGTGCGGCTACCTCCTGGAAGGCACCAAACGCAGCGCCGCCGTGCACGACGATGGCCGACACGATATGCATCTGCATGCCCGTATCCAAGGCGACTGAGAACCCGACGTGTCAGAGGCTGGTCGGCCTCTGTGGCCTGCGCCGCTCTGCCGCTGTGCCGCCGGACGCATTACTCGCCATCGTCGAGGGCGAGATAGTCGCGGGTGTGCGGCAAGCCCTTCACCAACTGCAGGAAGTCCTCGCGTAGTTGACCGTTGGTGACGAGCACCGACATGTTGCCTTCCAGTACGGACACTCCGTTCAGGTCGGTCACCCGTCCGCCCGCCTCCGTGACGATGACCGGCATCGGAGCGACGTCTTCATAGCCCATCGGCGGACCGGCGATGACGCCGGCGTCGGCTCGGCCTGTCATCAAGGCCACGATCATGCCGGTCGAGGGCATCAGGAGGACCCGGCGGTGGAGAGCGCAAAGGAGTTCCTCCGGCCAACCGGCCGGGTTATGCACCAGTGTCCTTGCCCCGCCCAGGCTGGTCCGTTCCGTGACCTGGGCGCGGCGGCCCGATCGCAGATCCGGGTCCGGATCCGGCAGCACCCAGCAGCCCAGCCCCCGACCCGCCGCGATCATCTGCTGGCTCAGGGGCATGTTGATCACGTCGACAGCCGTCAGGAGATGGGTCGAACCCTGGGTCATACCGGCCGGAAGTCCGATGCGCTCGCCTGCATCACCGCGGTACTCGAAGACCAGGAGCGACTTCTGGGCAAGGCACATCCCCATACGCTCAGTACCCGCTTCGAGCTAGAGCTCCTTGTTGCACGGTCTGGCGACCCCCGCGAGGCCCTCCGACAGCTGCAGGCTCTTCTGGGGGACCAGGAGCGGATTCTTGGCCTGCATTCGCGCACGCTGAGCACCGGGCACCAGCTCGGCAGGCTCCTGGCACAGATCGGTGAGCCAGACAGTGCCCTGGAAGACGGTCAGCAACCGAGCACGGCACTGACGGTGGATGCGGCGGACACGGGTGAGGACCTAGGCGGTCCGGACCGGCGCGACGTCCAACTGCCCGGAGTGCGGCGCGTCGCGGACGGTCGGGGTCGAACATCCTGCCTTGATGGGCATCCTTGGAATCGGCTCTGTCCGCAGTTCCGTGAAGGCCAGACCTCCCGCGGGGCAACGGAGCGGGTTGGGTCGAACGACAAGGTTGAACACGTCGGAGAGTCCGTGAGGCGCATAGACGCGCCATTCTCCATCGGGTTCCAGCCGGACGCCCAGACAGCACGTCGTTGCAGCGAAGCAGTCGATCGCGGACTCGGTGGACTCGTGCGGCGGACCAGGCACCCCGAACTTCCGCTCATACCAGAGATGCACGCGGGCCTCGTTGCGGATCTCCACTTCGGTCGGCAGCCCGGCGAACACCTCCTGCCCTGCCTTGATCACGGCGTCCTCCGCCTCCCAGGACAGGCCGGTGCCGTCGAAGTAGAAGATGTCGTAGTCCTTGATGCCGCTGGTCGGGGCCTGTCGGTAACCACGTTCCACACCGTCTGGAACAGGCATCCCGCCGTCACATACCAGCCGGGCAGCTCCAACGTCGCCGCCCTGGTCAGCACGTCGGTCGGGACCTCGTTCTGGAGAGAACGGACCGCAAGCCATCGAGTTGAGCAACTGTCAATAGTTGTGGATCACGTTTCTCGGTACGCCGCGTGCGTAGAGCCCCTGAGACTACGGAGTCGAGTGCGGGGCGATCGGAAATCAGCTTGCGGTGATCCGATGGGGCGTCGTACGGTCGGCCTCCGATGAACGAGATGCCCGAGGTCCTGCCGTTGCCGGACCGGAAACCGGTCGACGCCGCGGTGGCGGGCAAGTTGATCGCCGCGCAGTTCCCGCAGTGGTCCGACCTCGAGGTCCGGCCGGTCGATGCGCAGGGTTGGGACAACTGCACCTTTCGCCTCGGTGACGAGATGCTGGTGCGGCTGCCGACTGCCGGGGAGTACGCGCTGGCGGTGGAGAAGGAACACCGGTGGCTGCCGGTTCTCGCACCCGCGTTGCCGATGGAGATCCCGGTTCCGCTGGCCAGAGGCGTTACCGATGAGGGCTTTCCGCACGACTGGTCGGTCTATCGGTGGCTCGGTGGCGAGCCCGCGGACCGTGCCGTCGTCGAGGACATGACGGCGTTCGCCAGCGACCTTGCGGAGTTCCTGGTGTCCCTGCAGCGGATCGACCCGACGGGCGGCGGCAGCTGCCCGTGTCGTCGGTCAGGACCAGCCCGGGACCGGTGTCGTCCAGCATGAACGTCAGCCGCCCGTCGGGCAGTTCGGGGTCCAGCGGCAGGTACGCGGCGCCGGCCTTGGCCACCGCATACAGCGCGACCACCATCTCGACGCCGCGCTCCAGGCACAGTGCCACGGTGGTGCCGGGGTCGGCACCGCGGGAGATCAGGTAGTGGGCGAGCCGGTTGGCGCGCGCGTCGAGTTCGCCGTAGCTGAGAGTCTCGTGCTCGCCGATCGGCGCGGTACGGGCGGGGGCTCGGGCAGCCTGTTCCTCGAACGGCTCGGCCAGGGTGCGGTACCGGAAGCCGGGCCGCCGTAAGGGTGCAGTGTGCCGGTGAGCCTGTGCCGCTCCCCCCGCATCGATCAGGTCGAGGTCGTCGACCGGCCGCGCGTGATCCTCGGTGACTGCGTCCAGCACCCGCAGATACGGGCCGGCGATGCGCCGGACGGTGCTCTCGTCGAACAGGCCCACCGCGCATTCGAGGACACCTTCGAGCCCTCGGCTGAGAAGGTGCGTCGGTTGTCGTGCGGCTGCCGGGGCGGCTATGGCCCGCCGTCGGCACAGGCCCGCCGCATCCGCCCTGATGAGCGCCGCTGTCCCTGCTTCGGCCGTCGCGGCGGAAGCAGGGACGGACCGGCGCCCGGCGGACTCGTCCGGACCCCCGTCGCCGACCTGGAACGGCGTCACTTTCGCGGTGGCCGAGGTGGGTCGCGGTGCGCGTGGCACCGGTGCTCATGGGACGGGCGGCAGCCACGAGAAAGGTTCGCGGTCGTCCTGGCACATGCCGTGCCGTGCCAGGAGCACGGCACCGGCAGACCCTGCCGGGGGTTGGGCGGCGGCTCGGGCTCCGGCTTGAGGCCGTCGGCGATCGGATAGACAGTGAGAACCATGAACCGGCACCGGCAACCATCGCGGCGGACTCCGTGGATAGCGGGCGGAGCGGCCGTGGTCGCGCTGGGAGCCGGTTTGGGGGCCTGGGCGCTGGTGTCCTCCCACGACGGCGGCGGCGCCCCCCACTCAACGCCGTCACCCTCGGTGACGGTCTCACCGTCGGTGACGGTGTCGCCGTCGGTGACGGTGTCGCCGTCGGTGACGGTGTCGCCGTCGACGCCGAGTCCGTCCCTGTCCCCTTCGCCACGGCCGTCGGCCCCGAGTTCACCGACCTCGGCGACGCCGCGGCCGACAAACACACCCGCGCCCAGGCCGACCGGGACCGTACGACCGGTGCCGACCACCACCTGGCCGACGCCCCGCCACACGACCCCGGCTCCCCCGCCGCCGGTGCACACGCCGACCCGGACCATACGACCGGTACCAACCACCACCGGACCGACGCCCCGCCACACGACCCCGGCTCCCCCGCCGCCGGTGCACACCCCGACCCGGACCATACGACCGGTACCAACCACCACCGGACCGACGCCCCGCCACACGACCCCGGCTCCCCCGCCGCCGGTGCACACCCCGACCACGAAGCCGGTACCTCCCCACACATCGACGCCCAGACCGTCCGTGACCCCGCCCCGGCCGACCTCGCCCCGGCCCTCGCCGTCCCCCACGACGACGCGGCCGAGCCCTCCCCCGGTCACCTCGCAGCCTTCGCAGAAACCGGTGCCCATGACTCCGGCTCCGACGACCACCGGCAATAAACCGGGAACGACCACCTGGGTCACGTCGCCGGAGGCGGTGGCCGCCGCCAAGCGGATGGCAGCCGCCAAGACGGTCGGCGACCCGGTCTGCTCGCTGTCGAGCGTGGGACAGCCGAACCCGAACCTCGTGCCGCAGGGCCGGCGTATCGGCATCGGGCACTACGGCGACTACTGGTGCCTGATCTGGTAGCCCACCACGGCCGCGGCCGGGTCGACCCGCAGCCGTTCTCGGGGCCTCACCCGTGCGAGCCGGCGGCGGGGGTGGGAGCGGCGTCGGTCGGAGCGCGTCCGGTGACGCGTTCACGCGACTGGGCGATCGGACGCCTCCCCGCCGCAGGCCATCCCCTGATCGGCCGAGCGCCGTCGGCCGGCCTTCCGACCTGTCCGATCGGGCCACAGTCTGTATCGACTTGACAAGCTGAGTACCGCGAGAGCACTCCCCCTCCTCTGGCCGTTCACGGTGAGCACACGAGACCGCAGATCGTGTGGAGTGCTGTCGATCAGGATGCGCGTATGTGGTGCTCGCGGTAGCGCGCCTGGCAGCTGTGGGCGAGCCTCTGTCTCTCGTGACAGGACCAGCTAGATGTCCAGATCGCCGTTGGCGCGTAGGACTCGAAGGCGGTTGGGTGTGGCTCTTCTGTAGTGAGCCGGTGATGCCGTGCGCCGTTGCTTGCTCGTGGTCCGCAGGAGGATCGTCACGTCCCAGGACGGGGTCTTGGAGGCGGCGACGGTGCCGTGGCTGGAGGAGCTCGAACGACGGGAGGCCGCCGCGCGGGAGGAGATCGCCGAGCTGCGGGACCGGATCGAGGAGTTGAGCCTGCGTCTTGTGGAGCTCCCTACATCCGGGGGGATGGACGTGCGTCGGAGACCGGCGTACACCTTCCCAGCGAGAGGTGACAGGGCAAGGACCTGAACCGTCACCGAACGGCAGGTCCACGCCCCCAGCCGAACCGCACCGCGCCCCCGGAGGTGTACGCGATGCCCCGTCCGCTCGACGGGTATGTCACCGGCTCCCTGAGCCACCGGATCGGCCGCGGCACGATGGGGGACGGCGTCTACGAGTTCGAGTTCCTCCGCACGGAGGAGTTGACCCTCGTCCGGCCTTACGACGGTCAACCGGCCAGCGTCCTCCGAAAGCCCTGCCCCGCCTGCGACAAGGCGCTCAGCTACCGGGTGTACAGCGTCCGCGCGACCCGCCGGCGGCGGGCGGTGTGGTGGGCGCTCACCACGTTCGCCGCGGCACTGGCCATCGGCGGGGTGGTCCTCGCGAATTCGCTTCCCGATGTGGGCGTGAGTGACGTGTGGGTGTTCGTGGTGGTGAGCGCGATTCTCGGCGGGATCCTCGCCTTGTTCCTTCTGGTCCCACTGGCGTTGGGCGAGTACGGAATACGGGGGCACCGGACCGGATGGCCGATCATCGCGAAGCACGCCTTCGCCCTCGCACCGTCTGACGAAGACATGCCCGCCGTGGTCTGCGAGCGGTGCGGCCACCGTGAGGTGATGGACGACTTCGACTACTTGGCCGCCAAGGCCCGCCTTCGCCAACACACTTGCAGCAGCGCGTGATGGCCAGACGCCGTTGCCGTCGACGCGGCCGTGACGGCCACGGCTCTCGGACCGGAGCCCGGCACCCGCACCACGGGGTCCCGTACGACGTCGGCAGAGGCAACTGCCCCTTCAGCCGCTCCCGCAACCAACGCTTCGCTGGCAGCCGGGGACAACAAGGTAAGCAGGCTCACCCCGCCCGTGTCCGGCGGAGGTTCCGGAACCTGCGCGCGAAAACCGGCCCTCCAGCCGGTGCACCGAAACCATCCCGTCCCGGGCCCGGCCATCCGCCTGGCTCGAAGAACCGTCACTCGGCCCTTGTCATGAAGTGGGCTGAGTCCTCGCGACCGGTGAGGCATGCACCGAGAGGCCCGTCGGTAGGCAGTGACCGTGGCCGCCGAGGCGAAGGTGTGGATCAGCTCGAGGTTGTGACGCCAGCGCCCAGCTGCCGCTCGATCTCCGCGGCCGGGAACGGCGTCTGCTTGCTCTCGGTGAGCGGACGGTGGAAGAAGGAGTCCACGACGACGGTAGGGCGTGCGTGCCGGTCGATGATGGCCGTGATCCCGGGCGGGATGTCGCCAGGTCGCCGGCCCGCGATCCAGTCGTGCAGGAAGACTTCGCGTTCCGTGTCACCGCGCACGCCGTCGAGCAAGTGGTACCGGAGCAGGTGGCTCGCGGTGTAGCAGTGGTCGTACGCGAGGTGGTCCGAGAGGAAGGTGGACTCGTCCGCCGAAAGGTCGAAGCGGGAGCTCAGGGCAAGCCCGAAGTCAGCGAAGTAGAGCTGGCGGCCATCGGTCAGGACGTTGGCAAAGTGCGCATCGAAGTGGACAAGTCCGCGAGAACTCATGAAGGCAGCTCCGTCCATCAGAGCTTCCTCCACCCAGCAGAAGGGTGAGCTGTCCCCGCCTTCCGGCACGGCGGTTTCGCGGTGGTCGGCCAGCCATCCGGCGAGTGTGTGCGGCACGTGCTCCAGGAAGACCACCAGGCTGTACGAGGACTGGCCGATAGCCTCAAGCCGGTCACGAACGGCGGGTGATCCCTCCCAGTGCGCGACGGCCCCCTCCAGGCCCCCGAACTGGTCTGTGAATCCTTCGGGAGGGGAATCAGGCAGAACCCGCCAGTGGTACATCAGGGGGAATCCCGCATACTCGTCGCCGAGAACCCAGTTCGTGGTCATGGTGTGCACGGCAAGCTCCCGCCAGGCACCGAACCCGGACGAGCCCGCCCCATACTGGTAGAACATCGGCAGTTCGAAGACGTTGGCCGTCGACCGCACGTTCTCCGGGCGTAATTCGGTGTCCGTCAAAGGGATCCGTTTGACGAAGATGCGCGTTCCGTTGATGTCCAGCTCCGCCGACCTGCCACCGATGCCCGACCCGAGCGGGGTAGCGGCTGCCACGACCTCCCCGAGCCGGTAGTCGCTCAGCAAGGAGAGCTGAGTGCTCACGTCCCCGTAACCAGCAAGGCGCACGGCGCGCAGCAAATCCTGGTCGAGCATCGACGGCTCCTCGGTGCCCGAACCAGGGCTTCGGCAACCCCACGTACGGCACCGACCCTACGCTGAAAAGATCAGCCACTCTCATAAACGACCGGATGGTGACCGAAGTTGGGTCCCGGACGCGTACGCCGAGCGGTTACTGTGACCGTTCGCCGAACGGTTCCGCACCGCCGTTCCCCACGCCACTGCCTGGACCGACACGCCGACGAACAGAACTCCGCCCCGGGCCGGGCCCCCGACCTCTGCCGGTCGTCGTAGTTGGAGGGCAACCGGAGTACGGGAGAAACAGGCAACAGCCGGTGCGGCGGTCAGTTCTGCCCAGCCTTCGCACCTTCGCCGCAGGCATAGACCGCGACCGCGACGCCGTCACCGCGGGCCTCACCCTGCCCTGGAGCTCAGATCCCGTCGAAGGCCACGTCCACCGGATCAAGATGCTCAGACGCCAGATGTTCGGCCGCGCGGGATTCCGGCTTCTTCGCAGACGAGTTGTGCTGTCGTGACGATAACGGCCGCCCGTCCCCGGCCGGGACCAGCTCCCGCTTCTGATGAAGACTGACACCCAGTCAGTCAGCGCAAGGCGCGATCCATATGGGCCCGGTGCTCGAAAACCCACTGATACGCCTGCTGCACCTCTGCCACCGCCCCAGCCTCGCGGAGACGGATCATCGCGGGGTCTCCAGAGGCGGCAGCAGCCTCGATGCCACGCCAGCACCGGTCCTGCCACCACAGGATCACAGAGACGAGATCACGCCGGTCCACGAGCTCATAAGCATCGGCGATCAACCGCAACCGTCGCGCGGTTTCGGAGACGTCTTCAATGCTTGGCCCGAGCCCTAGGTACTGCCAGCAAACGTGGGCGACGTCGTGGATGCGCGCGCCTGGTGCTGCCAGATCCCAGTCGATGAAGGCCACCGGGCGCAGGACGCCGCTGACAGGTCGATAGACGGTGTTCTTCGGCGCGAGGTCGTTGTGGCAGACGACCTCATGTGAGCCTGCGAGTTCCGTGCCTGCCGTCAGGTCGTGGAACTCCCGCACGAGCTGCGTGACCCGTAGCAGACTCCCGTCGGAGTACACATCTGGCGGCTGCTGCGGTTCCCAAGCCACATGCCCATCGAGGTAGGTGAGGACCTCGCGGCCCTCCTCGTCGATGCCGCGGTAGCGCGGTGCACCGGGCCAGCAGCCGGCCTCAAGCAACTTCAACAAGTCGCTGACGAACCGCGTACTGACAGACGCGGGACGGCGCACTGTGGCCCCGATACGCACTACGTGATTGACAAGCCCACCAGGCAGGGACGACTCGCACATCCCACCACTGTGCACGATCTTCATCCGCCAATTCGTCGTTACTCGCAGTGTGCGCTGCACAGAAGTTGAGCCAGATCCCGTTCGCGCATCCGCAGTCACAACTGTGCTGTCTTGCGCCGTGGGCTTCCTTCTCAGCTCCGGGCGCGCACGGCGCACGTGGCGCTGCCTTCGCACCCCTGTCTGCGGCCGTAAATCCGCCCGGTTCACTGAATCGGATGGGGACAGGCGCTTTGGGGCGTAGTGCCGAAATGCCCTAGGTACTCTCCGTAGCGGTGCGGCTACCTCGCCACCAGCGGAAGCAAGGAGACCTTCATGCAGCAGGACGAAGTGTACGAACCGCCGGCCATCGTGGAAGTGGGCGACTTCGCCGACCTGACCCGTGGCGAGGCCCTCGGGGCGCACTACGAGGGCGGTTTCCCGCCCTACGAGTGGTACCTCGGTCCCAACTGATATCGAGTCTGACACCACCACATGACGGGCGACATGCCATGAGCGGTGACGTATGGTTCACGATCCTTCCGGACGGTGAACCCGGCGTGGCTGCGGCGCAGCTCCTGCGCCCCTGGGCCACCGAGACCATCAACCACCACTCCGGCCGGCCCTGGCTTGTGGGTAGTTGGCCGGAGGGACAGGTGACGGTGGGAGCGGCAGGGGCGCGGCGAGTTGCGGTGATCGGGCGCTGCCCGGTCACCGCGGACGAACTGTCTGCGCGGGCGGGACGGCTGCGGGACGCCGAGAACGCGGAGCGGATCGCCCACGGACTCAGCGGCAGCTTCCACTTCCTGGCCTCTGTCGACGGTTCGGTCCGGGCCAGGGGCAGCGCGTCCGGGGTCCGGCGGCTCTTCCACACACGCGTGGCCGGGGCGACGGTGGCCGCAGACCGGGCGGACCGGCTCGCCGCCGTGACTGGAGCGTCCCCCGACGAACGGATCCTGGCCGCCCACCTGCTCACCTCGCCGCTTCCGTATCCGCTGGACGACCACTGTGTGTGGCAGGGCGTGCGAGCCGTACCGTCCTTCGACTGTCTGCTGATCGACGCAGACGGCCGGGCACGCACCCGGCGGTGGTGGACCCCGCCTGAGCCGCAGCGCGCGTGGCAGGACGGCGTGCCGGCGGTGCGCGCGGCACTGACCGCGGCGGTGGACGCCCGCTCCGCAGGCGAAGACACGGTGAGTGCGGACCTCACAGGGGGTCTGGACTCCACCAGTCTGTGCTTCCTGGCCACACGGGAGAAGGAACAGCCCCGCCTGGGCGGGGTGAGACTGGTGACGCTGCGCTGGCAGAGCCTCGACCCGGACAATGACGACGCGATCTGGGCCATGCGTGCCACCGCCCACCTGCCCGACATCGAGCACGTCACGCCCACCCCCAGCCAATGGCCGCTCTGGTACAGCGACTTGACGGCTCTCACTGGTGATGCTGTTCCCACGGACGAGCCAGGGCCCTGGGTGCGCGACGGCGCCAGGATGTCGGTGCTGTGCCGCCTGATGACCGGCCGGGGATCCCGACTGCACCTGATGGGCGGCGGCGGAGACGAGCTGTTCAGCTCGTCTCCGCCGCACCTGCACGATTACGTGCGACGCCACCCCCTGGCGGCCTGGTCCCGTATCCGTACACAACGCGCCGCCCAGCACTGGCCGCTCGGGCAGCTGCTGCGTCAGCTCGCGGACGGCAGGACGTTCGGCCAGTGGCTGACCGCATGGGCGCAGGGCCTCACCACGCCACAGCCGCCGCCGGCTCTGGTTCGCGGCGCCCCCTCGACGGCGTGGGGGGTGGACCTGCGCATGCCGCCGTGGGCGAGCCGGGACGCGACCGAGGCCGTGCGGGATCTGCTCAAGGAAGCCGCCGACACCGCCGAGCCCCTCGCGCCTCAGCGCGGACAGCACACGGCACTCGCGTGCGTACGGACCGGTGGGCGCGGCTTGCGGCTTCTGGACCAGGTGATGTCCCGCCAAGGACTGGGGCTGGCCGCACCTTACCTTGACGACCAGGTAATCGAGGCGGCCCTGGCCATCCGCGTGGCCGAGCGCAGCACGCCCGGCCGGTACAAGCCGGTGCTCGCCGAGGCGGTGCGCGGCATCGTGCCCGACGACGTCCTGCGACGGAACACCAAGGGCGAGTACAGCGCGGACTTCCACGTCGGTCTGCGCCGCAACCGCGCCGGTCTGGTGGAGCTCTTCGACGGCTCGTGGCTCGCCGGCGCCGGACTGATCGACGACGCCGCGGTCCGTGCGTCCCTGCTCGGGGTGCACCCCACTCCGGAGGGCCTGCGCTCTCTCAGTTCCAGTCTGGGCAGCGAGATCTGGCTGCGTGCCCGATCCGCGCCCATCTGTCCCCCGAGCACCGCGATCGCCGAAGGAGCGCCGTGAGCCTGACTCTGCGACCCCACGTCTGCGCGACGGACACGCCGGACGGCATGGTGCTCCTCGACGAAGTCACCGGCCGCTACTGGCAGCTCAACCGCACGGCGGCGCTCGTCCTGCGCAGCCTGATCGAGGGCGCCGAACCACCGGACACGGCCCGTGCGCTGTGCTCCGTCTACCCCCGGCTCACCGCCGAGCGCGCCGACGCCGACACGGCCGCGATCACCCGCGCCCTGACCGAGGCCCGGCTGGTGGTACCCCGATGAGCCAACCGATGGTGCCCGCCGCCCGCGGCCACCTTCCCCTGCGCCACCGTCCGCCCGTGCTCATCGCCACGGGTGCCGCCCGGCTGATCGTCACACTCAAACCGCACCGTATCCGTGGTGTCCTGTCCATGGTTCGGCGCGGGGCCGCCCCCGCCACCGCCTCTCAGACGCTCGCCGCGCGCGAGGCTGTCGTCGCGCTCAGCGCGCGCTGCGCCGGGGAGGGCTGCCTTCAGCGGTCCGTGGCCACGGCGCTGCTGTGCCGGATGCGCGGGGTCTGGCCGGACTGGTGCACGGGCGTGCGGACCTCCCCGTTCCGCGCGCACGCCTGGGTGGAGGTCGACGGTCTTGCGGTAGGCGAACCGCACCAGTCGGCCGCGTACCACCGCATGATGGTGGTGTCGGCCCTGCCGCAAAAGAGGGAGCCAGAAAAACATCCCTGATGGAGGGCCCACGACTTCGTGCGCACCGGATCCCGCGGAGACGCCGGAATCCGGGCTCGATCGCGTCCCTGGTCGAGGACGCTGATGCGGTCCGCGATCCGGGCGTTCTCTGGGGGTTCCCCGGCCGTGGTGTGACGTCGTGCGGGTGTGTCAATTTAACGGCTGATCTTGGTTGTTGAGTGGTCAGTTGTTGCTCGGGGTCAGACGTCCCTCGAAGGCGATTTGGAACGCGTTCAGGGGTGCTTTCCAGCGCATGGTCCACCGCTTGCGGCCCTTGCCCGTCGGGTCCAGGCTCATCAGCGCCATGTAGATGCACTTGAGGGCGGCGGCTTCGTTGGGGAAGTGACCGCGGGCGCGGACGGACCTGCGGATGCGGGCGTTGACGCTCTCGATCGCGTTCGTGCTGCAGATGACCTTGCGGATCTCGACGTCGAAGGAGAGGAAGGGCACGAACTCGGCCCAGGCGTCGGACCACAGCTTCACGATCGCCGGATACTTGCGGCCCCACGCTTCCTGGAACTCCAGGAACCGCTCCGCCGCCGCGTCCTCGCTGGGCGCGGTGTAGACGGGCCTGAGCGCCTTGGCGACCTTGTCCCAGTCCTGACGGGCGGCGTAACGGAACGAATTCCGCAGCAGGTGAACCACACCCGTCTGGACAATCGTGCGAGGCCAGACGGCCTCCACGGCCTCTGGAAGGCCCTTCAGCCCGTCGCAGACCAGCATCAGTACGTCGTCCAGGCCGCGGTTCTTCAGCTCCGTGAACACGTGCAGCCAGTACTTCGCGCCCTCGCCGCCGTCGCCGGCCCAGATGCCGAGGATGTCGCGGGTGCCGTCCACGGTCACCGCCATCACCACGTAGATGGGACGGTTCGCGACCTGCCCGTCCCTGATCTTGGTTCTGTCGACGATCTTGTGATCCAGTGCGGAAGGCGTCACCGCGCGAGCAGGACACGTTTGCGGAGGAGATCGAGGCTGGCACGGCCGAACAT
>NZ_JBICZJ010000036.1:0-20667 GCF_043201895.1 Streptomyces sp. NPDC048254
GTCCGTGAGCTCGTGTCGCCGCACCATACGGGCGTCCTGCCCGGCCAACCACGAGATCCACCCACCCAACCAAGAGCCATCAGAAACGGCCTAGTGGCTGGCGGTGCGTATCTGCTCGCCACGCTGTGCCCGGTGATCTTCCCGGCCTGGAGACAGATGGACAGTGCGAGTTCTCCCCATGACAAGGCGGAGGGCTCGCTACCGCAGGGGTCGGAGACGAAGCGAGTGTAGTCACGCTGACGGCCGTCTCGGCGCCACTCATAAATACTTGACGTCGGTGCTCCCCGTCGCGTGATCAGGCGGGGGCCTGGCCTTCTTCGTCCCGCTGTCGGTGCATGGGCCTGAGAAGGGCAGGCGTCGGGACATGGGGGTGATGAATGCCCAGTTTCGCCTGGCTTGACTTGGTGCAGAGAAACTACGTCCTGTTCGACCGCACCCCCACCTGGTACCCCGGTATGCCGCAGGTGCTCGCCGTCTACCTGCAACGGAACCACGAGAAGAAGACGTTCGCCTTCGAGCAGGCCCCGCTGCCGCTGCCCGCGATGGCGCAGTCCTGGCTCATCCACCGGGGCTGCCCGCCCGATGCCATCGGCCTTGACCCCGAGTTGAGCGGCCCGCCGCCGGTGGACGAGGCCACGCGAGCACTGGAGCGACGCCTCGCCGGCGACGGCGACCACTACGCGATGGGCTACTCCTACACCAGCGACGACCCGGACGACATGGTCGTCGTTGTGGCTCTGCGGGCGCTGGACGAGCGTGCCCCGTCGCCGTTCCGTGTCGTGGTCGAAGAGGTCGATACCGAGACGTGGACGCACAGCCTGCGCGAGGGCGGTTTCGACACGGTCGGCGAGGCCCTGCAGTGGTGCGAGGACCGCCTCATGGGCGAGGCCGGTCCTCTCCCACCGGTCCGTCCGACGGCCGCCGCCAGCCGCCCGCCCGGTGTGGCGAAGGCCGCTGCCTCGCCCTCGCCCGGCCGTTCGCGCTGAGCGCTCGGCCCGACGCCGGCGGCGCAACATAGTCGACGATCGCCGGTTAGCCAAACCGGCGATTCTCCGGACTCTTATAGCCGCCGGGGCAACTCCCCGCAGCGCCCATCCACGCAATCCCTATGTCTCTTCGGAGGCTTCTTCCGCATGCGCTCCACCCCAATTCCCAGAACAGGAGTCTTCGCTTTGTCCGACGGCATATCCGATGATGTCAAGGATGTCCTGGGCGTCCTCACCGAACGGATCGAAGCGCGCTTCGGCATGGACATCGGCCGGCTGAAGGCCGCGGTCGCCGCCGCGCCCCTGGCAAATCCTGCCGCCACCGATGTCGTCAAGTGGCATGGCCTCCTCGTCGAGGCCCATTCCGTGCTCAACCGCGCGGAGGACGACCTTCTGGCCGCGCTGGAGACGCAGCCCAGTGAGGTCGACGACCCGACGATGGGCCTCGCCCACCGCGTGAACGCGGCCGTGACCACCCGCGATGGCCGGGCCATGGTCGTGCGGTGGCTCCTTGACCCGGACGCTCCGGGGAAGAAGGATCCCGCCGCCGAACGGCTCGCCCGTCTGCGCCCCCGCACCGGGCCGGCGGTGCAGACCAGCGCTCCCCACCGGCCTGCGGGCAGACCCGCACCGGCGTCGGCGAGGCAGCCGGGAAGGCCCGTCCGTTGAGCCGGGCCACGGCCAGCAGCATGGACGGCGACCTGCAGCAGGTCTTCGGGGCTCCGGTCTCGGAGCTGTACGAAGCGGCTGCCGGCCCGGATGCCTCACCCGCCCTCGGCCGGGCCCTGGAGCTGCGCTCCTTCCTGGCGCTGACGGAGGAGCAGGTCGCACGCGTCCGCGACCGCGTCCACGCGGACATGGACCCGGGCCGCGACATGGGCAATCTGTCGGTGGACCAGCTCCGCGTCGACGCGCAGTGGCTGGAGGCAGCACTCGAGGCCCGCGACGGCTACCGCGCCGCCCTCGGTGAACTGCTGCGCACCATGCCCTCGCCCACTCAGCAGCCCCGGCCCGTCCGCACCGCGCAGCTCAGGGCCACAGCAAGCCTGCCCCGGTCCGCTGCCCCGGCACCCGAGCGTGCCGGGGCGGCCCGGGCCCGCCGACCGTGAAAGTCCCCGATTGCCCCGCCCCACGTCCACCGACATAGCCGGACGGATCGAGGACCTGTACGGCGCACCGCTCGCCGACCTCGCAGCCCACGCACGCGACCAGCCGCCCGGCATGCTCTCCGCCCTGCTCGGCATGCACCACGACCTCGCCCTCGCCGAGCGCAGCATCGACGTCCTCCGCGACCACCTCGCCCAGCTCGTCCGCCCCGAGCGGCAGATCGGCCCGCACGAGGTGTCCCACCTCCTCGACGGCACCCGCCGGCTTGCCGAAGCCGTCGCCGTCCGCGACGTCCAAGCCACCTCGGCCGCCGCCGTCCTGCAGAGCCTGGCCCGCGTCCAGGCCCCGACGCCTGGCCCGCCAGCTCCCTCACCGCCTGCCCCGGCTCCGCCTCTTGCGGCGCCGAACCCGGTGCACAGCCGCTGACCCGCAGGCGATCCCCCTTTCAATCACCCAGGAGTTCCTCCCTTGGCCACCACCGCTCTGCCCCCTGACACCGACGCCGACATCGCCCGGGTCACCGAGGCCCTCGCCATGATCACCCCGCGCTGGAACGTGAGGATCCTCCTGGCCCTGTCCGGATCGCCGCTGCGCTACAGCGAACTGGCGGCCAAGGTGTCCTGGCTCCAGAACGGCCAACTCCACCCCAAGCTCACGTCGCTGTGCGACGCGGGACTCGTCGAACGCACCGAACATGACGCACGGCATGTGACCTACGGCCACACCGAGCGTGGCGCTGCCCTGCTGCCGGTGCTGCCGGTGATCGTCACCTGGGCCGAGGAGTACATGGAGACGCCGGACGGCCCGCTGCCCGCGATCGAGCAGATCGAGGACAGCCTCACCCTCCTCACTCGGCGCCATGCCGCCGCCATCCTGTGGGTGCTGAAGTCCCGCGAGGAGGTCAGCGGCCGGTCCTTGGCCCGGATCGTGATGCCCAGTAGCGACTGGACCAACGTCTATCCGCCGCTGCGGCAGCTCGTCGCCGACGGCCTGGTCGACACCGACGGCATGGGCCGGCCCTACCGGCTGTCCGCAGCTGGTGATGGCTTGGGCGCCGTGCTCGGCTCCCTGTCCGCCTGGTCCGCCGGGCAGCCCCTCACCCAGGCCGCCCAGCACCCGGTCTGGGGGCACCCGCGGGCGAAGCCCGCGCCGAGGCCGTGGATCAGCAGCCAGTCGAGGCCGGCCCCCACGGCACTGGCACCCGCTCGGACACCCCAGTCCGCTCCGGCCTGGCACAACCGGGATCTTTTCTCGCACGCCGCGACCGCCCACCCGAAGGCAGCCATCCCGGCGGGAGGCCCGCGCCGATGAGCACCGCCATGACCTCTGCCGAAGCGTTGCGCGCTGTCGAACTGCTCGCCTCGCGGCCTTTGGTGCGCCTGGTCACCGAGATCGACGACAACGGCGCCATACCGACGCGACGGCTGGCCACTACCTTGTCCGACCTCTCCACGCACGAAGTGCGCAGCGCATCCGTCACGGCCCGCGCCCACGGTCTCATCTGGATCATGCCCGGCGCCGGTCTGGAACTGACCCAGGCCGGGACGGAGTTGGCCGACCTGTACGACGCGATGGCCCGCTGGGCCCGGCGTCACGCCTTCCCCGCCCTCGTCTGTGAGTTCAGCAGCCGCATCCGGCACGTCCTCGGTCTGCTGGCACCTTCGCTCACCGCTGAGCGCGCCGACAATCCCTCCCCGCTGGACGGTGGCGAAGGCGAGGCGGGCCTGGCCCGTCCCCGCATGCTCTTGATCCGGTGGCTGGCCGACAACCCCCAGGTGGCCAGGGTGTCCGAACCCGAGCCGATCGCGTGAGCACAGCGGTCACACCTCGGCGCGCACGTCACACCGGCGGGCTGGTGCGCAGTATCTACCTGCCGCGCACGGCGGACGCGTTGGCGTTCGCGATGTCCAGCTACGGCATCCCGCTGCTCGTCCTGGCCACCACGCGCTCCGCGGCACTGACAGGCGTGGCGTTCACCTTGGAGTGGATCCCGCGGCTGGCTGCGTTCGGGTGGGCCGGATCGGTTGTCGACCGGCACGGTGCCGCGGTGGTCTTCCACCTGGCCGCCCTGGGCCGGGCGTTGGCTCTGGCCGCCGGCGCGGTCCTGCTCCACTTCCACCCGGCGGGCACGGTGGCGAGCGTGACCGTGATGGTGCTGGCGGCAACGACCGGCGTACTCACCGAGTTCAGCTATATCGCGGTCGAGACGGCGGGCGCCGCCGCCGGACGCAGGGCAGGACGGCGGGCGCACCGTGTCCAGGCCGTGCTGCTCGGCATCGACCAGACGGCGGCCCTGGCCGGTCCGGCGCTCGCCGGGGTGCTGTTGCTTGCCGGTCCGCCGTCGATGCTCGCGGTGATCACCGTGCTCTCGTTGATTGCCGCGCTGCTCGCCCTGCGCACCCCGCCCTCGTCCGTGGCACCGGCCCGTGCGCCGAAGGGGCAGTCCGGTGCCGGACTGCTCACCGGGTGGCGCACTGTCCGCTCGCTGCCCGCGCTCGGCTGGCTCGTGACCGGGCTGACCCTGTCCAACCTGGCCACCGGCCTCCTCCAGGCGGCAGGCCCCGTGATCGTCGTCCAGCACTTCGGGCAGTCCACCACCGCAGTCGGCCTCGTCTGGTCCGCCGCTGCGGCAGCGACGCTCCTCAGCGTCACACTCTGCCGCTTCGCGCTCGACCGCCTCGGGCTGTGGCCGGTCGGCGCCACCTGTGCCGTCCTTGCCTCGCTCGGCTGTCTCGTCGCTGCCCAGGCCCCCGACTACCGCTCCTACCTCGTCCTGGTCACGGTCCTCATGGCGGCCGACGGCGGCCTGGCGGTCGTCCTGCGCACCCTGCGCTCCCGCCTGATCCCGCCGGACAAGTTCGGCAGCACCCTGTCGGCGACGATCCTCATCCTCCTGCTGCCCTTCCCCGCCGCCGGCGTGCTCACCGCGCTCACCCCGCCCGACGCACTGGGCCCCGTCATCACCGTCTGCGCGGCCCTGCAGACCCTCGGCCTGTTCTACGCCTTCGCCCGCCTGCGCACGGATCCCACCCTGCGCACCTGAACCCGCGGCGCCCCCAGCCTGTGGAGACCTTCATGTCCATCGCCGCCCTCGGTTCGCATCGCGCGACCGGCCGCACCATCACCGAGCAGTTCCATGCCTTCGACGCCCGCAACCCGCACGTCTTCGGGGCTTTGGAGCGCCTGGCCGCCCGCCGTCTGGCCGCCGGCGCCACCCGCATCAGCTTGAAGGACCTGTTCGAGGACCTGCGCCGCCAACTTCCGTACGGCGTCGATGGGCTGAACAACAACTACACCGCCCTCTATGCCCGCCGCCTGATCGACAACCACCCTCACCGGGCCAGCGTGTTCGAACTGCGCCGCCGCCGCGCTGCCTGACACCCCTCCCACGCCACCGCCCTCGCACCCTCTGCCAGCCAAAGACCGCCTGACGGGGCCGCCTCGCCCACGCGCCCCCTCCAGCGCACGGGCTGCGTGAGCAGCCGCAGCCCGAGGCCCCACCCCTCCGGGCCGACCGTGCACCTGTCCCGGTGCCACCGCGGTTCGCCCGCTTCCCCGCGCCTTTCCATCCTCCGAATCCAAGGAGCTTGCCCTTGTCCGACCGCCCCGCCGTCCTCGTCGTTGCCGCAGCCGGCATGGAGGCCGAGGCATACCGCGCGTACTGCCTTCAGTCCGTGGCCGCCGCCTATGACGTAGTCCTGATCACCAGCGAAGAGCCCACGTGGGAGGTGCCGTACCCGCGCGACTGCGTCGTCCTCTCTTGACCCGGCCGACCAGGCCGCGCTGTCCGCCGCCGGCCGGATGCTCGCCGAACGTCACGACCTGGCGGGGGTGTTCACCTGGACCGAGTGGTACCTCGTGCCCGTGGCCCGCCTCGCACGCCAGCTCGGCCTGCCCACCACCGCCCCGGAGGCCATGCAGGCGTGCCGGAACAAGGCCACGTCCCGTGCGCTGTTCGCACGGCACGGCGTGCCGTCGGCTGCTTCGGTGAGCGTGCGGACCCTGGCCGAGGCGGAGGCGGCGGCCGGGCGGATCGGCTACCGGCTCGTGCTGAAGCCCGCCGCGTATGCGGCCAGTATCGGTGTGATCCGCGCCGACACCCCCGACCAGCTCACCGCTGCCTTCGCGTTCGCCGACCAGGCGGCCGGGCTCGGGCGGGAATCCACCAGCGTGCTCGTGGAGGAGTACCTCGACGGGCCCGAGGTGTCGGTCGAGTGCGTCACCTACCGCGGCGAGATCACCGTGGTCGCGGTCACCCGCAAGACAGTCAGCGCTCCGCCCTTCTTCGAGGAACTCGCCCACTGCGTGGACGCCGCAGACCCGCTGCTCGACGTCGTGACCCCGGTGGCACAGGCCGCGATCAGCGCCCTGGGGATCACCGACGGCGTCAGCCATGTCGAGATGCGCCTCGTTGACGGCCGACCGCGGCTCATCGAGGTCAACGGCCGGATCGTCGGCGACATGATCGGCCACCTCGTCCGGCTCGCGACCGGCATCGACCTGCCGCGCGCCGCCTCCGACATCGCCTGCGGCCGGGCCCCCGACCTCACCCCGACCAGGTCCTCGGCCGCCGCCATCCAGCTGCTCTACCCGGACACCTCCGGCACCCTGCTCCGCCTCGGCTTCGACGGCACCACACCGGACTGGCTGGACCGCGTGCACTTCCAGCACCAGGCCGGCGACCAGCTGCTCCTCCCGGCCGACGGCGGCAACATGTGGACCGCGCGGATCGGCTACCTGATCACCACCGCGCCCACCGCAGACCTCGCACAAGCCCGCACCGAGGAAGCAGTCCGCCGCACCCGGATCCACGTACAGCCCCTCCCGGCCGGGGAGCGTATCGCTGGCGGGCGCCCTGCATGAGCCACAACGACGTAGCCCTCCGGCGCAGCCGCATCCTGCTGACCGGCTACTTCCTCGGTCTGGGTGTGGTGATGGCTGTCTGGGGCGCCCGCATGCCGGCCGTCCAGCACGCCGCCCACCTGACGACCAGCAGCCTCTCCCTCGTCCTGCTCGCCGCCGCTGCCGGCATGGTCGCCGGGCTGCAGGCCGGAGGCCGGCTCGCCCGGCCCGAACGCCTCCCCGCACTCCTGATCAGCGGAGCTGTCGCACTGGCAGCAGCCCTCGCCCTGCTGGGCCAATGCCGGACTCTGGCCTCGCTGCTCGCAGCAGCGCTGGCCTTCGGCGCCGCGCACGGGGTCCTGGACGTCGCAGCCAACACCGGGGCGGTCCGCTGCCAGAACGCCTACGGCACGCCCATCATGTCCTCCCTGCACGCCGCGTACTCGATCGGCGCGCTGATCGGCGCCGCCCTGGCCGCCGCCACCGCCGGCACAGCCCACAGCACCTTGTTCCTGGCGGCCGGTGCCACCCTGACGGTGGGCGTGCTCGCGGCCGTGCCGCGCTCCCTGACGCTGAGCGGCACCGACCCCACACCCCTGAGCCCCCACGAGGGACGGCACCGCACGCCAGGGCGGGTGTGGCTGCTGGGCGCGCTCGCGGCTGCCAGCCTGCTGGGAGAAGGGGCAGCAGCCGACTGGGCCGCCGTGCACGTGCACGCCCTTCACGCCGGCACGGCCCTCGCCGCGAGTTCCGTCGCCCTCTACAGCACCGGCATGGCCATCGGCCGGCTGACCGGCGACCGGCTCACGACCCGCTTCGGTGCCCCTGCCGTGGTCCGCGCCGGCGCACTGCTCGCCGCCACCGGACTGGCCACCGGCGTCCTCGCCGACAGCGTGCCGGCGGCGCTGGTGGGCTGGGCGGTCTTCGGGCTCGGCCTGTCCGGGACCGTCCCCTCCCTGATCACCGCCGCCGGGACCCACGGTCCGAGGGCCGTCGCCACGGTGTCCGTCACCGGCTACCTCGGCCTGCTCGCCGGCCCCGCCCTCATCGGCGCCCTCGCCAGCATCACCACCCTGCCCACCGCCCTGCTGCTGCCCGCCCTCGTCGCAGCCGCTCTCGCCGCCCTCGCCCACCGTGCCCTGGAGAACACCGCCCCTTGACCCGCCCCACCAGCCCCGACGCCGTCATCCTCGACTACAACGGCGTCATCGGAAGACAGCCCAGCCGCGCCCACTGGCTGCGACTGGCCGGCACCGCCTCCTGGCCCGAAGACGATCTCACCGGCTTCCAACGAGCCTTCTGGAACCCCCGCGACCTCTACGACGCCGGTCAGCTCAGCGACTTGGCGTACTGGGCACGCGTCCTCGGCGCCCACCCCGGCCCCCGCCTGCTGCGCGAACTCCTCGCCGCGGACACGAACATGTGGACCGAGACCGACGAGAGCGTCCTGGCCGTCCTACGCCGCGCCCACGCCACCGGACTGCCGATGGTGCTGCTGTCCAACGCACCTGCCCATCTCAGCACCGTGCTCGACACCCATGCGTGGCGACGCATGATGACCCAGGCGCTGTACTCAGCCCGCCTTGAGGTGTGCAAGCCCGACCCCGCCGCCTACCAACACGCCATACGGGCCACCGGAGTTCGCGATCCCCGACGTGTTCTGTTCGTGGACGACCGTGCCGACAACTGCCGGGCCGCCGCCCGCTGGGGCCTGCGGACGCTGCACTACACCGGCTCCAGCGACGTCCTCCAGGAAGCCCTGATGCTCGCCGCCTGACCCGCCCGCGCTTTCACCCCTTCAGGAACCTGTGACCTCTCACGACGACCTGCGCACGATGGACGGAGACGTCTTCGTCTCTCCGCGCCACCTCGCCTCCACCACCGGGGTCGGCGACCCCGCCCTCGCCCCGCTCATCGACCTCGGGTGGGACCTGGACAACGACGACCTCGGTAACGCCTACGTCAACGCCCCCGACCGCAAGGTCCGCCTGGGCTACCTCCCCGAAGGGGAGGACGACGGGCTCTGGCGCATCAACGCCTACCGCGACCCGTTCGGACCACCGACCTGGGGCGTCTGCTTCAACGACCGTACCCCGACCGAGGTCGTCCAGGCATTCACCACGGCCCTCGCCACGGCGTACCAGCAGGGACCGGCCGGCTACCTCGCCCGGCCGGTCTCCGGGAGCGACGAACACGATCCCTTCCTCGCCGTCGTGCCCCTCCTGAAACAGGGCTGGGAGATCGACCGCCCCCGCTGGGGCGTCTTCGCCATCCAGGCCCCGGACGCACTCGCCGGGCTGGAGTTCACCACCGGCGACCTCGAGCCGGAAGCCGAACTGACCACGCGCGAAGCCCGCTGGCAGCTGTGGGCGGGCAACTCCATCGACCGGCCCGTCTGGTACGCCACGGCCAGCACCGACACTCCCGTCGCCCTGCTCACCGCCGTCACCCGGTGCGTCGCCGATCCGGCTCCACTGCCCCGGTGGCGCGAGGACACCTTCAGCTACATCAAGGGCATAGGCCAGCTCACCCCGATCCTTCCGCCCGGCCCGCCGGCCCCCACCCCGCTCGATGTGCAGCGGGCCGCCGCGTCCCGCCGCCCGGCCGCGCTCCCCGCGTCCAGCGTCCCGCGCTGGAGCACCACCAGCAGACCAGCCCTGCCCGGTCCACGCCGCTCGCACAGGCCCTTCCTCCTACCGGAGACCCCTCTTGTTCCTGCAGTCCCCGGAGTTCTTCGCCGAGCTGTGCCTCCCCTTCCCCGACCACGCCGTTGTGGGCAACACCTACTTCGCCGTCCCCGCCCCCGGCGGACAGCTGCGGCTGCGGATCGATTTCACCGACACCATCCGGGCGGACACCTACGGAGGGTTGCGCGTGGCGGTCGTCCACCCGGACCGCGGCGAGATCGACGCGGTGGCACTCAGCTTCCTCGACCACGGAACCTTCCACCGCCGCGACGAAGCGACCAACACCCGGCCGAACACACACGGTTACGGCGTGATCCACAAGTACCACCGTCAGGATCAGCCACCGTGGGCTGGCGCCGTCACCACAGGGCTGCGTGACGCCATCGAGCACTACACCGCCGTCTGGTTCCCCGGCGCCTGGAGCATCTCCACCCCGGGCCGCGCCGCAGGTCGCACTGCGCAACCGGCGCCCGCCGCGCCGGTCACCGCCAACGGCGCCCGTGCCCGCTGAGCCGGGCCCACCGCCTACCCAGCCGTTCCGCACCCTTCAGCAGGAGCCCTGCCCGTGATGACCCACCCCTTCGAGAACCTCGACCCGGCCCAGCCGGTGCAGGTCCTTCCCCGCCATCTGGCCGGGCCTGGCGCCGTCGACCCTCGCACCACGTGGGACTTCCCCTACGACGAGGGCTGGCCGTTCGCCCAGACCGAGTTCGCGGCTGCCGCGTTCAGCCCGTGCCTGCGACTGCAGACCACCTACGACCCCCAGCCCGAAAAGCCCGGCAAGGGCACGTGGATGATCACCGCGCATCGGGCCCCGTTTACCCCTGCGGACTGGTGCATCACCTTCGACGCCGCCACCCCCGTCGAGCTGGTCCACGACGTCCACACCGAACTGCTCGACCTCTACCTCGAAGACCTGCACAGCGACCAGGACCGGCTGTTCCAGGACGAGACGACCGCGCAGGAGGCGTACGTGCCGCTGCTCACCCGCGGCTGGAGCCACGACGTCAAGACCGACGGCACACAGACCTTCCTCAGCCCGGAAGGACTCGGCGGCGTCCGCCACCGCTACGCCAGCGGCTCCAGCGGGCCGGCCTGGCGAGCCTGGGGCGGCCATCCAGACGAACCGCACTGGAAGGCGGACTTCTCCTTCCGGACACCCACCACGCTCGTCGCCGCCTTCACCGCCTCGCTCATCTCCACCGAGCCACTGCACCGCACCGTCCAGGACGTCCCCGTCCAGACCCGACGCGCCCTCTACATCGCCACCACGACCACCAAGCCCGCGCACGGCAACACGCCCGTCGCCCCGCCACCCCCCGTCCCGGCCCCAGGCCGGACCCGCTGACCTGTCCTGCTTCCAGACCCAAGGAGTTCTCTTCCCCGTGCACGTGTGCTTTGTCCGATCCGCCGCCGTCACCGCCGCGATGGCCGGCACCCTCATCTGGGCGCCGACCGCGAGCGCCCAGCCCTCCGAACCGGCCCCCTCGGCCTCAGCCGCCCCTGCCGAGACACCGGCCCCGGACACGGGCAGCGTCGAGATCACCGCGAAGGACACGGCCGGAGGCGTCCTCCCGGCGCCGTGTTCCTGCTGCTCGACTCCGCCGGCCAGGAAGCCGGACGCGGCCAGAGCGACGCCCAGGGGAAGCTGACCTTCCCCGACCTCGCGCCGGGCGTCTACCGGCTCAAGCAGACGGCCACCGGCAGCCCGCTCCACGAGGTCATCGCCGACCAGGACGTCATCGTCACCCCGGGCAACGCCACCCGGCTGACGATCACCGACCCGTTCAAGGCCGCCAAGGTCCTCCTGCAGGCCAAGGACGACAAGACGGGAAAGCTCCTGCCCGGCGCGACCGTGAACATCGGCACCGGCACCTCCACGCTGCTCACCCTGACCACCGGTGCCAAGGGCACGGCCTCGGGTGAACTGCCCGTGTCGAGCCGCAGGACGCAGTTCTGGGTCAAGGAGATCAAGGCCCCCGCCGGCTACGGCCTCTACAAGCCGACGAAGACGTTCACCGCAGGCCCCGGAGCCTCGGTGACCGTGACCGTCACCAACGCCAAGACGGCCACCGCCCCGAAGCCTGATTCCTCAGACAAGCCGACGCACCAGCCCACCGACTCCCCGGCGAGCCCGGAAAAGCCAAGCAGCGGTACCGGAGGCACCACGCCGTCCGCCTCGGGCAGCGACACACCGGAGCCCGAACTCCTCACCCGTCTCCCCGACCTCGGCCGGCGACCCCACGCCGAAGACGCCGACAGGTTCCCTCGCCCACACCGGAGCCGACGCCACACCGTGGCTGATCGGCGGCGCAACTGCGTTGATCACAGCCGGCGGCGGCGCTCTCCTCCTGGCACGCCGCACCCGCACGGACAGCCCCACCGACGACTCCACCGAGAGCTGACCCGCAGTCCACCCCGCTCCATGACTTATAGCCCCCGGATTCCACAGCCTGGAATCCGGGGGCTCTGTCGTCCACGAACGCGGTGGCCCTCGTTACGCTGCCGCAGTGATCGACCCCTCCTCGCTCCCCGGCGATCCCTCAGAGCTACACCTGCGCATCTCCTACGACGACGAACTCCGGGACACCCCGCAGGCCGACACGCTGGAACGCTGGAACGTGGCCGTCCTTCACCGCCGACGCACCCGCGCCGCGGGGCACGAGCCGGTCGCCCCCAGCGCGGGTACGCGGCCTCCGACGCCCCGCTCCGCACGGTCGAGGACGCCCTCGTCGGATCCATGACGTTCTACAGGGTGCACCTCGACCGAGGGCGCAACGCCTACTTTATCCCGCCATCTCTTACGCATCGACTGCTTGTCTTTGCGGCTTAAATGCCCAGTTCAATTGGGCAGCCAGTCCGGGAGCATTGCAACAGTGGTGTTGCTTCTCTCTGCCTTCGCCGTGCCTCAGTTGCGCCAAGGGCATCGCCTGCATGGGTCGGCGCGGATCGCGCCGCAGGCGCCCCGCCAAGCTCCGGGCCGACAAGGCGTACCACTCCGCCGACACCTTGTCCTGGCTGTGCAAACGCGTCATCATCCGGATCGCCCGCCCAGGCGTCCGAGTCCACCGCACGACTCGGACGCCACCGCTGGAAGATCGAGAGGTCCATCTCCTGGGCTGTTCGGCTACCGCCGCCTCCCCGTCCGGTACGACCGCAAAGGCAGCCACTTCCTCGCCTTCCTCGGCCTCGCCGCCGTGCTGACCCTGCTGCAAGGAACTCGCCAAGCTCGCCACGTGAGCTTTCTTATGCTTCGGTTCCGCCATCACGGCGTTTGACCCATAGCCCCGCTGCGACCGAGCAGAATGGATGCGGACTGGCTCGCTGGCAGGCGGAGGGGAAAGGCGCGTGGCGTGGGCATGTCGCTGCGGTGAGCATGCCGTAACCGCGCCCTGCCCGGGCGGTAAGGGCAGCGGGCGGGTCCGGTATTCTGGCGGCCTGCGGCGCCTGTGGGATGCCGCGCGGTGGTGGGGCCCGCCGTACGCGAACTGCGGCGAGGATGCCGCCAACGGTCCCTACTTGCGATGATGTGCGCCCGGATGCCGGGTGCCCGGCGAGTAGGAGACGCGGGTATGGAGATGGCGTCGCGGCAGTCGGTGGTGGACTCGTCCATCGATCCCGATCTTGATGAGCAGTCCCTGCGGCAAGGTGCGCCGTGGCGGGGGCAGTGGCCGGTCATCCGCGTGGTGGCGCTCGGCGGTGCCATCGGAGCGTCAGCCCGGTACGGGGTGGGGCTGCTGTGGCCGCTCGCGCCGGTGGCGTTCCCGTGGACGACGCTGGCGGTGAACGCTGTGGGGTGCGCGGTGATCGGGGTGTTCATGGTGGTGATCACCCAGGTGTGGGACGCGCCCCGGCTGGTGCGGTCGTTCTTCGGTACCGGAGTGCTGGGCGGGTTCACTACTTTCTCGACGTACGCCGTGGACATTCAGCGGCTGGTCAACGGCGGGCGTGCTGGGGTGGGGCTGGCGTACCTGGGGCTGACGCTGTTGGCGGCGTTGGCGGGGGTGTGGGCTGGGGCGTCGGTGACGCGCCGCGTGGTCGGTGGGAGGGCCGGGCGATGACACGGCTGGCAGGCGGGGCGGAGAACGGCGGCGTCGAGGTAAGCCGGTACATAGGCGGGGAGGGGAGGCGCGGTGAACTGGCTGCTAGTGATTGCCGGTGCGGTGGTTGGCGCGCCGTTGCGTTATCTGACCGACCGGGCGGTGCAGGCCCGCCATGACACCGTCTTTCCGTGGGGCACGTTCGCGGTGAACGTGGCGGGCTGTCTGGTGCTGGGCCTGGTGACGGGGGCGGTGACGGCGGGTGCGGCGTCGCCGCAGGTGCAACTGGTGCTGGGCACAGGGCTCTGTGGGGCGCTGACGACGTATTCGACGTTCTCGTACGAGACGCTGCGGCTGGCCGAGGACGGTGCGCGGTTCTTCGCCGCCGCCAACGTGGTCGCCAGTGTGGTGGCCGGTCTGGGAGCGGTGTTCGTCGGTGCGGCGGTGGCGCAGGCGGTGTGGGGATGATTCGTACACGCCGTCCGGGCGGCTGGCGTCGGGGTGGGGTTGGCGGATCTTGGTGTGGTTCGGCACGGGAGCCGGGCGGACTTCGTGTACGAGGGCGCCCGTTCGGTGACGGGTCCGCTGCTGGCGTCGCTGGCTGGGTGCGTCGGCGGTTGTGGTCGGGTGGTGACCGGCGCGGGTGATGCCGCTGCGCTGGGGCTGCGGCTGGTATAGGGGCCGTTGGTGGACCGTACCCGGCGCTTTTGGGGCCTGACTCGCCGGTACGCCTTGACCGTGGTCACCGAGCAGGTGCTCAGGCTGGCCGGCGTCTTGCGGGCGGCATGCGCGCTGGTGATCGCCGAGCGGGTCGGCAAGGCGGTGCGGCCCCCGGCCAGGGATACCCGGCCCTGCGGGTTTTGGCCGCGCCCGGGGCCGTGGTGCTGGGCGCCGGGGCTGCACGGGATGTGGTGATCGGCCGCCGGGCGTCTGCGGGAGTAGCCTTAATCGTAAGCGGCGCCTCTGTCCTGTCAGCGGCGGTCGCGCGGCGGTGGGGCTCGCCGTACCCAAACCGCGGCACCTTCGGTGCCGCCAACAGTCCCTACTCGTGAAACTTGTCTGCCCGTCTGTGGGCCCACACGAGTAGGAGGGTTACGGCATGAAAGGCAGTAAGCCGCAGGTCACGGGGTACACCGGTCTCCAGGCTGATCGGCTCACGCATGCGCGGCGCCGTGGACATGGGGCGCGCAGGTTCTCTCTCCATGGACAACGTCGGGTACCCGGCCTCGGGCGGTCTGACGTTCACGGCTGGTTTCACCGCGGCGGTGCGGGGTGCGGCGCGGCACGCACCGCGTGGCGGCCAGGAGGACACCATGAGGCTGATTGACAGAGCCCTGCAGCTGACGGTGTTCATCGAGGAATGCGACACCTGGAGGCACAAGCCGCTGGTTGCGGAGATCGTGCACCGGGCCCACCAGGCCGGGCTGGCCGGCGCGTCCGTCTTCCGCGGAGTAGAGGGCTACGGGGCATCCACAGTCATCCACGGCTACCGGCTGTGGTCGGTCAAGCAGGATCTGCCCCTCGCGATCGTCATCGTCGACGAAGAGGAACGCATCCGGCGCTTCCTGCCCACGGTGAAGGAACTGGTCACCGAGGGCTTGGTGATCGTCGAAGAGGTCGAGGTAGTCCGCATCGGCCAGACGCACGCAGACGCCGTCTGACGGGGGCGGCGCTGACGGAGCGAATGGTGGCCCAGCAGTGTCCGGATGGCGCGGGCGGGGCCTATCCGAACACGGCCTTGGCCACGGCCAAGCCGATGAACACCGCTCCGAGCCCCGCGATGACCGAGGCCGCCACGTTGACGAACGCCAGGAACCTCGCGCCGGCCGCGGCCAGGCTCAGCGTTTCGTAGGAGAACGTCGAGTACGTGGTCAGCGCCCCGCACAGCCCCGTCCCCAGGAACAGCTGGACCTCCTTCGGCGCGGAGCCGGACAGCGCCGCCCCCGTCAGCACTCCGAGAATCACCGAGCCGGTGATGTTGACGGCGAAGGTGCCCCAGGGAAAGACGGTGTCGTGGTGCGCCTGGACCGTGCGGTCTGTCAGATACCGCAGCGGGGCACCGATGGCGCCACCGAGCAGCACCAGCAAGAGCCTCATCGGCTCACGGCCTCCCGCCCCACGTAGTGCACGACCTGGACCTCTTCCAGGGTGACCAGGC
Source organism: Streptomyces sp. NPDC048254 (assembly GCF_043201895.1). NCBI lineage: Bacteria > Bacillati > Actinomycetota > Actinomycetes > Kitasatosporales > Streptomycetaceae > Streptomyces > Streptomyces sp. NPDC048254. The sequence continues at coordinate 15,821 of NZ_JBICZJ010000036.1, forward strand.
CCTCGATGGCCAGTTCGTCCAGCTGCGGCAGGAAGCCACGGATCCGGTCCTCCTCGTCCACGATGACGACCGCAGTCGGCAGGTCGTCCGCCATCGACAGCAACCGGGTGGTGTGCACGATCGAGGACGCCCCGTAGCCCTCCACCCCGCGGAAGACCGACGCCCCGGCCAGTCCCGCCGCGTGAGCACGATGCACGATCTCCGTGTACAGCGGCCTGTGATGCCAGGTGTCGGTGTCGTCTACGTAGACCGTCATCCGCAGTGTGCGACCCATGAGCTTCATTACTGCATCCTTCCGGTCATGGCACGGCGCGCGGCTGCCGCGCCGATCGTCACCGCGGCCATGGCGGCCATGACGGTTACCGCCAGGTAGGCCAGCGCAATACCGGCCCGCTCCTGTGAGACCAGGCGCTCGATGTCGGCGCAGTACGTGGAGAAGGTGGTGAATCCGCCCAGCACCCCAGTGCCGAAGAATGGCCGCAGCAGATAGTGCGCCGACCACACTTCGGTGACCGCCACCAGAAAAAAGCCGATGATCAGGCAGCCAACGGCGTTGACACCCAGCGTCGTCCACGGAAACGCGCTGCTACCGGTGGGCCACAGCTGCCCCGCCTCGTAGCGGGCGCCCGCCCCTACCGCCCCACCTACGGCGATCACAGAGAACACCGCGAACTCCCGGCGGCGCGCTTCACGCCGCAGTTGCGCCTCCTCGGCTGCCGTAGCCCGCTCGGCCGGCCCGGCAACCGTCCTCGGCCCTCCGGCCACACTCCTCAAACCGCTACGCCCCGCGCGCCTCTGCACACCGATCACCGTGCACCCGCCCCTGCTCCGGGTGAGCAAGGACCGTCGTCGCGTTACTGCCGCCCTTTGGGCACCATCTCCTGCGACCCCACCGATGCCGTATGACCAGCCTAAACCTGGCTCCTGGGGATGCGCGGCATCATGCCCGTCGCTATGCATTGACCAACCGCCGTGCTGGCCGTCAGACCCGTACTCCCGTCTCGCAAACAGCGAAGAGCAGGACGGTCACGCCCCAAAGCTCACTCAGCGGCAACAAGACCTGGGACAGGACAGGCCGGTGATCTCACCGGGAATTACCTGTCTGCTCGTCCTGCCGCCCGGGAGGGACATTCGAACAAGACGGGGCACCCCCGTGGAGGGCGCGGACCGCTCCAGCCGACGTATGCGGCCTCGACTCGGTCGTCCGGCTTTTCGATCCGACTACGCCGGGCCGGAGTTCCGTGCCCGTAGGTCTTGTTCCAGGTGGGACGCCCTGCTTGTCGGAATGGGCGGTGACCGGCACCCCGTCGATGTGAGGGGTTACGCGTTTGTCGTCGGTGGGACCATCCGGCCCGGCTGGCTGCCACAAATACGCTGTCGAGGCGGGCCTGGACAGCCTTGTCGGTGAGATACCGCAGCGGGGCGCCGATCATGCCGCCCAGAAAGACCATGGGGACGGGCATCAGCGCCTCTCCTCTCCGGCGGCAGGTCGAGGCAAGCCGGTGACGTGGCAGACCGCCTGCAGCGGCTCCAGGGTGACCAGCGACTGGGGGGCGACGTCGCGGACCTGGGGGAGGAAGGCACGCACGCGGTCCTCCTCGTCGATAACCACGACGGTCAGGGGGAGGTCTTCGGCGAGGTCGAGCAGGCTGGTGGTGTGCACGAGCGAGGAGGCACCGAAGCCCTCGAAGCCGCGGAAGACGCTGGCGCCGGCGAGCCCGGCGCGGTGCGCGCGGTGGACGATCTCGGTATAGGCCGGCTTGTGGTGGTACTGGTCCCACTCGCCGAGGTAAACGGTCATGCGCAGGACCGGGCCTTTGAGGGGCGCACGGGGCGCGCGCGGAGGGAGGTCGTCGTCCCCGTGGTGGTGTCGGGGAAGGTGTGGGGTCATCGCGCGCTTCCTTTGCGGGGAGGATCGCCGAGGTGGGGCGGATGGCCGTATCGGCGGGGGTGTTCACGACTCGTGCGCATCGTGGCTGGCCACGGCGGAGATATCGACGACCTCAACCGGTTGGAGGGTCGCCAGCAGAACCGCCTGCATACGGTCCAGGCGTGTCAAGAAGTTCTGCAGGATGACCATGTCGTCGACGAGGACGATCTCGGCCGGGAGATGCTGAACAAGCGCGAGCACACTCTCCCTGCGTTCGGTGCCAGCATCGCCGAATCCTGCAATACCACGGCGCACGCTCGCCCCCCGCAGCTTGCCTTCCCAAGCACGGCGCACGACCTCCTCGACCAGTGACTGACCCCGCCACTGCCGTGCTTCATCGAGGTAGATCGTCAGCCGGCCCCAGCCGGCCGGTGAGGACATCACGCCTCCTCCCCTCGGCAGAGCGGGACACGCCTGTGGCTCCAGGCGCGGGAGATGCCCACTCCCAGGGTGCACCGGGTACGTTCACGGTGCCAGTGCGGCGGGCGGCGACACCAGGACGGCGCACACATCGTCCACCGTTGCCAGCGTCAGCAGAAACGTGCGCAGCGGGCGGGCAGGTGCCGGCCGACCACCGCAAGGATCGCCACGGCGAAGGCCGGATCGGTCACCATGGGAATGCCCCACCCGCCCAGCTCCTCCCCGGACGTGGTGGCGTTCGCGGCGAGGAACACCGCGGCCTGGACCAATGTGGCGCCGAGCGCGGCAACGATCGGCACTGGCAGCCGACTTCAGCACCGCCGGTCTTGACCAGTCGCGCGCCGCCCCTCGGTCCGAAAGCAGCTCCGCGCGGGTGACGACCCTCGTGCACGATGTTCGTGCCGCGTTGCCCCTGCCGGAGGCATCGGTGGACGCCGTCTTCGCACACATGCTGCTGTGCATGGCTCTGTCCGCCTCGGAGATTCACGCGCTGCGTCGAGGGTGGGCCGGTCCGCGATCCTCGCGCAGAGCTGGTGGGGCGGTGGCAGTCTGGAGGATGTGCAGGCTGGGCATGGCTTGGCTGGTGTGCGGCAGGTGTGGCAGTCGAGTCATGTGCTGCTGGTGATCCCGGTCGTCCTCATCGTGGTGATCACAGCGGTGGATCAATCAGTCCCCGCCGACATCCATCTCGGCCCGCTGCTGGTCATCGCTCCTGCGATCACCGCCTCGTTCGCCGGCCCGCGGCTGACCGGCCTGATCGGGTTCCTGGCCGTGGCCGCGCAGGCGTACATCGGCTGGCACTTCGGCATGCTGGCCTCGCGCAACGTGATGGTGCAGATCCTCGCCCTGGCAGTGCTGTCAGCCATGATCGTGTTCTTCTGCGTGGTGCGGGAAAGGTATCGGCGCCAGCTGGCCAAGGTGCGGTCGGTCGCAGAGGCCGCGCAGCACGTCCTGCTGTGGCCGCTGCCGGAGCGGATCGGCGCGCTGCGGATCGCCTGCCTATACCTGGCCGCCGAGGACGAGGCGCAGATCGGTGGTGATCTCTACGCGGCCACCCGCATCATCGGCGGTGTGCGCATCATGATCGGCGATGTGCGGGGCAAGGGGCTGTCCGCCATCGGCGAGGCCGCCCTCCTGCTCGGAGCCTTCCGCGAAGCCGCCCACCAGCACACCTCCCTGCCTGATCTGGCCGCTTCCCTGGAACAGAGCGTCACCCGCTACCTCGCCGAATTCGAGCCGGCCGAGGAAACCGGCGAACGCTTCGCCACCACCTTGCTGCTGGAACTCCCCGACGACGACCCCATCACCCGAATCGTCAGCTGCGGACACCCCCCGCCCCTGGTGCTCAGCCCCGGCAAGTCCCTCACCGTCCCCAGCCTGCACCCTGCGCCACCGCTGGGGATCGGCGAGCTGGGACCGGAGGAATACAAGATCGATGTGCTCTCCTTCGAGCCCGGCGACACGCTCCTGCTCTACACCGACGGCGTCATCGAAGCCCGCGACGCCGATGGCGCCTTCTACCCCTTCGAGACACGAGCCGCCCAGTGGAGCGAGGCCGGCCCGGAATCACTGCTGCACCACATCCGGCGCGACCTGCTCGCTCACACCCGCGGACGCCTCGGCGACGACGCGGCCCTCGTCGCGCTCCGCCGCGAGCCCGACACCCACCGACGCCACCATCACGGGCGCGTCATCCACGCGAGTACCTTCGGCACAAGCTCCTGAACTGGACGTACGACGTAGGACGGGACATCTGGACGGCCGTTCGTACGGCGCTCGCGAACGGCCCACTGCACCCGGCAGCGGGCCGCCGGCGTTTGTCGCTCCCCATGCGGGCGGGGCTGGATCGTAGTTGTGCCTGTTCCTGGCGGGAGCGTCAGTCACGATCGACCTGTTCCGGGTTCGCCTGTTCCGGCAGTGGCGGTGATGGCGGGAACAGGTGGTCTTCCAGGGCGGGTAGCCCGAACAGCATGAGAAACGGCACCACTGGCCCGAGCAGAGCTATCACGATCACGGCGCCTCCCCGCGAACTAGCGATCACGGCTGTTACTTGGCGGCAAGCCGGCCACGTTCACCGTGCGGCCGAACGGGGGACGCCGCACATGGGGACGAGGCCCGTGTGGGCCGAACGGGTGATGTCTTGTCGTGCGGACGCATGGCCGGGCCGCGCTGGACCGCGGCGGCCTGGCGCGTTCCGGCCGCGCAAGTGCGGCCGAGCAGCCCTGTCGCCCCGTGAGACTCGGAGTCGCGGCCCTCGGTAGTGCCGGATGGTGAGGGGCCGACCGTCGGCCGGCCCCTGCATAAGGTGTGCAAATCTGACTGGCGGCAGAGGCTGGGGAACGGGTGCCGACGCGGGAGGCACGCGATGCGTGAGCACTACCACGATGAACTGGATTCGATCACTGATGGCCTCATAGAGATGGCGAACCTGGTCGGCTCGGCCATCGGCCGAGCCACCACCGCCCACACAGATTGCGCTGAACACGTAGGAGCTAAA
>NZ_JBICZJ010000036.1:20677-67216 GCF_043201895.1 Streptomyces sp. NPDC048254
GGCGCGGGCGCCGCGGCGGGGCCCCGGCGTTCCCCCACCACACCACCGCCGGCGCCCCCCCCCCCACCCCCGCCCCCCCCCGCCCGCCCCCCCCCGCCGCCCCCCCCCCCCCCCCCCCCACCACCGCGCTCCTCGATGCCGATCTACAGGTCGCCGAGAACGTGATCTCAGGTGATGCGGTGATCGATGATCTGCAGCGTGACTTGGAGGACCGCGCGATCGCGCTGTTGGCACGACAACAGCCGGTGGCCACGGACCTACGGATCGTGGTCACCTCGCTGCGTATGAGTGCCGATCTCGAACGGTCGGGAGATCTCGCCCAGCATGTGGCCAAGCTGGCGCGGCTGCGCTATCCCGACCGGGCGATTCCGCGCGACTTGCGGCGCACGATCCTGGAGATGGGCCAGCTCGCGCAGCGTCTGATGGCCCAGACCGCCGAGGTGCTCATGACCCGCGACGTCGACGCGGCGCTTCAGATGGAGCGGGACGACGACCGCATGGACGAACTGCACCGTGCGATCTTCCAGCACCTCATGGACGACCGGTGGCACCACGGAGTCGAGACGGCCGTGGATGCCACGCTCATAGGCCGCTATTACGAACGCTTCGGCGATCACGCTGTGGCGGTAGCCCGACGTGTGGTCTTCCTCGTCACCGGTGAGCAGGCGGACGACCTGCTCACCGAACGGCCCACGATCGCCTGACCGAGCCCGGGGCGCTCGCGACGCAGGTAGACCCGGCCTGCTCACGGCTGGCCGGGCTCACCGGCGGAGGCCCGGACCACATCACTGTTCCTGTGGCCTCCGCGTTTTCACAGGCTACGCGCGCCCCGGCTGGTTGCGCCCGCTCCCCGACGACTGGCGCGCCGCCGGATGACCGCCGGCGCAGATGTCGCCGGGGCCTGCCCGGTTCAGACGCGGGCACTTACAGCTCGCCTCAGCCATCTGTCGCCGTTCCGTGAAGCGGGACCCCTATCGGCTTCCATCACCTGCGCGGGCTGAAACGGGAGGCGGTGGCCAACCCGGACCCACCCACGATCAGCAGCGTCATGAGGCGACACCCTAGACCGGTCAGGGCCCGGTGATGGTGAGAATGTGGGCGGAGGCGTCGGTGAGGGCTGCGTGCGGTTCCGCGATGCGGGCCGCGGCGAGGGCCGCTTCGTACATGTCAGTGCCCATGAGGTTGGCGCTGGTGTACTTCTCGATGGCCTTGACCGCCACCCAGCCGGGTCCTTCGATTCCGTAGAGGCGGGGATCGGTAAGACCGACCTCCGTGACCTCCGCACGCAGCTCGGTGGAGGTCTGGAAGTAGGCGACGGTGAAGCCGCGCTGTCCGGCGTAGCGGCCCTGGGCCAGGGTGTCACGGACCCCGTCCTGGATCGCGGACTCGGTGATACCGATGGTCGCGATGTAGTCGAGGAGGGGCGAATACCGGGAGATCGCCGCCGCGGCGATGAGTCCGCCAGGCCGGGCCACGCGGGCCGCCTCCGTCAGCGCGGAGATCCGGTCGGTCTTGTCGTGGAGGTGGTAGAGCGGGCCGAGAAGCAGAACGACGTCGTACGTCCTGTCCGCTGCGGTGAGGCGGCGGGCGTCGCCCAGCTCGGCCGTCACTCCGTCGATGGCGGCTGCCTGGGTGACGTGCTTGGGGACGGGGTCCACGACGTGCACCGTGTAGCCGTCGTCGGCCAACCACCGGGCGTGCGTACCGGGACCACCGCCGACATCGAGCACGCGGGCCGGTGCCGGTGGGAGGTGGCGGCGCAGTAACTCGCGGGTGCGCGCGAACTCCAGGGTGCCTGTGGCGGTGGTCTGCAGCCGTGCGGCTTCGTCGGACCGGGTGTAGAAGTCGATGATCTCCGGGCGCACGGCGGGGCTGCTCGTCATCGGGCCGTCCTCGTCAGGAGGGGCTGTCGGTGTCCGGCAGGGTAGGGGAGACAAGGAAGTGATCACTTTGATTTTCGGAGCCCTGCGACGGTCCGGCCCCCACCGCCGCTGCCACACTGCCCGGCTCATTGTCCAGCGTCAGGTTCACGCCGTAGATCAATTTTGCTGTGCAGTCCGCTCTGAGAATGTGGCGCGGTTTTTGAGAACCTACAATTGGTGTAGGGTTTCGCGACTCGTGCCATCCGCCGCCTATCTGGCCTGGGCGTTCTGCAGGCATCTCACGCCGTGTCACCAGTCGGTTGTCTCAAGGCCCGTGTCATTCCCTCAGCTCTCGTGGTCGAGTGAGCAACCGTCCCGTGATCGTCATGCCGGACGCCGTGGCCGTGCTGACCAGCTGTCCCTGCTCGGCCCTCGCGGCAGCCGGCGAGCCCGTACCCGTGGTTTCCCGCATCCCCTCGCCTCGTCCCGCGCGGTTCGTGCGTGTCGAACGAATCGGTGGCCTACAACAGACCGTCGTGTCCGACCGGCCCCGACTCGACTTCCATGCGTGGAGTGAGACCGAAGCCGACGCGCATGACTTGTGTGCCCGGGTCCGCGCCCTGGTCGGCGTGGTCCCCGGGGTCCGGGGTGGGGTCACGGTGTACAACGCGACCGAAGTCGGTGGTCCGCAATGGCTGCCCGATGCCCCGAGTTCGCAGCCGCGCTATGCATTCGCCTGAATTCCACATGCGGGGTAGGACACTCTGAATTGCGTCACTAGACCCCCGTCACTTCTAGTGACCTCTGGGACTCTTCCATGAAGGCCCTTAACGCGGCCGAGAGTTCTCTATAGCCCTCGCTGATGCGGTGGTGATGGACGCTCGCCCTCTCTTTGTAGCTACTGAACTCTTCACTCTCGATGTCGCATCGAATATCAGTAAATCGCTCGGGCACCTGTGCAGGATCTATAAGGCTGTACAGACTTTCCACACGTACGACGATATGGTACGACCTCTCCATTAGCTCCAGGGCTACATCATTCACAGAAGATGGCCCCAGGAATAGCGTGTCCATGCAGGCTTCCTTATTGCATTGTGCATGGGAAAGACTGTCGCTGCGTTAGCTGTATCATCCCAATAGGCATCCTCTCTAACGCAACGCGCTAATGTCTCGCATATCCATCTCGCTCGCTCGTCCAGTTCCATACATGAGGCCGCAAGTCTTTTGTACGCGTCGCGCCGTGGAGTCCGCAGTTCTCTCTGATGTTCAGCGCGCACCGTGGCGCGCACCGTGGCACGCGCCGACCACGTGGACAGAAATGAAGCTCCAAACGTTGCTGCTGCACCTGCGAGTGCGCCACCAATGGCGGCCAATCCTGCGTCCATAAACGCGCATCTTACTGCCGTGCGTCGAGTTGCGTGCCTAAAACCCGAAATACGAGTGATAGTCGCGACCTGTGAGTCTCAATTCTGTGTCGGATCCGAAATTGATCCGGCATCGACCGTGAGATTCCGAAACGAAAATCGAGATCCTACAGCGAGTCAGGAGAGCAGTTCGCCGGGGGCAGACAGGAAAGATCGCGGAAAGACTGGCCAATGAGTGCGAGGGCATGTCACCGTAGACGACCTTGCAAGAAGCCCCAGGTCAGAGAGGTGATTGCCTGTGACCGTAGCCCCTGTGGACCCCGGTTTCTCCACCACCGTCGAGGCGTTGCGGCTGCGTGAGTGGCAGCTCGGTCCCGGTCAGCCGACCCTGGTCATGGACCAGTTCTCCGCGGAGGACTTCCACCTGGTCGTCGATGACCGCGCGGACGTGCACGTCAGCAGCAAGGACGGCAGGTTCTACCTCGGCTGGTTCCCGCTCGGCCGCCCCGGCACGGACGGCGAGGGATGGAAGATCGCCGTCAGCGGAACCGCCAAGGTCCGCGGCTACCACGTGTCATTCGATACCGAGACGCCGGCCGACATCGTCGCCGCCGCCGTAGCGCGCGTGCTGGAGACCTCGCGCCGCCTCTGACAGCGCGGACACCGTCAGATAGCGCCCGCCCTGTGAGCGAGCTGGCCGTCCGAACGGCGGCCCGCTCCACCGCCCCGTTTCCCCGCACCCCAGGAGGCTGTTCGTGACGTCCCCGGAGATGACCGTCGGCGATCTCATCGACCTGCTGTCCGGCTGCGACCCGAATGCTCCGGTCCGCCAGGCCATGAACCCGTTCTTCCCGATGGCCCACCGCTTGGCGCAGGTCCTGCAGTCGGTCGACGAGACCGGCCGGACCATTGTCTACCTCGCCGAAGGGCGGGACGAGGACGCCCAGCTCAGCCATCTGCCACCGGAGGTAGCCATCGAGCTGACGTGGCAGGGTCCAGTCCAGGCACCCCCGCGCCGCCCCCGCCGCCGCGCCGGCGGCAACTAGATACGCACCGAGCCCTTGGAGGCGCCCCTGTACCCCGACTTCCCGCCCGACTCGTCCACCCCGCGCGGCGGTCAGCCCGCGTTCTGGGTGGGCCCCCGGCATCTGGCCGGTGACGATGGGCGCCTCTACGACGTCGTCGCCGACATGCTCGCCGGCCTGGGCTGGACGAGCCTGACGATCGTCCGCGGACGGCACGAGCCGGACGAGGCACCGGAGGACCGCCAGGTCCTGCGCAGCACCGTCCTGCACATCAGCCCTGACGCCCTGCGCTGGGCCCAGTGGGGCCTGGGGGACGAGCCGTTCCAGCTGGGTGAGCTGCCGATCGCCTGGCAGGTCTCCGCCCGAGCCGAGGCGAGCAGCCCGCTCGCCCAGTGGTCGGCGTACTTCACCCGCGACGTCCCCGGCGAGGCGGTGGTCGACTTCCTCGTGGCGCTCGATGCCCACGGCCAGCCTGCCGTGCCGCTCGCTGGATCCGAGTTGGTTCTTGACGCCGTCGCCGCCCACGGGTGGTTCCGCGACATCGACCAGCCCCAGGCGGCAGCGACGGATCCGACGTTCACCTCGCACATCAGCCTCGGCGAGGTCCCGCCCCTCATTCAGGACGCCGACCCGCAGGTCTTGGCCGCCGAGGCCGACGAGACAGGGCCGGTCGGATGGCAGGCGTGGGCCGAGCCCGTGCTCGGCGCACCGTGTCTGTGGGCGGCCTCCTTCGCGGCCAGCGTCCCGCACGATCTCGTGGCCGCCTTCGCCGCCTCCCTCAGCTCGACCGCACCGGTCTTGCGCCGAGTGCTGCCCGAGGCCACCCGCGACAGGCTCCTGCGAGCGCCGGCCATCTAGCCTCCCGCTCGTATCTCGCGACGATTGCAGTCCGGCACCCTCCACTTGGGGGTGCCGGGCTTTCCTGCTTCTCGGGTGGAGTGGCCGTTGGATCTTCGACGCCCGGAATGATTCCTCAGCGGGGATGGGCCGACTGGCTTCGGGGACCGTCAGCGAGCCAGTTTGAGGCGTGCCGTCTCGGCGGCGTGGGACGCGGCTTCGATGTGCCCAAGTTCGCCGGCGAGCGTCGACACGAACGCATCGACCGCCTCGATGGCGCGCCCCTCCATGGTGTCGGGCTCAGCGAAGTAGGACGCGAACTCGCCGGCGCCAATGGTCGCCATAGCGGGTCGACGTGCCTGGTAGTCGGCCCACATCGGCCGGTAGACGGCGCGCACCCGGTCGAGCTCGGTTTCGTCGATCTCCTCCCGCCGGAGGAAGCTGATCGTCTGCTGGCGGGCCTTCCACATGGCGATGTGGTGCTGGACAGGGACGGGCCCGAAGGGGCCGGGAAGGGCTCGTTCGATCCTTGACATGCCGGGCTGGACGGGCCAGGGCGAGTACAGCTCGGTGAGGACCGCGGTCAGCCTGTTGATGTCGATCCGCCCGGTCCGCTCACCTTCCTCCAGGACGAGCTGGGCGGCGCGCCGCTGCTTGAGGGTGGCTGAGGGGTGGGCGAGTTGCTCGACGATGGCACGGACGTTTTCGCTGCGCCGGACGGCGGTTGTCTGGCCGGTGGCGCGGGCGTGGGTGCGCCAGGCTCGGCGTGCCTGGGGGGTGAGAACGATCGTGTCGTCGATCAGCCACAGGTACAGCACGATTCGGATCAGGGAGCGTTGCGGGATGCGCCCCAGTGGGGAGCGCTCACGAGCCTCCAGGAGTCTGGTGAACAGCTCGCGTTGCTCCGGCGGGAAGACTCGCGGGTCGCTGCCGTGCGCGCTGGTCTTGCGCGGTTCGGGGTTCGCGAGCATCCCGTCCTCGACCCAGGAGGTCACCATCCTGGGACTGGCTTTCATCACGCCCAAGGCGTGCGCGTCGGCGACCAGATCGGCCGAGGTTCCCTCGACCACGTGGTGATCCGATTCCCGTTCATGGCGCCGAACTTACATCGAGATTCGAGCCCCGGAAGCTGCATTCAGCGCACGTCCCCCGTAAGGCTTGGGGCCAGCAAAAACTGCACCCCGCACCGTATCCCTGCCAGGAACACGCGGTGCGGGGGCAGCCAACTCATCCCCTGAACGGAGACCGTCATGTCCCACCGTACGCACCGCCCCGTGCCTAAGCGGCGACGCGCACGCCGCTGTCTTGTCCAGGGCCTCGGGCAGGCGGCGTTCTATGCCGCTTCCGCCACGTTGGCCGGCGGGCTGGTCCGAGAGTTGCTCTATCTGGTCCACCTGTCCGCCTCCTCGTGCTGACCTGAACACCAGAGAGGTGCCGCGTCCGGGCCTGCCGGACGCAGCACCTCCGCGGCGCCCGGCTGCAGGTAGAGGATCACGCAGGCTCCGACTTCGCCAACAGCATCCTCATGGCAGCGGTCGGAGGCAGCAGCGCGGGGGCAGGCGGGCAGGTCAGCTGGCTGACGCGGCCTTGCTGAGTGCCTTGTCGAGGTGGCGGTCGACGAGGGCCGGGGAGCCGGAGACGACCACCAGCAGGCTGCCGTCGCGGATCGCGGTCTGTTTGACCACCGTGCTCTGTCCTCCCGCGGTGAACGTCAGAAGCTGGCTCCACTGCTCGTCACCGAGCGCGCGGGGCGCGGACAGTTTTTGCGAGGCCACGTCGACCGGCGTGCCGCCCGCGACGACCTGATAGGTCGGGCATCCGGTCATGGCGTCGAAGATCCGGTCGACGCCGTCGGACAGCCTCTTCGCGCTGTCGCTGTACAGCTCCTCGGAAATCTCGGAGGAACTGCCGCCGTAGGTGAAGTCCGCCTTCGCCTCGTGCGGGAAGGCGAGTGTGCCGACGGTCGCCGCGTTGCCGCCCAGTTCGCTCAGGGTCGGGCAGCCGATGACGGTGACATCGTCGTGCTGGGTCGGACGCTGCGGCTTGGGCAGGTAGCCGCTGCCGAGGTCGCTCTGGTCGAGCAGGCGGGACTTGAGCGCGGCCGAGGAGAGGGCGGCCGTCTCCCGGACGCCGTTGGACGGCTTTCCTGTCCGGGCGACGGAGGGGGTCTTGTGCTGGTCCCCGGTGGTGTCGGTGGAGCAGGCGGGCAGGGCGAGGAGGGCGGCGGTGATGCCGAGGGCGGTGGTGGCGACGCGAACGCGCATGACGAACTGACCCCTTGGTGCTAGGCGGCGGGTGGTCAGTGCGGGCCCGCGGGCCCGGTGGGGTCGTAGGAGTGGTGGTCAGTGCCCGAGGTGGCGCAGGCAGTCCTCGAACGTGGCGTGCGTCGCGTCCGCCGGGCCGGAGTGCCGGTTGTACCAGGCGGTGTCGATGCGGGTCTCCTGCTGCTGGTGGCCTGCCCGGCAGCGCAGCCAGATCTGGCCGCGGGTGGAGAGGATGAGCCAGTCCCGGTACGCGCCGCACTCGGCGCAGACGGCCATCTCGCCGTCGAGGACGAGGGGCTGCTTCCACGGCATCATCTTGCCCTCGACCTGGTCGTGGCTCGGCACGCGCAGTTCCGGCGGGAGGAAGTCGTCCACGACGGCGGCCGGCTCGGCGGGCTCCGGCTGAGGCGCCGGCACTCCGAAGCCGGGCGGGACTTGGCCCTGCAGCCGTGCGTGAAGCTCGGCGAACTCCCTCTGAGCTTCGCTCAGCTCCTTGGTCCGGCGGCGTATCCGGTGAAACACCCTCGCGTCCTCCTCGACCTCGGTACCTCGTCCTGCGCGTTTCATGATCGTGCCCCATGCCCCCAGCGGTTTCAATTCACAAAGTCCACAGTCGTCTTCGCCCAGGTCAGCCGGGATATTCAGGCGTCTCGGCTGACCGGATGACGAGTTGGCGACGGCAGTTGGCTCCGTGGCGAGACGGCGGTGCCACGATGTGGCCGCCCCCCTCGTTTCTCTCCAGGCGCTCAACTCGTGGGACGCCTACGGGCTCGACGCACCCAACCTGCGCCATGCCCGTCTGTCCTGCGGGCAACCGATGCCTACAGACTCCACATCGGACTTGGTTCGCCGCCGAGGTCCGATGTGGCGCACGATCATGCTGTGGAGCGTGGGGGCGGGGGGCGGGGGAGCGGTGGTGATCCCTTCTCACGGTGATGCGCTGAGGCCGCGCGGCGGCACTCGCCGGGCTCACAGGGGTTTACGCGACGTCTCGTCGCTGCTGCGCCGTCTTCCGGGCGCGGAGGGTTTGGTGGTCGTCCCACGTGCTGCGGACCGGCTTGGTGCGGCGCTGGTGTCGGGCAGGTGGGAGGCGTCGGCGGGTAGGTCGGCGGTCCGTCGCATCCGCCACACGAGCACGTCGCTGACGGAGTCCGCGGTGCCGAGTTCGCGCCGTGCAGCGACGTCGGACAGGAGGGCGGCCGGGTCGTGGCCGGCGGCTTCGGCTTCCGCGATGGTCGCGGCCAGGGCATACCAGCCGGGTTCGGCGAGGATCTGCTCGGCCAGCTCCGGCAGCGCCTCGCGCAGCAGTACGGTCTGCCGCTGGAGCAGCGGCCGACTCAGGCGTCGTCCGCGCTGGTAGAGGATGCCCAGGGGCTGTGCGGCGGCGGCCTGGTAGGCGGTGCGCAGGTGCTCGGCAGTCCGGGCGGCGGCCTCGGCCTGCTGGGCGTGTCCTTTCCGGGCGTGCCAGTGCGCGGCGGCGGTGATGAGGAAGAACAGCATGTCGATCGCCATGGCCGTGGTGGCGCCGTCCTCACCGCGGCCGAGGGCCGGGCCGCCGTGGATGAGGTCGCGGGCGGCCTGACGCAGAGCCTGATCGTGCCCGCGCACGGCGCGGACGTGAGAGCGTGAGGCCCGCTCGAAAGCCGTTGCAGCGTCGCGGAGTTCGCGGCGGGTGTGGGCAGCGGACGTCTTGGCAAGGGCATCCAGGACCTCGCCGACCGCGGCGATATGGGCGGCGACGACCGCGTCGTTGCTGTGCTCGACGACGAGCAGGGCCTGCCACACCGCCGAGGCTGTCCCGCGGCGTGCTGCGGCCGGACTGCCCGGCCCCGTAGGGATTGCATCCTCCTGCCGCGAAGCGGGGGCGTCTCCGGACCAGCGCTCGCGGATGCGGGGCAGGGAAAGGTCGGGGGCCAGGCGGGCGCCTGGGTAGAAGATGGGCTCGCCGTCCTTGTTCAGGTCGTCGGGCAGGGCGACCTTGTATCCGAGCAGGTCGCCGGAGGGGGCGGCGCGCTTGCGGATGAGGAGGCCGGAGGCGGCGAGCCGGTCGAAGAACTCCTCGTCGCTCCTCGCGCCAGCCACCGCCCGCCGTACGGTTTCGCGCAGTTCCTCGCGGGCGGTGCGCTCGCGACCCTGTCGTGCGGCCTTGTGCCGTTCGGCGCTGGTGGGCCGCTGCGCGGCGGTGCCGTCACCGGGTGCGACTTGGTGGAGTCCAAGTTCCTTCTCGATGAGCCGGGCTTCGGCCTGCGCTCGCTTACCGGATCGGTGATGGTCGGGGCGTCGGCCGTCTTCGCGCACGAGGGTGGCAACGATGTGGATGTGGTCATCGGCGTGCCGCACGGCGGCCCAGCGGCAGCCCGCCCCGTCGCCCGGGTCGATCCCTGTGGCGGCGACGATGCGACGCGCGATGTCCGCCCACTGATCGTCGGTCAGGATCGGATCGTCGGGCGCGGCGCGCACCGAGCAGTGCCACACGTGCTTGTCGGGGCGCTGGTCCGAGGTGAGGAGATGGAGCGGCTGGTCGAGCAGCTGCCCGAGATCCTTCTTGGTGGCTGCCTTGTCGCGTCCGGGGTCAGGTGACATGCCGTCGAAGGAGGCGACGAGATGCGGATCGACGTGTTCCTCATGGGTTCCCTTGCCGTAGAGGTAGTACAGCAGGCCCAGGGTGTGGCTGCCCTGCTTGTGAATCTGTGGAATCAACTCGCCTCGTTTGCCTGTCGGTTGGCCACGTTGTCTGCAGCTTTCCGCACCGCCTCGGCCGCTCGGTGGACGTCGGCCATCACCTGGGTCAGATGGGGAACGTCACCGCCGGAGTTGAGGATCTTGGCAGCTTGATTGAGGTTGCTGCCAGCCCAGCCGAGCTGACGCCTCATCGTGAACAGTTCGGTGAGCACGTCGCGTTCGGTGGCGATGGCGGCGGCGGTACGGGACTGGTCGCGGGCCATGGCTAGCCCGGCGTAGGCGAGGAACCCCGCCACGCTCATACCGGTGGTGTCTGCTCCGGCCTGGATCAGAGCGAGTTCGGACGGGTTGAGGCGGACGCTGTGCGCGCGACGTTGCTTCTTGTCGCGCGGACGCGCTCGCCCCTTCGGCCGCCCCTTGTGGGCGGCTTTTGGCTGCGATCCGCCCTCGGTCGCAGCCTTCCCGACTGGCGCCCCCTGGTGCCAGTCGGGCCGCGCCACCCCAGGGGCGGGGACGGGTTCGGACGCTGCCCCCTCGGGGGAGTGTCCGAACCTCCATCTTGCTGTGCGACGTGAGGCCGCATTTTCGGAAGTGAGGTGATTCTCGTGGAGAGGTTCAGACAAGGGATTTCCTCCTAATCAGTGTCGCGATTTGTCCCCGCGCTCACATGCGTCGCCGGTGACGGCGGGGTGTGAAGCTGAGCGTTCACGCCCAAGGGCACCTCGGCCATCGAGGGCCACAGGCAAGGGGAAGGCTGGACGGGCGAACGTGCGTGAACTCCTGGTTGATGCCTCGATATGGGACCCCCGAGATGGTCTGTTTTCGCGGGGGATGGCCCGGTGCTGCAAGGCACAGGCGGCCTCCGGTGCAAGCAACATCGGAGGTAGGACACCGCTGGCCACGGGGTATAGGGAGCGCCCACCCCAGCCGCATCTTCGGAATGCGGAACACGGAAACCCTGTCGGAGTCCGGTTCGACCGGTAAGCCAACCGTAAGGAAGGCCCAACTCCCCGGCAGGAACAGGATGGTCCAAGAAGCGAATGCCGGTTGGCCGAAAGGTCAGGGGAAACCGGACAGCGACTCTCCACGTGCTGTCCGCCATAACCCGCCGGATACGAGCCCTGGTGGCCCGGCCCGAAAGGGCGCCCACGTGGACCAGGTGAGCCTTTGAAGCCCCAACGCAAAGACGCTGGAACCAAGGGACAAGTTAGATGCCGGAGGCGCGCATGAGCACCACAGTGGCAGATGCGACTGCCCGCGCGTCCGAGGTGAACGGACCTGAGGACGGGCCATTCACACAGGCGTGGCACAGCATCGACTGGACCACGTGTGAGAGGAACGTACGGCGGCTGAGGCAGCGGATCTTCAAGGCATCGCGGGAAGGGGACCTGAAAAAGGTCCGGAACTTGCAAAAGCTCATGTTGCGAAGCCGCAGCAATACGCTGGTGAGCGTGCGCCGGGTGGCGCAGCAGAGCAGTGGTCGCAAGACCGCTGGCATCGACGGAGAACGCGCCCTCACTCCGGCGGCGCGGGCCAAACTGGCAGCGCACAGCCACCGGTCGGCCACTCCGTGGAAGGTTCAGCCGGTCAAGCGCGTGTACATCCCCAAGGCGAACGGTAAGCAGCGCCCGCTCGGCATCCCGGTCATCCGTGACCGGGTGCTCCAGGCCCGCGTGAAGAACGCTCTGGAGCCCGAGTGGGAGGCCCAGTTCGAGGCGAGAGCGTATGGCTTTCGCCCCGGACGAGGCTGCCAGGACGCGATCTCCGCCATCCGGGCCTCCACGCGAGGACCGAGGGCGAAGCGCCGTTGGGCGCTGGATGCGGATCTGGAAGGGGCCTTCGACCGCATCAGTCACGACCACCTGATGGCCATGATCGGGCAGTTCCCCGCCAGGGACCTGGTCCGTGCCTGGCTGCGGGCCGGCGTGATGGAGAACGGCCGTTGGGCGCCGACCGAGGAGGGAACTCCCCAGGGCGGCGTCGTCAGCCCTTTGCTGCTGAACATTGCTTTGCATGGGATGGAGAAGGCCGCGGGATTCCGCTATGAGAAGCACAAAGGGCGGGAGGACCATACCGCTCCAGGGGTACCCGTGTTGGTCCGTTATGCCGACGATCTGGTGGCGTTGTGCCACAGCGAGGAGGAGGCATATCGGGTCAAGGAGGATTTGGCGGCCTGGCTTGCGCCCAGAGGTCTGCGTTTCAACGAGGCCAAGACTCAAGTGGTCCACCTCGATGAGGGGTTTGACTTTCTGGGGTTCACCGTGCAGCGGCACGGGGACAAGCTGGTCATCCGGCCGAGCAAGGCAGCGTGCAACAAACTCCGGAAACGGCTACGGACGGACATGCGCGCCCTGCGGGGCGGCCCCGCCAAGGCCGTGATCCGTGCCTTCAACCCGGTGGTGAAGGGTTGGAGTGCGTACTACCGGGGTGTGGCGTCGCACCGAGTGTTCTGCTCGATGGACTTCTACATGTTCACGCTGCTCTACAAGTGGGCGAAACACAGCCACCAGAACCGTTCGGGGTTGTGGATCAAGCGCCACTATTTCGGTCGATTCAACAAGTCCAGACGGGACAACTGGGTGTTCGGCGACCACGCCAGTGGGGCCTACCTCCAGAAGTTCGCCTGGACTGCATATACCCGCCATGTCCCGGTGAAGGGGGCGGCGTCTCCGGACGATCCGGCCCTGAAGGGCTATTGGCGGGCGCGTCGCCGCATCAAAGCGCCACCGCCGATGGGAAAGACGAGTCTTCTCCTGGCGGCGCGACAGAGGGGCGTGTGTCCTTTGTGTCGTGAGGCGCTGATCGAAGGAGCCGAATATGAGCCGGACAATGTGCGTGAGTGGATTGCCTGGTTCTCGGCGTCGAGGAAGCTGCTCAACAAGCACCACCTCGTTTACCGGAGAGACGGCGGTACAGACGCACGAGCCAACCTCCGCCTTGTGCATGCCGATTGTCACCGTCAGCATCATGCAAACGACGGAGATCGGACCGTAAGTTCGTGTCCCACGAAGCCCAAGTGGCTTGCTTGAGCCGGATGCGGTGAAAGTCGCACGTCCGGTTCTGAGGGGGCCGGGGCACAGCGATGTGCCCCGGCTACCCGACCGCCCCGAGACCGAGTTGGAGTCGGGACAAGGTTCCGGGGTGGTGCTGCTCTTGGGTGCGTTCGTCATCGGGTTTCGGGCCTCGTGGAGCGGGTGTGCTGCTGGATGGTCGCGGCCAGGGCCAGGACGTCGGCCGGCCCTTGAAGGAGGCGGACGGGTCCGTCGGGGTGGGTCTGGACGAGCCACTGGCCGGTCGGTGTGAGTACGGCGGCGTGCAGGAGTCGTCGGCGGACCAGGACGTCGGCCGAGGCGCTGGCCTCGGCGTATGTGGGCTCGGTCGGGCGAGGGGGGTGAGGTATCACGGCGTGTCTCCTGGAGCGGGGCGGTGGCCCGGCACGGAGCCGGGCCACCGGTTGCGATGATGGCCTTGAGCTGGTGTTTTGCCGGGTCAGCCGCACTCGGGGCAGCGGCTGACGTGGCTGTTGAGCGCGCGGGCCATACGCTGCTTCGTCGAGGCAGCCTGCTTCGCGCTGGACTTCGCTGCCGGCCTGCCCGCGTGCCGCTGGGAGTGGGCGACCATGAAGCCGATCTCCCGCTTGTACTCCGCGCGGACGGTGTCGAACTGGTGACAGGTCTTCATCGGGCGGTGCTCCTGGTCGTCGTGGTGTCGTCGGTCCGCAGTTGCTGGAGGACGAGGCTCAGCCGGTCGTTCCGGCCGCCCTTCAAGCCCTCGCGGCGGAGGATTTCCCGCAGCTGCACACGGGTGACCGCCTCGTTGCCGTCCCGTTCGAGCAGGGCGGGGACGTGAGGACGGACCTGCTGAACGAGCTGGTCCACCGACTGCTCCGGTTCACGGGGCGGCCGCTGTGCCTGCGGAGTTGGGGGCTGGCCGCGTTTCCCCTTGTTCTTCGTCCGGGCCTTCGGCGTCGTCTTCCGGCGGAGGGGGACCTTGTGTCCCCGGTCCCCGGTGGTCTGGGTCCCCGATTCGGTGTCGGTTGGTCCCCGGTCCCCGGTGGTCTCGGTCCCCGAATCGGCGGCGCTCGGTCCCCGACGCGAATCGGCGCCTTGAACAGGAGCTTCTCGCAAGCCGCAGCCGGTCCCCGCGCCTGCGGCGTCCCCCTCCGCGGCCTCCGGAGTTGCGGGACCGGTCCCCGGGACCGAGCCGTTTACTGGTGCCTCGGTCCCCGCGACGGTCCCCGCGACGGTCCCCGTCCCGACATCTTCGGTCGCCGCGTCTGCCGATGCCTCCGAGTCCGCGATGTCGGGGACCGGTCCCCGCAGGCCGCCCGGTCCCCGGCCCGAGTTTGACTCGTCGAGACCATGGACCGGGACCGGCGCATTCGACATCGATGGTGAGGGGACCGTTGCTGCCGCTGTGGGCTGGTGCGACGGGGACCACGGAGAGGGGAGCGGGACCGTGGCCAGCGCGATAGCGTGCCGACGGGCGGCGAGCTGGTCGAGCAGTTGCGCACGCTGGAGGAGGTCGGTGCCGACCGAGGCCCTGCCGACCGCCTTGGAGAGGCGCCGGGTCAGCCGTCGGCCGCGGCGGTTTTGCTGCTGCTTGGGCGTACGGTCGGCGAGACGAGCCGCGAGGGCGACCGCGCGGGCGGTGGCACGGTCTCGGGTGATCTGCGCTGCGTCGCGGTCGCGCGCGGCGATGCCCAGGCGGGACAGCAGCCGCTCGCGTGCCTCCCGGCCCAGGACGGCGATCAGGCCGTTCGAGGTGGCGCCGGGGGTGCGCAGCCGCAGTTCGATGCCCATCGCGAGGTGCCACAGCATCGCCGCCATGACCGGTCCGACGAAGGCGCGGACCGTGCCGCCGATGGGGCCGCTCTCGGCGTAGGCGGGGATTATCTGCACCGTGGTGATCACCCAGACCAGCGTGCCCGGCAGCCCGGGAGCGCCCTGGGCGGCGAGGTTCTGCCGGGCCATCAGCGCGGTGGCGAACAGGGCGAGTTCGGCGGCGGCGAACATCCCGGCCCGCTCGGCGGTGCCGGCCATGTCGAGGTAGTCGGCGGCGAAACGCCAGGAGGTGTCGGCGCTGTAGGCGGTGCAGCCCAGCGCGGCGACCGAGGCGACTTTGACCGCCGGACCGCCGAGACGTTTCTGCGTTCGGGTTCCCCGGCGCCGGATGGCCCAGGCGATCAGCACGAGCGTGAGGGCGGCGGGCACGACGGCGGCCAGGAGGAGAGGGAGGTCCGAAGTGGCACCGAAGGCGAGGACGGGGCGGGTCATGCTGCCTTTCCGAGAGGGGCGTGCGCCGGGGCCGACGCTGCCTGGCGGCCTGCCGGCTGCTGCGTGCCGGGAGCTGAGGGCGCGGGGGTTCCCTTGGCCTTGGAGATCTTCTTCCGCTTCTTCTTCTGGCGGGGCATGCCGTAGTTGCGGTCACGGTCGAGGACCTTGTTGGCGGCCTGCCGGAGCAGGTCACGGGCGTGCTTGTGGCTGATCTGCAGGGCGGCGGCGAGCCGGTCGGGCCGCCAGCCGCGGACGTAGGCGTGGTCGATGACGACCTGCCGCTCGGTTTCGGTGAGGTGGACGTCGCGTCCCTGGAAGAAGGCGGTCACGCGCCGGTAGTCGAGGCGCTGGTGCAGGTTGTCATGCAGGGGGCGCCGCTCGGCTTCGGTGAGGCCGCCCCAGACGCCTTCCTTGAGGACGTTCTCCAGAGCGAAGTCGAGGCATTCGCGGCGCACCGGGCACCAGCCGCACAGCTCCTTCGCCTCTGCGATCTCTTCGTGGTCCCGGGGCCCGGG
Organism: Streptomyces sp. NPDC048254; assembly: GCF_043201895.1. NCBI lineage: Bacteria > Bacillati > Actinomycetota > Actinomycetes > Kitasatosporales > Streptomycetaceae > Streptomyces > Streptomyces sp. NPDC048254. The sequence goes on from NZ_JBICZJ010000036.1 coordinate 36,503, forward strand.
GAAGAAGACGGCGTCGGCGTCTTCGACGTCCATGCCGTGGCAGGTGCCGCGGGTGTGCCAGCTGGTGTCTGCGATGCCCCGCAGGCCGGTGGCCGGCGCGTCGTGGGTGGTGATGTGGCGCAAGGCATGTCTCCGATGTGCTGCCGCACCGGCCGACCGGGACGGTGCTCGGCGGGTGAGGCATCGGGTGCCGGCTGCGGCGCGCGGGCGTGCGCCGCAGCCGGTGCGGGACGTGGGGGTCGGTGCGCCGCTCAGGCCAGGGCGGGCTGCTGGGCGGCGGCGAGGTCGAGGCGGCCGGGGTGCGGGGCGGCGCGCGGGGCGGTTGCGCGCACTCCGTCGTCGGGGCCGATCCGCCGGCGGCGGCAGGGCTCGCCGGGCTGGGCCTTGCACCACTCGCAGCGCACGCTCAGGGCGTCGGGCTGCCCTTGGGCTATGGCTGCCTCGCGTGCTGCCCGGGCGGGCCGGTAGGGGGCGAGGGCGGCTCGGGCCGCGGGCGGGATGCAGGAGCCGACCTCGTCCAGCATCGCCTCCAGCCGTGGGTTGATCCCGTCGCGACCGCTGATGATCGCCCGGGCTTGTGCGGGCTCGGCGAGCCCGGCGGCGACGGCGCGGCGGGTTTTGGCCAGTTCGGCGGTCCAGGCGGCCTGGTCGTCCGGATCGGCGGACGGCGTCGGGTCGGAGTGCCGGGCCAGGCGGTCGCGCCGGTAGCTCTCCCAGGGACGGGCCAGGTCCGCGGGCAGGATCTGGTACGGCGAGGTGCGGATGTGCTGGCGGGCGGCGACGAGGACGTCCCAGCCGTGCGGGGTGGCCGTCGGCACGTCGGCGAGCAGTTCGTGCCACTGGGCGAGCTGGTCGCGTGCCTCGCCCTGGTCGGTGCGGATGGTGCGGGGGTCGAGTCGGCCGATGTAGGCCAGCAGGGCGGCGATTTCGCGGCGGTCCACGGTCAGCCCTCCGATCCGGTCGGCTCGTCGAGGGCGGCGAGGAGGGCGGCGGTGTGGGCCTCCGTCCGTGTCATGCCCCCCGGTGCGGCGGTGTTCCTGCCGGGCACGGCGTAGAGGTTCGGGCGGCTGGGGGCGTGTTCCCGGGCGACCCAGGAGCGCCAGTCGGCAGCCCAGGCTTCCGCCGGTTTCGGGGCGTGGGCCGCCCGGTGGGCACGCCACTTCGCGTCGGCGGCCTGCAGGCCCTGCTCGCCGAGTCGGTCGAGGTGCCCCTGCTGGCGGGCCCAGGTGTGGGCGGCGGGGTCGACCTGCCACTCGGCAGCCGAGAGGACGGCAGCACCACCACTGCTGTACCTCCGGTTCAAATCAGGTTCACTACGGTTCTGTGTGCCGGTAGCCGGTACATCCCTGTGCCGGTTTCCGGCACGTCGGGGTGCCGGTTTCCGCCTCGACCTGCCGGTTTCCGGTACTGCCGGTTTCCGGACCCTCGCAGGGGATTCCGGCACCTCACGCGGGCCGATTCCGTACCGCCGCAGAGCCGATAGCCGGAACTTCGCGGGACCGGCGGGCTCGTCTGCCGCCGTGTCACCGTCCGCCTCCTGCTGCTCGCGCCGGGCCTGGGCGACCGCTTCGGCGGCGAGAGGCATGCGGTAGACCGTGCTGCGCTGCGGGCCGACGAGGTCGTCGAGCACTTCCAGCTCGCCGGCCAGGAGCAGGCGCTCGACGGCTTCGCGCACCGTGGAGACCGAGGCACGGGTGCGCTTGGCCAGGCTGGACAGCGAGGCCCAGGAGATGCACTGCTCGTCGGCCACCCGGTCGGCGATCGACAGCAGGACCAGGCGCGCGGCCCCCCGGCTGGAGCTGTGCTCCCACACCCACTCACGGGCTTCGCTGCTCATCGGCCGCTCCCGACGAGGGGGCGCATCCGGCGGCTCGCCGGGGCCAAGATGGTGCGGTCCGGCACGGAGCGCTGAGGCGCCGAGGCGGAGGTGGCTGCCGCGCAGGCCAGGCGGAAGGGCCCTTTGCGCAGGGCAGGAGACATGCGATACTCCCCTTTGCAGTGTTGCCACGCTGAAGCGCCCGTCGGAAGGACTCAGCGTGGTGATGGTGGGCAGTCGCCGCCCTTGCCGGGGCGGGCATGCCGCTTAGCGTTCGGCGTCCGTGAGTTACCGCTCTCGGGCGCCGTCGCTGTTTGTGGACCTTCGCGGTCCGGGTCCGTGCTCTCCTTACGTTCGTCGCCGCGGGCGGGCTGCCCGGGGACGACGAACATACGCACGGACCCGCGTCAAGATCCAGACTTGGTTCTTAAACTCTGTACTGGTTGCAGAGAGTCACCGATTGATCGTGTGGCACAGTCGAGCGCGCGCGGTACGCCGGCGGAGTGCGGTCTGGTGAGCGGCGGACGGCTGCCACGCCGGCCGGAGGCGCCGACCCTCTGCGTAGGGCGGTGGGCATGTAAGACGCTCCTCCTGGTGAAGCCCGCGCCGGTATGCCCGTAGGAAAGGTCCGGCGCGGTGAAGGCGGTTAAAATCTCCCGCCCTTGCAGAGGCCGGAATGCCATTTAGTGCCCGGCGCCCGGGACTTGAAGCCTCCTTGGGCGTCGGCGCTGTTTATGCGGGTCTACGTCACCCGGTTATGTCGCACACTCCGCCTATCGATCGTCTTACTAGCGGGTGCCGGGCTGGGTGCCCGGCCGGGGTGACGAACATATGCGGGCATGCGTCAAGATCCACCCTGCTAAAAGACTCTCTGTAAATCGTCGGGACCGTCGGTACGTGCCTCTGCCGACCGAGGCGGCCGACCGGGACACGGGCAGCAGCAGACCGCCGCGACGTTCTCGCAGATGATCTTCAATGCGCCCTCCCTCGTGTCGCATGCCACAACGGCCTTTTCAACCGCCTGACCAGAGCGATCCAAATCACTTCTGCCCAGGAGTGCCCACGCTGATCCAGCGGGGGCATCGTTCACGACCATCCCCCGTGGCTCACCCCCGTGACCTGCGGTCCGTTGTGCGGACGGACAGATCTTGGGCTTGGTCCAGATCGTTCGTCAATCCACGCAAACGATCACAGCGGAGTAACGAGATGCCTGCTCGGGCAACGCTCGATATGATCCATCACTGTTCAACGTGCCTATATATGGCCGGACTTCGCGAGACCTGAGTAATGCGGCTGTCGAGGACCCTCTGCGTTCCCTGGGGACAAGTCGGTCAAAAATCGGTGACCGGCAATCTTCTGCCGGTCGCGCAGCGCCACCATCAATCTGCCATGTGACGCAGGGAACAGCGCCTGATTGACAGGGGGCTCGCGTGTTTTGGTCCGGATACAATCTGGCAGGATCAGAACCATGCAGACGAGAACTGCGAGGAAAGCGGCATGCGCGGGGTCATAAAGAATGGCAGCAGTGAAGGAGGATCCACCGGGGTCGGTGTCCTGCTCCGCGCCTTCCGGGCATCTGCCAGTGCCACGCTCGGCCGCCCGATCCTCCAGAGGGAAGTAGCCGACGCCCTGCATAGGAGCGAGCGCTGGTACCGGGACCTTGAAGGCGGAATGATCACCCGGACCTTCACCCGCCACGAACTCGACACCATTGGCACGTTGCTCGGACTCGACCGGGTCCAGCGACGTGCGCTGTTCCTCGTCAGCAACGGCGGGGGCCTCTCCGGGCTGGAAGCCCACGAGCCACCGCGCATCAGTGACGAACTGCGCTTCCTGCTGGACCAGCAGCCTTTCCCCGCCTACGTCATCGATGCCAACTGGAACGTCCTGGCGGTCAACACGTCCATGGCCGCCCTGTTCCCGTGGTCGACCGCCCCCGAGGCCAACCTCATGCGCTGGCTGCTCCTCAGCGATGAGGCGCGCGACCAGCACCTGAACTGGGAGGCCGACGCGGAGGTGTGCGTCCGCATGCTCCGCGACGCGGCCGTCGACCGTCCCCACGACCCAGACCTCCAGCAGCTCATCAGCGACACCCGTCAGAACCCCGCCGTACGCGACCTGTGGACCCGTGGCGCAGCCGACTTCGCTGACCACTATGACGGCCACATACTGCGGATGACGCTTCCGCTTTTCGACGGTCAGGTGACCGAATTGGTCACCCACGTTCTGCAACCAGCCGGCCTTCCTGGTTGCCGCATGACGGTCCTGACCCAGCGAGCAACCCGGGAGCCGGCGGGCGAGCAGCCGGTCCAAGCAGACTGACGGACCCCTCCGCCGGCACTCGGATATCCGCGGCCTGGTCGGGGAATCCGTGTCGGGCGGCCCCCCTAGCCAGCCTCTGTCAGCCGGTCGCTGGGCAACCCGTGGTGACGGTCCCCTCCGAGCGCCAACAGCTGGCGGCAGCGCGGGGGCCATGGTCTACCCACGCTTCTGCGCGTACGCAGCCGGATGTCGTCGAGAGGGCATTTCCGCAGGAGTCCGTGGCGGGCGGTCCCTTGGGATCTGGGCGTGGTCAGGTGTTCGTCGTCGATGCGGTGAACACCCCGGCCGAGGCAAGGCCCTCCGCTCGATGCTGTTCGGTAGCTGGTGGATCCAGACCGGGCCGGCATGGCATGACCGGCCTCCGTGGCCGGCATCCACCCGTTCTTCCGCGCCAGCGGAGCTGTCCGCTCCCCTCATATTCGAGGGCGACGATTCCTGCGGCTGCGGCCTGTTGAACTGCCCCAACTCTCAAGTGCTGCATTCAACTCACAAGCTTACGGCCTGACTTCGATGATAATTCCGCCACAACGACAGCAACCATCTCATCGCGCACCGTCACGGAAAAGAAGGTGTTTGTTACGGGCTGGCGCCGTCCGCAGCAACTGCGTGGCCAGAGTCACCCTTCAGGGAAGGGGGGAAGATAATAGGATGGGGCAATGATCATTCGTGATGCGCGCGGGGGGCAAGTCCTCCGCATAGGAGACCCGGGGCAAGGGGTCCATCTGCTGTTCTCCACGCCGATGCGGCCGTACGGAGACGGCGATCCCGCGCTTGACATACCCGTACAGGCCAAGGGTGCTTGGGTGGACGTCAGCGATTGGGTCCGGACGCTGGATGGTGACGGACTGGTGGAATTCCTCTCATCGCTGGCTGACGGATCAAGCAGCTGGAGCGAAGCTCCCACTTGGCAGTCCAGTGAAGGGCAATTGAAGATATCCGCGCAGCGTTCGGACGGGCGCATCGTCTTGACATGGGGGATGTGGGGAAAGGTGACCGAGTCCGAAAGCGCGTGGTATTTCGAGACCGTCATATCACACAAGGGTGAGCACGAGATGCGCGGATTTTCCGAAGCATTTCAGGTCCTGTTTTCTGGAAAGTCAGAGAGAGTCGCCTGACTGGGCGCCAGCACCCCAGGTCTTCTGCCGCTGCAAGTGCTTGCAGCGGCAGACCGCTAAACTGCCCCATCAACCTCTTTCCGGCCATCTGGCGTTCTGACGTCTGCTGTCCTGCGGATGCCGAGGTGACGGGACAGGCCGCCTGTGGATCGTTTTGCCGCGCGACGGCGTTGGCCGTCAACGAACCGCATTACGGCGCGGACTTCTATGCCGACGTAGGCGCCCGGATTCTTCCCGTGGGAGAGAACGAGGGACCTTGTGCACCTCGTGGTCACATCGGTCAGCTGAGCCCTAGCCTTTTCCCGGAGCCGAGGTGGGGTGGCAGGGTTGGTTCATCGGGCGTCCTCCGTGGTGCCCGGCCGGTCGTCGGTGAGCTGCCACGACAGCCGGTTGCGACCGCGTCCGGCGCTCGCCCACTGCCTGCCGTCCGCATCGAACTCCAGCCCGTAGGCGGATGGTTCACCCGCCGCCTTCCATCGGGCGGCGGTCTGCTGGATTTCCTCCCAGATGGGCCGGGGCCCGGACGCGGTGATCGTGGAGGTGCCAGGGCCGTCGGGACTGACTCGGATCCAGGATCCGCAGGCGGGGGAGCCGATCCGCAGGCCGGGGGCGCCGAATGCGCGGACGAGGCCGGGGTACAGGTGGTCGAGGGCCAGCCACATCCCGCGCGCCGCATCGGGCGGAGGCGGCCGGTGGCCGTGGCTGGTCACGCCGCCCCCGGAGCTCATCTCCCGGCGGAACGCCGCGGACAAGCTGAGCCGGTCCCAGCCCCATCCGGCACGGTGCCCGAACTCCTCCGCCCGCAACTCGGCCTCCACGACACCCGCCCCGGTCTTCGTGATCACGGCGAGTGCGGGCCATGACGGCGAGCTGGTGCCGACGGTCACCAGCACCACACCGCGGTGCGCGAGCTGCTCGACGAGCGCCATCGGTACACGGAGCACGGCGAAGGACACGAACACCCGGTCGTAGGGAGCCTGCTCGGGCCAGCCGAGTTCTCCGTCGCCCGTGACGACGACGGGCCGGTGGCCGATCGCCGCCAAGTTCATGGCGGCGGCTGCGGCGATGTGGGCGTCCCGGTCGATGGTGAGGACGCCCGCGTCGCCGGCGATCCGGCAGGCGACCGCCGCGGTCACGCCGGCGCCCGTGCCGACATCGAGCACATGCTGCCCGGGCCGCAGATCCAGCTGTCCGAGGAGCCGCGCCGTCATTCCCATCACGCTGGACATGGCGGTCATCGCGCCGCCGGAGCGGCTCCCGGCGCGGCGGCCGAGCAGCGGTTCCCCGTCGTGCTGGACGGAGACGCTGTCCCCGCTGTACAGCACCCGCAGCAGCTCCGGCCGGTGCCGGGGATCCGACCAGTCGAGCAGGTCCCAGTGCGGTGGCGTCTGGTCGGGGGCGCTGCGGCGCACGTATGCCTGCGGGATCAGCCGCTGCCGGGGCAGCGAGAGCAGGGCGTCGGCCACCGGGCCGGGCGACAGATCGCCGGACTCCATCAGGCAGTCCACCATCGCCGCACGGGCCGCGGAGGCGTCGGCGTCGCTGACGGTGTCCTGGAACGGTGCGCTGTCAGGCGCCGTGGTGGTGGGGGGTGGTGCGGGTTCGGACATGAGCGTCGTCTCCAGACAGGACAGGGACCAGGGGTGTCAGGTCCAGCCCATTTCGGTGTAAAGGCGGCCGTGGCGGATGCCGTCGATCGCGGCGCGGGTGTAGGCGACGGTGGGCTCCGGGAGAGCATCGGCGGGCCACCAGCCCCAGCCGACGCACTTGGCCGGCTCCATGACGCGGGGCTCGCCCGACCACGCCCGCGCGCGGAACACGAGCTGCATACGCGGCACGGTGCCCGGCGTGTCCAGAAGGTGGACGACGTGGACGAATTCGACGTCGGCGGCAGCGACTTCGAGGCCAGCTTCCTCTTTGGCTTCGCGGATCAGGCAGGCGATGGCGGACTCCTGTTCGCAGTGGCCGGCCAGGAAGTGGTGGTGCGAAGGCGCGTACGCGGAGGCAGGGTGGCGCAGGCCGAGCAGGACGTGGTCGTCGCGCTCGGCATAGAGGTGGACGCCGACGATGTTGGGCACGGTCCTGGTGCCCGGGGCGCGGACGCGCAGGACGGGGAGCGGGGCGCCCGAGGGCGGGCCGGCGGTGAGGGTGGTGCGGTGGTGGGCGATGACGGCGGTGGTCATCGGGTCCGTGGTCAGCCAGGGGATTTGACCCGGATCGGTCCAGCGCAGCATGATCCCCTCGGCGAGCGGTACCGAAGCAGGGTCGCCGCTCCAGGTACCGGCGTAGACCTGGACCCGGCTGGTCACCCGGCCGTCGGGTCCGGTGTCCTCCACGACGGCGAACGCACTCAGGTCGGCGATGCGCAGGTCTGCTTCCTCCAGCAGCTCGCGGGCGACTGCCGTACCAAGGCTATCTCGCCGGGCTCGGGGTGCCCACCGGGCAGCGACCACAGTCCGGCACTGGGAATGGGTTTGTTCGCATCCCGTAGATGCAGCAGGTAGCGGCCATCGGGGTGGACCAGAAGGGCGACCACGTTGGTGCGCAGGGGCGGCTCGGCCATGCGAGTTCTCCATGTGGACAGGCGAGATATGAGAAGGACCGGGCGCCGCATATACCCAGGCAGCGGCGCGGCGCCCGGATGTCAGCGGTTGGTGGACAAAGCCAGAAGCTCCGCGAACAGACCGTTCCCGGGGGCGAGTTCGTCGTAGGTGCCCTGCTCGGCGATCCTGCCGTGTTCAAGGACAAGGATCTGGTCGGCGATCTTGGTGTTCTCTGGGGGTTCCCGGCCGTGGTGTGACGTCGTACCGATCCCTCTCGTTAGGGAGGTCGTGACGGTTCTCCAGCCGGTGCGTCACCACGATCGTGATGCGGTCCGCCGCCATGGCTTTGAGCGTCTCGAACGCCCGGTGCTCTCCTTCCGGGTCGACCTGGGAGGTCGGCTCGTCCATGATCAGCAGCTCCGGGAGTCGGTGCAGACCCCGGGCGCACGCCACCCGCTGCCACTGTCCGCCGGACAGTTCCACTCCGCTGAAGATCTCCCGCGCCAACAGGGTGTCGAGTTGATCGGGTAGGTCCTCGACCGCCTCGCGCAGTCCGACCGCGTCGATCGCCTCCCACACCGGCACGTCGCCGCCGGGAAGGGGCTGGCCGAGGTTGACGTTCTCCCGCAGCCGGAGCGGCCACTGCGCGAAGACTTGCGGGACCAGACCGGTCAGTGTCCACACGGTGTCCGGGTCCACTGCGGCAAGGTCGGTTCCGTTCCAGGTCCCCGTGCCGTTGTCGGCCAGGAGGATCCCGGCGAGCAGGCGGGTCAGGGTGGTCTTGCCGGAGCCGTTGACTCCGACCAGCGCCAGGATCTGCCCGCGCCGCAGGGTCAGCGACACCCCGTCGACGGCCGGCTTGTCCTTGCCCGGATAGCGGTACACCACCCCCTGCACGCAGACCTCGTCGATGGGCGCCTCAACCGTCAACTCGCCGCGATGAGGGCCCTTTTCCTGGGCTTCGTCGAGGAAGGTGGTCATGTCGCCGAGGTAGAGGCAGGTGTGGAAGACCGCGGCGGCGCTGCGCACCAGTTGGGTCAGTGCGCCCAGGGTGGTCCGCACGGCGAAGACCGCGGTCGCGGCGATCGCCACCGCGATCTGGCCGGTGGCCGCCAGCCAGTACAGCGCCGCCCAGGTGGCCACCAGGAACAGCCCGCCGCACGCCGCCGCCCCCAGGTTGATCCGCAGGATCCGGGGAGCCGCGGCCAGCGAGCGCTCGTCCGCCTGCTGCGACAGGGTCCGGTACCAGTACAGCAGGTAGTCGGCCATCGAGTTGGCGCGGACCTCGTCCCCGTACTTCGGGCTCGTCGCCCACCAGCGCATCATCCCCCTGGCGTTGCGGTTGGCGATGTTCGCGTAGTGGATCTCGTAGTCCACGCGCGCGGTGAGTGCCGAGCCGGCGCCCGCCGGGAGCACGGCCAGCAGCAGGAACGGCAGCAGCCGCCAGTCCAGCACCGCCAGGACCCCGCACGCCGTGACCAGTTGGATCAGCGAGGACATCAGCTGCTGGGTGTCGGCGACCATCACGTGGGTGCGGATCACGCCCATCTCGGCGGCTTCCTGCCGGTCGTGGAAGCCGTCCTCGCTGTAGGCTGCGGCCTCCACCCGACACACCGAGGAGACCAGAGTCGTGTCGGCCTCCGTGGTCAGCTTCGGGGTGATCCGCCGGTCACCGTAGGCCGAGACCGCACTCGCGGTACGCGACAAGGCGGCCATCACCGCGACGAAGATCAGCGCGGGCAGCACCTGGTGCAGCCGCTCCTGCACCGTGCCGTCCCCGAGGATCGAGCGCATGACGTCCGACGTGGCGGTCAGCTGTCCGGCCGCCGCCAGGCGGACCGTCACCTGGCAGACCAGCAGCAGGACGACGGCCACCCGGTCGACCGCCCACGACATGCCCGCGATCCTCTTCACCACCGACGGGATCCGGGCGCACAACGCCCTAAACGACACCCCGTCCATGGGGTTGACCGAGTACTGCCCGGTGTACTTGATCTCCGCAGGCGTCGGCGGCGCAACCGTCGTTCCAGCGGCCTTGGTTGAGGGGCGGAAGCCCTGTGCGGGCACGGTCGGTTGCGTCATGACGTGCCCCCGCTCGCCGGCACGGTGAGGGTGATGTAAAGCCGCATGGGGGTGAATCCCTCCAGGACCTCGCGTACCAGAAGAACGATGACGTTTACCGGGCTCATGTACAGATCGCTCACGCGGTCGGCACCTCCAGCCGGGCCTGCGTCGCCCGCCCGCGCTCGACGATCTCGTGGTCTCCGTTGGGCACGCCCCAGGCGATGGCGCTCGCCGCGTCCAGCGCGGACAGGCAGCGCAGAGCTCGTTCCTCGTCGCTGGTAAGTCCGCGGCCGTACCCGTCCCAGAACGCCTGCTCCAGGTCGGGGCGCCCGACCCAGGGGCCGCAAGTCAGAAGGACGACGTCGGCGAACGCGGCATGCGGGCGGGCGCGTTCAAGATCCACGGCCCCGAACGCGTTGCTCGCGCGGTCGGCATCCAGCAGCCAGTTGCGCTCCTGGAAGTCACCGTGGATGTATGCGGCTGGCAGTGGTCCGATCTGGCCGAGTTCGGCGGCATGCCACCGAACGGTCCGCCGTTCCCCGGCGCTGATCAGATCCCCGGTCCGTTCCAGGTGCTTGTCGGCGTCGGCGGCGGCCCGGGCGATCTCCGCGGCGGCGTCCTTGCGGTCTTGGACCGACAGATCGCTCGGGCCGCCGTGGAAGCGCCGCAGCCAGCCTCCGGCGTGGCGGTGCAGTGTGCGCTCGCCGCCGGAGGCGAGAGAGAGCGACTTCACCGGGAGGCCGAGGACGAGTGAGAGGAGGAGCGCCTGCTGGTGCGCGTCGGCTGCCCTGAGCAAGGGGACGGTGCCCGGTTTTAGACCGGGGGCCACTTCACGCAGGGCGCGGGTCTCCCGTCCGAAGGACGTCGGGTTCGGGGACAGCTTCGCGAAGGCCCGACCGGTGGCATAGGTCAGTTCCCACACACGGGAGTTGGGGCGGTTGTGGGAGACGTCGCGTTCGGACACGGGGCCGACGATGGCCTGGACCCATTCCCGCAGTGCGGGTGGAATCGGGGTGGTGGCGCTCATACCCCCCACCTCGGTTCCGGGCGTGATGTATCCGCGATGCCGGCCGAGGCACTGTCGCACATCGTCACCAGGGATCGAGCAGCAGTCGCCCGGACGTCCCCGGGCTGTCCAGGGAGAGGATGGGTGGTGACGAGGGTGGGGTTCATTGAGACTCCTGAGGTTGACCGGACGAGAGGACGTGCCGGTGGCCGACGCGGACGGCGGTTACCAGCACGCTTCACCAACAGAGCGGCCAGCAGGCCGGATTGGGGATGACTGATGATGACCGGGACAACGAGTGGGCCACCGCTTTCGAACACGCGTGTTTGAGTCGCGTCTGTGCCGTGGAAATTCCGGGGCACGTAGGTCGCACACCCCGGCGTTGCGGGACCGGCGGGGGCGTCGGCCGTGGCCGAATCGCCGCGAACCGATGCTCCCGTGGCCCACGAGACGCCGGGCGCGACGTCGGACTCCGGCGGCGTCGGCGGAGAGCGCGGTTCGTGCACGGGGCGGCGGCACGGGCGCCCGTGCCCAGAGCGTGCGGTGTTGCCGAGACTCTTTGCTGTGCCTCGTCCCTGTCATAAGGCGGTGCTCAGCATCTGCTGCACCGCGGGGCGGCTGAAGTGGGCGATGACGAGAGCGTGGTCGGTCAGCCGTCGTACGTCTTTGGTGGCGATGACCTCGACGCGTAGGAGCGCTCGATTCCAGTCGGAGTACCGAGGACCCAGTCGATGCGCTGTGGAGGGCCCTGGTCCGTGCGTCGCAGGCTGCTGAACCGCGGGGAATTGCGTCTGATGCACGACGAGTAGGCCGTCATACCGGTTGATCTGCGGCATCGTGCCTGACGCTCCCACGAGGCGACTGAGGGGCTGACCTGGCTCGTTGCACTGACGCGTTCATCTGATGCATGATTCGCGCACCTGACACATAGGAGGCGTGTGTGTCTACAACGGGTTTGAGTGAGGCGTCCGCCCGGCTGGTGCTGCTGGACGGGGTCGCTCTGCTGCATCCCGAAGGCTCGGTCTTCGAAGCCATGTTGGAGGGCTGGGCTCGTCAGCAGCGTGGCGGTCGGCGCCTTCAGACCAAGACGGTCCGGGGCCGGATGAACGTGGTTCGCCGGTTCGGCGAGTTCACCGACGGCTACCCCTGGCAGTGGTCGGCTGCGGACGTCGATGAGTGGATGACGTACCTGACAACCGAGTTGAAGCGGGCCCCTTCGACGATCCGCAGCTATCAGACGGCGTTGCGGCTGTTCTGCGACTACACCACGTCTCCTCACTATCAGTGGCCGGCAGAGTGCGAGGCCCGGTTCGGGACGCATCCGGTCCAGGTGTGTCATGAGTGGAAGTGCGCCACGAGGCGCTGTTTGCCCGGATGGGGGTGGGAGACCCCATCGGTTCGCCGTCGTAGCGGCGGACTGAAGCTGGAGGCAGCCTGAGCCGGGGATCGCCGGTGAGGGTGGGAGTAGCCTCGACGAAGTCGCGTCGGCCTGGCACTGCCGGATGGGCCGGGCGCGGTGAGCGAGACGAGAAGGTATACGCGAGGAACCGGTGTTGTTACGCCTCTTGACGTGGAACCAGCTCAAATCCGGCGGATATGGGCTGGGTGGCGGTGCGCACCCGCTCCCCCTGGGGAGCGGGGAACTCTCTGTCTGGGTCTTTTCAGTCTGGGGCAGGAGGCCGCGGTGAAGGACTACGGCGTAGTCGCGGCGATACCGCAGGGGCAGAGCCGGGTGCCTAACTCGTCGACCGGACAGCAGTGAACGTGGGAACCGTCCGTGTACGTTCCCCGGCCCCCTCTCAGCCAGAGGGACGGGCGCGGGGATAGGTGCGATGCCGACCGAAGGCGCGGGCGGGGCGGAGCCGCCGTAGTACTCCGAGGCCGGTAGGGCCGGCCGCATGGGGAAGGGCGGCAGCAAGTCAGTCAGGGAGGGAAAGCAATGTCCGAAGAAGCGCCGGTGAACACCGGCGCCGTGGTGTGGCCGGATTCTGATTCGGCGGCACTCGCGGTACGGAGGATGCAGACCAAACTGCACCACTGGGCGGGGGTGGATGCCTCTCGCCGTTTCAGTGACCTGTACAACCTCGTCTACGACCCGGCATTTCTGGTCCACGCGTGGGAACGCGTCGCCTCCAACGCCGGGGCGCGGACCCCGGGGATCGACCGGGCCACCGTGGCCCGGATTGAGACCTGGGTCGGGGTGGAGGAGTTCCTGGGCCATATTCGCGACGCGCTGAAGTCGGGCCATTTCCGGCCGGTGGAGGTGCGGCAGGTGATGATCCCGAAGGGGACCGGTGGGAAGCTCAGAAAGTTGGGCATCCCCACCGTTGCCGACCGCGTGGTCCAGGCGACCCTGAAAGCGGTGCTCGAACCCATCTTCGAGACGGACTTCATGCCGTGCTCGTACGGGTTTCGCCCCAACCGGCGTGCGCACGACGCTATTGCCGAGATCCATTACTGGGCGTCCAAACCGAGGAATTACCAATGGACGCTGGAGGCCGACATCGAAGCCTGTTTCGATGAAATTTCGCATACGGGTTTGATGGACCGGCTCCGTGTGAGGATCAACGACAAGCGGGTGTGTGCTCTGGTCAAGGCGTTCCTGAAGTCCGGGGTCATGACGGCTTCGGGCGATCGGGAGGAGACGCTGACGGGCACCCCTCAAGGCGGGATTCTCTCGCCGTTGCTGGCGAATATCGCCCTGTCGGAGCTGGACGAGCATTTCGACCGGCAGTGGCAGCAGGAGATGGGAAGCCAGTGGCAGCGCACCAAGCGCAGACGCAACGGCCAGGGGCTGTGGAAGCTCGTCCGTTTCGCGGACGACTTCGTGCTCATGGTGGCTGGTGAACGCCATCATGCCGAGGCTCTGCGGGAGGAGGTGGCGGCCGTGCTGGCCCCGATGGGGCTGCGGCTGTCGCCGGAGAAGACCCGGGTGGTCCATATAGATGAGGGCTTTGATTTCCTCGGCTTTCACATCCGCAGGAAGCGGAAGCGGGGAACGCAGAAGCACTTCGTCTACACCATGCCGTCCAGGAAGGCCGTGCAATCGGTCAAGAACAAGGTGAAGGCGAAGACATACAGGTCGACCCGCCATATGGAGCTGGATGAGCTGCTCGGCAGCCTCAACCGGCAACTGCGCGGGTGGGCGAACTATTTCCGGCATGCGGCGTCGAAGAGCGCGTTTAACGCGATCGACTCCCTGGCCTGGGGACGGATCATGCGATGGATCCGCCATAAGTACAGGCAGGGACGCCGTGGGTTGGGAATGAACGAGCTGCGCCGTCGCTTCTGCGATCGCGGCTGGCGGTTCGCCCATAACGGGGTGGTGTTCACCGGCGCATCCAGCGTCTCGGTGGTCCGTTACCGCTATCGCGGCAACAAGATCCCCACCCCGTGGCCCCTGAGACCGGCAGCCCCCGTCACCGAGGGCTGACCAGTGGGCAAGGCATGGGGAGCGCCCGATGCACGGAGACGCGCACGTCGGGTGCGGGAAGGCGGCCCAGGGAGACGGGCCGGTGGCGACACCGATACCGCGCCCTGGGCCGACCTCACTACCGCTGCTCACCTGGTCGATTACGAGGGCGAGCCAGAGCGTCGGCCGATGACCCGCGAGGAGATCCAGGTCTTCCTCGACCATGCCGATGCCCAGGTCGACCGCGCCATTCGGCTTGGCCGCAAGGGCGCGCTGGCGGCCTATCGGGACGCCACGGTGTTCAAGGTGATCTACGGCTGGGGACTGCGGTGTTCGGAGGCGGCGAAGCTTGAGGTCACGGACTTCTACCGCAACGCCAAAGCGCCTGAGCTGGGACGGTTCGGATCGTTGCACGTCCGCTTCGGCAAGCGGACGAAGGGATCTCCTCCGCGGCGCCGGACGGTGCTGAGCGTGATGCCGTGGGCGGTGGAGGCGGTCGAGGACTACCTGGTGAACATCCGTCCCCGCTACGCGGCCACGGGTGAGAGGCCGTCGCTGTGGCTGACCGAGCGGGGCGGCAGGCTGCAGGCGCGGGAGATCGAGGACCGCTTCGCCAGTTACCGTGATGCGCTCGGGCTGGACGAGGAGTTGGTGCCGCACTGCCTGCGACACAGCCACGTCACGCACCAGATCGAGGACGGCGCCGACCCGGCATTCGTACAGCGCCAGGTCGGGCACCGTTACCCGTCGACGACCGCCATCTACACCGGTGTCAGCGGGGACTTCATGAACACGATGATGCGCAAGGTCTTGGACCGTGCTCTGGACAGCGGACAGTAGGGAGTGAGCGTGACGGCGAAGCTGGCCTACCGCTGGCATCTGCGGGAGGTGATGGCCACCCGGGGCATGTTCTCCACCACGGATCTTCGGCCTCTCCTCGCACAGCGGGGCATTGACCTGTCGCCGAGCCAGACCTACCGTCTGGTGGTCGAGCGACCTGAACGGCTCAGTCTGAAGACGCTCATGGCTCTGCTGGACATCCTCGGCTGCACGATGGAGGAGCTCATCGAGCCCGTGGCCGAGGCTGCGGCCCGCGGACGCAAGACCGCCGCGGCCGGCGACGGCGATGGAACGGAGCCGGGAGTCGGGAGCTTCAGGCCCCGGCGGGCACGCATCGTCCCGGAGTAGGACGCTGGTATGGCTGAGCAGTTGCTGCCCCGGTTCGCTGTTGATCCCGAGGCGGTCATCATCGAGGCGGTGACGGCGGTTGAGCCGGAGCTGTCGGCCGCGGTCGTGGAACGGGTGCTCCTGGCGACCGTGAGGCAGCGCCCCGCGCGCCGGGAACTGGCCAAGACGCTGTACCTCGATCCCGGTCTGCTCACCTCCGGTCGCCCCGAGGGACCCCGCAGCGTCGAACACCTCATCCGCGCCCTGCGCCAGGAAGGCGCCACACAGCTGGAACTGCCTCAGTGCGCCTCGTGCCACCGGCAGCTCCCGTTGCCGGGGCTGGACGGCAGACAGCGGATCTGCGTCTCCTGCAACACACGCCGCACCAACGCGGCCAACCCCTGCGCGGTCTGCGGCCGTCAGCAGATCGCGAGCCGTGACCGGGAAGGCCGGCCACGCTGCACCGAGCATCCCGATGGTGACGGTGACCCCCTGGTCGCTCTCACCGGCGCCCTGGCCGCGTCCCTGCCGGACTCCATGCCGCACGCAGTGGTCGCCGCAGCTGTACGCCAGGCCGAGCGCACGGGAAACGGTCAGCGACGTCTGCTGTGGGCGCTGGAAGACGTCCCCGCTCTGCTGACCGGCGACGGTGCCAAAGGCCCGCCGAGGACAACCGCGCTGATCAAGGCGCTGCAGCAGCACGGTGCTGCCGGCCTGGTGGTACCGCCCTGCCCGTTCTGTGACCGTCTCGTTGCGCTCACCATGGTCCGCGACCGACTGCGCTGCTGCCGAAAGTGCTGGCGAGCCGTCCACACCGAGATCTGCTCGCGCTGCGAGCGCAACAGGCCGGTGGACGACCGGACCTTCGACGGACAGCCCCTGTGCGGAGGATGCCGTCAGGCCGAGCCCTTCAACCGCATACCGTGCGCCCGCTGCGGAGCCAGGCGGATGAAGACCCGCCTGGAGCACGGCATCGAGGGCTGGCTGTGCGCGAATTGCCGGCAGTGGCCGATCACCACGTGCGAGGCGTGCGGCACCGTCGGCCCCTGCCGGTTCACCGTCAGCGGCAAAGCTAGGTGCCCCATCTGTTACATCGCGTCCAAAGGCCGGGACATCTGCGCGCGGTGCGGCGCCGAGCGCAAGGTCCGCTTCCGCACCGACGGCGGAGACGCGCTCTGCGGTCACTGCGGTGAACAACGCCAGCCCTGCGCCACCTGCGGCAAGACCTACCGCCTCTACGGCCGGGCCCCGGACGGCCGTCCACTGTGCCAGACTTGCTGGCCCAAACACCCCACCGCCCGCAGAGCCTGCACCCGGTGTGGGACTGTGGCGCCCCACCACCACCGCGGCATGTGTGCTGCCTGCGCCGCCCGCCACGGTCTTACGAAACTGCTCGGCGGCCCGAGTGGAATCGTCCGGGCAGAACTGGAGCCAGTCCTTCACGCCCTCCTGCGGACCCCGCCGCACACCCTGCTGCGCTGGATCTACAAATGGCCGGCCCGCCGCAGGCTCCTGCACCACCTCGTCGACATGACGGGGCCCGTCACCCATGACGCTCTCGACCGTCTGCCGGCCAGCCCATCGGTGCATCACCTGCGTGCCGTCCTCGTCGCGGGCGCCGTGCTGCCCGAACGCGACGAGCACCTCGCCGGGCTGGAGCTGTGGTTGCCCAGGAACCTGGCCCGCATCGACGCAGCCGGCGAACGCAAGATCGTACGCAGCTTCGCCACGTGGCATCACCTGCGGCGACTGCGACGCCAGCCGGATGGCCGGCACATCTCCAGCCACCAGGCCGACGCCGTCCGTCATGAAATCCGCTGCGTCATGCGCTACGTCCAATGGCTCCACGACAACGGCACCACCCTGGCCGACTGCACGCAGGACCACTTCGACGCCTGGACCGACCAGAACCCGGCACAGATGACAGCCGTCGCCACCTTCATCGGATGGACCAACCGCAACGGCCATACCCAGCAGCTCAACGCACCCACCCGGACCAGCGACTTCACGGTCCAGGTCATCGCCCAGGACCAGCGATGGGCCCTGGTCCGACGCCTCCTGCACAACGACGAAGTCGACGTAGTCCTGCGCGCAGCAGGACTGCTTCTGCTGCTCTTCGCCCAGCCCACCAGCCGCATCACCCAGCTGACCACCGAGCACGTCACTGACGACGGAACCAAGGTCACACTCCGTCTCGGTCGTACCCCCATCGACCTGCCCAGCCCACTCGACGACCTGGTCCGACGCCTTGTACGCCGCCGTCGCGGCCAGGCTGCCGCCGCGACCACCAAGGAATCGAAGTGGCTCTTTCCCGGCGGTTACCCCGGCCGGCCACTCACCTCGCAGCAACCCGGCCACCGACTCAGCGCCATCGGCATCCGCCCACGCGTGGCCCGCACCGCCACCCTCATGGACCTCGCCTCCGAACTCCCGCCCGTCGTCCTCAGCCGCCTGCTCGGCTTCCACCAGAACACCGCGGACGCATGGCACCGCGAAGCCACCGGCTTCGGCGCCGAATACGCCGCCGACCTCACCCGCCGCACACGCAAGCGTTGAAACATCATGGACACGGGATGACACCAGCAGGCAGGCATTTCGTACTTCCTGATAGCCTGGGTTGCCGATATCGCCACTCGATCGAGCTACGCGTAACTTTTTGCCAGTCACGGATATTCCATCTTTCTCATTCGATGGATCCAAACATCTGCAGGAGCAAGACACTCGCGCACGGCAGAAGCAGCTATAAAAGCAGAGGGCTTTGTATCGCAGTTTGCGTAGCCCAGCCTGTTCTTATGCGCTCGCGGAGCGTTTTGATGCTCACCTGGCAGCGAGAGTCTTCAGTCCACTCTTTGAGCGTCTTCTCTTCGCCGAACGCCGCATACTTTTTCGCGCCTTCGGACTTAGGTGATTCAAGGGCCCTCTTCAGATCCCACCCGTAAATGATGACCCTTGTTTTCAGTACGTCGAAAGTGACGACGCATCGGGGGTCCTTGGACCAAGCGTGCAGAGATTTGCTTTCCCCGCAGGCCGAGATTGGCTCACCGCGTTCGCGGCTGGCCGGAGAGCATTCCAGTAGGGCATCCAGGTTGAGCTGCCGGACCCGGTCCGTGACGAAGGTCCCTGTGTTGCCCACGGCTTCAAGGATGTTCGCTTCCTTAAGCGCGCGCAGACCCGATCTTACGGTGGCCACGGAAACACCGAACTCCTCGGCCAGGCAGCTTAGTGACGGGAAAAGGCTCCCGGGCCTGTATACGTCATCCGCGAGACGTCCTCTGACGGCCTTCTCGATGAAGTGGGCATGACTCCGTCGTTCCTCGCCGGGCGGGCTCCAGCTTTCCCCAGTGAGGAGGACGACGCGTGTGCCGATATGCGGTCGGGCCTCGACCACCTTTTCGTACCTCAGGAGTTGCATCGCGTATCCCACAGCCCTGATCCGAACGCCAAATTCTTCCGAAACCTGCGGCCATGTGAAGACATGGCCCGGCGGCCACTCTCCCTGTTTGACACGGTGAGTCACGGAGGCGTGAACCACTCGGGCTCCTGCCTTCAAAAGGGCGTCAGGATTCGGCCTTGCGGGACGGGACGGACCATTCGAATGCATCTGATCGTGGGCTTCTTTCCGATGTGGAGGAATCAGACCATCTGGCCTTCGACGCGATAACCACGGCGACTGGGGTCGGCGAGGGCAGCCAGTGCCTCTTGGATGCGCCGCTTCTGGTAAGGCTTGCAGAATTCGCCGAGCTGTTGCGGTGAGACGAAAGCCCAGTCGACCAGTTCGGGTTCGGTCCCCGGCCGCGCGGCGGGAAGCACGATGACGGTGTCGCCGGGGACGATGCCACCGTCGAAGACAAGATTGATGCCTTCCACTGCGCCCAGAGCCGGGTTTGCCGGTACGTAGTCCGTGATGAGCAGGTCCCCCGGGCGGAGGCCGGTCAGCCCTGTCTCCTCGACGCCTTCACGGCGAGCTGCCAGGTGCGGCATCTCGTTAGGTAAAGCGCCGCCGCCGGGGAGCTGCCAGCCGTCCTTGTAGCTGGGCTTGACCAGGAGGACGTGGCCAGCAGCGTCGCGAATCAGGAGCAGAGCCCCGAGACGTCGCTCCCCAGGATGGGTGCAGTCAGTGTCGACGTGAGCCATCGGCATGTCCCTTCTCGTGCATGGGTCTTCGCGGTCGGATAGTTCTTGGTCGAATGCCCGCGCGACGGATCTGCCGGGGATTTCGAGCGGGAACCCGCAGTCACGCGCGTGCGCCCGCCGTCGCAGAGCCCAGGGAGCCGCGCGCACGTCGGACGGTCTGGCCTCGTGCCATTCTGGATTGGGGGCACGTGTCGGCAGTGTTGCTTCCTTGCCCGAGCGGCTGCAGACGATCGCGCCTTGCGGTGATACCCGTGGCCTCGCTGGCGGATAGCCATTGCGCAGCTTCTGATAGCCCGGGTTACCGATAGTGGCGGCCAGGGCGTCCTTCTGCTGCAGCACGGTGCCCATGTAGTGGGCGAGGTCGGTGAAGACCGCTTGCGGGCCGCCGGTGAGGATCTCGCTCGGCTGGGTGTCGGAGACTCGTTTGCCGTCCCGCTCGATGGTGCGCTGCTGGAAGTGAACCGGGTCTTCGACCTTGGCCCAGTCGAGGAGTTCGGTGGTCTCGTCCGCCGTGCGGTGAGGGTAGCTGTTGGCGTCCATGCCGATCAGGGCGGTGCGGCCGTGGTCGGCGAGTGTGGTGAGCCTGCGGGCCTCCGTGGCACGCAGGGAGGGATCGAAGTGGCACAGATGACCCGATGCCAGCTCGATCAGCCTGGCAGCCCCGTAGGCGGACCCGCACATGGAAGGTCCGCTTCCAGGGAAGGTCGTGTTCGGTGTGGGCTTCGATCTGGAAGAGGCGGGGATCGACCGTCACCCCGGTCGGATTGCGGCTGCGACCCTCGCTCGGCTCGGCCATGACAGGGAACAGCCCGCCGAGAGCCTTCGTCTCCGCGAAGAGGTCGCGCCTACCGTGCTCCCAGGCGCCGGTCAGCTCCTGTCGGAACACGATGTGCGGCTTGTAGGCGGCCAGGATGCGGTTCGACAGGCCGCCGTCGCCGCGGGCGTTGTGCTCTTTGTTCCAGGACGTCACGCACAGCGTGTCACTGTTGATTGTCACGAGAGCTCCTTTGGCTGGTCCTGGACGGCTGTCGGTGCAGCGGGGTCGGGATGGCGGCGACGGTGGAGCCCGGAGTGGGACGGTTGGCGTTGAAGACGGTGGCCAGCCCGGTCGTCAGACAGCACGAGAGCAGTGCTCCGGCTTCGAAGGAGATGCCGTCGGGCAGGGGGATGAGCGCGTGCGTGTCAACGACCATGAGGTCGGCGAAGGCCGAGACGCCCAGGTACTGGCGGATCGGTTCGTCGCCCAGCCGCATCCGCTGTTGCTGGCGCTGCTTGGCCGACGGGTCGGTGCAGTAGAGACCCGGTCCCCGGGTGCCTCGGTGGTGACGCCCCCACCGACGGCTGCGACGGTGCTGCTGGCCTTGTGTCCGAGGACGGTGGGGGGCGGGGTAGGAGAAGGCGCCGACGGCGAAGTGGAGGCCGGTGCCGCAGATCCCGGCGGCGGCGGTGCGCACCAGGGCCGGGCCCACAGGACGGTGGCCTGGCAGGTGATGGTCACGAGCCCTCTCCTTCTGTGGTCAGGTAGGGCGGGCTGTGATGCTGTGTTCGATCACTCATGTGGTTTGCGGTACTTCCGCCAGGGGACTGCCTGGTGCCGCCTTGTCGTCGTGCAGAAGTCGCTTCAGCTCGGCTTCGCCGAGGGCGACAGACTCCGACAGAGACCGCTGGTGATCCGCGGGCAGGGTGCCGGCACCGAGACCTGCGGCCCCGACCACCGAGCCGAGCGAAGATGCCCGCTTGGCGCTGAGGATGGCTCGGGCAGACGGGTCGTCCAGCACTTCACGCGCGGCGTAGGCATCGAGACGGGCCACTTCGGCGAGAGCTTCGAGGAGCGCGCTCGACTGCGGCCCGTTGGCGTTGAGTTCCAAAGCGGCCAGGCCCGCCCGGGTCTGGAACACGGCGGTCGAGGGCTCGGGATCGGCCAGGAGCGAGGCGGCTGCGCGCTGGGCCTGGTTGAGGTCAGCCCTCGGCAGCCGTGCCTCGGCGGGGCGGCAGTGGACGCGCAGGAGCTGGCCGACGGCGGTCTCCCAGGGGGCCATGGGCTGGGTGGTGTCGATCAGGTCGCGGGCCTGCTCCTCCAGCCCCTGCTCCATGAGAGCCATGATCTTGATCTGGCGGCCGTCAAGGAGGCGGTTGCCGATGCCGCGGTGCTGGGCCATGGCGTCGGCCGCCTCAGTCCACCGGCCGGTGCGGGCGAGGGCGCGGGCACCGTCCACGAGCAGGGTGACGTACAGCTCCTGGCGCACCGTGCGGTGGTCCTCGTCCGTGCCGGTCAGAGCAGCCAGGTCGATGGTGCGGCCGTCGATGTCGGTCTTGTTCCGGTGTCGGGCAGCGTCGTTGAGGCAGAGCAACAAGCTGTAGGCGAGTGAGCCGTGGCCGGCGCGGGTCTGCAGCCGGGAGAGGTTGACCAGGGGCATCAGCGACATGACGGCGGCCCGGCCGCTGAGGCGTCCGGCGTCGGCGAAGACCTGGTGCTGGCGCCAGCACAGATCCTCGGCCAGGTCGGACAGGCCGACGTCGGAGGCGATGAGCGCGGCGTAGTTGAGGACCCCGCAGGCGCGGGCCACCAGGTCGTGGTGGCTCGCGCCTGCGGGCGCGACGGTCAGCCCGGTGAGGTGGTTGATGCGCTCTTCCAAGGGGAGCGCGGGCGCCTTGGTGCGGCGGACCAGGGGGATGCGGCTGGCTATCGCGGGGATCATCGGCTCAGCTCTTGCGCGCCCAGTCGACGACCAGTCGGCTGTAGGGCTTGTCGATGATGAAGCGCGGGTCGTCCGCCGTCAGCTGGTCGCGGGAGTCGGCGACGGCCATCCGGAAGCCCGGCTCGGGGGCGTCGTTGCCGCCGGTCGCGTCCCAGGCGCGGATCTCACTCACGACGCGTTCGGCGAGGTCGGCGCCGCCCTCGCCGTGGCCGATCACGCCGACCTCCCAGTACCGGCCCTTCTCATCCTCACCCTCGCGGATGGTCAGGTACGCGAGCGAACCGCCGTCGAGAGCGGCCATGGAGCCCCAGCCGAAGTGGGGGGTGAACCCGGGGCGCTGGCCCGGCAGGCGGGAGAGGCCGTTGGGCAGGACGGCGGCCAAGTACAGGTAGAGCCACTCCCACGCCGAGCCCTGCCGGAACTTCACCCCGGTGTAGAGCTTGGTCTGCTGCTGGTCGAGGACGGAGCGCAGGGCGTCGCGGTCGACGTCCTGCTCGCTGAAGGTCTCCAGACGCACGTTGCCTTCCCCGGCCATGGGCAAGAGGGTGTACACGTCGTCGCAGACGCCCTTGCGCAGGGGGACGAAGGTGGCCATCTCGCAGGAGACGGTCTTCCACGTGTCGCCGTCGCGTTCGAAAGCGAAGGAGCGGGAGACGCTGCCGCGGATGCGCATCGGCAGCACGAGTCGTCCGTTGGGGGCGAGCTGGTTGAGGATTTTCACGGGGACGTCGCCGGCGCCGACGGTGAAGATGATCCGGTCGTAGGGGGCGTGCTCGGGCAGCCCGGCTGCGCCGTCGGCCATGACCGCGGTGGCGTTGTCGACGCCGACCTCGTCGAGGTTCTTGTTCGCGCCAGCGACGAGGTCCTGGTCCACGTCGAGGGTCCACACCTGTCCGCCAGGGGAGACGATCTTGCCGAGGAGCGCGGCGTTGTAGCCGGTGGCGGCGCCGGCTTCCAGGACCTTGTGGCCGGGCTGGGCGCCGAGCTGTTCGAGCTGAGTGGCGACGATGGACGGCGCGGAGATACAGGAGATCATCTCTCCGTGCTCGTCGTGCTTGATCGGGACGGCGTCCTCCTTGTACGCGCTCTCCAGGTCGACGCCGGGCAGGAAGGCGTGCCGGTCGGTGGTGCGGAAGGCGTCGATGGCCGCCTGGCTGCGCAGGTGGCCGCTGTCGACGAGCCGCTGGGCGAGGGCTTCGCGCAGCTGGTTGGGGTCGGTTACGGGTGTCACGGTGGTCTCCATTCGAGGGAGGCTAGGGTCCGCCAGGACGGACTTGCGGGTAGACACGTCCGCTCCTTCTCCGGCGGAGAAGGCGACGTGACGGCCGAGCCACGCGGTGGCGGCCTGCGCGTCTGCAGGCACCCCGGCGCGGTTGAACGCGAAGATCGCGTGATGGGCGATGACGCCCCGGATTCCGCGTATCAGCCGGCCGTCGGCGGTGAGCCGACGCAGGCGGCGGCCGGCGTCCTCGAACGCGGCGACGCGCTCGCCCCAGCCTGCCTCCGCGTCGGGGCGCCGGGCGGCGTCCGCGTTCATCAGCCGCCGCATCGCGGCGACGGCTTGCTCCAGCGCGGGCCCCTGGGGCGGGGTGACGGGGGGCCGCAGGGCGGCCCACTGGGCGTACACGTCTCCGGCTTCGAACGGGTCCAGCCCGGCCTCGCGGATCATGGCGGACAGCAGCATCACGCTGCGCTCGCGGGCGCCGGGGGCGCCGGTCTCGGCGAGCGCGGCCGGGCTGTCGGCGCAGAACACGTCGTGCGCGACCTCCATGCCCTCGGAGCCGCCGAAGGCATGGGTCTCCGGCTCGTAGATCCCGCCCGTCCAGCCGGTGATCACGCGGTCGACGACGAGCTGGTCCAGCAGGCCGGTGGCGGGCTGTTCGGTGCGAAGGCGCACGCCGACGTCCTTGCGCAGGAAGTGGAAGCGGCGCCCGGCCAGCGCGGTCGCCAGGGCCCGGGCAGCGTCCGTGTGCGGGTCGGGGAAGGACACGGATGCGTGCCACCAGGACATGTCCGGAGGGATCGGCAGGTTCTCGTCGTCGAAGGCCATGGGCAGAAAACTCCTTGCGAGGCGGCGGGGAGAAGAAGGTCAGGCGAGCAGGAGGACGCGGGTCCAGCCGGTGGTGTCGGTGGCGTTCAGGGCGAGTTGGGCTCCTGCGCGGCCTTCCATGAATCCGGGTTTGGGCAGGTGCTCCCAGTCGGCGGCCAGCCGTCGGTGAAGGTCCTGGATGATCGGGGTGAAGCGTGCGGGTGCGGGGCTGTCGGCGGCGACCGCGCGGGTGAGGGCCAGCAGCCCGGCCCACCCGTGGCAGAGAGTCGAGTCGGTGATGCGGGCGAGCCGCAGCGGGTCGGTCAGGATGGTCTCGACGGTGTCCTCGGCCGCTTGGCGCCCTGCGGGGTCGCCGAGGGCGAGCGCGGCGAGCTGCTGGGCGCGGGCGATGCCGGGCTGGCCGTAGCACCAGGACTGGCGGGCCGGTTCCGCCTCGGGTGGCTGGTCGGCGTCCAGGTGTGCTGCGGTGGACCAGTAGTGGGCGCCGTGCCGGTCGAGCCAGGTGGCGAACGCGCCGACGGCTTCCTCCTGGCTGGGGACGCTGACTCCGGCGCGCAGGGCGAGGGAGAGCACGGCCACGGGCCCCGCGATGCCGTGGGCCATGCCGTTGTTGCCGTGCCCGCCGGCCATCTCCTTCCCGTCCGGGCCGACCGCCGACCACCACCCGGGCAGCATCCGGCCTTCACCACGGGCGGGGTGGGCGAGCGCGACGAGGCAGGCGAGCACGTCGGGCAGCCGGGGCGCGATCGGGCGGCGGGACAGCAGCAGGGCGGCGAGTCCGGTCAGGCCGCGGATGAGGTCCCATTCGGCGAGGTGGGGCAGCGCCGGCCGCCTGACGGCGGTGGGCGGCGGCGAGCCGGGCGTCCACGACGCGGTCGACGGCCGCGCGGACCTCGTCGCCGGCCCCGTGGGCGCGGGCCAGGACGAGCTCCAGGGCGGGTGCGCCGTGGAAGAGGCTGGCGTTGCTGCCGGTGCTCACCCCTCGGCCGGTGGCCTGGGCGAGGTGGCGGCGGGCGGTGGACAGGTCCCGGCGCTCGATGTCGAGCAGGGCCATCCCCAGGGCGCCCTCGGACAGGTCCTGCGTACGGGGCACGGTCGTCGTGGTCATGAGCGCCTGGCCAGGGGGACGACGATGCTGTGGGCCCGGCCGCCGATCCACCCGTCGGCGTCCGGCGGGGGCGCGTCGTGCAGGGTGGCGATGCCGAAAGGGCTGGCGTCCAGGTGCGCGCGCAGGAGGTCCAGGTCGACGTCCCGGGTGAGGTCGAGGGGCAGCTGCTGGTCGTCCTCGGCGAGCAGGACTCGCTCCGGCACCCGGAACCGGGCACGCCAGGCGTGGAGTTGGTCCGCCCACTGCTGGAGTGGGGCGGTGCGCGCGGGCAGCGTGCGGCTGCGGATCTTCCACCGGGCGGTGGTGAGGATGGTGCGCCGGTAGGTGAGGGCCGGGGTGAAGGGCAGGGTCCAGGCAGCGCCCCAGTCGAACCAGGTCACCTGCGGGGACGCGGCCCGGCTGATCTCGCCGAGGAAGCGGGCGATCGGCGGGGTGTAGTTGTTCCACAGGAAGTTGATGGCGGTGGGGGCCAGCAGCTCCAGCGGCTTGCCCGTCGCGGACTCCACCAGCTGGGGGCGGCCGTCGGCGACGGCGACCGACAGGTCGCGGGGGAAGAGGACGTGCGGTTCGGGGCGGCGGAATTCGCCGACGCTGACGATCCGGGGCAGGGCCTGGGGCGCGCGGGTGAGCAGGTCGGCCGGCACACGTCCGGCGTGGAAGGAGAGCTGCGCGAGTTCCGCCTCCGGATCGACGGTGGGCAGGCTCGCGTACGCCTCCTCGGCGCCGGGGAACAGGTGCCAGAACCGACCGGTCATCGATCCGGCCGAGCGGGAGACAGTGAGCACGCGCAGCCGGAAGTCGCCCCGGTCCAGGGCCGGAACAGAGGTGGCGTGGACCTGTGCTGCCAGTTCGAGGTGAGGCGCCAGGCCGTGGGGCTTGTCGCCGGCTGCTGCTTCCAGTTCCTCGATCATCGCCCCGGCCACCGCGACGGTGCGGCTGCCTTCGGCGGCGGCGGTTCCGGCCAGCTCCAGCAGCAGGCGGTCACGCCGGGACATCGGCCGGGGCGGTTCGCTCGCCGTGACGAACCCTGCAGGGAAGCCCACGCCCCGGTCGGGATCGGTGGCCACGTCCACCGGCACCGCGGTGTTCTCGCCGTAGCGCTCGGAGAACTGCTCGATCCACCGCCGCCAGGTCGGTGTCCCGGTCGGATGGGTGACCAGGCGGGCCAGGACGGTCGCGGCGGTCTCCACTTCGGTCAGCACCTGCTCGGGCAGCCGCACGTCGGCGTCCAGCCGCAGGTCGCACGCGGTCCGCAGGCCGGCTGCCTGAGCGCGCGCCGCGGGCGGCAAGACGTCGGTGGGGTCGGCGACGGTGGCGGGCGCGCGCAGCGAGGAGCGCAACAACCGCACCCGCAGCAGTTCATCGAGCAGCCGGTCGCGCGCGGTGCCGCTCACGGCGGGGAACTCCGCGGCCAGCTTGTCCGACAACTGGCGGTACCCGATCGGGGATCGGGCCAGGCCGAGTACGAGACGCAGTGCGGGGCTCAGAGCGAGACGGAACTCGGCGTCGCCCTCGGAGGGCACGTGGATGTGCTGGTCGCGCTGATAGATCAGGGTGTTGACGCAGACCTCGGCGTCGGCCATGCGCGCAGCGTCGCTCTCCCAGGCGCTGAGCACCTCATCGAGCCTGACCGGCTCGGGGCGGGTCACGGCCTGGTGCTCGTCGCCGATGCGAACGGTCGTGGTCTGGGCGAAGCCGAGCGGGGCGACGCCGACGAACAGGCCATAAGGGGTGGAGCGGCGGGCGTAGCGGATCGCGTAGCGGGCGGTGGACAGCGCCGCCCGCCGCATTCGGCGCACCTTCGGTGTGCGGCCGTCGATGATGGCCTGTACCTGGTGCGCAAGGTGAAGGCTCGCCTGCGACACGGTGTGGTGGAAGTCGGTGTCGGACCACACCGTGCTCAGCCACGCGCGCCACTCATCCACGGGCGCCGTGTTCGCCGGCCAGGGCGGCATGGCGGGTTCGGTCGTGTGGACCGCGGCGCGCAGCATGGCCTGCCCCGCCGCTTCGTACAGGCTGGGCCGGTGCCGTGTCATCAGGGCTCTCCTCATCTTCTGCGTGGCGGGCGGGCCGGACAGGGAGAGCCCCGCCCGGCCCGCATTGCCGGGTGATCCGGCTTACGAGGTGGTGCAGGCGCTCGGGCAGGAGCTGCCGCAGTTGTCACCCGTGCTGCACATCAGGACCGTCTCGGTCGCCGGCGTGCCCTCGATGAAGGCGATGTCGAGCCCGAACGGGTCGGTCTCGTCGGTGGTTGCCAGGTCCGACTGCACGGGGGCGGTCGGCCTCTCGGCCTGGATGGCGGTCATGCATGCCTCCTAGGAGTGATGGGATGGTGCGGGATGCCGAGGCCCGGTCGGGCCCCGGGGTCTGCTGCCGGACGGCGATGGGCGGCGAAGGCGCCTGAGGGTCGCGCGTCCGGAAGGGGGTGTCGTGCCGTCAGGCTGCTGCGGGCTGCGCTTCTTTACGCGGACCCCGCGAGGACGACGGTCGGGGTTTCATCGGCAGAGCCGTCAGGCGTGTACCGGCGGCGCACCGCCTTCAGAGCGACAGCGATCGGCGGCAGACCCACGGTGGCCCTGCGTGTGTCGACTGACTCCGGCGCGCGCAGCGGGCACAGTTCGATGCCGTCGGCGCGCAGCAGGAGCTGGGTGCCGTACTCCTGGTCGCGCCCGCTGGTGATGAGCGCGCGGTCGTGAAGGTGCGCCCAGTGGTGGACCAGCGCGTCGCCGGCCTGGACCGCACGTCCCAGCAGGGTGGTGGCGGCGCGCTGGAAGTCGGGTTCGTCGTCGCTGTGCAGGGCGATGCTCCACGCGGCACGGGCCGCGTCGGGGCCGACGAGGCGGTGCCCGGGCCAGTCGTGGTCGGCCAGGATGCGGCGCAGCACCTTGGTGTTGGCGTGGTCGGTGTGCCGGCCCTGTCCGAGTTGGACGGCGTCGAGCTGGTCGCGCACGCGCTTGGCCCGGTGCGCGGCCGATTCCGTGGCGCGGGCGATCAGCTCGCGGGCGAGGTCGGGCCGCTGCGGTTCGTCGGTTGTCACGCGTTGCTCCGATCATCCGGGGCCGGCTGAGGCGCGTGGACCTGGCAGCTGATCAGTGCGCGGAGCCCGGGGCGGTGCTCGGCGGGGAGTTCGAGGCGGGCGACTCGATCGCCGTCGCGTCCGGGGCCGGATCCGCACACGTCCCAGCCGGTGTCCGTGAGCCGACGCAGAAGGGCAGCGAGGGGCTCGGCTTCGAGGGCGTGGCGGGCCAGGGTCTCGGCCCGTACGACGTGGAGGTCGACTCGGGCGGCGAAGTCGGACGCCCACAGGGTGATCAGGCGGGTTATGTCGTCGGACTGGCCGGGCAGGGTGTGGACGCTTTGGAGGAAGAGGCACGGACTCTGGCCCCATCCGAGGTCGGGGTCGCGCTCGGGGATCATGCAGGCCAGCAGCCTCCCGTCCTCGAACAGCCCGGCGGACACGGTCTGCGCGTTGCGGAAGAGTGCCGGGATGTCGGCGCGGGCGGGTACGGGCAGGCCGTGCAGGCTGAGCCAGCGCTGGCGGTCCTGGACGAGGGCGGCGGCTTCCTCGCGCTCGGCTGCGGTGCGCAGCATGCGCATCTCGTAGATGGCGGTCGGCGGTGTCGGCGTGAACGGGACGGGGGCGGAGCGATCCTCGCTGGCTGTGGGGGTTGTGGGCCGGGTCACTGGCTTGCCCCGCTTCGCGTCGCGTGGGCGGCTTGCTCGGCCGGCAGCAACTCCCAGCTGTGCGCCAGCACCACCAGTGCGGTGGTGTCCTGTGCCCTTGTGGCAGCGAGGAGTTGGTCGAGGGCGGCGCGCAGGTCGGCCGGGGCGAGGTCGGCGGCGAGGGCGATGTCGCGGGGCAGGGTGTGCTCGGCGGCGGCCTTGAGCAGGCTGATCTGCTCGGGGCTGAGATCCGGAGCGGGCCGCGGCGGTGTGGGGGCGGTGATCTGCCCGGAGCCGAGGAGGCGGTGGGCGACGACGGCGAGGGAGCAGCGTTCGGGACAGGCCAGCTTCCAGCGCACGGCGCGCAGCGTGGAATGGACGGTGTTCGGCTTGAGCTGGGTGGCGGCTGCGATCTCGCGGGCGTCCAAGCCCTTGATCACGTGCTGGGCGATGCGCCGTTCGGACGGGGTGAGGGGCTGTGTTGGGGCGAGGGCGGTCATGGCAGGGTTCCTCGTTGAGGGCCGGTCAGTCGGTCGTGGGGCGCAGCAGGACGGGGACGCTGGTGTGTCCGTTGCTGATGAGGCTCGGCAGACGCTGTAGGTCCTCGCGCCGGGTGGCGAGCTGGGCGTCGGGGAAGCGCTCGAAGAACAGGCGCAGGACGGTGGCGACTTCAAGGCGGGCCAGCGGGGCACCGAGGCAGAAGTGGACGCCGTGCCCGAAGGCGAGGTGCTCCTTGCTGATCCGGGTGGCGTCGAACTGGTCGGCGTCCTGGTGCAGGCGGGGGTGCCGGTTGGCGGCGGCGTAGGAGGCGAGGACGGCGTCGCCGGATTGGATGGTCCGCCCGTCGGGGAGCGGGATGTCGGTGAGGGCGTAGCGCAGGGGCAGGTGCTTGACCGCGGGCTCGTGCCGCAAGGTCTCCTCGACGACGTCCTGCCAGGTGCACCGTCCGTCCCGGACGTGGGCGAGCTGGCGCGGGTCGGACAGCAGGGTGGCGAGGGCCTGGTCGATGACGTTGACGGTGGTCTCGTACCCGGCGCTGATCATCAGCAGGAGCGTGTCGCGCAGTTCGGCGTCGCTGAGGGTGGAACCGTCGCCTTCCTCGTCGCGGGTGGCGATCAGCAGCGAGGTCATGTCCTCGCCGGGCGTGGTCCGCCTGGTGGCGATGAGGGCGTCCAGCAGGCGGTAGAGGGCGGCGGCGTTGGCCGCCTGTCCCTTGGCGGTGAGGTGGGTGGCGAACACGTTGTCGACCACCGTGCGGAACTCGGCGCGCTGGTCGGTGGGGACGCCCATGAGCTGTCCGATGACGGCGATCGGCAGCGGGTAGGCGAGGTGCTCGCGCAGATCGACGCTGTCCCCGGCCGGGAGCGCGTCGAGGCCGTCGAGCAGGCCGGTGACCAGGGTCTCGATGCTCGTCTGGAGGGCGGCGGTGCGGCGGGCGGAGAGGGCGGGGGCGACCATGCGGCGCAGGCGGCTGTGGTTCGCGCCGTAGGCGGTGAACATGTTCTCCACCGCGACCCACAGTGTTAGGCGTCATTGAAAATGCCTACGAGTGCGGCACTTTGGGCAGCTTTGCGCCGACAAGATCGGTAAGCGTGCCTGCCGACGAAGAGGTGCA
>NZ_JBICZJ010000037.1:0-64113 GCF_043201895.1 Streptomyces sp. NPDC048254
GCGGGGCTGTTTTGGGGGGGGGGGGTGCGGGGTGGGGGGGGGGGGGGGGGGGGGCGGCACCGGGCGGGGGGGGGGGGGGCCCCCCCGCCCCCCCCGCCCCCGCAGTCGTACGACCCCGGCAGCCGCTTCTGTCACTCGTCCAGCGTCAGCGCCTTGCGCAACTGCACCAGCGTCCGGGACAGCAGCCGGGACACGTGCATCTGCGAGATGCCGAGTTCCTCGCCGATCTCCGACTGGGTCATGCCGGCGACGAAACGCAGCGAGAGGATCTTGCGGTCCCTGGAGGGAAGTTCGGCGATCAGCGGCTTCAGGGACTCGATGTACTCGATGCCTTCGAGGCCGTGGTCCTCGTAGCCGATGCGGTCCGCCAGGGCGCCCTCGGACTCGTCCTCGTCCGGCTGTGCGTCCAGGGAGGAGGCCGTGTACGCGTTGGAGGCGGCCATGCCCTCGACGACCTCGTCGTTCGAGAGGCCGAGGCGCTCCGCGAGTTCCGCGACCGTGGGGGCGCGGTCCAGCTTCTGGGACAGCTCGTCGCCCGCCTTGGCGAGGTCGAGCCGGAGCTCCTGGAGGCGGCGCGGGACCCGTACCGACCACGACGTGTCGCGGAAGAAGCGCTTGATCTCGCCGATGATGGTTGGCATCGCGAAGGTGGGGAACTCGACGCCACGGGAGAGTTCGAAGCGGTCGATCGCCTTGATCAGGCCGATCGTGCCGACCTGGATGATGTCCTCCATCGGCTCGCTGCGGGAGCGGAACCGGGAGGCGGCGAACTTGACGAGCGCGAGGTTCAGTTCGACGAGCGTGTTGCGTACGTACGAGTACTCGTGGGTGCCTTCCTCCAGCGACTCCAGCCGCTCGAAGAGGGTCTTGGACAGGGCTCGCGCGTCGACCGCGTCGACCTCGTCGTACGGGGGGATCTCGGGGAGGTCGAGCTCCCTGGCGAGTCCCTCGATGGCATCCAGTTGTTCCGGTGGGGGTGTCGACGTCGCCGTCCGGGTATGCGATGCGTCGAGCCGGGGTGACATGGTGTCCTCCATCGTTCTCGGCATAAGGCTGCCGAAGCCGTGCGTGCACTGCGGAGTGCGGCGCCTCCAAAGCCGGCCGTGTCGGTTTTCGTGTCCCTACTAGCCCTACCCGCTCCGGCGAGCCACTCGCAAGTCCGTTCTATTAGCATTTGTCCGATTGTGAGAGGTTGTTCGGGTGTCGGAGTACGTGGAGAAGGCGTAATGTTCGAGGGCGCCGACACGGCGTTCGGCAGACATCGGTGGGCATCGTCAGACATCGGTCAGACGGTGGTAAAAGCGGTCACGACCTCGGGAGAGAGACGGCAATGGACCACGGGACGGTCGGCAGCGCACAGTCGGGCCGGCTGCTGGTGGAAGTGCGGGAAGAGGGCCCCAGCGCCGTCGTGATTCCGGCGGGTGAGCTCGATCACCACACCGCCGATCTGCTGCGCGAGCCGCTCGACGATCTCCTCGACAAAGGCTTCTCACGCCTTGTCGTCGACTGTTCGCGCCTTGAGTTCTGCGACTCCACCGGGCTGAACGTGCTGCTCGGCACCCGGCTGCGGGCCGAGGCCGCCGGAGGCGGGGTGCATCTCGCCGGGATGCTGCCCGTCGTCGCCCGGGTGTTCGAGATCACGGGGGCCGAGGCGGTCTTCACCGTCCATGACTCCGTCGAGGCGGCCCTGGCCGATGAACCCGACGAACCCGGCGAAACCGACAACGAGAGCTGAGTCCTGGCCCGGTGTTCGGAACCGAGGGGTGTCCCGGCGGATCGCCCGGGCAGGAGACATTCTGGATCTGTCGGCGACCTACCGGCCCCGGTTGAGTAGGTCGTGCCGACAGGCCCGTACGAACTGCAGCAACGCGAATTTGTGAATCGTGAACCGGTGAAACGGTGAGGTGAAGCGCTGATGAGCACCACCCGGCCTTACCCGCCGGGCGACCGCGGCCCGGAGACCGGCGGCGTCTCCGGGGTGTCCGAGGGGGCGGCGTCCGACGTGCCGCCCGCCTCGTCGGGGGGTCGTCAGGTCCGCAGGCTGCGCCTCGCCGGCGAGAGCGGGGTCGTCCCGCTCGCGCGCGACTTCGCCCGGCAGGCGCTGTACGCGTGGGGCTGGCTGCCCGCCGCGTCCGCCGACCGCAGGGCCGCCGCCGAGGATGTGCTGCTCGTCGTCTCCGAACTCGTCACCAACGCGTGCCTGCACGCGGAGGGGCCGGACGAGTTGTTCCTGGCCTGCGACAACAAGGTGATCCGGGTGGAGGTGTCCGACCGGGGGGCCGGGCAGCCGGCGCCGCGGACTCCGCATCGGGCGGGGCGGCCGGGAGGGCACGGCATGTTCATCGTGCAGCGGCTGTGCCTGGACTGGGGGGTCGTCCGGGCGTCCGGGGAGACCGGGAAGACGGTCTGGGCGGAGCTGGGGGCGCCGGCGTAAGGGGGTTCCCTGGTGTCGGGGTGCGGACCGGTGGGGGCTTGTCGCGCCCACGCGGCGGTAGCCGCGTATCAGACACAGCCCCGCGCCCCTTACGGGGCGCTTCGCTTGCGGCGCGCTTCACTCACGGGGCGCTCACACTTCCGCCATGCCCTTTCTCTTCCCTCCTCATGGGCCCCGGCGTACCTTGACGGCCGAATCTGATACCTCGTCAGTAGCGAATGGGGTGGACCGACCGTGTCGTCGTACCCGAAACGTACCGCCGTGCTCGCGTCCGCCGCCGCCCTGGCAGGCTCGGCGGTGCTGCTCACCGCCCCGGCGGCGCACGCCACCGTCGTCGACGTCAACTACGCCTGCAAGACGCCGATCGGCGACAAGAGCGCCGTCTCCCCGATCGACATCAAGGGCGTCCGGAGCGGCAGCGGCTACAAGATCACGATGTCCTGGCAGAAGGGGGTCTCCTCCAGCCCCGTCGAACTCGGCAAGGGCGCGATGAACCCGAGCGCCACCATCAAGCTCGGCGGCGCCGACAGCGGGACCCTGAACGTGACCGGCTCGCCCAACCAGGCCGCGATACCCGCCAACACC
This sequence comes from Streptomyces sp. NPDC048254, assembly GCF_043201895.1. Classification (NCBI taxonomy): domain Bacteria; kingdom Bacillati; phylum Actinomycetota; class Actinomycetes; order Kitasatosporales; family Streptomycetaceae; genus Streptomyces; species Streptomyces sp. NPDC048254. The sequence continues at coordinate 3,020 of NZ_JBICZJ010000037.1, forward strand.
CCCATCAAGATCAACGACCTGAGCGGCACCTACACGCCGGAGAAGACCGGCAAGGTGACCTTCACGGCGGGCATCCTCACCATCAAGGCGCTCGGCACGACGACGACCTGCACCCCCACCAACAACCCCGGCCCGTCCCTGACCCTGGACGTGACCGCGGCGAGCGGGGGCGGCTCCACCGGCTCGACCGGTTCGGGCTCGTCGTCCGGCGGCACCGGCGCCGACTCCGCGGGCACCCTCCCGAAGACCGGCCCCGAGGACTCGTTCGTCGCGCTCGGCACCCTGGGTGGCACCGTGCTGCTCGCGGGCGCGGCCGGCGCCCTCTGGCTGACCCGGCGGAACCAGGCCGTACGCCGCTGACCTTGAGGGTCCGACCGCTGGAGTCGCCCATGCCGTCCGCCCAGTCCGCCACCCGTGTGCTCGGCCTCGCCGTGCTGACCCTGCTCGCCACCGTCCCGCGCGCGGCGGCGGCCGGGGGCTGGTCCCTCGCGCCCACGGGTGGCGGCCGCCCGTCCTTCTACGCCGAGGGCGCCCCCGGGGCGGTCCTCCAGGACACCGTGTCGGTGACCAACCGCGGCGGGCACCCGGTCACGGTACGGCTGTCCGGCACCGGCGTCCCCGTCGCCTTCGCCGAGCCGAGCGTCCGCGTGCCCGCGCGCACCCGGGCCGACGTCCCCTTCACGGTGACCGTCCCGGCCGGTGCCGCTCCCGGCGACCGCCCCGGCACGCTCGTCGCGAAGGACGCCGACGGTCGCACCGCCACCGTCCGCGTCCGGCTGCGCGTCGGCGGCCCCACCCTGAGAGCGCTGACCGTCGAACATGTCGCCGTCCACGGCGACCGCATCACGTACGAGCTGGTCAACCGGGGGACGACCGTCCTCGTACCGAAGCTCGCGGTGCACGCGGAGGGGGTCTTCGGCCGGGACCTGCTCGACCGCGCCCCGCGCACCCTCCCGGTCCGCCTCGCCCCGGGCAGCCGCACCGAACTCAGCGAGCCCTGGGCCGGCCACCCCGCCCTGGACGCGGTCGACGTCCGGCTGACGGCGACGGCGGCGGGCGGTGCGCACGACACGGCGGGCGCGCGGGCGCGGTTCGTGCCCTGGGGCGCGGTCGCGGGGACCGCGGGCGCGCTGACGGCGGGCGCCGCCGTGACGGTCGTACGACTGCGCAGGCGCCGTGCCGACCGGGCGACGGCCGAACCCCTTTCCACGGAGACCGAGTTGACGGGAGCGGCGAGGTGAGAGCGCGCGCGATCGCGATAGCGACGGCGCTGGCGGCGGTGTTCGCACTGCTTCTGACGCCCCTGGCCGCGGCCGCCGACGGGCCGGCCGTCAAGGTCTCCGAGCCGCAGGCCGGCACCGGCGGTTCGATCACCGTGAGCGGCACCGGCTGGCGGCCGCACACCCTGCTGATGATGCTGATCTGCGGCCAGGCCACCCCCGCCCGGGGGGTGATCGGCGGCACCAACTCCTGCGCCAACGCCGACGGACGCGCCGTCACCACCGACGCGAAGGGCGGCTTCGGCAAGCAACTCCCGGTCACCGAGCCGCCGGTGCCCTGCCCCTGCGTGGTGCACGTGGCCACCGTGACCGGCGCGAAGGCCGACGCGGACGCCGTCTTCCAGGTCGCCGGGCACCCCGTGAAGGCGCTGCCCGCCGAGCCCACCGGCGGCCGCCTCTCGATGCTCACCGACACCCGCCTCGACGGCTCCTCGGGCCTGCTGACCTGGTTCGGCGCACCCCCCTCCCGCACCCTCGTCTTCACCATCGGCAACGCGGGCTCCACCACCCTCAAGGACCCCGTCTTCCAAGTCGGCACCGCACACGGTGTGTTCGCCCCCCAGTGGGACGAGCAGCAGTGGCGCGGCACCCTCGCACCCGGCAAGAAGGCGCAGATCAAGCTGCCCGTCGAACTCTCCGCCGGGGCGCACGGCGACTACACCGTCTCCCTCCGGTACGACGGCAAGGTCCTCGCCGAGCAGCCCTGGGGCGTCGGCCGCCCCTGGGGCGTGACCTTGTTCTGGCTCCTGCTCTGCGTGGTCGTACCGGCCGCCGTCTTCCGTATCGGCATGGCGGTGGTCGACCGGGTACGACCGCCCCGCGCGGGCGGCATCCGCCACCGGGGCGTGCACCGCCCGACTCTCCGGCTGCCGCGCGTCCGCGCGCCGCAGCCCGCGCCCGACACGACCTCGACCCTGCCGTGGTTCACCCCGGACAACGATCCGGGCACGGCGGCCGGTCGGCTCTCCGCACCGCACGACGACAGTTCCACGAGTCCCACGACTCCCACCAGGAAGGGAACCACGTGACCATGCGAAGGAGAGTGACACCGGTCAGAGCGGGTGCGGCGGCGGCCGCGCTGGTCCTCGCCGGGGCGGGCGCCCTGCTCGGCGCGGCCGCCGGGACCGCACAGGCGGCCGAGGTGTCGTTCGCGACCCACTGCGTACCGCCCGCCGGTGTCGCCGACCCCGTCGACGGGACCACGAAGGTGGAGATCACCGCGCCCGCCACCGCGAAGGTCGGCGACACGGTCGACATCACCTGGAAGTTCGTACAGGCCGCGTCCAAGAACCCGGACATCATCGACCTGCCCGCCAACTCGGTCCAGCCGTCCGGCACGCTCAAGGCGGCCGGCGCCCAGACCGCCGACATCGCCCTGCAGGGGCCGCGCGAGAACCCGGCGATCCCCAAGGGCGGCGACATGGTGCTGTCCGACATGACGGGCACGCTGAAACTGACGTCACCCGGCGAGGTGACGCTCACCCCGGACGCGTACAAGGTCAACGCGTTCGGGACGGACACCGTGTGCACGCCGTCGGCGACGGTGCCGAAGGCGGCGACGATCGAGGTGACCGGCAGCGGTTCGAGCGACTCGGCGACACCGACCGACACCGGCTCGGCCTCCCCGTCCCCCTCGGACTCGGCGTCGGAGTCCGCCTCCGCCTCCCCGTCCGACTCGGTCTCCGCCTCCGCCTCCGCCTCCTCCTCCGACGGCACGGGCTCCGGCCAGACCGACTTCACGGGCAAGGAGGTCGAGGTCCCCTACGCCTGCAAGACACCCATCGGCGACAAGAACGCGACCTCGCCGGTGCAGATCAACGCCAAGAAGAACGGCGGGAGTTTCGACCTCACCGTGCAGTTCAACGGGTCGGTGATGGACAGCCCCGCGGACATCCCGGCGGACTCGGTGAAGCCGTCGATGGAGGTGGTCCTGGGCGGCGCCGACAAGGGCACGGTCCATGTGGAGGGCCCCACCAACTCCTCCGCGATCAAGTCCGGCGACCCGATCGACATCCCGGACCTGACGGGCACGTACAAGCCGGGGGCGAGCGGTGAGTCGACACTGTCGCCGGGTGTGCTGACGGTCAACGCGCTCGGTACGACCACGACGTGCACGCCGACCAAGTCGGAGGTGTCGTTGACGCTGGACACGACCGAGCAGGCGAGCGGGGCTTCGGGGGGTTCGTCGACGTCGGGCGGTTCGTCGAGCAGCAGCGGCGGCCTGGCAGAGACAGGTGACAGCAGCAACGGGGCAGTGAAGGCACTGGGTCTGGTGGCAGGAACGGCCATCTTGCTGGGCGGCGCTGTGTTCACCTTCATGCCGCGAAAAAGGATGAGGTGACTTAGTCAGGGGCGCGGGGAACTGCGCGACCAGCGACATCCGGCGGATAGCCGAGACACGACGAGGGCCACCCCATTCCAAAGAATGCGGTGGCCCTCTGTCAGAAGACGATCAGTGAACGTCTCCCATGAGCTCCCGGACCTTCTTCCGGTACATCCACACCGCCGCACCGGCGAGCACCGCCAGCACCGCCTGGAACGCCACGATCCCCGTCTTGTTGAGGTCGACGCCGGCGATGGACAGCAGACCGGTCGTCGCGTCGCCCGCGGTGACCGCCAGGAACCACACGCCCATCATCTGGGACGCGTACTTCGCCGGAGCCATCTTGGTCGTCACGGACAGACCCACCGGAGAGAGCAGCAGCTCACCCACGGTCTGCACGAAGTAGATCCCGACCAGCCACATCGCCGCGGCCTTGTGACCGCCGTCCGCGATCGACAGCGGCGCGAGGAACAGGAAGAACGACGCACCGATCAGCACCAGACCACCGGCGAACTTCACGGCCGTGCTCGGCTCCTTGCCGCGCCGGGCCAGCGCCAGCCACGCCCAGGCGAAGACCGGCGCGAACGCCATGATCATGACCGGGTTGACGGACTGGTACCAGGAGACCGGGAAGTTCCAGCCGAAGACGGTGTTCTTGGCGGAGGCGTCGGCGAACAGGGAGACGGTCGAGCCACCCTGGTCGTAGATCATCCAGAAGATGGCCGCGGCCACGAAGAACCAGATGTACGCGCTCATCTTGGACTGCTCGGCGCGGTCCAGGTCCTTGTCGCGCTTGATGCGGGCGATGACGACGACCGGGATCAGCAGACCGGCGATCGTGATCGGGACCAGCAGCCAGTTCAGCGTGTAGACGCCGGAGACACCCACGACGACGTAGAAGACCACGGCGACGGCGGCCCACAGACCGGCCTTCGTGAGCGTCGCCTTCTTCTCCGCGGCGGACAGCGGCGTCGGGACGATGTCCGAACGCGAGCTCAGGTGGCGCGTGCCGAGCAGGAACTGGGCCAGGCCCAGCGCCATGCCGAGCGCGGCCAGCGCGAAGCCGAGGTGCCAGTTGTAGTTCTCGCCGACCGTGCCGATGGCCAGCGGCGCGGCGAACGCGCCCACGTTGATGCCGATGTAGAAGAGCGTGAAGCCACCGTCACGGCGCGGGTCGTCCGGACCGTCGTACAGATGACCGACCATCGTGGAGATGTTGGCCTTCAGCAGACCTGAGCCTATGGCGACCAGGCCGAGGCCCGCGAAGAAGGTACCGGCGCTGGGCAGCGCCAGCGTCAGGTGGCCGAGCATGATGATCACACCCGCGACGGCGACCGTTTTACGGGGGCCGAGGACACGGTCGGCGAACCAGCCGCCCGGCAGGGTGAGCAGGTACACGAGCGACAGGTACACCGAGTAGATCGCCGTCGCCGTGGCCGCGCTCATGTGCAGGCCACCGGGGGCGACCAGGTACAGCGGGAGCAGGGCCTTCATGCCGTAGTAGGAGAAACGCTCCCACATCTCGGTCATGAAGAGAGTGGCCAGTCCGCGGGGGTGGCCGAAGAAGGTCTTCTCGGAACCGGGGGTGCCCGGTCGGACCGAGTCCTTCGTCAGGCTGGACGCCATGGGTCGTTCCTTGCTGGTCGGGACGCGCGGTGGGGCTGTGCGCGCCCGTGGGGGGAGCGGCCGGCACCGGCGGGTCGGACCGTCCACCCCACGCCCAGGGGGAGTCCGCCCCGGATCACGGAGCGGCGGACGGCGACCACCGGGATCCACGCGCCGTGACGCTGTGTCGCGTCCGGAGCCCGGCCAGAGGTCATTCCTTTCAAGGCCGGCCTGGGCCGACCCGCACACAAAAGAGACCTTCAGCGTCAAAGCCCGCCAAAGGTCACCGGGTGTACTACAGGCGTTCACGTCACTGTACGTCAGGACACTACCGTATATGGAAGGACTTGAGACACGGATCACAGGTGTCGGGGGAACCGTGCGCCCCTTTCGAAGGCCCCTCCACGATCTCACCTCTCGCTCACAGGTTCGTACCACTGTGCCCCAAGGTAAGAATCCCTGGTGCCGATCACACCCCGGCACAGCGCGTAATCGGACTACCATCACCTCATGACCCGTGTACTGCTCGCCGAGGACGACGCGTCCATTTCGGAGCCGCTGGCCCGCGCACTGCGCCGGGAAGGTTACGAGGTCGAGGTGCGCGAGGACGGACCCACCGCGCTCGACGCCGGAATGCAGGGCGGCATCGACCTGGTCGTGCTGGACCTCGGGCTGCCCGGCATGGACGGCCTGGAGGTGGCGCGCCGGCTGCGTGCCGAGGGCCACGCCGTACCGATTCTCATCCTCACCGCGCGGGCCGACGAGGTGGACACCGTCGTCGGCCTGGACGCGGGTGCCGACGACTACGTCACCAAGCCGTTCCGGCTCGCCGAACTGCTCGCCCGGGTACGGGCGCTGCTCCGCCGTGGCGCCGCGGAGCCCGCGCAGCCGCCGGCCACGCACGGGGTGCGGATCGACGTCGAGTCGCACCGGGCGTGGATGGGCGACGAGGAGCTCCAGCTCACCGCGAAGGAGTTCGACCTGCTGCGGGTGCTGGTGCGGGACGCCGGGCGGGTGGTTACTCGTGACCAGCTGATGCGGGAGGTCTGGGACACGACGTGGTGGTCGTCGACCAAGACGCTCGACATGCACATCTCGTGGCTGCGCAAGAAGCTCGGCGACGATGCGGCGAACCCGCGGTACATCGCTACGGTGCGTGGTGTGGGCTTCCGGTTCGAGAAGAGTTAAGTGCGATTCGTCGTGGGTGGCACCGGTAAGTGCGCGACTGGCCGTCGTCGTGGGCTGATCGCGCCCACGCGGCGGAGCCGCACATGTCTGGGCCCCGCGCCCCTGAAGGGGCGCTGACGTGCGTCGTCGTCTGATCCAGTCCACCCTCGCCGTCGTGCTCGTCGTCATCGCCGTGTTCGGTGTCTCCTTGGTGATCGTCGAGAGTCGGACCATCAGCAACAGCGCCCAGGAGCGGGTGGACTCCGAGGCGCTCCGGCTCGCCAGCATCGTCGACAGCCGCATCCTCGGGGACGAGGACGTCACCGCCGGGATACTGCACAGCCAGGTCGGCAAGGACCAGTACGCCGTCATCCGGATCCCGGGCAAGGCGCCGATCGAGCTCGGGGTCAAACCCGAGGGCGATGTCATCCACTACACCGTCGACGGTGAGGAAGGCGAGACGGTCACCGTCCAGGAGCCGCGGTCCACGGTGACCCGGGAGGTCGGCCGGACGCTGCTGATCATCGGCGCCGTCGCGCTGCTCGCCGTGATCGCCGCCGTGCTGCTGGCCATCCGGCAGGCCAACCGGCTCGCCTCGCCGCTCACCGACCTCGCCGAGACCGCCGAGCGGCTCGGCTCCGGCGACCCGCGCCCGCGGCACAAGCGGTACGGCGTCCCGGAGCTGGACCGGGTCGCCGACGTGCTGGACTCCTCCGCCGAGCGGATCGGGCGGATGCTCACCGCCGAGCGGCGGCTGGCCGCCGACGCCTCCCACCAGCTGCGCACCCCGCTGACCGCGCTGTCCATGCGACTCGAGGAGATCACCCTCACCGACGACCCGGACACCGTGAAGGAGGAGGCGAACGTGGCGTTGACGCAGGTGGAGCGGCTGACCGATGTCGTGGAGCGGCTGCTGACGAACTCCCGCGACCCGCGCACCGGCTCCGCCGTCACCTTCGACCTCGACGAGGTCATCCAGCAGCAGCTCGCCGAGTGGCGGCCCGCCTACCGCAGCTCGGGCCGGGCGATCGTCAGCTCCGGCAAGCGGCATCTGCGGGCGGTGGGCACGCCGGGCGCGGTCGCGCAGGTGCTGGCCGCGCTGATCGAGAACTCGCTGATGCACGGCGGCGGCACGGTCGCCCTGCGGACCAGGGTCACCGGCAACCAGGCGGTCGTCGAGGTGACCGACGAGGGGGCCGGGGTCCCCGCCGACCTCGGCAACCGGATCTTCGAGCGGACGATCAGCGGCCGCAACTCCACCGGGATCGGGCTGGCCGTCGCCCGCGACCTCGCGGAGGCCGACGGCGGCCGTCTGGAACTGCTCCAGGCCCAGCCGCCGGTGTTCGGCCTGTTCCTGTCCCGCACCCCGCCGGCCCACAAACCGCCGGACGACGACCTGCCGACGGTCCGCTAGGACGAATGGTCAGAAGACCCGCTGCCTGGGCTTGGGCTTCGGGGTGTCGGCGGCCCGCTCCAGGATCGCCTCCGCGTCGGCGACCGTCTCACGGGCCGGCAGCGCCTTGAACACCCAGGAGCGGTACGACCAGAAGCGGAACAGCGTCGCCACGCCGATGCCGACGAACTTGAAGACGTTGCTCTGCAGCGGGCTGTCCCAGCCGAAGCCGTAGGTCGCCAGATACAGCAGACCGTTCTCGATCACCAGGCCCACCGCGCTGAACAGCAGGAACAGGGTGAGTTCCTTGGTGCGGCCGCCCTTGTCACGGTCCCGGTACGTCCAGTAGCGGAAGCCGAGGTAGTTGAAGACGATGGCGACGACGGTGGCTATGACGCTCGCTCGCACCACCGGAAGTTCGGTGAGGTGCCGGACCAGGTTGAAGACGCCGAGATTGACGAGAATGCCGGCACCGCCGACGGCGCCGAATTTGGCGACCTCGCGTACGAGACGTTGCAGCCCCGAGGAACCACGTTCCATGGTTGTGCGGGCTCCTGTCCGTAGGTATTGGCGACCCAGCCATGCTAACGACCCAGTGTGTCCCACGCCTGTGGATGACGACACAGGTCGGGAACGGCTTGGAAAGAGCACCGGAAAAGCGGGGCAAGAGGCGGCGAAGCGTCAGGTAAGAGCCCTGGTTGCGGGCGCGGAAACCGGCCACCGTGGCGCGGCCGATACCCTGGGGGCGTGACGTTCCCGGTAGTCGGCATGGTCGGCGGGGGCCAGCTCGCGCGTATGACGCACGAAGCGGGCATCCCGTTGGGCATCAGGTTCAAGCTCCTCAGTGACACTCCTCAGGATTCCGCGGCCCAGGTGGTGAGCGATGTCGTCATCGGCGACTACCGCGACCTGGAGACACTGCGTGCCTTCGCGCGCGGCTGCGATGTGATCACCTTCGATCACGAGCACGTGCCCACGGAGCATCTGCGGGCTCTGGAGGCGGACGGCATCCCCGTGCGCCCCGGCCCCGACGCTCTGGTGCACGCCCAGGACAAGGGCGTGATGCGGGCCAGGCTCGACGCGATCGGCATCCCCTGCCCGCGCCACCGGATCGTGGCCGACCCGGAGGACGTGGTCCGGTTCGCGTCCGAGGGCGACGGCTTCCCGGTCGTCCTCAAGACGGTCCGCGGCGGCTACGACGGCAAGGGTGTGTGGGTCGTCGAGACGGCCGAGGAGGCCTCCGACCCCTTCCGGGCCGGCGTGCCCGTCCTCGCCGAGGAGAAGGTCGACTACGTCCGCGAGCTGGCCGCCAACGTCGTACGCTCCCCGCACGGCCAGGCCGTCGCCTACCCGGTGGTCGAGTCCCAGCAGGTGAACGGGGTCTGTGACACGGTCATCGCCCCCGCCCCCGACCTGGACGAGGCCCTCGCCCTGCGGGCCGAGGAGATGGCGCTGCGGATCGCCAAGGAGCTGGGCGTCGTCGGCCACCTCGCCGTCGAGCTGTTCCAGACCCGTGACGGCCGCATCCTCGTCAACGAACTGGCGATGCGCCCCCACAACTCCGGCCACTGGAGTCAGGACGGCGCGATCACCAGCCAGTTCGCCAACCATGTGCGGGCGGTCCTCGACCTGCCCCTGGGCGACCCGCGCCCGCGCGCGAAGTGGACGGTCATGGTCAACGTCCTCGGCGGCGACTACCCCGACATGTACTCCGCGTACCTGCACTGCATGGCCCGCGACCCCAGACTGAAGATCCACATGTACGGCAAGGACGTGAAGCCCGGCCGCAAGGTCGGCCACGTCAACACCTACGGCGACGACCTGGACGACGTTCTCGAACGCGCACGTCACGCTGCCGGCTACCTGAGAGGCACGATCACCCAATGAGCCCCGTTGTTGGCATCGTCATGGGTTCGGACTCCGACTGGCCCGTCATGGAGGCCGCCGCCAAGGCACTCGACGAGTTCGAGATCGCCTACGAGGTCGACGTCGTCTCCGCGCACCGCATGCCGCGCGAGATGGTGACGTACGGCGAGCAGGCGGCGGAGCGCGGTCTGAAGGTGATCATCGCGGGTGCCGGGGGAGCGGCCCACCTCCCGGGCATGCTCGCCTCCGTCACCCCCCTCCCGGTCATCGGCGTCCCGGTCCCGCTGAAGTACCTCGACGGCATGGACAGCCTGCTGTCGATCGTGCAGATGCCGGCCGGCGTCCCGGTCGCCACGGTCTCCGTCGCCGGCGCCCGGAACGCGGGCCTGCTGGCCGCCCGCATCCTGGCCACGCACGACGAGGACCTGCTGGCCCGGATGCGGGACTTCCAGCAGGACCTCAACGACCAGGCGACCGAGAAGGGCAAGCGCCTGCGGTCGAAGGTCGAGAGTGGCTCGAACGGCTTCGGCTTCGGCAAGTAGGACACCGGGAAGCAATACGCAATGACCTCTCTCGACGAAGCCCGGTCCCTGCTGCGCGAGTTCCCGGTCGTCGACGGCCACAACGACCTGCCCTACGCACTGCGCGAGCAGGTCCGCTACGACCTCGACGCCCGTGACATCGCCGGCCACCAGAACGCGCATCTGCACACCGACATCCCGCGCCTGCGCGAGGGCGGGGTGGGCGCGCAGTTCTGGTCGGTGTACGTCCGCTCGGACCTGCCGGGCGCGGTCCCGGCGACCCTCGAACAGATCGACTGCGTACGGCAGCTGATCGCCCGTTACCCGGCCGACCTGCGGGCCGCGCTGACCGCCGCCGACATGGAGGCGGCGCGCGCCGAAGGCCGTATCGCCTCCCTGATGGGCGCGGAGGGCGGCCACTCCATCGACAACTCGCTGGGCACCCTGCGCGGTCTGTACGAGCTGGGCGTGCGCTACATGACGCTCACCCACAACGACAACAACGACTGGGCGGACTCGGCGACCGACGAGCCGAACGTGGGCGGTCTGTCCGCCTTCGGCCGCGAGGTGGTGCGGGAGATGAACCGCCTGGGCATGCTGGTGGACCTCTCCCACGTGGCCGCGACGACCATGCGGGCCGCGCTCGACACCACCACCGCCCCGGTGGTCTTCTCGCACTCCTCCGCCCGGGCCGTCTGCGATCACCCCCGCAACATCCCGGACGACGTCCTCGAACGCCTCTCCGCCAACGGCGGTGTGGCGATGGTGACGTTCGTACCGAAGTTCGTGCTCCAGGCGGCGGTCGACTGGACGGCGGCGGCCGACGACAACATGCGCGCGCACGGCTTCCACCACCTCGACACCACCGAGGACGCGATGAAGATCCACCGGGCCTTCGAGGAGAGCCACCCCCGCCCGGTCGCGACGACGGCCACGGTCGCCGACCACCTCGACCACATGCGCGAGACCGCCGGCATCGACCACATCGGCATCGGCGGCGACTACGACGGCACGGCCTTCACCCCCGACGGCCTGAACGACGTCTCCGGCTACCCCAACCTGATCGCCGAACTCCTCGACCGCGGCTGGTCCCGCCCCGACCTGGCCAAGCTCACCTGGCAGAACGCGGTCCGCGTCCTGGGCGCGGCGGAGGACGTGGCCCGGGACCTCCAGGGGACGCGGGGGCCGTCGAACGCCACCATCTCCCAGCTGGACGGCTGACCGGCGGGGCGAGGCGGGGCGGGGCGGGGCGGCCGGTGTGACCGTCGGCCCCGCCCCAGTCCGTCCCGGTCCCGGTGGCCACCGGCTCCGTCACCCGCGCCGTGCGGGCGGCCGTACCCCCGAACGCCCCGTCCACCAGGAACCCTCCCGGGCGGCCGTGCGACGGTGGGCTACAGCCCCATCACGACGTAGCTCACGACGACGTACGGAGCCCGCAATGGCCGACCTCCACGACATTCCCGCCACGACCGAGGTCGGCGAGGACGACAGCCTCCCGGACGACCCGTTCACGGCGGTGTCCCACGCCGAGTTCCTGGACCGGGCCCATGTCCTGCTGGCCGCGCACCCGGTCGCGGACGGCTACAGCGGGCTGCCGCGGGCGCTCGGGCCGCTGCCCTGGTACGACCTGGAACTGGGCGAGGCGGCCGTGGACACGGACGTGCCCCGGCTGCGCGAGGGCCATGTGGGCGCGCTCTTCTGGTCGCTGGACCTGCCGGAGGAGGAGCGCGGCGGCCGGGCCGTGGGGGCCACCCTGGAACAGCTGGACCTGGCGCGCCGGGTGGTCGGGAGGCACCCGGAGGGGCTCCGGCTGGTGCGCACCGCCGGGCAGATCATCGACGCCCGCCACTGCGGCCGGGTCGCCGTGGTGCTCGGCCCCGCCTCCGCCGCCGCCGTCGACGACTCCCTCGGCATCCTGCGCGTCCTGAACTCCCTCGGCCTGCGCGTGCTCTCCCTGGCCGGGGCCGCCTGGGCGGACCGGGAGGGGCTGACCCGGTTCGGCGAGGAAGTGGTCCGCGAGATGAACCGGCTCGGCGTGCTCGCCGACCTGTCCGGCGCCCCGGAGCCCGTCCTTGCCCGGGTGCTCGCCCTGTCCAAGACGCCGGTCCTGTGCACCCGCTCCGCCGCCGCGGCCGTACGCCCGCACCCCGCCAACCTCTCCGACGCACTGCTCGTGCAGCTGGGCGAGCAGCAGGGCCTGTGCATGGTGCCGCTGACCGCCGAGCAGTCCGGGCCGGCCGTCCCGGACGTCGCCGACCACCTCGACCACGTCCGGATCGTGGCCGGCCCCGAGTGCGTCGCCCTGTCCGGCAGCTACGACACCGGAGCCGCCCACCCCCGCGACCTCGCCGACACCTCCCGCTATCCGCACCTGATCGCCGAACTGCTCCGACGCGGCTGGTCCGAGACCGAGCTGTCCCTGCTGACCTGGGAAAACGTCCAGCGAGTGCTACGCAGCGCCGACTTCACCGCCCGCGCGGCCCAACGCCGCCGCGAGCCGACCCCCGCCAGTCCGGCCGACCCGGAGGCGTGAGCCCACCGGGCCGGTCCGGACGGCGTGATCAGGGGATCCGGCACAGACAGAAGGGATGGCCGGCCGGGTCGGCGTACACCTGGAAGTCCTTCTTCTCCCGGTCCTCCAGATCCAGCGGGCGCGCCCCCAGCGCCAGCACCTTCTCGTGCGCCGCGTCGACCTCCTCCCAGGTCGACCCGGCGTCGAAGTCGAGATGGAACTGCTGGGCGTTGCGGTCGGCCCGCGGCCACTCGGGCGGCGTGTACCCCGCCACCCGCTGGAAGCCCAGCCGTGGTCCGTGCGGTACCTGCAGGACGACCCACTCGTCGCCCTCCGCCACCGGGGTACCTCCGGCGACGGCGGCGTAGAAGCGGGCCAGCGCGAGCGGGTCGGGACAGTCGATCACTACGTTGCGCAGACGGGCGACGATCGCCATGAGTCCTCCTGGGTCAGCAGGCGCAGAGACAGAACGGGTGCCCAGCCGGGTCGGCGTACACCCGGAAGCTGCGCGCCCTGTCCGCCGCGTCCAGCGGCTTCGCGCCCAACTCCAGCACCGCCTTCTCGGCCGCGTCCAGATCGTCCACCGTCAGGTCCAGGTGGAACTGCTGGGAATCGTCGGGCGCGGGCCACTTCGGCGGCACGAGACCGGGCGCCTTCTGGAAGGCCAGCGCCTGTCCGCCGGGCACCACCAGGTCCACCCACTCCTCGTCCCCCTCGACGCTGCCACCCAGCACCGCCGCGTAGAAACCGGCGAGTGCGGACGGGTCGGGGCAGTCCAGGACGACGACACCGAGCTTGGCGAGAGCCATGACTTCCTCCTCGAAGTCCGAGTTTCCTGTTACCTGTAGAGCCGGGTAACCAGTCACCGTTACCGCATGCTCCCGTAGTGGAGGTAACCTCGCAAGGGAATTCGGGAGGTAGCTGGCAGGGATGAGTGAGAGATCGCCCGCGCCGGGCGGCCTGGCCCTGGTCGAGGCCCTGGTGAACACGCTGGACATCGAGTCGGGCGCCGACGCGCTCGACACGCCGGACGGCAGGGCGCGCCTCGGCATCACGGAAGCCGGACTCCCACCCGCGCGCGCCCTGCGCGAGTCGCTGCGCGCCACCCTCCTGGCCCACGCCGGCCACCCCCCGCACCGCGCGGTGACCCCGCTGGGAGAACTGCTCGCGCACGCCCCCCTGTATGTCGCCGTCGACCCTGCCGACGGCTCGGCGGCCCTCGTCCCCGGGGACTCGGCCCCGCTGCACTCCCGGATCGCCGCCGCCGTTGCCACGGCCCTGGTGGAGGGCACCTGGACCCGCCTCAAGGCCTGCGAGGCCGACACCTGCCACTGGGCGTACTACGACCGCAGCCCGGCGGGACGCGGCCGCTGGTGCTCGATGCAGGTGTGCGGGGCGCGCGCGAAGATGCGCCGGTACCGGGCCAAGGACAAGTAAGGCACAGGCCGTTCACCGGTCACACCTGTGCCGCGTGGTGCAGAATGCAGCAAGACACCGGTTCGGCCGACTGAGCCTCGGCCGAACCGGTGTCGTCTCGGTTCCACCTCAGGCGGTCGGCCGCCCCATCGCCCGGTACGTCCACCCCGCCCGCCGCCAGACCTCCGGCTCCAGCGCGTTACGCCCGTCGAGGATCACCTTCGCCGAGGTCACCGCACCCAGCGCCGCCGGATCCAGCTCCCGGAACTCCCGCCACTCCGTCAGATGCAGCACGACATGCGCCCCCCGCACGGCCTCCAGCGCGGCATCCGCGTAGCCGAGCGTCGGGAACAGCCGCCGGGCGTTCTCCATCCCCTTCGGGTCGTACACCGTCACCTGCCCGCCCTGCAGATGGATCTGCCCGGCGACGTTCAGCGCCGGCGAGTCCCGCACGTCGTCCGAGTCCGGCTTGAACGTCGCGCCGAGCACCGCGACCCGCTTCCCCAGGAACGACCCGCCTCCCAGTGCCTCCCGGGCCATCTCGACCATCTGCCCCCGGCGCCGCATGTTGATGGAGTCGATCTCGCGCAGGAAGGTCAGCGCCTGGTCGGCGCCCAGCTCGCCCGCGCGGGCCATGAACGCCCGGATGTCCTTCGGCAGGCAGCCGCCGCCGAACCCGATCCCCGCGCGCAGGAACTTCTTCCCGATCCGGTCGTCGTGCCCGATCGCCTCCGCCAGCCTGGCCACATCGCCGTCCGCGGCCTCGCACACCTCGGCCATGGCGTTGATGAAGGAGATCTTGGTCGCCAGGAAGGAGTTCGCGGCCGTCTTCACCAGCTCGGCGGTCGGGAAGTCGGTCACCACGAACGGCGTGTCCTCGCCCAGCGGCGTCGCGTACACCTCGCGCAGCAGCTTCTCGGCCCGCTCGCTGCGCACGCCGACCACGATCCGGTCGGGGTGCAGGGTGTCCTGGACGGCGAAGCCCTCCCGCAGGAACTCCGGGTTCCAGGCCAGCTCGGCCTCGGCGCCCGCGGGCGCGTTCTCGGCGAGGTAGGCGGCCAGCCGGTCCGCCGAACCGACCGGCACGGTCGACTTGCCGACGACGAGCGCGGGCCCGGTGAGATGCGGGGCCAGCGACGCTATCGCGGAGTCGACGTACGACATGTCGCACGCGTACTCGCCGTGCTTCTGCGGGGTGTTCACACAGACGAAGTGGACATCCCCGAAGGCGCCCACCTCGGCCCAGTCGGTGGTGAAGCGCAGCCGCCCGGTGGAGCCTTCGAAGCCCGCCACGTGCCGGCGCAGCAACTCGTCGAGCCCCGGCTCGTACATCGGGGTCTCGCCGCGCTCCAGCATGGCGATCTTCTCGGGTACGACGTCGAGGCCGAGTACCTCGAAGCCGAGCTCCGCCATGGCCGCGGCATGCGTGGCGCCGAGATAACCGGTGCCGATCACAGTGATCTTGAGGCTCATGATGCTCCAGCTCGGGGACGTGTGTGCCTGCTGCGGGGCCGAGCATAACCGGGCCCTCCCGCGGGCAACTTTCCCGCTGTCGCGTACCTCACGTCACCGTTCCGTGGGCCGCGCTCTAAACTTTGAGTTACTTAACAGTAATTAGCGTCAGCACCACTGCGTCTGGAGTGAGAGACCTTGGCCGGATCGGCTGACTTCGACCTGTACCGCCCGTCCGAGGAGCACGACATGCTCCGCGACGTCGTCCGCGCGCTGGTCGAGGCGAAGATCGCCCCGTACGCGGCCGCGGTGGACGAGGAGGCGCGCTTCCCGCAGGAGGCCCTCGACGCGCTGGTCGCGGGCGACCTGCACGCCGTGCACGTCCCCGAGGAGTACGGCGGTGCCGGCGCCGACGCGCTCGCCACGGTCATCGTGATCGAGGAGGTGGCCCGCGCCTGCGTCTCCTCCTCCCTCATCCCCGCCGTGAACAAGCTGGGCTCGCTCCCGGTGATCCTCTCCGGCGGCGAGGACCTGAAGAAGAAGTACCTGGCGCCGCTGGCCAAGGGCGACGCGATGTTCTCGTACTGCCTCTCCGAGCCGGAGGCGGGCTCCGACGCGGCCGGCATGAAGACGAAGGCGGTCCGCGACGGCGACCACTACGTCCTCAACGGCGTGAAGCGCTGGATCACCAACGCGGGCGTGTCCGACTACTACACCGTCATGGCGGTGACCGACCCGTCCAAGCGCTCGAAGGGCATCTCCGCGTTCGTCGTCGAGAAGTCCGACGAGGGCGTCTCCTTCGGCGCCCCGGAGAAGAAGCTCGGCATCAAGGGCTCGCCGACCCGTGAGGTCTACTTCGACAACGTCCGTATCCCCGCCGACCGCATGATCGGCGCGGAGGGCACCGGCTTCGCGACGGCGATGAAGACCCTGGACCACACCCGCATCACCATCGCCGCCCAGGCGCTGGGTGTGGCGCAGGGCGCGCTGGACTACGCCAAGGGCTACGTCCAGGAGCGCAAGCAGTTCGGCAAGCCGATCGGCGACTTCCAGGGCATCCAGTTCATGCTCGCCGACATGGCCATGAAGATCGCCGCGGCCCGTGCCCTCACCTACCAGGCCGCGGCCGCCTCCGAGCGCGGCGACGCCGACCTCACCTTCCAGGGCGCGGCGGCGAAGTGCTTCGCCTCCGACACCGCCATGGAGGTCACCACGGACGCCGTCCAGCTCCTCGGCGGCTACGGCTACACCCGCGACTACCCGGTCGAGCGCATGATGCGCGACGCCAAGATCACCCAGATTTATGAGGGCACGAATCAAGTCCAGCGGATCGTGATGGCGAGGAACCTGCCGTAGCAGGTTTTTGCAGGTCAAAGGCGATTTCGAGGGTCCGAGAGGACATCCTTGGCTTTCTGCCCGTTGCGGCCCGATCAGGACCGTTCCGGGGCGTCATGCTGGGGGAATCCTGGGTGGATGCCGGGCTGAAAACAGCCACTGACCTGCACAAACAACACAGCCCCCGGCATGACGCCGGGGGGCTGTTGTCGTACGCGGATCAGGCGACTTCTGTCGCCTTCGTGGGGTCGTCCGCGCCGGGCATCAGCATGGTTGCGATGGCTGCCCGGCCGCGCTGCTCGGCCCCTTCGAAGATGTAGTGGTAGTGCTCCCTGAGACGGCCCCGGCACCTTCACGGGCCTGTTCCGAACGCCGGAGTACTTCGAACCCGGTCTGACCGCCTGAGCGGTCCCCTCGGCGGCCCCATCTGTGTGTTCCCCCCGGTGGCGCATGGGCGGGGGCCTTCCACTGCCCCTGTGGTCATGGGGAAATCCTGGGGAGCCCCCCTCTGAAGGGGTCGTTCGTGCAGGTCACAGCCGTATGGCCTGTAAAGCACCCAGATCTACGAAGGGGCGAACCAGGTCCAGCGGATCGTCATGGCCCGCAACCTGCCGTAACCACACCGGCATCCGGCGAGAAGGCGCCCCGCGGGGCGCCTTCTCCGGCTCCGGGGCCGAATGGCGTTACCGAATGGCACTACCGGACGGTCGGGCTTAGGACGGGAACCACACGGGGACCGCCCCGGACCCCGCCCCTTCCCTGGAGGAGCCATGACCCAGACCGGACCCATGACGGCCATGAGCAAGCAGATGCAGGAGTGCGTCAACGCGTGCATGGCCACCCACACGATGTGCGAGGAGACCATGAGCTCCTGCATGTCGATGGAGGGCGGCCAGGCCCACATGCGTATCATGCGCGCGCTGATGGACTGCTCCGAGGCGACCCGGATGTGCGCCGACATGATGATGCGGCGCTCGCCGCTGTCGGCCGAGATGTGCGCGATGTGCGCCAAGGCCTGTGACATGTGCGCCGAGGCGTGTATGTCCATGCCGGACGACCCGCAGATGAAGCGCTGCGCGGAGGCGTGTCGCCGCTGTGCCGAGATGTGCCGCTCGATGGCGGCCATGCCCATGTGACGCCGCTTCGCGCGAGCGCTGTCAGGGGCCTCCAGCCGGGGTCCCTGTCAGCGTTGCGGACACCCTGTTTCAAGGGGACGGAAGGGACGCCGGTCCCTCACTCGTTCGAGCGGTGAAAGAGTGATCCTGCCCGATACGCTGATGCTCGGGATCAGAATCGCGCCCGTGGGAGCAGCCATGACCACCTCCGCCGCCGGGCAACCACTCATCCCCCAGCCCCCCGCCACGATTGCCGCGCTGCGGCAGGCCGTCAGACAGATCGCGCCTGCCGCACTGCCTGCTTTCACCCAGGAGCTGGACCAAGCGGCGGACCAGTCCCGGCAGGGCTCCGATCTCGCCCCTCTCCAGCGGTTCGTGGCCCAGTGGGCCGTCTACGTGCACATCCAGCGCCAGCCCGAGATGGCCGCGGACCTCCGCCGCTGGGAAGACGCCGCCGAGTCGGGCAACGCCGTGCAGGCGCGCCAGGCCGCCTCTCGGATCGGGCGGCTCCTGGACGACGCCCACGTGGCCGTCGGCCTCCCGGCCCGGTGAGCGCGGACTGGCGTGGGGAGTACGACCCTGACCAGGACCATGTGGCGGGTGGCATCCCCCCTCACGTGGTGAGGGAAGTGGAGCGTCTGGCCGACCAGCTCATCGACCTGGCCCGTATTGGGCATCGATGTCAGCGATCTCGGCAACGGTCCCCGACCCGGCGGCCTGCGCCGTATGGACGCTGCCGGCGGCTGGTTCTACTTTCTGGTGGCGCCACGGGAGCCATTGATCATCGTTGTCCGTATCGTGCCGCCGTTCGATGCGCTGTAGCCGAGTGCACCGACGGGGGAAGGGCGCCTCGCCCTTCCCCCGTCTGCGCTGGTCGCCGCCGGGACGGCTTGGTCGGCGGGTCAGTTGTCGGAGACGGTGACCTTCTCGTCGTTCTTCAGTTCGTCGACCAGGGTCTTGACCTTCGCCTTGTCCCAGACGAGGTTGCCGCCCGTGGAGCCGGAGACCGGCATGTTCATCGAGGTGCCGTCGCCGCCGTTGACGTCTTTCATCGCGAAGAACATCGAGGCCAGGTCCCACAGGCTCATGTCCTTGTCGACGGTGAGGGAGTCCAGGCCCGCGCCGAGCGTGGGGTAGAGCTTGAACGGGTTCAGGACCGTCGACGGGGTGGCGACCTGGTGGGCCAGGGCGGCCAGGAACTTCTGCTGGTTCTTGGTGCGCTGGAGGTCGGACGCGGCGAAGGCGTGCCGGGTGCGGACGAAGGCGAGGGCCTCCTCGCCGTTCAGGGTCTGCTTGCCCGCCTTGAAGTTCGCGCCCGAGTAGCTGTCCTTGAAGCCCTTGTCGATGTCGATCGTGACACCGCCGACCGCGTCCACGATGTCCGCGAAGCCGGCGAAGCCGATCTCCACGTAGTGGTCGATGTGCAGCCCGGTGTTGAACTCGACCGTGCGCACGAGCAGGGTCGGGCCGTCCTCGGCGTAGGCCGCGTTCAGTTTCGTGTGCCGGCCGGTGCCCTGGTAGACCTTGCCGGACGTCGACCCCTGGTACGAGGGGATCTCCACGTCCGAGTCGCGGGGGAGGGAGATCAGCGTGTCGCCGTTGTCGCCGACGTGCAGGATCATCATCGAGTCCGTGCGCTGGCCCTCGGCCGACCCCGTGTGCAGCTTCTTCTTCTCCTCGGCCGACATGCCCTTGCGGCTGTCGGAGCCGACGATCAGGTAGTTGGTGCCCTTGCCGGCGTCGGGACGGTCGATGACCTTCGAGAGGTCGACGTCCCGGTGCAGCTTGGAGTCGGCCCAGAAGTAGGTCGCGACGGATGTGACGATCAGCACGCTCACGACGACTATCGCGGTCCACTTGATCCGCTTGCGCCAGTTCGGAGCCGGACGCGGGCCGCGCTCACGGGTGCCGCCGGGTCCCCCGCCCCCGGGGCCGCCGCCGTAGACCTGGCCGGTGTTGTAGCCGTTGTCGTACCCGGAGCCGTCGTCGTACCCGTTGCCGTACGCCGGCTGCTGCGGGACGCCGGCGTAGCCGCCGCCCCCCTGCTGCGGCGCGCCGTACGGCGGCGCCGACGGCTCCCCGCGTCGTACCTGGCGCATCACGCGGGCGCCCTCAGGCTGCGCGCTGGCGCTACCGCGTCCGTACCGGTTGCCGCGGTTGTCGTTCGACCGTCCCTCGGGCCATTCGTTCATGGGCCCCAGTGTGCAGGCAGCGCCTGTACCTCTTACAAGGGTCGTAGGAAAATCAGGGCGCCGCTGTTGCGAACCCGACACAAATTCCGCGATTGTCGCCTCGGCATAAGGTGGGGGCCATGACAGACCAGGCCCCCGAGGCGGAATCCGATATACCCGGCAAGCCGACGTCCGCGTCCCGGACCACCCTGAGCCACATCATGACCCACAACGACACCAACCTCCTCGGCACGGTGCACGGCGGTGTGATCATGAAGCTCGTCGACGACGCGGCGGGCGCGGTCGCCGGCCGCCACTCGGGCGGTCCCGCCGTCACCGCCTCCATGGACGAGATGGCGTTCCTGGAGCCGGTCCGCGTCGGCGACCTGGTCCATGTCAAGGCGCAGGTCAACTGGACCGGCCGGACGTCCATGGAGGTGGGCGTGCGGGTCCTGGCCGAGCGCTGGAACGAATCGAACCCGGCCACCCAGGTCGGCTCGGCCTACCTGGTCTTCGCGGCGGTCGACGCCGACGGCAAGCCGCGCCGGGTACCGCCGGTGATACCGGAGACCGACAGGGACCGCCGGCGCAATCAGGAGGCCCAGATCAGGCGCACGCACCGGCTGGCGCGGAGACGGGAGATCCGCGAGCTGCGCGAGCGCAGGGTGGCGGAGGGATTCGAGGACTAGGGCGGTGCCGCGCGGGGCCGCCGGTCGGCTGCGGGCCGGTGGGGGCTTGTCGCGCAGTTCCCCGCGCCCCTGAAAGCAGGGGCGCTGCACGAGCGCCCTCAGGGGCGCGGGGCTGCATTCATGTACGGCTGCCGCCGCGTGGACGCGACAAGCCCCCACGCACCCGCAGCCGACCGACGACCCTCAGCACACCGTCTCGTCGCCCCGGATGACCGTGGCCTCGCCCTGCGGCGCCGGGGCCTCGGCCCGTACCTTCCGTACATTCGCCGGCCCCTTGAAGTCCGCCCCGGTCGTCACCCGCAGCACCGGGCCCATCCCCTTCACCGCCCGCACCTCGCTCCCGGGCAGGGCCGCCGCCAGCGACCGGGCCGAGCGGTCCCAGCGGGGGTCGTAGGAGATCACCGTCCGCCGCACGTCGTGCCGGGCGCCGGTGACCGGCTGGTGGTTCGTCGCGAACCCCGCCGCCGCCAGCGCCGCGTCCATCCGCCGCCCGAGCCCCGCCGTCCCCGTGCCGTTCTCCACCTGCACACGGATCTGTTCGGGCGCCACCTCCACGGTCACCGGCGCCGGCCCGGCGGGCCGCTTGGGTGCCGGCGGTGCCAGCGGTTTGTCGTCGCGCAGGGACTGGAACAGCTGGTCCGACTTGGCCTGGTCCCACTTCAGCGTCGAGCCGATGCCCTTCACGGGGTACGCGATCTGCCCGATGGGGACGGTCGTGAACTCGGACGAGGACGGGGAGAAGTTCCGCATCGCCCGGCCGAGGTCCAGCAGCTCGTCCGTGCCGAAGCCCGTGTCGGCCCGTACGGAGCCCAGCACCGCCCGTGTCACGTCCCGGAACCTGATCGGGTTCAGCAGCACCCCCGACGACGACACCCGCTCGATCAGCGCGGCCAGGAACCGCTGCTGCCGTTTCATCCGGCCGAGGTCGCTCGCCCCGTCGACATGCCGGGCGCGGACGTACTGCAGGGCCTGGCCGCCGTTCAGCTTGTGCGTGCCGGGGGAGAGGTCGAGGCCGGTGTAGGAGTCCTTCAGCGGCTGGGGCGTGCAGATCCGGACCCCGCCGAGCACGTCGACGGTCCGCATGAACGTGATGAAGTCGACCTCCAGATAGTGGTCGATCTTCAGATGGGTCATGTCCTCGACCGTGCGGACGGTCAGCTGCGGGCCGCCCTCCGCGTAGGCCGCGTTCAGCTTGATCGGATGGGCGCCGTGCGTCCGGCCCGTCGTCTGGTCGACGTGCTGCGGGACCTCGGCGTACGAGTCGCGCGGCAGACTGACGACCGTCGCCCGCTCCCGGTCCGGCGAGATGTGCACGATCATGATCGTGTCCGTGCAGTGGCAGGGCGCACCGCCCAGCCGGTACCGGCGCCGCTCCTTCTCCGTGATCTTGTCGCGGCCGTCGGTGCCGACCAGCAGGACGTTCATGCCGTGACCCGGGGCCGGACGGTTCTTCATGTCCTTGAACGGGTCGACCCGGGCGATGTCCGCGTCCAGACTGGCCATCACCGAGTGTCCGATCCCGGCCGACGCCAGCACCACCACCGAGAGTGTGGTCACGGCCCGCATGGCCCAGCGCGGCCGCCGGGGCCTCGTGGGTCGTACCGGCGGCCGCGGGGCCTGACGGGTGGGCTGCGGTCGACGCTGCGGCGGGGCGGGCCGGGCGGGGGACCGGGGCGGGCTGGCGGCCAAAGGACACCTCCGGACGAGGCCGTACGTGGGATCCGTGAGCACCGTAGGCCGATACGACCTTCAGCCCGCGGCTTGGCCCCGGCGGCGCGCACCGGTGTCCCCCGTTCGCGGTAACGTGAGCCCCCTATGAACGCCAAGCCCGACGTGCGGCACCCCGCAGTTTCTGTGATCATGCCCGTCCTCGACGAGGAGCGGCATCTGCGTGGGGCCGTCCAAGCGATCCTCGCGCAGGAGTACGCCGGTGAGCTGGAGGTCGTCATCGCCCTCGGTCCGTCCAAGGACCGCACGGACGAGATCGCGGCGCAGCTCGTTGCGGAAGACGCGCGCGTGCACACCGTCCCGAACCCGACCGGCCGCACCCCGGCCGCGCTGAACGCCGCGATCAAGGCCTCCCGGCATCCGATCGTGGTGCGCGTGGACGGCCACGGCATGCTCTCCCCGAACTACATCGCGACCGCCGTACGGCTGCTTGAGGAGACCGGCGCGCAGAACGTCGGCGGCATCATGCACGCCGAGGGCGAGAACGCCTGGGAGCACGCGGTCGCGGCGGCCATGACCTCGAAGATCGGCGTCGGCAACGCCGCCTTCCACACCGGCGGCGAGGCCGGCCCCGCCGAGACCGTCTATCTCGGAGTCTTCCGCCGCGAGGCCCTGGAACAACAGGGCGGCTACAACGAGGAGTTCATCCGCGCCCAGGACTGGGAGCTGAACTTCCGGATCCGCGAGGCCGGCGGCCTGATCTGGTTCTCGCCGGAGCTGAAGGTGTCGTACCGGCCGCGGCCGTCGGTGAAGGCCCTCGCCAAGCAGTACAAGGACTACGGCCGTTGGCGGCACGTCGTCGCCCGCTACCACGAGGGCTCCATCAACCTGCGCTACCTCGCCCCGCCGGTGGCGGTGTGTGCGATAGCCGCCGGGATCGTCGTCGGGGCCCTGGTGACCCCGTTCGGTTTCGTGATCCCGGGCGGTTATCTCGCGGCGATCGCCGCCGGGTCGGTCCCGGCCGGCAAGGGGCTGCCGCTCAAGGCGCGGCTGCAGATCCCGCTCGCCCTCGCCACCATGCACATGTCGTGGGGATACGGCTTCCTGACCAGCCCCAGGTCCCTGGCGAAGCGGGTCATCGCGTCCCGCCGCCCCGCGGTGCTCAGCTCTTCCGCCGGCTGAGCACCTGCCTTCGGCGCGGCCCGGACTACCAGGTGTAGTCCGGGTCGACGTGCATGCACGCCTTGGTGTCCGCGGCGTTGAGGGCGCTCGCCGAGGCCGGGGTGGTGTCATCGTCGTCGGCGGTGTACTTCGTGCCCGAGCGCCAGTCGGCGCCCACCACCAGCGTGACCCCGTCGACGTCCGTGGACTTCTTCACCTGGTCGGCCGGGACGCCCAGCACCTTCGCGACCCGCTGGGCGTCGCCCGCCAGGTCGGCGCTCGGATAGCGCACCAGCGTCCGGTCCTCGCTGAGCAGCGCCGAGGAGTCGGCGGCCGCCTTGGTGAAGCCCTTGGCGACCAGCAGCTCGGTGACCGCGGCGGCCCGGCCGGTGACGGCGGACTCCGTGCTGCCGCTGGTGCCGTTCTGCACCTGTACGGCGATCCGGTCGTCGGCCGCCGCCTTGTCGGTGACCTTGGTCGCGGTCGTCGTCGTCTTCTTCTTGTCCTTGCCGTCGAGGGCGATGTCCTCGCGGACCAGCCGCCACAGCTTGGCCGCGTCGGTGGGCTTGGGCAGGACGCGGTTGCCGTCCGAGGAGTACACCCACGGCATGGTCGTCATGGTGATGCGCTCGGTGGGGACCTTCTTCAGCTCCTTGCTCAGGTCGTAGAGCTTGGTGACCGTGCCGAGGCCGTCGTCCACCGTCAGTGCCTTGGTGGCCGTCTCGGCGAGCTTGAGGAGCTTGTCGGGGTTGCTGAGGGTCGCGTTGGAGCGCAGCTGGCGGACCATCGAGTTCATGTACATGTGCTGGGCCTTGGTGCGGGCGATGTCGCTGCCGTCCTCGAAGCCGTACCGGGTGCGCAGCCACTGCAGGGCCTGCTTGCCCTTGACGGAGGTGGTGCCCTTCGTCAGCTTCAGGCCCGAGCCGTGTCCTGTGGAGGTGTGCGAGTAGATGTTGGCGTCCACGCACACCGGCACCCCGCCGATCGCGTCCGCCATGGACACCACGCCCGAGAAGTCGACCATCATGAAGTGGTCGATGTGGATGTCGGTGAGCTTCTCCCAGGTGGCCACCGTGCAGCCGGGGCCGCCGCGCTCCAGCGAGGAGTTGGTCATGGTGTCGGAGGTCGCCGCGTAGACCTTGCCGGTGTCGGTGTCCGTGCACTTGGGGATATCGACCAGGGTGTCGCGGGGCATGGAGACCACCGACATGTTGGTGCGGTCGGCCGAGACGTGCAGCAGCATCTGCACGTCGGCGCGGGCGGCGGTGCCGATGTCCTTGGCGCCGCCCAGCTTCTGGTTCTCGGCGGTGTCCCGGGCGTCCGAGCCGATCAGCAGGATGTTCAGGGGCGTCTGCCCGGCCGCGTTCGCCTTCGACTGGGCCGCGCGGTCCTTGGAGTCCCCGATGTTCAGGGACTCCTTCTTGATGTTGCCGTTGAGGTGCTCGTAGTACAGGTATCCGGCGGTGGCGGTGCCGGCTATCGCCAGGGCCACGACCGAGGCCGACCAGCGCAGCACCCGGCGTCTGCGCCGCCCGCGGTCACCGTCCGCCCCGCCGCCGCGCCGTCTGCCACCGTGCCGACCGCCACCGTCCTGGGGCGTCAGGGTCATCGTGTCGTCGACCACGGCCACGTCGGACACCTCCCCTCGCACATTGCCGCGCACCAACCGCCCGCCCTCCCGCTCGCCACTGCCGCCGCACCCGACTCCCGGGCACCTGGGCACGGCGGCAGTGTCATGCAGTCGTTTAGGAGTTGCCTGTGCTTACCTGTGCGGTTCTGTGTGTGAGGGGATCGTGCCGCCTGTAATGACCTTGTATGGGACCGGGTGCGCGGGCTACCACCGATAGGGCGCGTACACGTCCATGCACTGCTTGGTGTCCGAGCCGTTGATGGCGTCGGAGTTGTCGGGCAGGTCACCGGCCTTCGGGGCGGACTGCTTGGGATACGTCGTCCCGTCGCGCCAGTCGGCACCGACGACGAGCGTGACGCCCGACACATCGGTGGTCTGCTTCACCTGACCGACCGGGATCCCCAGCGCCTTGGCGACCGCCTGGGCGTCGCCCTGCAGGTCCGCGCTCGGATACTCCACGACCGTCTTCTCCGCGGACTCGGTGGGCGACGAGGTGTCCGCCGCCGCCCGGGTGTAGCCCTTGGTGCCGAGTTCCGTGGCCATCGCCCGGGCCCGGGCGGGGACCGCGGCCTCCGTGGCGCTCCCGGTGGCGTTCTGCACCAGCACCCCGAGTTGGCCGGCGGAGACGGAGGGCGCCTTGGTCGAAGCGGCGGTCGCCGTGGGCTTCTTGCTCTCCTTGGCGTCGCCGTTCTTGTCGAACGCCACGTCGTCGCGGAGCATCTGCCACATCTTGTCGGCGTTGGTGGCGTCCGGTACGAGGTGGTCCCTGTTCTGCGGGTCCTGGAGGTTCGGCATCGTGAGCGAGGTGATGCGGTCCGTCGGCACCGACTTGAGCTGCATGCCCAGGTCGTAGAGCTTCTTCGGGGTGCCGATCTCCTCGGAGACCGTCAGCGAGTTGGTGGCCGCCTCGGCCAGGTCCATCAGCCTGCCGGTGTCGGTGAAGACGTTCTGCCCCTTCAGCGTCCGGATCATGGAGTTGAGGTACATGTGCTGGGCCTTGGCCCGCAGCGGGTCACTGCCCCAGGCGTGCCGGGTGCGCAGCCACTGCAGGGCCTGCTTGCCCTGCACCTTGTGGGTGCCGGCGGTCAGCTTGAGCCCGGAGCCGCCGGACACCGCGGCCGTCGGCCGGTCCCACACGTTCTGCTTCACACAGACGTCGACGCCGCCGATGGCGTCCGCCATCTTCACCACGCCCGCGAAGTCGATCGTGATCCAGTGGTCGATGTAGACCCCGGTGAGGTTCTCCCAGGTGGCCAGCGTGCAGCCGGCGCCGCCGCGGGCCAGCGTCTCGTTGATGATGGTGTTGGTCGCCGGGTACACCTTGCCGGTGTCCGGGTCCGTGCACTTGGGGATGTCGACGCGGGTGTCCCGGGGGATGCTCACCATCGCCGCGCTCTTCCGGTCCGCCGACAGGTGGATCAGCATCTGGACATCCCCGAGCGGCGGGCTGCCCCGGTCGTACTTGGCGCCGCCGAGCTTCACGTTCTCGTCGGAGTTACGGCTGTCGGAGCCGATCAGCAGGATGTTCAGCGGCGTCTGACCGGCCGCGTTGGCCGCGGTCTTCCGCGCCTTGGCGTCGCCGCTGCTGCGCTGGCCCTTGTGGATGTTGCCGTTCAGGTGCTGGTAGTAGAGGTAACCGGCACCGGCCGTGCCGAGGATCACCACCGACAGCACGGTCGCCGACCAGCGCAACGCGCGCCGTCCGCGTCTGGGTCGGTTGCCGCTCGACCCGTGCGACCTGTGCGCCCCGTTCGGGCCGTTCGGGCCGTTCGTGCTGCCCGTGCTGCCCGTGCGACGGCCACCGCCCGCACCGCCCGGCGCCCCGGATGCCTTCGGTGCGAGGGACATCGTGTCCTCGACCGCAGGCTTTTCCCCCCGTACATCGCTCTGCGTCAACGCCCTGCCCTCCCCGCCCTGCGCTCTGCGCGCACCGGCCCGCCGCCGACGCCCCCCATCGGACGCTTCACGGACCACACGGGTCCGCCCCGCGCCCGGTTAGACGCGTGACGGACCCATAGGGTTACCTGCTTATTCGCTGTGACTTGGTGTCATCGGGGCGCAACTCCCCGCCACCGCACGCCGTTTGTCGCTACTTGGCGCAGGTCACCTTGTCCGCGGTGGTCTTGCTGTCCACGTCCGGCGCCTTTGTCGGAGTGGTGAGGGGCACCCCCGCCCCCTGGAAGTCCTCGCCCAGCGTCAGGGTCATCGCGGGCAGCCCCTGGGAGTTGGTGACGCTCTTGCCGGGCTTCAGCGCCGAACCGGACAGCCCCATGATGCTGGCCAGTTCACGCGCCTGGGCGGCCTGGTCGGGGGCGTACTCCAGGGTGGTCTTGCTGAGCTTGGCGTCCGCGTTGCCGGCGTTCTCCGACTTGAGGACGCCCTCGTCGTTCTGCAGCCAGTTGAGGGCCTTCTGGGCGCTGCCGTCCGCGGCCCCGCCGTTGAGGATCCGCACCCGCACCTCGGAGGCCGCGGACTTGCTGCCCTCCAGGCGGGCGGCCGCCGCGTCCTTGCTGGCCTTCGCCTGCTTCTTCTTGACGTCGGTGAAGGAGACGTCGTCCTTGATGGCCTGGAACACCGGCGGAGCCTTCGTGTCGTTGAGCACGACGGTCGCCTTGACCTTCTCCGCCGGGTTGTCGATCACCGGGATGGTGGTGAAGGTCAGGTTCTTCGGGTTGAGCTTGCCGAGCTCCAGACCCAGGTCCTTCAGCTTGCCGATGCTGTCCAGCTTGGAGTCGACGGTCAGCGCCTTGGTGCCGACCTCGGCCAGCTTCAGCAGCTTGGTCGGGCTGGTGAGCGTCGAGTTGGAGCTGAGCTTGCGCATCAGCGCGCTCAGGAACTGCTGTTGGAGCTGGATCCGGCTGAGGTCGCCGCCGAAGCCGACCGAGTGCCGGGTGCGCACGAAGGCCAGCGCGGTCTCGCCGGAGATGTTGTGGGTGCCCTTGGACAGCTTCAGATGCGAGTCCGAGTCGTCGATGTCCTTGGCCAGACAGACCTCGACCCCGCCGACCGCGTCGGTCAGCGTCTTGACCGCGTTGAAGTCGGCCACCATGAAGTTGTCCGGCGTGATCCCGGTCAGCTCCGTCACCGTGCGCACCGTGCAGCTGGGCGTACGGCCGTCCTGCCCGAGGCTGGTGTTGAAGCGGACACCGGTGGTGCCCGGGATGACCTTGGTGCTGCCGTCGGACTGCTGGGTCGGGCAGTCCGGGACGTCCACGATCAGGTCGCGCGGGATGCTCAACGCGGTCGCGTTGGAGCGGTCCTTGGAGATGTGCAGCAGGATGTTGGTGTCGGCGTGCCCGACGCTGCCCGCGTCGCCGTACCCCTCGTTGCCCTTGCCGGTGCGCTTGTCGGTGCCGATCACCAGCAGGTTGATCGCCTTGTCCTTGCTGAAGCCACCGGTGCTCGCGCCGTCGTCGGAGACGGACGTGATGTTGTCGTTGAGGTGCTTCACGTACAGATAGCCGGCGGCCGAGACCGCGACCAGGACGAAGGCCATCGACCCGCCGGTCCACAGCAGCACCTTCTTGGCCTTCGACTTCTTCTTCACCGGCCGCCGTGAGCGTCGGCCGGGCGGCGGCTCGGGCTCGCCGCGCCGCCTGCGCTGCCCCGGAACCTGCCCCGGAACCTGCCCCGGAACTTCCCGGGCCGCCGTCTCCCGCGGCGCGTCCGTGCCGGCGCGCGACGAAGTCGGTCGGCGCGGTCCGGGTACCGACGACTGCGGTGCGGAAGGTGTCAGTCGCAGTTCATATTCGCCGGTGTTCGGATTGAGTACCCACTGGTCTGCGGGATCGATGTTGTCCGCCCGCCCACGGCCTTGCGCGTCCACGGTTGTCCGAATCCTCCGTCGGGGCCACGCGGCGCCTTCCCCCCATCAAGGCGCTCGGTCACGGTTAACAGTGCACGACCCCAGGACGGACCTCGCGGCCGGGTGCACCGGAGGGCTCACACTATCCGTCCAGTTCAGCGGCAAGTGACGCCAGTGACAAATTAGTCATCCCTACAACCGGGCAATCCATCTCATATAACTGACAACGAGCGGCGCGGAAGTTCGCCGCCTTGGCCGGTGCTTTACTCGCAACTGTCCTCGGCGGCGGTGTTCCCGCGAAATCCGGGTGCCTCGGAGTTCTCGGAGGAGGGGGCGTTCTTCTTGGTGACCGGCACCGGTCTGTCGGCTCGCAGCAGCGCGAAGAGCGCGTCCGCCCTGTCCTCCACGAGCTGGTCACGATTGGAGTCGTACACGTACGGCTCCCTCGGAACGGTGAGGAACTGCACCTGTTCGGTGGGGATGTCCCGCAGCCCGCGGACGAGTTGGTACAAACCGCGCAGACTGGCCAGCTCCGGATCGGTGGTGAGCGCGGAGGTCGCCGCGTCCAGCAGCGGATAGAGCTTCGCCGGGTTCAGCAGTACGTCACTGCCCCGCACCTTGCTGACGAGCGCGCCCAGGAACAGCTGCTGCCGTTCCATCCGCTCGGTGTCGCTGCCGTTGCCGAGCGACTTGCGCGCCCGTACGTACCCCAGCGCCTGTTCCCCGTCGAGGGTGACCCGCCCGGCGGGCAGCCGCAGTTTGGCGGCCTTGTCGTTGATCGGTTCCTTCAGGCAGACCTGCACCCCGTCGATCGAGTCGACCATGTCCTTGAACCCGCTGAAGTCGACGACGACGTGATGGTCGATCCGGATGTCCGTGAGCTTCTCGACGGTACGGATGGTGCAGGCCGAACCCCCGACCTCGAACGCCGAGTTGAACAGCGTGAACTGGGGCTCGCTGCGGCGGCCGTCGCCCCGCAGGCAGCTCGGCACGTGCACCATCAGGTCCCGGGGCAGGGAGACCGCGGTGGCGCTGCGCCGGTCGGCGGCGAGATGCAGCAGGATCGTGGTGTCGGACCGCTCGGTGCCCAGGTCCTTGCCGTAGCGGCGGTTCCCGTTCCCCGCCCGGGTGTCCGACCCGATGAGGAGGATGTTCTGCGCGCCCCGCACCAGCGCGGTGGGCCGCTCCCGCTCGTAGCGGGACAGCTCGGCGGCGGCCGCCTCGTCGGGGGTGATGTTGTCGCTGAGCCGGTCGTAGAGCACCCAGCCGCAGGCGAGGGTGCCGGCGGCGAGGAGCCCGGCGACAGCCGCGGCACCCGTCAGCCAACGGCGCCGCCGACGCCGGGCAATGCCGTCCCCGGTCGCGGTGGCCCCTCCGGCATCGGTCACTCCTCCAGAGTGCCTGGGGGTGGCGGCGGGGGGTGGCGGTAACTACTCCACAAGGGTGAACGGATGCACGCAGGGGCGCGGGGAACTGCGCGACCAGCCCCCAGTGGTCGACGGTCGGCGCCAGCGGCCCGTGCTCGACGGTCGGCGCCAGCGGTCCGGAGTCGGCGAACAGTCCGCGGTCCGCGGTCGGCGAACGACCCCAGCGGCCCGTGCTCGACGGTCGGCGCCAGCGGTCCGGAGTCGGCGAACAGTCCGCGGTCCGCGGTCGGCGAACGACCCCAGCGGCCCGCGCCCGGCGGACGGCCTCACCGGACCGTCGCTGTCACCCGCTCGCTCTCGATCCGCTTGGCGATCCCTTCCTCGCCCAGTTCGTCCAGGTGCCGGCAGAGCACCACCGACCCCCCGACCGCGAGCGGCGCGTACAGACCCGCGCTCAGCCCCTCCCACGTGTCGAACCCCAGCCCCGACAGCAGCCGCGACCCCGGTCCGGTCAGATCCAGCCCCGGTGCGTCCCCGAGAGCCCGCTCCGCGACCTCGGCGCCGCTCATCTCCGCACCGGCCACGATCAGCGCGGGCTCGTCCGGATCGACGGGCGAGAACGGAGCGAACCGGTCTCCCTGGCTCGGCACCTCCACCGCGTAGTCGGCGAACCCGTCCGGGACCGTCGGGAAACGCCCGCCCAGCGGCCGTAGCGCGAGAGCGACCCGCTCCCCACGGCAGGCCCGGGCCGCCTCCAGCGAATCCGGCCCGCTCACCACCACGTCGGCCGCCGCCGGGTCCCCGGCCATGTCGGCGATCGCACCCACCGAGGAACAGGCGAGCAGCCACACCGCCGTCTGCCAGTGCGCGGGCAGCAGCAGGGCCACCCGGTCACCCGGCCCCGCTGCGAGGTCGCCCTGGAGCAGGTTCGCCGTCTTGGCCACCCAATTGGCGAAGGTGGCCACGGACAATTCGACGCGTTCGCCCGTGGCGTCGTCGTAGAAGGTCACCAGGGGGCGTCCGGGATCCGCGGCGAGCGCGGAACGCAGCAGGTCGGCGGGGGTGCGATCGGTGGCGTTCACCCGGGCAAGCGTACGCCGCGACCGGCGCCCGCACCGACCGGCGGGGTCACCGGTTCGGCGCAATCGCTCCCGACGGGCCGTCAGTTCCGCAATAGACATATATGTCTGACTATGTTCAAGATCAGGAGCATGCGTGGACTCCTGACTTCCTCGATCGGCGTCACCTGCGCGGCGGCCCTCACCCTCACCGCTGCCCCGCTGAACGTGCCGTCCGCGGCCGCCGCACCGGCGGAGCGGGCCACGACGACCACCGGCCGTCCCACCGGGACCGCCGCCCTCGCCGGCAGCACCCGGTCACTGCCCCTGGTCCCCCGAACCCGTGAGCGCGTCCTCGGCCAGGCCCCCGAACAGGGCCTGTACCGCGACGACCTGGAGCACTTCTCGCTCGTCGGCGTCAGCTGGGACAACCCCGGCACCGAACTGCATGGCCTGGTCCAGGTCCGCACCCGGTCCGCCGCCACCGGCCACTGGTCGGGCTGGCAGGACGTCGAGACGCACAACGCCGACCACGGCGCCGACCCGGACACGGCGGAGGCCGACTCGGGCCACGTGCACGGCGGCACCGCGCCCCTGTGGGTGGGCGACTCGGACGGTGTGGACGTACGCGTGCGTGCCGAACTCGACGACGATCCCGGCCCGCGCGGCAGCACCCCCACCGGCGGCCACGACCTGCTCCCGGCCGGCCTGCGCCTCGAACTCGTCGACCCCGGCGAGGAGGCCCCGCCCCAGGGCTCGCCGGCCGACGTCCCCCGCACCGGCACCGAGGCCGACGCGGCGGCGGCCGTCAACACCGATCTCGCCCCCTTCGGCGCCGCCGAGATCCCGGCCCTGGACCGGCAGGACACCGAGGACGAACTGGCGGAGCTGACCGGCGTGCCGCGCGCGAAGCCGTACATCGGGCCGCGCCCGAGGATCGTCACCCGCCGCGGCTGGGGCGCCGACGAGTCACTGCGCGAGAAGGGGTTCGTCTACACCGGGAAGGTCAAGGCGGCCTTCGTCCACCACACCGCCTCCGGCAACGGCTACAAGTGCTCCCAGGCCTCGTCCGTCATCCGCAGTATCTACCGCTACCACGTGGTGAGCATGGGCTGGCGGGACATCGGCTACAACTTCCTCGTCGACAAGTGCGGAACCATCTACGAGGGCCGCGCCGGGGGAGTGGCGAAGGCCGTCAGGGGCGCCCACACCCTGGGCTTCAACAACAACAGCATGGGCATCGCGGTGATCGGCTCGTTCGGCTCGCACAAGCCGCCCGCCGCCGCCGTGACGGCCATCGCCAAGCTCACCGCCTGGAAGCTCGGGCTCTTCGGAGCCAATCCCAAGGGAAAGACATATCTGAAGTCCGGAGGTGGCAATCTCTACCCAAAGGGGAAGAACGTGCGACTGAACGTGATCTCCGGTCATAGGGACGGGTACGCCACCGAGTGTCCCGGCGCGAAGCTCTACGCCAAACTCGGCTCGGCCCGGACCAGCTCCGCGCACCTCCAGGGACGCTGAGCACGGGGGCCGCGTTCAACGCCGTCGGGGGCAGTCGGGGGAAACCGCACACCCATGCCGCGTGGCACCGCGCGGCCGTCGAAGGCGCCGTCGCACGGTCTGCATACACTGGCCGGCCGACAGAGAGTTCGGCCGGTCCCGGCAGGAAGCAGAGACGACAGGTGACAGAAGCGATCCTCCTGGTCGGCGGCAAAGGCACCCGGCTGCGCCCGCTCACGGTCCACACTCCCAAGCCGATGGTCCCGGCGGCGGGCGTGCCGTTCCTGACGCACCAACTGGCCAGAGCCAGAGCGGCGGGCGTGGACCACATCGTCCTCGCGACGAGCTATCTGGCGGAGGTCTTCGAGCCGTACTTCGGCGACGGCGCGGCACTCGGCCTGCACATCGAGTACGTCACCGAGGAGGAACCGCTCGGCACGGGCGGCGCGATCCGCAACGTGGCCGCCCGTCTGCACTCGGGCCCCGACGACCCGGTCCTGATCTTCAACGGCGACATCCTGACGGGCCTGGACATCAGGGCGCTCGTCGAGGTGCACGAGACGACGAACGCCGACGTGTCCCTCCACCTCACCAAGGTGACGGACCCGCGCGCGTACGGCCTGGTACCCACCGACGAGATGGGCCGGGTCCTCGCCTTCCTGGAGAAGCCGGCGACCCCCGAGGAGATCATCACCGACCAGATCAACGCGGGGGCGTACGTCTTCCGCCGCTCGGTCATCGACACGATCCCGCAGGGCCGCCCGGTGTCGGTCGAGCGGGAGACCTTCCCGGAGCTGCTGTCGGCCGGCGCGCACCTCCAGGGCATGGTGGACTCCACGTACTGGCTGGACCTGGGCACGCCGGCGGCGTTCGTCCGGGGCTCGGCGGACCTGGTCCTGGGCCGCGCCCCGTCCCCGGCCGTCCCCGGCCGCTGCGGTGACCGTCTGATCCTGCCCACGGCACGGGTCGCGGCGGACGCCAAGCTGACGGGCGGCACGGTGGTGGGGGAGGGCGCGTTCGTGGCGGAGGGCGCGCGGGTCTTCGGCTCCACGATCCTGCCGGGCGCCGTGATCGAACCCGGCGCGGTCATCACCGACTCCCTGATCGGCAACCGCGCCCGGGTCGGCGAACGCGCGGTCCTCACGGGCACGGTGATCGGCGACGGCGCGACCGTCGGCGCCGACAACGAGCTTCGGGAGGGTGCGCGGGTGTGGTGCGACGCGATGATCCCGGCGGGGGCGGTGCGGTTCTCCTCGGACCAGTAGGGGTGGCTGGTCAGGCACGCCGACTGCGGGCGCGCGGGGGCTGATCGCGCAGTTCCCCGCGCCCCTTACGGGGCTACCCAGCTGCGGGCAGTCGTGCTGCTGGGGCGGCACCCTGCCAGCGCGGTAAGCGACACCCCCACCCCCCACCCACCAGCACGTCACAACCGGCCGATATCCCCCCGCGGCATCCGCGGCGCCCGCCGCTTCGGCACCTGCCCGCTCAGCAGGATCAACCGAGCCGCCCGATGCCGCTGCCCCGCATACGGCTCTAGCAACCGCAGCATCGCCTCGTCGTCGGCATGCCGGTCCCCGGCCAGCGCGAACCCCACGATCCCCGGCAGATGCAGGTCCCCGACCGTCACCGCGTCCGCGGCCCCATGACTGCGCTGCACGGTCTCCGCGGACGTCCAGGGCCCCACCCCCGGCACCACCTCCAACCGCGCCTGCGCGGCCTCCGCCGCCATCCCCACGGCCTGCTCCAGCCGCGCGGCGACCCGTACCGCCCGCAGAATCGTCGACGCCCGCTTGTTGTCGACGCCGGCCTTGTGCCACTCCCAGGAGGGAATCAGCGCCCAGGTCCGAGGCGCAGGCATCACCCACATCGGCCGCTCGGCCACCCCGGCGGGGCCGGGCGCCCGCTCCCCGAACCTGCGCACCAGCAACCGCCAGGCCCGGTACGCCTCGTCGGTCGTGACCTTCTGCTCCAGGACCGACGGAATCAACGACTCCAGCACCAGCCCGGTCCGCGTCAGCCGCAACCCCGGCCGCCGGTGCCGCGCAGCGGCGAGAACCCGGTGCCGGGGCACGAAGAGGGACGGGTCGTCGGCGGAACCGAGCATCTCCGGCAACCGCTCCAGCAGCCACTCGGCACCGGCCCCCCAGGCCTGCCCGCGCACCTCTCCGCCGTACGCGGCGACCCGCAGCGTCCCCGGCCCGGCAGGCGTGAGACTGGCCCGCCACACGGACCCGTCGGAGGCGGCCCGAAACGTCGGATCCCCGGGCCCCCGCCGGAGCGGCCCCAGCACGAGCCCGAGATCGAGATCTCCGGTCGGCTTCCAGACCCGGACGCGCCCGGGCGCGGTCGCCTGCCGAGGAACACCGGCACCGGGCACAACGACGTCCCCACCCCGCACACTCGTACGCGTGGGCTTCGGAGCAAACCGACCAGCCACTCAAAGAATCCTAGGCCTCAAGCGCCCCGTTCAGGGGCGCGGGGCTGTGTCCGATATGCGGCTAACGCCGCGTGGGCGCGGTCAACCCCCACAACGCGCACTCGCCGAGGACGTCACCGCACCTCGATAAAGTCCCCGACCTCCCTCGGCGCCCTCTCCTTCGGCTCCTCCGCCGCCTTCCCCACGGCCACCGCCCCCATCGGATCCCACCCCGCCGGAAGCGCCAGCACCTCCCGGACCACGTCCCGGCAGAACATCGTCGACGACACCCACGCCGACCCCAGCTGCTCCCCGGCCAGCGCGACCAGCAGGTTCTGCACGCCCGCCCCGGCCGCGACCACGAACATCTCCCGCTCGGCCGCGTCCCGCCGCGCGTCTCCGTACGTGTGCGAACCGTCCATCACCAGGCAGGGCACCACCAGATACGGCGCGTTCCGCAGCACGTCCCCGCGCCGTACCCGCTTGGCGATGGACTCCTCGGACTTGCCGTCCCTCCGCAGGTCGGCGATCCAGGCGTCCCGCATCGCGTCGAGCAGCCGGGCGCGCGACTCCTCCGACTCCAGCAGCACGAACCGCCACGGCGTCGTGTGGTGCGGCGCCGGCGCCGTCACGGCCGCGGCGACCGCCCGCCGTACCGCCCCGGGGTCGACGGGATCGCCGGTGAACGCCCGCACCGTCCGCCGTAGCGCCACCGCTTCCCGGACCGCCTCGGACGTGCCGAGCCGGAACATGTCGGTGGCCGCGTCCCGGATCAGGGCCCGCGCGCTCTCGCCCTCGTCCCCCGCCTCCGTCACGACGTGCGCGAGCCCGCGCACCACGGCCACCGGCAGGCCCGTCGCCTTGCCCTTCACCAGATCGCCGGCGGCGGCCAGTTCGTCGGCCGTGGCGACGACCGTCGCGACCAGCGGATTGCCGTACGCGTCCACGCCCCCGCGCAGATCGTCCAGCACCTGCACCCCGGCGGCGCCGATGGTCACGTCCGTGAGCCCCGCGCGCCAGGGACGCCCGAAGGTGTCGGTGACGACGACCCCGACGTTGACGCCGAGGGCGTCGCGCAGCCCCGCACGGATCGCGCGGGCGGACGCGTCGGGGTCCTCGGGCAGCAACAGCACGGTCCCGGACGGGGTGTTGGAGGCGTCCACCCCCGCCGCCGCCATGACCAGCCCCTGCCGGTTCTCCACGATCCGCAGGGTTCCGCGCCGGGCCACCACCCGCACGGTCTCGGCGTCGATCGCCGCCTCCCGGTCGGTCGCCTCGACGAGCCGCCCCTCCGCCTTGGAGACGATCTTCGAGGTGACGATCACCACGTCCCCGTCGGCCAGTCCCGGCCCGGCCGCGGCGATCAGCTTGGCCAGGTCGTCGCCCTGCTGGACCTCGGGGAGCCCGGCCAGGGCCCACACCCGGTACTCGGGCACCGCGTCCCCGGTCGTGTCCGCTGCTTCGGCCGCGTCGTCGGTCACGTCGGTCATGCCCCGCGCACCTCCTCGGCGAGTGCCAGCGCTTCCCGCGCCATCTGCGCGGCCGCCTCCAGGTCGGTCATCATCAGCGGTACGGCCCGGCAGCGGATGCCGGCCGCCTCGACACGCGCCGTGCTGCCCGCGTCCACGGTGTCGACGAGCCAGCCGTCCAGCAGCCCCGAGCCGTAGTGCTCGGCGACCGCCGCCGCCGTCGACTCCACGCCCACCGCCGCGAGCACCTTGTCGGCCATCCCGCGCACCGGCGCGTCCCCGACGATGGGGGAGAGGCCCACCACCGGCACCCCGGCGTTCGCGATCGCCTCCCGGATGCCGGGCACCGCGAGGATCGTGCCGACGGAGACCACCGGGTTGGACGGCGGGAAGAGAATCACGTCCGCCTCGGAGATGGCCTCCAGGACGCCGGGCGCGGGCTTCGACTGCTCGGCGCCGACCGGGACGACCGCCTCGGCGGGCACCGACGCCCGCAGCCGCACCCAGTACTCCTGGAAGTGCACGGCCTTGCGCTCGCCGTCGACCTCGACGGCCACATGGGTCTCGACCCGGTCGTCGGTCATCGGGATGAGCCGTACGCCCGGCTTCCAGCGGTCGCACAGTGCCTCGGTCACCGCGCTCAGCGGATAGCCGGCGCCCAGCATCTGGGTGCGCACGATGTGCGTCGCGAAGTCCCGGTCGCCCAGCCCGAACCAGTCCGGCCCGATGCCGTAGGCCGTGAGCTCCTCCTTGAGGTGGAAGGTCTCGTCGGCCCGCCCCCAGCCCTGCTCCTCGTTGATGCCGCCGCCGAGGGTGTACATCACCGTGTCGAGGTCCGGGCAGACCTTCAGCCCGAAGAGGTGGATGTCGTCCCCGGTGTTGCCGATGACGGTCACGTCGGCGTCCGGCACGGCCTGCTTCAGACCGCGCAGGAACCGGGCACCGCCGATACCGCCTGCCAGAACCACAATGCGCATGCGCCAAGTCTTGCAGGCGGGTCCGACAACGCGTCACGCAGTTACGGGTCGCGCCTCGCAGCTCTGCGCCGTGTGCATCGGCATCTCGGTGAGGCCCGGGTAGTAGACGTGCAGGCTCACCGCCGGCTCCAGCGCGTCGTTCACCACCTCGTGCACGTACCCCGGCGCGAAGACCCGTTGTGCGCCGGCGGACAGCGCGCGCGTGGAGCGCCCGGTGTGTTCGGTGAGCGTGCCCTCCAGAACGGTCAGCACACCGGAGGAGCGGCCGTGGTCGTGGGACCCGCTGCCCTGACCGGGCACCCAGGACAGCAGCCACACCTCGTAGCCGGGGCCGGTGCGCAGCCGGTGGTACCAGCGCGTGGTGGCGTCGTACCGCACGAGGTGCTCCCACTGCGTGCGGTCGGCGGCGATCGCGCGGGCCAGGCCGGCGTACTCGGCCACGGTGACCGGGTGCTCGCGCGGGGGCTGCAGCAGGTGGGGGACCTCGAGGATGTCGCCGGCGATCTGCAGGTCGTTGTCGCTGTTCATGGGGTGCGGTGGTTCCTCAGTGAAGAAGGTCAGCGGGGAACGGGAGGCGAAAACCGAGTCCTCGGGACCCGGTCTGCGGCTGGAGCGGCGGGATACGGCTACGGCTCAACAGCTGGAACAGCAACAGCTACAGCGAGCGCGGGCAGCACCGTGGGACCCGGCGGTGCGGGTCGAGGTGAGTGCCAAGTTCGCGAGCATGCCCACTAGGACATCGGTTCACACCCGCAGTGTCAACTCGGCGCCCGGTATGTGGGACATGTTTCACCTCATCCGGTTCATCTCTCTGCCGAAAGGTTTGTTCAGCAAGCACCCGGGACACATGGCGCACAACTGGGCGCGCGTGTCACTGCGGAACGCGATCGAACATCTGGGCGTCCTTCTCCGTACAAGGTCTGTATGGGGTCGGGGGTCCTCGTGGGCCTCGTCTGCATGTCAAGGTTTATGGCGATTTGAACACTTTCCGCACGGCCTTGGTTCCGCAGAGTGAATAACGGGCTCAATAGCAGATCTCGGCTTGACTCGCCCGGAGCAGCACACTTGTAATTTCACTCGTGTCGTTCAGCCGAAATCGGTAACGGCCAGGCACGGGGACGTGAAAGACAGACGAGGGGCGCACATGACCGAGCTGGTGCAGCAACTGCTGGTCGACGACGCGGACGAGGAACTCGGCTGGCAGGAGCGCGCGCTGTGCGCCCAGACCGACCCCGAGTCCTTCTTCCCCGAGAAGGGCGGCTCCACCAGAGAGGCCAAGAAGGTCTGCCTCGCCTGCGAGGTGCGCTCCGAGTGCCTCGAGTACGCCCTCGCCAACGACGAGCGGTTCGGTATCTGGGGCGGACTCTCCGAGCGGGAACGCCGCCGCCTGAAGAAGGCCGCCGTCTGAGAAGGGGCCGCGGTCCTCGCGGTCCGGACCGGGCGTCCACCCGACGCACACAACTGAGCTGCGCGAACGGCCCGTCACCCGTGGGTTGTCCACAGGGGGCGGGCCGTCGACATGCCCAGCCGATAGTGTGGGCGCTCGTCCGAGACGCCTCGCCGCCACCAGCGGGCGCAGGAGTCCACCGCAGTCCATCGAACCGGGGCCCGTACCTCGATGTCCGTCCACAGCCACCAGGCAGCCCAGCCAACGGGTGCCCCAGCGGTGTCCGACCCGACCCGCTCAGCGGTGTCTGACCCGACCCGCCCACCCGAGTTCCCGCGTCATGTGGTGACCGCGGTCCTCGTCTCCCACGACGGCGCCCGCTGGCTGCCCGACGCGCTCGCCGGGCTGCTCGGCCAGGAACGCCCCGCCCAGTACGCGGTGGCGGCCGACACCGGCAGCGCGGACGACTCCGCCCGGCTGCTCACCGAGTCCCTCGGCGACGCCAACGTCCTGCACCTCGCCCGCCGTACCGGCTTCGGCCAGGCCGTCGAGGAGGCGACCCGCACCGCGCCCGTCCTCACCCCGGACGACCTGCCGTACCTGAAGCGGCCCAGCGGCTGGGACCCGGTCACCCGCCAGTGGCGCGACGACGCCTACGACATGCCCGAGCTCCCGTACGGCGAACCCGTCCAGTGGCTGTGGCTGCTGCACGACGACTGCGCCCCGGAACCCGGCGCCCTGGCCCAGCTGCTCCGGGTCGTCGACAACGAGATGGAGCTGGGCCGCGACGACGTGGCGGTCGTCGGCCCCAAGCTACGCGGCTGGTACGACCGCAGGCAGCTGCTGGAGGTCGGCGTCACCATCGCCCACTCCGGCCGCCGCTGGACCGGCCTGGACCGCCGTGAGCAGGACCAGGGACAGCACGACCACGTCCGGCCCGTGCTCTCCGTCTCCACCGCCGGCATGCTGATCCGCCGAGACGTCTTCGAGGAACTCGGCGGCTTCGACCGCCGGCTCCCCCTGATGCGCGACGACGTCGACCTGTGCTGGCGGGCGCACAACGCCGGCCACCGCGTCCTGATCGCCCCCGAGGCCGTCGTACGGCACGCCGAGGCCGCCTCCCGCGAGCGCCGCGCCGTCGACTGCGCGGGCCGCACCACCGCCTCCCCGCACAAGGTCGACAAGGCCGGTGCCGTCTACACCCTGCTCGTCAACGCCCGTACGGCCGCACTGCCCTGGATCCTGCTGCGGCTGGTCCTCGGCACCCTGCTGCGCACGGTCAGCAATCTCGTCGGCAAGGTCCCCGGACAGGCCCTCGACGAGATCCGCGGCCTGCTGGGCACCCTGCTGCGGCCCGAGCGGATCATCGCCGGACGGCGCAGGCGCGGCCCCTCCCAGCTCGACAAGGGCGAGCTGCGCCCGCTGTTCCCGCCGCCCGGCGCGACCGTGCGGGCCACCGTCGAGCAGGTCGCGGGCAACTTCTTCGGCGCCGACGAGGAGCTGTCCGCGGCCGGCCGGCACGGCGGCGCGGTCGAGTCCGGGCCCGGCGGCGACGACGCCGACTTCCTGGAGATCGAGCAGTTCGCCCGCGTCAAGCGCATCGCCCGCAAACCGGGCCCGGTGCTCTTCCTGGTGCTGCTGTTCTTCTCGCTAATCGCCTGCCGCGCGCTGCTCGGCAGCGGCGCGCTCGCGGGCGGCGCCCTGCTGCCCGCCCCGGGCACCTCGGGCGAGCTGTGGTCCCGCTACCTGGACGCCTGGCACGCGGTCGGCGCCGGTGGCACCCCGGCCGCCCCGCCGTATCTCGCGATCGTCGCCTCGCTGGCCTCGGTGCTGTTCGGCTCGACCGGGCTCGCGGTGACCGTGCTGCTGGTCGCCTCGGTGCCGCTGGCCGGGTTCACCGCCTACTTCGCCTCCCGGCCGCTGGTCACCTCCCGCCTGCTGCGCGCGTGGGCGGCCATCGCCTACGCCTTCCTGCCCGCCGCCACCGGCGCGCTCGCGGGCGGCCGTATCGGCACCGCCGTCCTCGCCGTCCTGCTGCCGCTGATCGCCCGCGCCGGCATCGCCGCCAGCGGCCTCACCAACGCCTCGGGCGGGCGCGGCAGCTGGCGTGCCACCTGGGCGTACGCGCTGCTGCTGACCATCACCACCGCGTTCACGCCGATCGTCTGGCCGATCGCCCTGGTCCTCGGCGTCGTCGTGCTCGCCGTCCGCCGCTCCGACCTGGTCGCCTCCGGCCTGCGGCTGCTGACCCAGCTCGGCACCCCGCTGCTGGTCCTCGCCCCCTGGTCGCTGACCCTGCTGCCGTTCGGCTTCTTCCAGGAGGCCGGACTGGAGTACGGCTCCTCGGCCGCCTCCGCCCTCGACCTGCTCGGCGCCAGCCCGGGCGGCCCCGGCACGGTCGACGGGCTGATGCTCATCGGCATCGTCCTGGCCGCGCTGGCCGCCCTGCTGCGCTCCGAGCGCCAGTCGGCCGTCCGCGCCGCCTGGGCGGTCGCCCTGGTCGGCCTGGTCTTCGCGGTCCTGTCCAACAAGTCGGCCTGGGCGGGCCCGGCGACCCTCGTCTACGGCATCGCGATCGTCTCCGCCGCCGCGCTCGGCGCCGACGGGGCACGCTCGCGGGTCGCCGAGCAGAGCTTCGGCTGGCGCCAGCCGGTGGCCGCGCTGATCGCCTTCGCCTCGGCCGCGGGTCCGCTGCTCCTGGCCGCCGGCTGGATGATCGCCGGCGCCGACGGCCCGGTCGAGCGGCGCGACGCCACCCAGGTGCCCGCGTTCGTCGCCGAGGACAGCTCCACCACCGACCAGGTCCGCACCCTCGTCCTCGACAGCGACAGCGCCGCGCGCGTGGACTACATGCTGGTGCGCGGCTCCGGCGCCCGTATGGGAGACGCCGAGGTGACCGCCGCCGACGGCGAGAACGCCAAGCTCGACAAGGTCGTCGCCAACCTGGTCGCCGGCTCCGGCGCCGACCAGGCCGACCAGCTCGGCGGGTTCGCGGTGCGCTACGTCCTCGTCCACAAGGGCGCCCCGCGCGACCTCACACGCGTGCTGGACGCCACGCCCGGCCTGTCCCGGCTCAGCCAGCAGAACGGCAGCGCCCTGTGGCGCGTCGACCAGCAGGTCTCCCGCGCGACCATCGTCTCCGCGAACGGCTCGGGCACCCCCGGCTCCGTCGCCGCCGGACCCGTCGACATCCACACCACCGTCCCGACCGGCGCCGACGGCCGCATCCTGCGCCTGGCCGACTCGGCCGCACCGGGCTGGACGGCCACCCTGGACGGCAAGCCGCTGACCCGCACCACGGTCGACGGCTGGGCCCAGGGCTTCGAACTCCCCGCCTCCGGCGGGAAGCTGGACGTCACCTACGACACCCCCTTCACCCACACCGTCTGGCTGTGGGTCCAGGGCGCGCTCGCCGTCGTCCTGGTCGTCCTCGCCCTGCCCGGCCGCCGCCGTGACGTCGACGACGACCTCCCCGAGGAGCAGCCGATCCCCGCCCAGCCCGTCGAGGGCGAGGGCCGCCGCGCCCGCCGGCTGCGCGCCCAGGCCGAGTCCGAGGAGGCGGCGGCCGCGGAGGACGGCGGCGAGTTCCCGGCCGCCGAGGAGGACCGACCCCAGGTCGCGGTCCCGCAGCAGCCGTCCTACGACGAATGGGACCCGGCCTCCTACCCGGCGGGCGACGGCTACCAGACCGGCTACGCCGACCAGTACCAGGACACCGGCCAGTACCAGACGGGCGGCTACGACCAGCAGACGTACGACCCGTACCAGACCGGCCAGTACGACCCGTACTCCTACGGCGGACAGCAGGGGCAGCCGCCGTACGACCCGACGTACCAGCAGGGCTACGACCCCGCCTATGACCCGGCCGCCCAGCACCAGCACGGCACCGGCGGCGAGCACCACGACGGGAGCCAGCAGTGAACCGCACCACCCTGTCCCTGTTCGCCGGTACGGCCGCCCTCGCGGCGGTCACCGGGTTCGCCGCGCTCAACCCGCCGGCCGCCGCACCCGCGCACACCGCCGAGGCCGCCGCCCAGCTGCCCGTGGAGCGCACCACCCTGCTGTGCCCGGCGCCGAGCCTGTCCGACATCGCCGACACCTCGTACACCTCGTTCACGCCCGTCACCAAGGGCACCGCGAGCGACGGCAAGGCCGAACTCCAGGCGGCCACCGAGCAGTCGGCGGACGGGACGAGCGGCAAGAAGAAGAAGGCTTCCAAGCCCGTCCTCACCCCGAAGGCGCCCGGCACCCCGGCCACCGGGGACACCTCCGGCTCCGACGGGCCCGCCTACGTCGGCACCGCCGAGGGCAGGTACGCCCCCGGCTGGACCGTCCAGGAGACCACCGAGGTGGCCGCGGGCACCGGACGCGGCCTCCAGGGGGTCAACTGCACCTCCGCCGACACCGACTTCTGGTTCCCCGGGGCCAGCACCGCCTCCGGCCGCACCGACTACGTGCACCTCACCAACCCCGACGACAGCGCCGCCGTGGTCGACATCGAGCTGTACGGCAAGGACGGCCAGCTCAAGTCCACGGTGGGGGAGGGCATCACGGTCGCGCCGCACGCCAGTGAGCCGGTCCTGCTGTCCACGCTCAGCGACGACAAGCAGACCGACCTGACCGTGCACGTGAACGTGCGCAGCGGCCGGGTCGGCGCGAGTGTGCAGGC
Organism: Streptomyces sp. NPDC048254; assembly: GCF_043201895.1. Lineage (NCBI taxonomy): Bacteria > Bacillati > Actinomycetota > Actinomycetes > Kitasatosporales > Streptomycetaceae > Streptomyces > Streptomyces sp. NPDC048254. Next base: position 46,972 of record NZ_JBICZJ010000037.1, read on the forward strand.
CCTGGACGACAAGACCGGCGGCGACTGGCTGGCCGCCTCCGCCGACCCCTCGGGCAGCCTGGTGCTGCCGGGCATCCCCAAGGACGCCACGGACGTCCGGCTGATCGCCTTCACCGACGGTGACTCCGACGCCGACCTGAAGGTGCGCCTCGCCTCCCCGGACGGCCTGATCACCCCGGCCGGCAACGAGACGCTGCATGTCAAGGCGGGCATGACCACCGCGGCCGACCTCGGTGACGTCACCCGTGGCGAGGCGGGTTCACTGGTCCTCACGCCCACCGACCAGTCCGTCCCGGTGGTGGCCGCGCTGCGCGTCACCCGCGGCAAGAGCGGCAAGCAGGAGACCGCGTACATCCCGGCGACCGCACCGGTCGGCACCCGCGCGACGTCCGCCGACAACAGCGGCAAGGGCACCACCCTCTCCCTGACCGCCCCCACCGGCACCGCCCAGGTCAAGGTCACGGCGTCGGCGGGCAGCGGCGGCGGCAAGGCGGTGTCCAAGACGTTCACGATCAAGTCCGGCACCACCCAGGACGTCGACGCCCCGGTCCCGTCCGGCCTGAAGGGCACCTACGCGCTGACCGTCGAGCCGATCTCCGGCGCCCCGGTCTACGGCGCCCGCACCCTGGCGGCCACCGAGGAGGGCGTCCCGGGCTTCACGATCCAGACCCTCCCCGACGACCGCGGCACGGTGGCCGTACCGGAGGCGGACCAGGACGTGTCGGTGCTGCAGAAGTAGGCTCCGCCGGCAGCCCGCGCCGAAGGGACTCCCGCTCACTCCTCGCCGTAGCGGGGGTCCACCGTCTCCGGGGTGAGGCCGAGCAGTTCGGCGACCTGTTCCACGACGACCTCGTGCACCAGCGCGGCCCGCTCGTCGCGGCCCTTGGTGCGGATCTCGACCGGCCGCCGGTACACCACCACGCGTGCCCGGCGTCCCTCGCGCGCGGGAATGACCCCGCCCAGCGGCACCGCCTCGTCGCTCCAGCTCTCGTCGTGCCGGTCCTGGAGCCGGGGCACTTCAAGGACCAGGAAATCGATGTCGGCCAGCTGCGGCCAGCGCCGCTCCAGGCGCTCCACGGAGTCCTGCACCAGATCCGCGAACACGTCGGCGCGGCTTGCGGCCAGCGGCACCTGAGGTGGTGCGATCGGCCCGCGCATGCCCCGACCGTGGCGATCGCGTCGACGGGGCCCGGGGCCGGCGGCACGGGGCGGTACACGGTTGTCCATCACTGGTGAAGCGTAGTCCTCGCGGGCTCCGGGCGCGCCGCCTCACACCTCGACACCGCCCGAGGTGACATGTCGGAGGATGACCATTCCAGCCAAGGTTGGGCTCGTTTCCGTATCTCCACAAGACCGGCGAGCTCAAGGCAATTGACGGTGTTTGTACCGACTCACGACCAGATGCGATAGTGTCCGGGATCCTGGACGGTGCCGTCCACGCAGGTCAGCGGGGCGTGTCCGGAGGGGTGTGTGGGGCGTTTCACAACACGACACGGTGGAGTGACCTGGGGGAGAGTCGTCGCGGCCCGCTCAAGAGTGCGGTACCGTCCAACGTCGTGAGCCCTGTACGTCGCTGTTCGCGAACCGCCTGCGGCCGACCCGCCGTCGCGACGCTGACGTACGTCTACGCCGACTCGACCGCGGTCCTCGGCCCGCTCGCCACCTACGCCGAACCCCACTGCTACGACCTGTGCGCCGAACACTCCGAGCGCCTCACCGCCCCGCGCGGCTGGGAGGTCGTCCGGCTCATCGACGGCTCCGCCCCGGCCCGTCCCAGCGGGGACGACCTGGAAGCGCTCGCCAACGCGGTGCGCGAGGCGGCCCGCCCCCAGGAGCGGGCGGCCGAGGCGGGCGGCGGACGCGGCGCGGACCCGATGGAGGTCGCACGGCGCGGCCATCTGCGGGTGCTGCGGTCACCCGACAACTGAGCCGCTCCCTGTCCGGTCGCCCCGGGTTTCCTCCGGCTCCTCCTCGTTCGGTCCTTCCCACTCCGTCCTGTTCGGTGCTGCACACCCATTGACGTGTCGTTGTCGCGGACACGACCATTCCGGGTGACCGGCGGGAAATCGCTTTCCGCATGCCGGAATCCGGGGAGGCGCCCGTGTACGTCCAGCAACTGGAACCCCTCGCCGACTCCCTGGGCCTGTCCGCCCTGGTGGCCGCCCTGCCCCTGGTGATCGTCCTGATCCTGCTCGGCGGTGTCCGGGTGAAAGCCCACCTCGCGGGCCTGACGGGCCTTGTGGCGGCCGTACTCGTCGCCCGCCTCGCCTACGGCATGCCGCTCGGTCAGACGCTCTCCAGCGCCGCCCAGGGCGCCGCGTTCGGTCTGTTCCCCATCCTGTGGATCGTCGTCAACGCCCTGTGGGTGTACCGGATGACGGTCCGCACCCGGCACTTCGACATCCTGCGCCGCTCGTTCGGGCGACTCTCCGACGACCCGCGCATCCAGGCCCTGGTGATCGCCTTCTGCTTCGGCGCCCTCCTGGAGGCGCTGGCCGGATTCGGCGCCCCGGTCGCGATCTGCTCGGTCATGCTCGTCGCCCTCGGCTTCGACCCGGTACGCGCGGCCGTGCTCGCCCTGGTCGCCAACACGGCGCCGGTCGCCTTCGGCGCGATGGGCACGCCCGTGGTCACACTCGCCCAAGTCACCGGACTGCCACTGGACTCGGTGGCCTCCGTGGTGGGCCGTCAGACCCCGCTGCTGGCCCTGGTGGTGCCCCTGGTGCTGGTCGGCCTCGTCGACGGCACGCGCGGACTCCGCGAGACCTGGGTGCCCGCCCTGGCATGCGGAGTCGCCTTCGCCGCCGCCCAGTTCGCCGCCTCCAACTACGTCTCCGCCCAACTCGCCGACATCTGCGCCGCGCTGGCCGGCGCGGCCGCCCTGGTCGCCGTACCGCACGCGCGCGTGCCCGCCGCCGAGGAGGTGCGTGCCGCCGTGCTCACCGGCGCCCGCAGCGCGGACCTCGACGAACCCGACCCGCGCCCCGAAGTCCTGCGCGCCTACGCCCCGTACGCCCTCATCGTCGTCGTCTTCTCCGTCGCCCAGATACCGCCCGTCAAGGACTGGCTGGCACAGGCGAACCAGGTCTACGACTGGCCCTTCCTGGACGTCGTCAACCCGAACGGCCAACCGGTCGGCGGGAATCTCTTCACCTGGCCGGTGGTGTCGACCGGCGGCACCCTCGTCCTGCTCGCCGGCATCGCCACGGCGGCCGTCCTGCGCGTGCACGCGCGCGTGGCGGTCGCGGAGTGGGCGGCGACGGTACGGGAGTTGAGGTTCGCCATCCTCACGGTGACATCCGTCCTCGCCCTCGCCTACGTCATGAACCTCTCCGGACAGGCGGCCACCATCGGCCAGTTCGTGGCGGCGGCCGGTGCGGGCCTCGCCTTCCTGTCGCCGGTCCTCGGCTGGTTCGGCGTCGCGGTCTCCGGCTCCGACACCTCGGCCAACGCGCTCTTCGGCGCCCTTCAGGTGAGCGCCGCGCACGAGTCGGGACTCTCGCCGGAACTCCTGGCGGCCGCCAACAGCTCCGGCGGCGTGCTCGGCAAGATGATCTCCCCGCAGAACCTCACGATCGCCTGTGCGGCGGTCGGCCTGGAGGGGCGGGAGGGGGACCTGCTGCGCAGGGTGCTCCCGTGGAGCCTCGGACTGCTGCTGGTGATGAGCCTGATCGTGGCGGGGCAGAGCTCACCGGTGCTGGGGTGGATGCTGCCGTGACGGGCTGTGCGGGAGTGGGGCTGTGCGGGGCCGGCTGTGGGGGAGTGGCTGCGCGTGACCGGCTGCGCGGGAGCGGGACTGGCCGGGTCTGACCGTGGTGGCTCGCATGGGGTCGCATGCGATCGGCGTAGATCGGCGTGGATATCCGCAGATCACGGCCGGGAGACCGCGGGGAGTCCGCGGGGAGTCCCCCGGGAGTCCGCGCCGGGAGTCCGTCGGGGATCCCGCTGGCGGATCCCGCGTCCGCGCCTCACCCGGGGCAGGTAGTTTGGGGCGACCGATAGGACTTCAGGAGGGTTGGCCCGTGGTTGCTGATCTGTCGCAGATCGTCAAGGCGTACGACGTGCGCGGGGTTGTTCCGGACCAGTGGGACGAGGCGCTCGCCGAGCTGTTCGGCGCCGCGTTCGTACAGGTGACCGGCGCCGCCGCGATCGTCGTCGGCCACGACATGCGGCCCTCCTCGCCCGGCCTGTCCCGCGCCTTCGCGCGCGGCGCGGCGGCCCGCGGCGTCGACGTCACCGAGATCGGCCTCTGCTCGACCGACCAGCTGTACTACGCCTCGGGCGCACTCGGGCTGCCCGGCGCGATGTTCACGGCCTCGCACAACCCGGCGCAGTACAACGGCATCAAGATGTGCCGCGCGGGAGCCGCTCCGGTGGGCCAGGACACCGGCCTGACGGAGATCCGGGAGCTGGCGGAGCGCTGGTCGGAGGAAGGCGCCCCGGAGCCGGCCGCCACGCCCGGAACCATCACCTCGCGCGAGACGTTGACGGACTACGCGGCCCATCTGCGCTCACTCGTGGACCTGACCTCCATCCGCCCGCTGAAGGTCGTGGTCGACGCGGGCAACGGCATGGGCGGCCACACGGTCCCGACCGTCTTCGAGGGCCTGCCCCTGACCCTGGTCCCGATGTACTTCGAGCTGGACGGCACCTTCCCGAACCACGAGGCCAACCCGCTCGACCCCGCCAACATCGTGGACCTCCAGCAGCGCGTCCGCGAGGAGTCGGCCGACCTCGGCCTGGCCTTCGACGGCGACGCCGACCGCTGCTTCGTCGTGGACGAGCGCGGCGAGCCGGTCTCCCCGTCGGCGATCACCGCCCTCGTCGCCGCCCGCGAACTCGCCCGGAACGGCGGCAAGGGCACGGTCATCCACAACCTGATCACGTCCTGGACCGTCCCGGAGGTGGTCCGGGAGAACGGCGGCACCCCGGTCCGCACCCGCGTCGGCCACTCGTTCATCAAGGCCGAGATGGCGAGGTCCGGCGCGATCTTCGGCGGCGAGCACTCGGCCCACTACTACTTCAAGGACTTCTGGAACGCGGACACGGGCATGCTGGCCGCCCTGCACGTCCTCGCCACCCTCGGCGGCCAGACCGGGCCGCTGTCCTCCCTCGTCGCCCAGTACGACCGCTATGCCGGCTCCGGCGAGATCAACTCCACGGTCGCCGACCAGCAGGCCAGCCTCGCGGACATCCGCGCCGCCTACGGGGACCGCGACGACACCACCCTGGACGACCTGGACGGGCTCACCGTCACCGCCGCCGACTGGTGGTTCAACGTCCGCCCGTCCAACACCGAACCGCTGCTGCGCCTGAACGCGGAGGCCAGGGACGAGGCGACGATGACGAAGGTACGGGACGAGGTACTGGCGATCATCAGGGGCTGAGACCGGCCCCGCCCACCCCGGCGCCGGTAAACGGCCCCGCCCACCCTGGCGGCGGTAATCTGACCGCACGCGAACATCCCGCTCCCCGAGACCCCGAATCCCCGAATCCCCGAAGGGAAACGCCATGCCGCTCGAAGCCGGCCTTCTGGAGATCCTCGCCTGCCCGGCCTGCCACGCCCCCCTCAAGGAGCAGGACGCCGAGCTGATCTGCACCGGCCAGGACTGCGGCCTGGCGTACCCCGTCCGCGACGGCATCCCCGTCCTCCTCGTCGACGAGGCCCGCCGCCCCGCGTAAGCACCACCACCGCGACCACAACCGCACCGCATCAGGACCCCGGCAACCGGAGGCCGCTCCCATGCTCGACGAATCGCTGCTCGACACCCCGGAGGGCCTCGCCGAGGCCGACCGCCGAGGTCTGCTGCGCGGCGCGGCCGAGGCCGGCGCCCGCGTCCGTACCGCGGCCCGGCACGCCATCGAGGCAGGTGTCCAGGAGCTGAAGCCGGACGGCCGCCCGCGCGCCGTCCTGATCGCGGGCCCCGGCGTCGCCGCCACCCACGCGGCCGACCTCCTCGGCTCGCTGGCCGGCCCCGGCAGCCCCGTCATCCGGCTGGCCCCCTCCGGCGTCGCGCCGGCCGCCGGCGCCCTGCGCTGGGAGCTGCCCGGCTGGGCCGGCTCCGTCGACCTGCTGCTGATCGCCACCCCGGACGGCGCCGAACCCAGCCTCTCCCTCCTCGCCGACCAGGCCTACCGGCGCGGCTGCTCCGTCGCCGCCGTGGCCCCCGCCCAGACCCCGCTCGCCGAGGCGGTGGCCGGCGCCCACGGCCTGTTCGTACCGATGGCGACGGCTCCGTACGACCAGGGCGAGCCGCTCGCCGGTTCCTCCCCGGGCGTCCTGTGGGCGCTGCTCACCCCGCTGCTGGTGCTCCTCGACCGCATCGGCCTGGTGACCGCCCCGCCGGAGGACCTGGAGAAGGTCGCCGACCGCCTCGACCGCATCGCCGAGCGCTGCGGCCCGGCCATCGTGACCTACAGCAACCCCGCCAAGACCCTCGCCTCGGATCTCGCCGACGCGCTCCCGGTGGTCTGGACGGAGGGCGTCTCGGCCGGGCCCGCCGGCCGACGCTTTGCCGCCGCCCTCGCCGAACTGGCCGGCCGCCCCGCCCTGGTCGCCGAACTCCCCGAGGCCCTGGCGGCCCACCACGCCCTGCTCGCCGGCCCGCTCGCCGCCAGCGCCGACCCCGACGACTTCTTCCGCGACCGCGTGGAGGAGGCCCCCGCGCTGCACGCGCACGTGGTGCTGCTGCGCGACCGCCCCCTCGGCGGACTCACCGCGGCGCCCGCCGCCCGCGAGCTCGCCCTCGGCCACGACACCCCGGTCAGCGAGCTGGAGCCCGAGGAGGGCGACGAGCTGGAGACCCTCGCGGAACTGATCGCCGTCACGGATTTCGCCGCCGTTTACCTGGCGCTCGCTTCGGGGGCCTGAGGTGGACACCGACACCGGGCCCGCCGTACGAAGGACGACCTGAGAGCCGTACCGGAGGCCGACCGGTGGGGGAACGCAGGGTGAACACGGCCGTCGCGCACCGGCGTACGCGGACGTGGACCGGTCGCGGATCGTCGTACACCGTTGTACGACGCGCCCCGTGTCCCTACGCGCCCCTGTTCGCTGATCGCCCCGTACGCAGAGAGAACCGGCAGAGAGAAGTCATGGACCGCCTCGACAACACCATCCGCCCCTACGCGTGGGGTTCCCCGACCGCCATCCCGAAGCTGCTCGGGGTCGAGCCGAGCGGCGAGCCGCAGGCGGAGATGTGGATGGGCGCGCACCCGGGCGCCCCTTCGCGTACCGCGCGCGGCACGCTGGTCGAGGTCATCGACGCGAACCCGAAGGCCGAGCTGGGCGAGGCGGCCGTCGCCAAGTTCGGCCCGCGGCTGCCCTTCCTGCTCAAGATCCTCGCGGCCGGCGCCCCGCTCTCCCTCCAGGTGCACCCCAACCTGGAGCAGGCCAGGGAGGGTTACGAGGACGAGGAGCGGCGCGGGATCCCGCTGAACGCCCCGGACCGCAACTACAAGGACGCCAACCACAAGCCCGAACTGATCTGCGCGCTCACCGAGTTCGACGGTATGTGCGGCTTCCGAGCCCCGGAGGAGGCCGCCGAACTCCTCGAAGCCCTCGACGTCGACTCCCTCAAGCCGTACGTCGACCTGCTGCGCGCCCACCCCGAGGAAACGGCCCTGCGCGAGGTCCTCACCGCGATCCTCACCGCCGACCGCGAGGAGATGGCCCGCACGGTCGCCGAGACCACCGCCGCCTGCACCCGCCTCGGCGGCGACCACGCGCCCTACGCCGACCTCGCCCACCACTACCCGGGCGACCCCGGCGTGATCGCCTCGATGCTCCTCAACCACGTCCGTCTCCAGCCCGGCGAGGCCCTCTTCCTCGGTGCCGGCATCCCGCACGCCTACCTCAGCGGCCTCGGCGTCGAGATCATGGCCAACTCCGACAACGTGCTGCGCTGTGGCCTGACCCCCAAGCACGTCGACGTCCCCGAGCTCCTGCGCGTCGTCCGCTTCGAGGCCCGCGACGCCGGCGTGCTGCGCCCGGAGGCCGCCCCGGACGGCGAGGAGGTGTACGAGACGCCGATCGACGAGTTCCGGCTCTCCCGGTACGTGCTGCCCGAGGGCACCACGGCCCACGACCTGACCCTGCCGACCCCGCAGATCCTGCTCTGCACGGCCGGCACGGTCCGGGCGGGCGAGTACGACCTGACGCCCGGCCAGTCGGTGTTCGTCCCCGCGGGCGAAAAGGCGGAGGTCTCGGGCGCGGGCACGGTCTTCCGCGCCACGGTGATCGTCTGAGGTATCCGTGGTTCTGGATTGGTCTGATTGTCGTACCGGGATTGTGGATACCTGACGAGCCGCTACCGGGCAGGGCTGCAAGAATGACCCATCCGGCAAAGCACGGGCAAAGACGAGCGCACGCCTGGACGGCGTAGACGGACGACGGCGAGAAGGGACATCGCGGACACATGAGCGCGTCAGGCGGCACCAGGGCGATCGTGGCGGCACTCGGCGCCAACCTCGCGATCGCGGCAGCGAAGTTCGTGGCGTTCGCGTTCAGCGGCTCCTCGTCGATGCTCGCCGAGGGCGTGCACTCGGTCGCCGACTCCGGCAACCAGTTCCTGCTGCTCATCGGCGGCAAGAAGGCCCAGCGCGAGGCGACCCCGCAACACCCCTTCGGCTACGGCCGCGAGCGGTACATCTACGCCTTCCTCGTATCCATCGTCCTCTTCTCGGTCGGCGGCATGTTCGCCATCTACGAGGGCTACGAGAAGATCAGCCACCCCCACGAGGTCGAACACTGGTACTGGCCGGTGGGCGTCCTGCTCTTCGCGATCATCGCGGAGGGCTTCTCCTTCCGCACGGCCATCAAGGAGTCCAACGAGCTGCGGGGCAGGCTGTCCTGGTCGCAGTTCATCCGCCGCGCCAAGGCACCCGAGCTGCCTGTCGTCCTCCTCGAGGACTTCGGCGCCCTCATCGGTCTGGTCCTCGCCCTCGGCGGCGTCGGCCTCGCCCTGCTCACCGGCGACGGCGTCTGGGACGGCATCGGCACGGTCTGCATCGGCGTCCTGCTCGTCCTCATCGCCCTGGTCCTCGCCGCCGAGACCAAGTCCCTCCTCCTCGGCGAGGCCGCGGGCGTCGAAGAGGTCAAGAAGATCGAGGCCGCGATCGTCGACGGCGACACGGTCACCGGCATCATCCACATGCGCACGCTCCACCTCGGCCCCGAGGAACTGCTCGTCGCCGCCAAGATCGCCGTCCGGCACGACGACACGGCCGCCGAGGTCGCGAAGGCCATCAACGCCGCCGAGGCCCGCATCCGCACCGCGGTCCCCATCGCTCGCGTGATCTACCTCGAACCCGACATCTACAGCGAGGCCGAGGCCGCCAAGGGCCCCGACCCCGAAGCCACCCCGGGCGGCCCGACCCCCCACCCCGCCGGCCACTGACCTGCCCCGACCGACACAGCGACGGGCCCGCCTCCTGAGACAGGGGAGCGGGCCCGTCGCCGTCGGGTGCCCTTCACTGCCGATCCCGCTCAGGCCCAGCTCGTCAGTGGCCCTGGCCCTCGGTTCTGGCTTTGGCTCTGGCGCGGCGCACGCCGAACATGGGCCCGCCTCCTCGTCCGCCGGGGACGCGGGCCCGCTGTCATCCGGTCATCCGACCTCGCTCAGCACGCCCAGCACCGCCCGCTCGTCCGGTGCCGCCAGCAGCCGCTCCCGGAACCCGGCGTCCATCAACTTCCGGGACAGCAGCGCGAGTATCCGCAGATGCTCGTCACCGGCGGCCCCCTCCGGTACGGCGATCATGAAGACCAGCCGTGCCTTCGTACCGTCCAGCGAGCCCCACTCGACGCCCTCCGCCGACCGCGCGAACCCGACGACCGGCGCGGTCACCGCATCCGCCTTGGCATGCGGGATCGCGATCTCCTCACCGAGCCCGGTCGTCCCCTGCGCCTCGCGCCGCAGCGCGGTGGCCACCAGCTCCTCGGCATCCGCGACCCGGCCGCTGCCCGCCAGCAACCCGGCCATCTCCCGGATCGCGTCCTCCTTGCCGTCCGAGTCCAGCCGGACCTTGACGGTCCGCTCGGTCAGATACCCGGAGAGAACCCCGCCCGTGCCGCGTTCATGTGTATCCGCCGCATCCGCCGCATCCGCCGCACCTGCTGCCGCCGTATCCGCCGTATCCGTCGCTGTCCGAAGGTGCGCACCACCCACACCGACTGCCACCCGAACCGCACCCCCACCGGCCGACGCCCCGACCAGCACGGACCCGGGCATCTCAACCGGTGTGCCCGCGCCTGCCCCCTCCGCCGTCTCGCCGCCCCTCTTCCGCGTGCTCAGGTCGACCAGCGCCACGGTCGTCACCGCCGTCACCACCGTCCCGATCACAACGGCCAGGAAGAACATCGGTACGCCGCTCACCGCGCCCAGCACCGCCACGATCGGCCCGCCGTGCGGCACCGCGTCCTTCACCCCGGCCGGCCCGGCGATCGCACCGGCGACCGCGCCGCCCAGCATGTTGGCCGGGATGACCTGCGCGGGCCGCGCCGCGGCGAACGGGATCGCGCCCTCCGAGATACCGAAGCAGCCCATGAACAGGGAGGCCAGACCGGTCTCCCGCTCCTGCTCGTCGTACAGCCGCTTCCGGATCAGCGTGGCCGGCCCCTGGCCCAGCGGCATGACCGGGATCGCGGCGGCGCACATGCCCATCACCGTCTGGTTGCCGGTCGCGATCAGCCCGGCGCCGAAGAGGAACGCCGTCTTGTTGACCGGCCCGCGCATGTCGAACGCGATCATCAGGCCCAGGATCGCTCCCAGCAGGATTGCGCTGGTGCCCGTCATCCCGCTCAGCCAGCTGGTCAGATGCTCGAAGACCCAGGCGATCGGCTTCCCGATCACGTAGATGAAGAACAGCCCAAGCGCCGTCGTCGCCACGATCGGGATCACGATGATCGGCATGATCGGCTGGACGAACTTCGGGACCTTGACCTTCCTGATCCACAGCACCAGATATCCGGCCAGGAACCCGGTCACGATCGCTCCGATGAACCCCGCGCCCGCCTTCGAGTCGTACAGCGACCCGGTGTTGGCGATCCAGCCGCCGATCATGCCCGGCACCAGCGCGGGCCGGTCGCCGATGGCGTACGCGATGTACCCGGAGAGGATCGGCACCATCAGCGTGAAGCCGATGAAGCCGATGAAGCCGATGACGCCGATGTTGTTCACGTCCATCCAGAAGGAGTCCCTCGGGATGACGAGCCCGCCCGAGGGGCCCGGGTTCCCGCCCAGCGAGAGTGAGATCGCGATCAGCAACCCGCCGACCACGACGAACGGGATCATGTAGCTGACGTCGTTCATCAGCGCCTTGTACGCGACGCTCCGCTCCTTGCCACTGCCCGCTGCCGAGTCCGAAGCCGGGTCCGCCGCCGAGCCCCCGGGCTGGTGCACGGGCGCCGACCGAACCCGTTCGATCAACTGCCCGGGATGGCGGATGCCCTCGGCCACCCCGACCTTGAGCACCCGCTTGCCGACGAAGCGGCTCAGATCCACGTCCTTGTCGGCGGCGACGATGACACCGTCCGCAGTTCTGACATCGTTGTCATCAAATAAATTCTCGGCCCCGATGGAACCCTGGGTCTCCACCTTCATGTCGATACCGCGGCTCTGAGCGGCCTGCGCGAGCTTCTCGGCTGCCATGTAGGTGTGCGCGATACCCGTCGGGCACGCGGTCACCGCCAGCAGCTTCACCGTCTTCGGCTCGTCACCGTGGCTGCCCGTGGGGGGAGGGCCGGCCGGACTGGCCACGTCGATCTCCTAACGCCTTCGTCACACGAAACGCCGTCCCGGACGCTCCGCGCGCTCGATCGGAACTCCCGATCGCCCTGCATCCTGCAACACCCCTACCCCGGCTCAAAGGCGCGAAAGTCCTGGTTGGTCACCTTCTGGTCGCTCCTGTGCACCCCCTCGCGGAGACCCTCATCACCTCTTCACATCCCACCCCGCCGCCCCGCCCGCCCCCTCGAACGGCGTGAACTGTTCGGAGCCGGACTGGGGACGCCCCGCCCCACCGGTGTAGCTTGGGACGGAGCCAGACGTCGCTGCTGATGGCGGTCGGGCGGCCCCCTGCGGGCCGGCCGAGGGAGAGAGGGCCTCCGACGGACTGCGCTGCGCGTTCGCGGGCATGCCTGTGTCCTCTTGTCGGGCACCCCTGTGTCCGCCGCCGCGCAGACCAGCCGTACCCACCCTCGACCCGATACGAGGAGCAGCTCGCAATGACGACTGTCGACAACCGACAGGACTTCAAGGTCGCCGACCTCTCCCTGGCCGACTTCGGCCGCAAGGAGATCACCCTCGCCGAGCACGAGATGCCCGGCCTGATGTCGATCCGCAAGGAGTACGCCGACGCGCAGCCGTTGGCCGGCGCCCGCGTCACCGGCTCCCTGCACATGACCGTGCAGACCGCCGTCCTCATCGAGACCCTGGTCGCCCTCGGCGCCGAGGTCCGCTGGGCGTCCTGCAACATCTTTTCCACCCAGGACCACGCGGCCGCCGCCATCGCCGTCGGCCCGAACGGCACGCCCGACAACCCGCAGGGCGTCCCCGTCTTCGCCTGGAAGGGCGAGACGCTGGAGGAGTACTGGTGGTGCACGGAGCAGGCGCTGACCTGGCCGAACACCCCCACCGGCGGCCCGAACATGATCCTGGACGACGGCGGTGACGCCACCCTCCTCGTCCACAAGGGCGTCGAGTACGAGAAGGACGGCAAGGTGCCGTCCGTCGACACCGCCGAGTCCGACGAACACCGCGTCATCCTCGAACTCCTGCACCGCACCATCACGGACGGCTCGCAGAAGTGGACCCAGCTGGCGTCCGAGATCCGCGGCGTCACCGAGGAGACCACGACCGGCGTCCACCGCCTGTACGAGATGCAGCGTGACGGCGAGCTCCTGTTCCCGGCGATCAACGTCAACGACGCCGTCACCAAGTCGAAGTTCGACAACAAGTACGGCTGCCGCCACTCCCTCATCGACGGCATCAACCGCGCCACCGACGTCCTGATCGGCGGCAAGACCGCGGTCGTCTGCGGCTACGGCGACGTGGGCAAGGGCTGCGCGGAGTCCCTGCGCGGACAGGGCGCCCGCGTGATCGTCACCGAGATCGACCCGATCTGCGCCCTCCAGGCCGCGATGGACGGCTACCAGGTCACGACTCTCGACGAGGTCATCGACAAGGCCGACATCTTCGTCACCACGACCGGCAACAAGGACATCATCATGGCCTCGGACATGGCCAAGATGAAGCACCAGGCCATCGTCGGCAACATCGGCCACTTCGACAACGAGATCGACATGGCCGGCCTCGCCAAGATCCCCGGCATCGTCAAGGACGAGGTCAAGCCACAGGTCCACACCTGGAAGTTCGCCGACGGCAAGGTGATCATCGTCCTCTCCGAGGGCCGCCTGCTGAACTTGGGCAACGCCACCGGTCACCCGTCGTTCGTGATGTCCAACTCCTTCGCGGACCAGACCCTGGCCCAGATCGAGCTGTTCACCAAGCCCGACGAGTACCCGGTCGGCGTCTACACGCTGCCCAAGCACCTCGACGAGAAGGTCGCCCGCCTGCACCTGGACGCGCTCGGGGTGAAGCTCACGACGCTGCGCCCCGAGCAGGCCTCGTACATCGGCGTGAAGGTCGAGGGCCCCTACAAGTCGGACCACTACCGCTACTGAGGTAACGCCGCTGAGGCGCCTCGGCTGAGTCCGCGGCCCGCCCTCCGGGAGAGCACGCCAGTGCACTGACGCGCTCTCCCGGAGGCAGACGCTCCGGTCCATCGAGGCAGGCCCCCGCACCCCCGTGTCGGGGGCCTGCCCCTTTGGGACGTCGGCCCGCCCCCGCGGCCGTACCGCAGGACCGAGCACCGGACCGGCAGCCCGCTAAGACCCAGGACCCCCATGCCCCGCGGCCGCTATTCGCTCCACGATCCGCACGATCACACCCCCCTCGGCGAAGAACACTTCCAGTGCGCCCCCGGCCCCTCCGGCTGGCGTTATGTCTCCCAGGTGACCACCCCCTCCGGTGACCACTGCGGCTCGGTCGATCTGGCAATCGACGACCTCGGCCGCCCCATCCGCCTCGAACTGCACGCCGGGAGCTGGCAGGTGCGCGGCGCCGCCCTCGACGGCGTCACCTGGGTCCGCACGGACCCCACCGGCACTCATGCCACCGAAGGCCATGTGCGCGCCCACGCCTTCACCGGCACTTCCCCCGCGTTTCTGGTCGCCACCGCCCGTCTCCTGCGCCTCACCCCTTCCGCCGCCGCGACCCGCGTACGCCTCGTGGCCTTCACGGACCCGGTCCTCGCCCCGCGCACCGTGGACCAGTCCTGGGCCTTGGTGAAAAGCGAAGCACACGCCACTGACAATGGCCCTCTGACCGTGGACGAATACCAGGTCACAGCCCTGGACACGGGAGAGCAGCACGCCGTGCACCTGGCCGGCGACGTGGTCCTGGCGGCACCCGGAATCGAGCTGGAGGACCTGCGGTCGCCGCCGTCCGTCTTCGCCGACTGACCGGGCTTCGGGTTCGGTCCTAGGCCGGCGGTACGAACCCGGTGGAGGGCCGTTCGGCCGCCGGGGAAGTCGCCGGGGAGGTGGCGGGTGCGGCAGCCGGGGGCTGTTCCACCGGCGCGGGCGGGGGATACGTACCGGCCGACGCTGCGGGCCCGGGCCGGTACGGAGCCGACAGCGGCGCGGGCCCCTGAGGCACCGGCGGGGCGTAGCCGTGGGGCGCGCCCGGTCCATAGGGAGCACCTGGCGTCTGTGGGGGGCCGTACGCGCCCGGCGCACCGGACTCCGAGGGGGCACGGCCGGCGAAGGCCCGCCGGGCCTCCCGCGCCTGCCGCTCCTGTGCCACCGCCGCCAGATACGCCGCCGGCGGAATGCCCTGCGGCGCCGGAGTCCCCGTCCGGGCCGCGAGGTCGGCCGCGAGCTGCTCGGCCATCGCCCAGGAGACCTGCGGATCGAGCTGCTGCATCCGCGTCAGATACTGCCGGACGGCAAGCCACAGCCCGTCCGGAACGGCCGACAGATCCAGCTCGGCGAAACGTCCCGCCAGCCAGGGCGGAGGCGGCGGAATGAATCGGGTCTGCCCGGCGGGCACCCGCTCACGCACGACCAGAGTCCCCGCGAACACATCCCCCAGTCGTCGGCCGCGCGCCGAGACCAGCGAAGCGATACAGGCGACGACCCCGAACGTCATCAGAATCTCGATCACGCCGAGAGCACCACGCACCAACGCGTGCCGGAACCGGATGGGTCCGCCGTCATCGCGCACCACACGCAGTCCGCAGGCCATCTTCCCCAGCGAGCGCCCATGGCTCAGCGTTTCCACCGCGATCGGCCCGCCCACCAGCAGCAACAGGAAGGCCGCGAGCGACAGGGCGACCTGTGCGGCCTCGTCCAGCGAGGCCGTGGCCGCCACCAGGCCTATGGACACACCGATGTACACGGTCATGGCCACGACCAGGTCCAGCAGTATGGCCAGCGCCCTGCTGGGCAGCCTCGCGGGACGCAGTTCGAGCGCCACCGCCTCACCTGTCACCAGCTCACTCACGCCTGCCGCCTTCCCCTGGTCTGCCCCGTACAGCGCAAGTCTGCCAAGCTGAGAGCGCATCGCGCCGCAGTACGACAAGCTGACAGCTACGACAGGCAGTCGACGACCAGCCGAGGAGCAGGCAGACCCGATGGACCTCGACGTCTTCGTCTCCGCACATCGAGCCGAGTGGGACCGCCTCGACGCGCTCCTCCGCCGTCAGCGGCGTCTCAACGGAGCGGAAGCCGACGAACTCGTCGCCCTCTACCAGCGCACCGCCACACACCTCTCCCTGATCCAGTCCAGCGCACCCGACCCACAGCTCGTCGGACGCCTCAGCCAACTCGTGGCACGCGCGCGTAGTGCTGTGACCGGGGCCCGCCGTGCCACCTGGCGCGATGTCGTCCGCTTCCTGGGGCAGGGATTTCCGGCCGCCGTCTACCGGTCCCGTCACTGGTGGGTCCCCACCGCGCTCATATCCACCGCCATCGCGATCCTTCTTGGCTGGTGGATCGGCACCCACCCGGACGTGCAGTCGACCATCGCCGCCCCCAGCCAGCTACGCGAGCTGACCCGTCCCGGTGGTGAGTACGAGACCTACTACTCCAGCCATCCCGCGGCCTCGTTCGCCGCCCAGGTGTGGACGAACAACGCCGAGGCCGCCGCGATGTGTCTGGTCCTGGGGGTCTTTCTCGGCCTCCCGGTCCTCTACATCCTCTTCGAGAACATGCTCAACCTGGGCGTCGGCTTCGGCCTGATGTCCTCGGCCGGCCGTCTCGACGCCTTCCTGGGGCTGGTCCTCCCGCACGGGCTGCTCGAACTCACCGCGGTCTTCGTCGCCGCGGGTACCGGGCTCCGCCTCGGGTGGACCCTCATAGACCCGGGCCCGCGCAGTCGCCGTACCGCCCTGGCCGAAGAGGGCCGCGCCGCCGTAGGCATGGCGATCGGGCTGGCCCTGGTCCTCTTCGTCTCCGGCGCCATCGAAGGCTTCGTCACCCCGTCCGGCCTGCCAACCTGGGCCCGCATCGGCATCGGAATCGTCGCTGAGCTGGCCTTCCTCGCCTATGTCTTCGTCCTCGGCGGCCGTGCCGCCCGCGCCGGCGAGACGGGCGACCTTGAGGAGACCGAGCGCAGCGCCGTCGTCCCGACGGCCGCCTGATGTGCGGAGACCCCTCGTGAGCTGCTAGTCTCCTCTTCGCCCCGGAAGACCTGTTGACACAGGTCCGGCGGGGAGGTAGATTCAAACAGTTGCCTAGAACTGGACAAGTTCAGGACTGATCGTTAGAATCGATCTGCTTCATAACGGAGACTTCTCTCCGAACATCGAAGCCACCTCCGATTTACTCAGAAATGAGTGGCCGGTCAGACCGGCCAAGAACTTCTGATAAAGTTGGAAACGCCGAAAGAGAGCCGGAAGGCGACCGAATAGGCAAAGGCCTTCCAACGGCCACCGGAAATGAATTCCGACCGGGAACGGAACGGAAAACGGATCTGGTAAGGTTGGAAACACCGAAGGGAAGCCCGGAGGAAAGCCCGAGAGGGTGAGTACAAAGGAAGCGACCGTTCCTTGAGAACTCAACAGCGTGCCAAAAGTCAACGC
>NZ_JBICZJ010000038.1:0-46790 GCF_043201895.1 Streptomyces sp. NPDC048254
AACTCACCCCGGAGCCGTTCCACTTCCCCCAGCCTCATACCAAGACGATGCCCACTACCAGGCGAGATCACCCGACGTAACGAAGCACTACTAGGTCGTCGCCCCGCTGTCCGAGGGGCTCGGTGACGGTGAGCGGTCGCCTGGGCGCTGCCACGGGCCGCGGTGGTCGTGCATGCCGCCCCGGCCCATGAAGTCGCCCGAGAACGCGGCCGAGGCGGTCAGCTTGCCGTCGTCGCCGCGGGTGCCGACCAGGAACGCCGTGGCGTCCTTCTTCAGCGAGTCGGCGTCGCCGCGCACCTTGACGTCCGAGCCCACGGTCCACGTCCACGACGTGCCGTCGTCGCTCTTCACCGTGACCTGGTCGCCGTCCGCCTTCTCGACCGTGCCCCGCTGCCAGACCCGTACCACGTACTTGCCGGTGTCCGGGTCCTTGACGGTGGCCTCGCCGTGCACACCCATGCCGCCCATGCCGAACGGGCCGTGCCCGGGGCCGTACCCGTCCGGAGCCGAGGGCGCCGACGGTGCCCCCGAGGCCGCAGGCGGCGTGTCGGGGCCGTTCCCGCCGGAGCCGGCGGCGAACGCCACGGTGCCGCCCAGGGCCAGCGCCCCGACGGCGAAGGCGACGGTCACGGCACGCGCGCGGGCCGGCTGCCGGCGCCACAGAGCGCGCACCCGCGCACCCGGTTCACGGTCCGGTCCCGGTCCGGCGAGCACTTCCCACCCCGGGTCGGCCTGCGGGGGATGGCCCGGCATCGGCGGGACCGACGGTTCGGTTCCGTCGCCGTCACGGCGGTGTTCCTGCTCGGGTTCGTGCGTCACGGCTCGCTCCCATCGGCGAACGGCACGCGGCACAGCGATGCATGCCTCTCTGTGAATTGTGGTGGTTCGCCGATAAGAACCCGGTAATCAGTTCCTGTGAATTCGATGAACCCGCGGGCGGCGGCCACGGAGCCGTCGGCCGTTGCGGCTACGGCAGTTCCTGCGCCCGTGCGATGAGCAGCGCCACGTCGTCGTGGTTGTCGGGGTGGTGCAGCTCCCGCAGCAGCAGGTCGCAGACCTCCTCCAGCGGGCGGGCGGGGTCGTCCAGGAGGGCCAGCAGGGCGTCCAGCCGCTCGTCCAGCGAGTCACTGCGGGTCTCCACCAGACCGTCGGTGTAGAACACCAGCTCGTCGCCGGGCTCGAAGTCCACGGTCGTCGTGGCGAAGGGGATGCCGCCGACGCCCAGCGGGACCCCGGTGGGCAGGTCGAGCAGTTCCGGCGGCCGGCCGGGGCGGACCCGGACCGGGGGCAGATGGCCGGCGTTGGCGATCCGGCACTGCCGCAGCCGCGGGTCGTGCACGGCGTACACGCAGGTCGCGATGGAGTGGTCGAGGCCGGAGGTGGTCTTGTCCAGGTGTTCCAGCAGGACGGCCGGGTCGAGGCCGAGGGAGGCCAGCGTGTTGGTCGCGGTGCGCAGCCGGCCCATCGTCGCGGCCGCGTTGATGCCGCTGCCCATCACGTCGCCCACCACCAGGGCCGTTCTGCCGCCGTCCAGCGGGATGACGTCGAACCAGTCGCCGCCCACCTCGACGGTGGCGCCGGCCGGCTGGTAGCGCGAGGCGACTTCCAGGCCGTTGGTGACCCGGGGGTGGGTGGGGAGCAGGCTGCGCTGGAGGGTGAGCGCGGTGGTGCGGGCGTTCTGGTACCAGCGGGCGTTGTCGATCTGCACGGCCGCGCGGGCGGCCAGTTCCCGGGCCAGCAGCAGATCGTCGTCGTCGAAGCGCGCCGGATTGCGCGTCCGCTTGAGCTCCAGGGCGCCCAGTACCTCGCCGCGGGCGATCAGCGGCACGGCCAGGTACGAGTGCAGCCCGGCCCGGGCCAGCAGCTCGGCCGCCTCGGGGGAGCGGGCGATCCTCGGCAGGTCCTCGTCCTTGACCCGCGGCACCAGGACCGCCTCACCGGTCCGTACGCACAAGGTGACCAGCCGGTCCGGGGCGTACCGGGCGACCGTGCCCGGCGTGTCGGCCGCATGCACCGCGTCCGCGTCCAGCTCCGCGCGCACGGCGAGAGCGCGGAGCATGGCCGGCTCGGCCGGTCCGAGCGTGCTGCGCCGGCCCTCGACCACCGTGTCCAGGAGGCCCACGACCGCCACGTTCGCCAGCTCCGGCACGGCGACGCCGGCCAGCTCGGCGGCGGTGCGCTCCAGGTCCAGGGTGGTACCGATCCGGGTCGAGGCGTCGGCGATCACGGCCAGGCGCCGGCGCGCGTTCTCGGCCTCGACACCGGCCCGGTAGGGCTCGGTGATGTCCACCACCGAGGTGGCCACGCCCAGGACGTTGTCGAGCGCGTCCTCCAGCCGGTAGACCGACAGCGACCAGATGTGCTCCTCGCCCGGGTCGGCCGGCGTCCTGCCCACCGTGGACCGGTCGATCACCGGCTCGCCGGTCCGCAGCACCTGCAGGTACGCCGACTCCAGGGCGTCGGCATCCAGATGCGGCAGCACCTCGCGGAGCGTCCGCCCCACGTGCTCCTCGGCCGGGACCCCGTTGAGCCGCTCCAGCGCCGGGTTGACCGACACGAACCGCAGCTCGGTGTCGAGGACGGCCAGCCCGATCGGCGACTGTTTCACGATCCGCTCGGACAGCGCCACGTCCTGCTCCAGCCGGCGCACGGTCGACTGGTCGGCGGCGAGACCCAGCGCGAACACGTCGCCGTTGGCGTCCATGAGGCGCATGTTGCGGAACTCCACCACATGGGTGGAGCCGTCCTTGTGCCGGATCGGGAAGCCGCCCGCCCAGCTCTGCCCGGTGCTCATCACGTCCGCGAACAGTTTCCCGACCAGATCGATATGGCGTTCGTGGACCATCAGCCGGGCCGCGTACTGCCCGAGCGCCTCGCGGGCCGGGTAGCCGAACAGCTCCTCGGCCTGGGGGCTCCACAGCACGATGCGCCCCTTGGCGTCCAGCACGACCGAGGCCATGCCGAGGACGTCGAGCAGCCCGCCCGGACGCACGGGTCCGCGCACCGGCTCCTCGCCCTCGGCCACTGAAGCCTCGGCTGGACTCATCCCACGCACCGCCTTCGAACCTTCGCACGGCACGCCGTCCCCCGTGCCGACTCCCCTTGTTCTATCGCGCTCACACCCGACTCTCCGACGCCGCCGCCGACTTTTCCACCATCTCTCACCACGGCGGCTTCCGTGCGGCGAAACGACCACCGGTGCGGCAGGGGCGTGAGTTCACCTTCCCGTTCCGCCATTGGTCTGTACATGTCTGTCAGGGGCACGCCAGACTGACCGCCGCACGCGCCTCCCACCCCCCGAACCGAGGAGTAGGCTTCCATGTCCGCGTCCACCCGGCAACGTTGTCGCGCAGGCCTGACCGCCCTGGTCGCCCTCGCCGCGGCCCTCGCCCTCTCGACCGGTCCGGCGTCCGCCGCCGACACCTGGACCGAGACCGGCTCCGACCGCGCCGACCCGCTCACCGAGAGCCAGGGCCTGACCTCGGTCGAGGTCCCCGCCGACAGCGCCAACCGCTACACCGGCGTCGGCACCATCCCGATCGGCGTCTCCAGTCGCGGCTGGAACCACGTCGGCGACCCCGACGAGTCGTACGACGGCTACTACGTCGAGCCCTACCAGGCGGACTCGGGCACCGCCAAGATGTACCGGGTGCAGGCTCCCGACGGCACCTGGTCGGAGTACGTCCACACGCTCGCCTCCGGCGAGGCCCTCAACAACTCCTGGTCCGCCATCACGCCCGACAGCCAGTACATGCTCTCCGGCGAGTACGGCACGATGACCCGCTTCCTGGTCTTCCCGACGCCGGGCGCCAACAAGGGCACCTCGCCTTCCGCGAACCTCCCGCTGGCCTCCGTCGTCAACCTGGACCACGCCGTGCGTGACGTGCAGGGCTGCGACTTCTCCAGCGCCACCACGCTGCTGTGCTCCTCGGACGACCCGGACGGCAGCCTCTTCGGCTACACCAAGCCGCTGCTGCAGATCGACCTGTCCGCCCAGCCCGGGTCGAGCAACGTCACCGGTCATGTCACCGCGCTGCGCCAGCTCCCGCTGCGCAGCTCCTGCTCGGGCACTTTCGAGGCCGAGGGCATCGACTACGACCGGCGCACCGGCACCCTGCGCGTCATCGTGATGTCGCCCGGGTTCTGCATCCTCACGGACAGCAAGACGTACAAGTTCACTCGGGGCTGAGTCCCTTCCCGGGTGGTGCACCGGGTGATGCAGTACCCGGAAATCGGTGCTTTTCTGTTGGCATGGCGCGGTTCGCGGGGGAACCCGTGATTCCGCGCCATCGCCATGAGAGGAGCGATCACCATGGGCCCCGAGCGACTGCACGAGGAACCCGTCTCGCTTGAGATCAGCGGATGCAGCAAGGAAGACGCCCGGATCGTGTTCGACGCGCTGTGCCAGTGCTTCGAGTCCGACCGGGAGGCCGAGGACGTGCCCCAGCAGCTCCACGAGTCCCGCCCGATGGTGTGGCTCGGCACGTTCGAGGTCACCGACGCCCACGAGTGCACCCCGCCGCCCCGGCTCGCGGCCTCGGTCGAGGCCGACGCGCAGGGCGGCTACTGGGCGATCAACCGGCTCCATACGACCCTCGACTCCCTGTTCACGGTGCGCACCCTGTCCTCCGCCTCCGGCGACCAGGAGAGGGAGCTGCACGTCCTGCTCGAAAGCCGGTGACCGGTGATCTGAGACACGTCACCCCGGAGGCTTTGTGCAACTAGTTGCATAATCCGTGCGCGGTCCTTTAGAACTGATGCGAAGACACCGCGCACGGAGGTCCCGATGAGCCGTTACCCGCATCTGCTGCAACCCCTCGACCTGGGCTTCACCACCCTGCCCAACCGCGTGCTCATGGGCTCCATGCACGTGGGCCTGGAGGAGGCCGAGCGCGGTTTCGAGCGGATGGCGGAGTTCTACGCGGCCCGGGCCCGCGGGGGAGTGGGCCTCATCGTCACCGGCGGTATCGCGCCCAACGAGGAGGGCCGGCCGTACGAGGGCGGCGCCAAGCTCACCACCGGGGAGGAGGCCGAGCGGCACCGGGCCGTCACCGAGGCCGTGCACCGCGAGGGCGGCCGGATCGCGATGCAGATCCTGCACTTCGGCCGGTACGCCTACCACCGGGACCTCGTCGCGCCCAGCCCGCTCCAGGCCCCGATCAGCCCCTTCCCGCCTCGCGAACTCACCGACGAGGACGTCGAGCGGACCATCGACGACTACGTCCGCGCCGCCCGCCTCGCCCGGCAGGCCGGCTACGACGGCGTCGAGATCATGGGCTCCGAGGGCTACCTCGTCAACGAGTTCGTCGCCGCCCGCACCAACCACCGCACCGACCGCTGGGGCGGGTCGTACGAGAACCGGATGCGGTTCCCCGTCGAGATCGTCCGGCGGGTGCGCGAGGCCGTCGGCGCGGACTTCATCATCGTCTACCGCCTGTCCATGCTGGATCTGGTGCCCGGCGGCTCCTCCCTCGACGAGGTGATCACCCTCGCCAAGGCCGTCGAGGCCGCCGGGGCGACCATCATCAACACCGGCATCGGCTGGCACGAGGCCCGGATCCCCACCATCGCCACCTCGGTGCCGCGCGGCGCCTACACCTGGGTCACCAAGCGGCTGATGGGCGAGGTCTCCGTCCCGCTGGTCACCACCAACCGCATCAACACCCCGGAACTCGCCGAGGAGCTGCTCGCCCAGGGCGGTGCGGACATGGTCTCCGTGGCCCGCCCGATGCTCGCCGACCCCGACTTCGTCGCCAAGGCCGCGGCCGGCACGCCCGAGGCCATCAACACCTGCATCGGATGCAACCAGGCCTGCCTCGACCACACCTTCAGCGGCAAGATCACCTCCTGCCTGGTCAACCCGCGCGCCTGCCACGAGACCGAACTGGTCCTGGCCCCGACCCGGCTGCGCAAGCGCGTCGCGGTCGTCGGTGCGGGACCGGCCGGCCTCGCCTGCGCGGTCTCCGCCGCCGAACGCGGCCACCAGGTCACCCTGTTCGACGCGGCGGCCGAGATCGGCGGCCAGCTGAACGTGGCCCGCAAGATCCCCGGCAAGCAGGAGTTCGACGAGACCCTGCGCTACTTCCGCCACCAACTCGACGCCCACGGCGTGGACGTACGCCTGAGCACGACCGTCGAGCCCGAGGACGTCACCGGCTACGACGAGGTCGTGGTCGCCACCGGCGTCACCCCGCGCACCCCCGACATCCCCGGCGTCGACCACCCCCGCGTCCTCGGCTACCTCGATGTGCTGCGCGACGGCGCCCCCGTCGGCGACCGGGTCGCGATCCTCGGCGCCGGCGGCATCGGCTTCGACGTCGCCGAGTACCTCACCGACGGCGGCGACAAGGCGAGCGAGGACCCTGCGACGTACTTCCGGCACTGGGGCGTCGACATGGACTACCGGGCACCCGGCGGCCTCGCCGACCCCGAGCGCCCCGCGCCCCCGCGCACCGTCCACCTGCTCCAGCGCCGCACCGGCAAGGTCGGCGCCGGCCTCGGCAAGACCACCGGCTGGATCCACCGCGCCGAACTCAAGCACCGGGGCGTCACCATGGTCCCGGGCGCGCGGTACGACCTGATCGACGACGCCGGGCTGCATGTCACCGTCGACGGGGAGAGCACCGTCCTGGAGGTCGACACCGTCGTGCTGTGCACCGGGCAGGAACCGCGCCGGGACCTGTACGAGGAGCTGGTCGCCGCCGGCTGCCACGCGCACCTCATCGGCGGCGCCGACGTCGCCGCCGAGCTGGACGCCAAGCGGGCCATCAAGCAGGGCACCGAGCTGGCGGCGGCCCTGTAGGGGCCGTCCCTAGGATGAGCCCATGTCACTCCCGCACGCCATCCTCACCGCCCTGCTGGAGAAGCCGTCGTCCGGGCTGGAGCTGACCCGCAGGTTCGACAGGTCGATCGGCTACTTCTGGTCGGCCACGCACCAGCAGATCTACCGCGAGCTGGGAAAACTGGAGGCCGAGGGCTACATCCGCACCCTGCCGGCCGAGCAGCCGGCCCGCGGGCAGAAGAAGAGCTACGAGGTCCTGCCCGCGGGCCGCGCCGAACTCGCCCGCTGGACCGCCGCCTCCCAGGACCCCAAGCCGCAGCGGGACGTGCTGCTGCTGCGGCTGCGCGCGGCGGCGGTCGTCGGCACCGACGGACTCGAGGCCGACCTGCGCCGCCATCTGGAGCTGCACCAAAGGCAGTTGGCCGAGTACGAGGAGATCCAGCGGCGGGACTTCCCGCCGGGCAGGGACGCCCCCGAGGACCGGCTGCGGCACCTGGTGCTGCGGGCCGGCATCGACCTGGAGTCCTTCTGGACACAGTGGCTCGGCCAGGCCCTGCGGGAGTTCGGCGAACTCCCGGAGACCTGAGCGGGGTCAGAGCCGGTACGGCTTCGAGCGCTTGCGCAGGTACCAGCCGGTGGCGATGACGCCCGAGCCGACCAGCGCCGCGCCGATGCCCAGCGTGAGCGGGCCGTAGTCGCGGGCGGCGCCGCCCAGACCGCCCATCACGCCCCGGGACGGCGCGGCCGACCTGGTGGTGGAGGAGGTCGTCGGCGGCGCGGCGGCGGTTCCGGACACGATCACCGACTGGGTGCCCGCCGTACCGCCGTTGGAGCAGACGACGACCACCGTGTAGGTGCCCGGCGACACGCCCGACCAGGCGGCGGACTGGCTCACCGTCGTGCCCGCCAGGGCCGCCTGCCGCCCTTGGGCGAAGGCGGTCTGACCGCTGTTGAGCAGCGAGGCGTTGCCCCAGCTGCCGCCGCTCTGCGTGCAGGCGCTGGTGACCACCGAGACCTGGGTGCCGGTGGTGCTCACCGAGATGCCCGAGATGGCGGCGGACGGCCCGGCGAGCCAGGTCGGGAGCGCGGCGGCGGCCGCCAGGGTCAGGCCGGAGCGGAGGAGAAGTCGTGAGTTTCGCATGTGGCTGCCCTCCGGCGGCACGGTAGGCGGAACGTCCCTTGCGCCGCCGAGGATCGGAGACTCCCGTGCTGCCTCAGGGTCAGCCAAGGCGGCCCCGGCCCGCGCCGCACCCGGGGACGGCCGTCCAGGTGATCTATTCCTCCGCCCGGCCCAGGCCGGGGGGCGGATCACGCACCCGTCGTCACGGCCCGCTGCGCCGACCAGCCGCCCCAGGTCCCGTCCGGCAGCCGCGCCCGCAGCCGCACATGGTGCACGACCCCATGGTCCCGCCCCACATAGAAGCTGTAGGTCGAGTGGCCCTTGGGCGGGGTGCCGCCCCAGACCAGCGAGGTCGTCGTACCGCTGTCGAGCCGGATCTGGTACTCCGTGATCACCCCGTCCAGGCGCGGCGGATCCCAGGCCAGATCGAGGTAGTACGCCCCGCTCTCCTCGTGGCTCTTGGCCGTGAACCCGGTCGGCGCGGTGTTCCGGCCGTCGTCGCTGCCCGGTGTGGCCAGGCGCACCGCCGCGCCGGCCGGCGAGAGGTTGTCGGCCGCGTCCCGGGCCCGGACGGTGAACACATAGCGCGTACCCGGCCGCAGCCCCGTGACCACGGTCGCGGTCTGGTTCCCGCCCACACTGTGGATCTTCGCACCGCCCTGGTAGATGTCGTACGACACCACCGCCCGGTCGTCCTTCGCGGCGCCCCAGGACAGCTGCACCGCACGGCTGCCCACGGCCCGGCCGCTCGGGTGCACCGGACGGGTCGGCGCCGAGCGGTCCGCCGCGACCACCGCCGGCGTCGTCGCCCGCACCGCACGGCTGCGCGGGCCGAGGCTGCCGTCCTCGCCCCGCGCCCGGACGGTGAAGGCATACATGGTGGACGGCCTGAGCCTGGTGACGTCCACCATGTGCTGCGACCCCGGCACTTCGACGACCTTCGTGGTGCCGCGATATACCTCGTAGACGCGGACGCCCGAGCCGGCCGGCAACGCGTTCCACATCACGTGCACGCTCGTCGCGCTCCCGGCCGCCGCGGTGACCCCCGTGGGGGCGCCGGGCAGCCGGCCGCTGTCGCCGTCGGCCGTACCGCCCCAGCCGCAGGAGGTCATGAACAGCAGGGCGCAGACCAGGACGACAACTCGGCGCACGGTTCCGCCTCCCCGGGGACGGCAGTACGGCAAAGGTCCGGACCAATATGGCCTGCCCGGGATGCGGACATCAAGAGGGCCGTATTGGAGACAGCGGGGGAGAGTTACGTATGCTGAGGGCTCTACGGCCGAACTTCCCGAGAGGGAAGGGGAGTTCGCGCCCGTGGCGCGGAACGCTGTCGTCGCTGATCCCGCGCCGACGCGGGCGGCCGGGGCGACTGGGCTGACACCGGCTCAGCGCCCCGGCCCCTGACGGATTCTCACGGAGTGTCACTTCGTTGCTCCGAACGGCCCTCTACGGCCTCCGCTTCCTGGCCCGGCCGCCCCGCCCCCACCACATTGGACCGGTTGACTCCATGTCCCCCACGGAGAGGGTCCCTCATCGTGCGTCTCCAGACGCTGACGCTGGCCACGGCCGGCGCCGCCCTGCTCGCCCCGACCACCCTGCCCGCCCCCGCCGCCTCGCTCACCGCCCCCGGAGCACGGCACCGCATCACCGCCACCGACCTGCGGGCCCGGATGCGCGACTGCACCGAGGTGTCCAAGGGCCGCTATCGCACCGACGCCGGAACCGCCGCCACCGTCCCCGTGTGCGGCACCGACCAGGCCGTCTTCTGGGAGGCCGACCTCGACATCGACTGCGACGGCCAGGTCACCGACCACTGCAACCGCACCGCCGACCCGGCGTTCTCCGCCGCCACCGCCTTCCAGCAGTCCGACGGCAGCCACCTCAACGCGGAGACGCTGCCCTACGTCGTCGTACCGGGCCCCAGCAGCCGCTGGGACTATCGGAAGTCCGGCATCGAGGGCGGTGCGGTCGTCGCCGTGATCTACAAGGACCGGGTGCAGTACGCCGTCGTCGGCGACACCGGACCCAGCGACATCATCGGCGAGGCGTCGTACGCCACCGCGAAGGGGCTGGGCGTGGACCCGGACCCGCGCGTCGGCGGGGTGCCCTCCGGTGTCACCTACATCGTCTTCAAGGACTCCGTGATCAAACCGATCGAGGACGGCGACGCGGCGCAGGCGGAGGGGGAGCGCCTGGCCGCGCTGTTCACCGAGGGCGGCTGACCGGCCGCCCCCGGCCCGGGGGTCAGACGGCCGCCCAGCCGTTGTCCACCGGCAGGATCGCGCCGTTGATGTTGCCGGCCGCGTCCGAGGCCAGGAAGACGATCGCGGCCGCCTGCTCCTCGGGTTCGGAGACCTGGCCGGCGTTGCCGAAGTACGGGCCGA
This sequence comes from Streptomyces sp. NPDC048254, assembly GCF_043201895.1. NCBI lineage: Bacteria > Bacillati > Actinomycetota > Actinomycetes > Kitasatosporales > Streptomycetaceae > Streptomyces > Streptomyces sp. NPDC048254. Next base: position 10,286 of record NZ_JBICZJ010000038.1, read on the forward strand.
GCGCGGCCGGCCCGTGGGCGCCCTCCGCCAGGTCGAGCTCGATCCCGGTCCTGGTGCCGCCGGGGGCGATGGCGTTGGCCCGGATGCCCTGGTTGCGGTACATCACCGCCAGGTTCTTGGTCAGGCCGACGACACCGTGCTTCGAGGCCGTGTAGGCCGCGCCGGCCGCGCTGCCGCGCAGACCGGCCTCGGAGGCGGTGTTGACGATCGCGCCCCGGCCGGCCGTCAGCATGTGCGGCAGCACCGCGCGGGTGAGCAGGAACGGCGCGGTGAGGTTGACCCGTATCACCCGCTCCCACTCGGCGTCGCTCACCTCGCCCAGCGCCGACATCCGGTCCATGATCCCGGCGTTGTTCACCAGCACGTCCACCGCGCCGAACCGCGCCACGGCGGTCGCGACCACCTCGTCGACCACGGACCGCTCACTGAGGTCGCCGGTGACGGCGACGGCCGTACCGCCCGCCTCCTCGATCTCCTTGACCGTGGCGCCGGCGCCCTCGGCGTTCAGGTCGGCGACCACGACCCGGGCGCCCTCCCTGGCGAAGGCCAGCGCGGCGGCCCGCCCGATCCCCGATCCCGCGCCGGTGACGATGACGGCGCGCCCGTCGAGTCCGCTGGCCATGTGGTGCTCCCATCAGGCGGTTCGAGGGCGTCCTGCGCCCGGTGACGGGCACACCCTACGACTTAATGACATCGAGCGACATGAAGTCGCGGCCGGAATTTTCCGTGCTTCGGCTCCTCGGAGAGAATCTCGGTGCAGCAGTCGCCGGAACCGGAGGGACAGATGACCGCAGGGGGACGCACGGGACGGCCGCCGCTCACCGAGGAGCGCAAGGCAGAGACCAGACTGGAGATCGCCCGTGCCGCGGTGGACCTGTTCGTCGCGCAGGGGGTGGCGGCGACCACGGGCGAGCAGATCGGCCAGGCGGTCGGGGTCTCCGCACGTACGGTGTGGCGCTACTTCCCGAGCAAGGAGGCCTGCGTACGGCCGCTGTTCGCGGCCGGCATCGAGACGGTCGCCGACTGTCTGCGGGCCTGGCGGCCGGGCCGGCCGCTGGAGGAGGCCTTCGAGAGCGCCGTACCGACCGACAGCCGCCTGGTGCGCGGCCCCGACCGTGCCACCATCGGCGCCCTGGTCCGCCTGACCCGCACCGAGCCGGGCCTGCGTGCGGAGTGGCTGGGGACCTACGACGAGGCCGAACCCGCGTTCGCCCGGGCCCTCGCCGAGCGTGCGGGCCTTCCCGCCGATGCTCTCCGTCCGGCCATCCAGGCGGCCATGTTCAACGCGGCCCTGCGCGCGGCCGTCGAGCACTATGCCTGGCGGGTCGCCGACGGGACGACGGACCCGGCCACGGCGGAGGCCGAACTCGCGGCGACCATGCGCGCGGCCTTCGCGGTCGTGGCGGGCGGTCTCGCCTAGGGAGGCGGGGCGGGAGCCGCTGTCCCGGCACGCGGTGGGCGTGCCGGGACAACCGCTCCTGTGTGAGGCCGGCTGGACTCAGGGAACGAGCCGCCACTGCTCGATGTAGCCGACGTCGATCGCGGCCCGGTCCTGGACCCGGAGCTTCCAGGTGCCGTTCAGGGACTGTGCGGAGGCGTTGACGGTGAAGGTCTGGTCGACGTTGTCGGCGGAGCCGCCGCTGCGGTTCAGGAGGGAGTAGACGGTTCCGTCGGGGCCGACGAGGTCGACGGTCAGGTCGCCCCGGTAGGTGTGGATGATCTTGACGTAGACCTGGGTGGTCGCGGAGGCGTTCCCGGTGCGGCCGGTGACGGTGACCGGGGACTCCACCGCGGCGCCGTTGTCGGGGATGTCGACCCGGGTGGCGCTGGCGTAGACGTAGGCCACCTCCCAGGAGAAGTGCTCGGTGGCGGACGCGCCCGTGGCGTCGGTGACCGTGATCGTCACGTCACTGGTGCCGAGCGTGGTGGGGGTGCCGGAGATCAGACCCGTGTCGCTGATGGTCAGTCCGTCCGGCAGACCGGTCGCCGTGTACGTCAGTCCCGCGCCGGAGTTCGTGGTGTACGCGTCCGTCTGGAGCGACACCGCCTGCCCGACACCGCTGATCTGGTCCGCGATCGGTGCCACGTTGACGCCGAGCGCGATCCGGTTGCCCACGTTGATCGCCGCCCACGCGTCGGCGACGGCGAGGTAGGAGGGGCTGTAGGCGCCGAAGAGGTCGGCCGCGGCCTGGAGGGTGGCCGTACGGGCGCCCGCGTAGTTGGTGCTCGACGTCATGTAGGTGGTGAGCGCCCGGTACCAGACCTGCTGGGCGTTCTCGATACCGATGCCGGTCACCGGCCGGCCGTCGTAGGTGGGGCTGTCGTAGGCGACCCCGTTCACGGTCTTCGCACCGCTGCCCTCGGAGAGCAGGTAGAAGAAGTGGTTGGCCGGGCCCGAGGAGTAGTGGACGTCGAGTCCGCCGAGGGACGGGCTCCAGTTGTCGCTGGACGCGCCGTCCTTGGACGGTTTGTCCATGTAGCGCAGCGGGGTGCCGTCACCGTTGATGTCGATCTTCTCGCCGACCTCGTAGTCCGGGACGTCCGCGGGCAGGTTCTCGTAGAACTCGACCGCGGCGGCGAAGATGTCGGAGGTCGCCTCGTTCAGGCCGCCCGACTCGCCGGAGTAGGTGAGGCCCGCGGTGGCGGCGGTGACGCCGTGGCTCATCTCGTGGGCGGCCACGTCGAGCGCGGTGAGCGGGTGGGTGTTGCCGGAGCCGTCGCCGTACGTCATGCAGAAGCAGGCGTCCTGCCAGAAGGCGTTGACGTAGTTGTTGCCGTAGTGGGCACGGCTGTAGGCGGCGACGCCGTCGTTGCGTATGCCGTTGCGGCCGAAGACGTTCTTGTAGAAGTCCCAGGTGGCCGCCGCGCCGAAGGCGACGTCCACGCCCGCGGTCTGCCGGTTGGCCGCTGTGCCGTCGCCCCAGACATCGTTGTCGTCGGTGAAGAGGGTGCCGGTGCCGGAGGTGCCCTGGTTCAGGTCGTACGTGCGGTGTCCGGCACGGTCGCCGTCGACGAGCTGGTAGGTCGAGCCGGAGAGTGTGGTGCTGAGGGGCACGCTCCCGTTGAACTGCCCGGTGCCGGTGCCGGTTTCGACGCCCTGGTACCGGAACAGCTGCTTGCCCGACGCCGCGTCGGTGATCACGTGGAGTTCGTTGGGCGTGCCGTCGTCCTGGAAGCCGCCGACCACCGACTCCCAGGCCAGGGTGGGCTTGCCCGAGGCGGCCCAGACGACGAGCCGGGGGGCGCGGTCGGCCTTGGGCTGCTCGGCGCCGGCCTTCGCGGCGGTGCTGAGCGCCTGGGCCTTCGCCGCGGCCGAGGAGATCTTCGCCGTGGTGGAGGGAAGCGTGAGGGCCGCCTTCGTGGCCTTCGACACGGTGAGGCGGCCGCCGTTCTCGTGCACGACCAGGTCACCGCCGAGGACGGGCAGGCCGGCGTAGGTGCGTTCGTAGCGGGTGTGCGTGGTGCCGTCGGCGTCCTGGGTCACGTCTTTGACGACGAGCTTCTCTCGGGCGCCGAGGCCGAGGGCGTTCGCGGTGCCGGGGGCATCTGTCGTGGCGCTCTTGAGCAGCGCGGTGCGCTTCGCCGGCGAGAGCGCGGCGGGGGCCGCTCCGGCTCTGGGGGTGGCCTGGATCCTGGCGGGGCCGCGCTGGTCGCCGGCCGCGGCCAGCGCGGTGCCGTTCTGGATACCGGCCGCGAGCAGGGTGGTTGCGGCGGTCAGCGCCAGGGTGACGCTGTATCTGACGCGACGATGGTGACCGTCCTGCCGGGACATGGCGTTCTCCTTGCTGTGGGGTGGTCGGGCCCGGTGGAGCCCGGGAGAGCGGGTCGGCTGGGTCTAGCCGTCCGGCGGCGCGCGGGTGAGTTGGGGGGAGGGGGCGGGGGGAAGGGCACGGCGTGACGGGATGGCGTCTGCTCGGCCGTGCCGGAGAAGGGTGGCGCGATGTGGGTTTTACGTGAGCCGGCTGTGAGGGGGCGGTGAACTTTCGGAGAGCAGATTGACACCCCGTGATCGCGGCTGTCATGAGCGCATCAGAACAACGGCTGGAACTGGTGGTTGCGAGCTAGGGTTTCGAGTACCGCGACAACGGTTTCAGGCCGCCCGGAGCGGACGGCCCCGCCCCGGAGAGGCGCCACCAACTGTCCGTCCGGCGACGGGAGTTCACCGGCCGACCGACGGCATGCCGGAGGGGCCCGGCACCGGATTGCGGTACCGAGCCCCTCGAGAGCGCTTCAGCTCCTCAGGAGGACGGGCCCCAGTCGACGGGGCTGGTCGTGAAGGAGCCGGGAGAGGTCAGCGGCAGGTTCACGAACGAGGCCGCCCGCGGAGAGCGCTCGACCGTGTAGGTCCCGCCCGCCAGAGCGGCCTGCTCCTGCGGGGTGGGCAGGAGCGAGGCGTGGAAGCCGGCCGGCGGCCGGCTGTTGACGACGATCTGGATGCGGTAACCGACCGGGATCCGGGTGAGGTTCGACAGCAGCGAGATGTCGTGGCGCGTGGTCCTGCCGGGCACCACCGCCCGCTGGGAGGCCTGGGTGAAGGGGTGGCCCGGCTTCAGCAGGGTGCCGTTGTCTCCGTACCAGCTGTCCCGGGAGTCCAGCGCGCGCTGACTGCCGAGCAGGATCCCGTCGGCCTGCTTGGTCACAGTGCCGTCGGGCGCGACGATGTTCAGCGTCGCGGTGAGTTCCGTCTCGGGTGTCGTCGACTCGGCGTAGAGGGTGACGTCGGTCGGTCCGTCGAGGACGGCGGCCCGGGTCAGCGGAGCCGTCGTGTACGTCAGGGTGTTCGCGGAACTCGCCGCCGCCCAGGCCAGGCTGTCCCGGCCGGCGGCCGACGGCTTGCCCGGGGTGAGGGAGCCGTCGCCGAGGTAGTAGGTCCGGGCGTGGTCCGACGGGGGCCACGCGGCACTGTCGACCCAGCGGTTCGCGCCGTTCTCGAACAGGTGCAGGGGCGTGGAGGTGGACGCCATGCCGGTGGGCTCGTTCTTGAGCCAGGTGTCGAACCACTCCAGGCGGATGGCCTGAAGAGTGCTCTCGTCGACATGCTCGCCGTGCGTCCAGGGCCCGACGATCGCCTGGTAGCGACCGGTGACCGGCTGTCCGGCGGTGACGGGGGTGTTCAACGGCCGGTGGTGGTACGCGTTCTGCGCGGAGACGTAGGCACCGAGGTTGCCGCCGGGGAACAGGTCGTTCCAGCCGCTCTCGGTGAGCGCGGGGATGCCGTTGGCCACGATCCGCGGAATGAGCTTCCGCACGTTCCGCGCCTGCCAGTACGCGTCGTTGTACGAGCGTGAGCCGCCGTTCGCCTGCTGGGCGATGGTGACGGACTGGGGGTCGCTGGCGGGGTCGTCCTCCGGCCCGCGCGGCTCGGCCCGTGCGATGCCGGCCACGAAGGTGGTGGGGATGCCGCCGTCGGCGGTGAGGTCGTTGTAGAAGTCGGAGTCCGTGCAGAACGGTGTGATCGCCTTGAGGGGAGAGTGCTTGCCCACCGCGGCCGCGGTGAACCACTGGTTGACCCCGAGGTAGGAGCAGCCGTCGAGACCGACCCGGCCGTCGCCGCCGGACAGCGTATGGGCCGCCCAGTCGACGAGTTCGGCCCCGTCCTTGCCCTGGCGGCCGCCGAACCAGTCGACTTGGCCGCCGGACGCGCCGGTGCCGCGTACCGCGGAAGCCACGTAGATGTAGCCGCGCCGCACGAAGTAGTCACCGGTGCCGGTCGGGTCGGAGCGGGCCGTGCCGTACGGGTTCTGCGTCAGCAGCACCGGATAGGTCCCGGTCGCCCGCGCGCCGGTCGCCGGGTCGGTCGGGTAGATCACCTCGACGGAGATACTGACCCCGTCGTCCATTCTGACGGTGGTGTGCTCGGGCGTGCTCACTCCGTAGGAGGCGGGCTCGGGCTGCCACCGGGTGCCGGACGGGGCGGCCGCATCGGCCGCCTGCCCTGAGGTCAGGGCGCCGAGCAGACCCAGTACGGCCGCTCCGGCACGCAGGCGGGTGTTCCTCATGGGTGTGTTCATGGGCACGTCCTTGTCATGCGGGCCGACGGGCGGCGCGCGCCGTACGGATCACGCAGACAACACGGGCTGTGCCGCCCCGAGCAGCGGTCGGCGGTTCAGCGGGAACAGCGGCAGGAGGTTCCGGCCGAAGTTCTCGTTGGTCAGCTCGGCCAGCACGAGGTAGAAGGCGACCGCGGCCAGGACGATCTCCAGCCAGCCCGCCGACTTGAGGGCGAAGTCCTGCGGCACCCCAGCGCCGGAGGCGCCCAGGTAGGCGGTGATCAGCATGACGATGGTCAGCGTGAGCAGGCCGAACGCGGTCAGCACGACCCCGTTGGTGCCGGTGCTGGCCACCGCGAAGACCACGGTGACGACCAGCCAGGCGATCAGGAACATGCCCAGCGACTGCGCGACCGAGTGCCCGGCCGCGGCCCCCTCCTCCGGTCCGCTCGCCGCCCCCTTGGCCGTCGCGGCGCTCATCGCCTGGGCCACGATGTGCGGGGCCACCCAGAACTCGATGGCGGTGTAGCCCAGCCAGAACGCCCCGTAGGCGGTCAGGAAGGCGGCGGCGAAGCTCGCCCCCGCGGCCAGCGCGAAGAAGCCCGCGATCAGCTGGACGAGGCCGCCGTAGAAGAACGTCCCGACCAGGATGATCGAGCCGTTGGCCGCGCTGAACGCGCCGATGGTGGTCAGCCCCAGGGCGAGCGAGCACCATGCGAAGCCCGCGGCTCCGATCGCTGTGGCGTGACCGATCGGGGAGCCGCCGGCTCTGGCGGGCGGCTGTTCCGTATCGGGGGTTGTTGTCTCTGACACCTTGATCCACTCCTTGCTCCAGGAGGAGTCGGTGGGGTCGCCGAACGCACGCCACCGACCGAATGTTCGGTAGCTTTGGGTAAGGGGGAAGTGCCTGTCAAGGGATCGCGCACGGTGGTGAGTTCCGGTTTCGAGGCAGCCGGGACCGCGGTGGTACGGCGTACGGGGACGGACGCGCGGTCCGGGCGGCGCCGACCTGGAGCGACGTGTGGCGGCTGACGCGGCGACCCCTCGGACGCTGCCGGAACCGGCGCTTCCGAGGGGTCGCCTTCAGCCCGCTAGCGGCGGGCCGGTACCAGCACCCGTGCGGCGGATCGGGTCGGCCGCGAGAAGGGGGTGCTGCCCGGCCGGGCGGGGTGGTGCGGTGGGGGAGTGGGCGATCGGCGGCGACATGGCTGCCATGAGCCGCCGGACGCCCCCAGGGGATGGTCAGACCTTGCGGTAGGAGTACGCCTCCACGGCGGCCGCCTCCACCGCGCCGAGGTCGGCGCCGGTGGCCGCCGTCACGACCGCGGCGACCGCGCCCTCGACGAACGGGGCGTCCACCAGGCGGGTGCCGTCCGGGAGTTCGTCGCCCTCGGCGAGCAGTGCCTTCACCGTGAGCACCGCACTGCCCAGGTCGGTGAGGACGGCGACCCCCGCCCCCCGGTCCACGGACGCGGCGGCGGCGGCGATCAGCTCCGCACTGGTGCCGAGCCCGCCGCCCTCGGTGCCGCCCGCCGCGGCGACCGGCACTGCAGTGCCGCCGCCCGTCAGGCCCTTGGCCAGTTCGGCGACGGAGGCGGCGACCTCCGCGCTGTGCGACACCAGCACGATCCCGACCATCTTGCCGTCACTCATCGGCCGCCTCCTGAAGTCCCGCGACGAGCAGCGCCGACGAGGTGGCGCCCGGATCCTGGTGACCGATGCTGCGTTCCCCGAGATAGCTCGCCCGGCCCTTGCGGGCCTGCAGCGGGGTGGTCGCCAGGGCGCCCTCCTCGGCGGCGGCCCGTGCCGCACCGAAGCCGTCGCCGAGCGCGTCGACGGCCGGCACCAGCGCGTCGATCATCGTCTTGTCGCCGGGCGCGGCCCCGCCGAGCGCCATCACCTTGTCCACCCCGGCCCGCAGCGCCTCGGCGAGCTGCGCCTCACTGACCTCGGCCGCGTCGCCGAGCGCCTTGCCGGTGCTGCGCAGCAGCGTCCCGTACAGCGGCCCCGACGCGCCGCCGACCGTGGAGATCAGCCGGCGTCCGGCGAGCGTCAGCACGGCACCCGGGGTATCGGGCGCCTCCTCCGCCAGCGCGGTCGTCACCGCCCTGAACCCGCGTTGGAGGTTGCTGCCGTGGTCGGCGTCCCCGATGGCGGAGTCGAGGGCGGTGAGCCGCTCGGCCTCACGGTCGACGGAGGAGGCGGTCGCCGCCATCCAGCGGCGGAAGAAGTCGGCGTCGAGCACTGGATCTCCTTGCGTTGCGGTACGGGCGCGGGTCGCTGCGGTCTCTCGCTCACATTCCCCAGCGCAGGCCAGGCGTCTTCACCGGCGCGTCCCACAGCCGCAGCAGCTCCTCGTCCACCTGGCAGAGGGTGACCGAGGCGCCGGCCATGTCCAGGGAGGTGACGTAGTTGCCGACCAGCGTGCGGGCGACGGTGACACCGCGCTCGGCGAGCACCCGCTGGACCTCGGCGTTGAAGCCGTACAGCTCCAGCAGCGGGGTCGCGCCCATGCCGTTGACCAGGGCGAGCACCGGGTTGCGCGCGGGCAGGTCCTCCAGGATGGCGTTGACCGAGAAGTCGGCGATCTCGCCCGAGGTCATCATCGCCCGCCGCTCCCGGCCCGGCTCGCCGTGGATCCCGATGCCCAACTCCAGCTCCCCGGGCGGCAGATCGAAGTTGGGGCTGCCCTTGGCCGGGGTGGTGACGGCGCTCAGGGCGACACCGAAGCTGCGGGAGTTCTCGTTCACCTGGCGCCCGATGGCCTCCACCCGCTCCAGCGGCTGTCCCTCGGCCGCCGCGGCGCCCGCGATCTTCTCCACGAACAGGGTGGCGCCGGTGCCGCGCCGGCCCGCGGTGTAGAGGCTGTCGGTGACGGCGACGTCGTCGTTGACGAGCACCTTTCCTACCTGGATGCCCTCGTCCTCGGCGAGTTCGGCGGCCATGTCGAAGTTGAGTACGTCGCCCGTGTAGTTCTTCACGATGAACAGGACGCCGGCCCCGCTGTCCACGGCCGCGGCGGCGCGCGCCATCTGGTCCGGAACGGGGGAGGTGAACACCTCACCGGGACATGCCGCCGACAGCATCCCCGGGCCCACGAATCCACCGTGCAACGGCTCATGCCCGGAGCCCCCGCCGGACACCAGCCCGACCTGCCCGGCGACGGGGGCGTCCCGCCGTACGATCACCCGGTTCTCCACGTCGACGGTGAGATCGGGATGGGCGGCCGCCAGGCCCCGCAGCGCATCCGCCACCACGGTTTCCGGGACGTTGATCAGCATCTTCATGGCTGTCTCCCAAGTAGCCTAGCAGGTAGTTCTCTGACCTGCAGTTTCCCTGTTCAGGCGAGGTGTAGCCGGGTGTTGATCTTGGCGGTCTCAGGCGCTTGGCGGCGGGTCCTGGCGGTACTGATGCTGACCAGATGCTGACTTAACTGACGAGTCATCAGTCTCTCCGAGGATCCCTTGAGGCCGGTGGACGGGCGTCCTGCTCATCAGTATCGACCTTGCAGCAGTGAAGGTCATGTGCGCTGCGGGTCCCCGTTTCGCCGGCGCCGGCTGTGCCGCTGCTGGAGCCCCGCGCCCTTGTGGGGGCGGATATCCTTCGAGGATGGGAAGCTGGTGGTCGGCCCAGGCCGAGCGCCGGACCAGCAGCGGGAGAAGGCACTGGCGACGGGCTTCCCATGGTGGGTGGTGTCGACACCGTGGTCACGGGACGGGACCGACCAAGGGGCCGCCACCTCGAACGCGAACTCTGCGCCGCGCTCATGCCTGCGGCAAGGCGGTCACGGCATAGCCGACGTCGATGACGACGAGGGCGGGCAGGTTACCGATCTGCCACTGACCTGGCACAGGTGCAGCGAATGGGAGGGGCGGGTTGCTGAGCTGGGGTTTCTCGGTGGAGTGTGTGTTGACCTGGGAAAACTCATCTCCGTAGTTCTCACGGGTCAACGCCGTTTCCCAGGCTCATGTGCCCTGGATGTGCCCTCGTAGATGGGCTCGGCTCAGATCCACATGTTCGACGCAGTGACCGCAGTAGTCGCCGCCAGGATGGTCAAAACGGCCCATACGATCGCTGCCCGTGGAAGAGCGTGCTGTGCCCCTCCAGCGATCTCGGATGGTCTCCGGCGGCGATGTTGATGTTCTGGAGGGCCTGAGCAACTTGGTCCGCCGTTGGATCTTGCTGCCCATACGGCATTGTGGCCCGCAGTTCCCCGATTCAGCTGGACTAGCCGAGCACGGACCTGGTCGAGGAGACCTTCCAAGGCTGACCGGTGCACGGCCCAGTACAGCGTGACCAGACTGCGGTCCCGTCGTGCCAGACCCTCGCGCGCCCAGAGCTCGGCCCAGACGCTGACCAGACCGATCTCCACGAGGTCCGCACCCACACCGTCGTCACGCAGGTCGGCGTCCTCGGCGAGGGGGGCGTTGACGACCGAGGCCATCGTTCGGAGGCCGAGTCCGCGCAACTCGGCAGGTGTCGTGGGACTTACGGGGGACTCTCCGTGTGTCCCGCTCACCGGGACGGACTTTCTGTTCCCTGCACTCGTCACACCCTTCTCTCGGCCACTTCTCGGGGAAGCGCGGCAACCGGAGACGCTTCGGCGCTCAGGGCCCGTCCATGGCCATCGGGTTACGTGTACAGATTGGTGAAATTAGTTAGCTGATTGAACCGTATTCGAAGGAGAGTGGGTACGGCAATGCCCCGGACATCGGCGCAGGCCGGAGCCTTGCCGGCAGAGGCCTCGGCAAAGGGGACATCCGGGTCAAGAACCGGAACCACCGCGGACCCTGGCCGGTCCGGGCGTTCCGGACGCAGCCGCTCGTCAGCCCTCAACGCGTGTGGTGAGCAGGTCCCTTCGGACGTTCACGCCTTTGGTGTGTGGGCCAGGTAGGCGAGGACTGCCAGGACCCTGCGGTGGCCGCTGTCGCTCGGCGGCAGGCTGAGTTTGAGGAAGACGTTGCCGATGTGTTTGTGGACCGCGCGCTCGGTGACGACGAGGGTCCGGGCGATGGTCGCGTTGTCGTGGCCCTCGGCCATCAGCGCCAGCACCTCACGCTCGCGCGGGGTGAGCGAGTCGAGTGGCGAGTCCTTGCGGCGGGTGAGGAGTTCGGAGACCACCTCGGGGTCCAGCGCGGTGCCGCCGGCGGCGACCCGTTCCAGTGCGTCGAGGAACTCGTCGACCCGGCCGACCCGGTCCTTGAGGAGATAGCCGATCCCGTTGGTGCCGCCGCCCAGCAGTTCGCCGGCGTACGACTCCTCGACGTACTGGGAGAGGACCAGCACCGGCAGTCCGGGAATCGCCTGCCGGGCTTCGAGCGCGGCGCGCAGACCCTCGTCCCGGAAAGCGGGCGGCATCCGTACGTCGAGTACGGCGATGTCCGGGCGGTGCTCCAGGAGCGCGGGCATGATCTCGGGCCCGCTGCCCGCGACGGCCAGGACGTCGTGTCCGGCCGAGGTCAGCAACAGGACCAGCCCTTCCCGCAGGAGGGCGTTGTCCTCGGCGATCACCACACGCACGGCAACTCCACTTCGATCACGGTCGGCCCACCGGCCGGGCTGGACACCTCCATCGTTCCGTCGAGTGCCGCGACCCGCCGCCGCATGCCGAGCAGCCCCGAGCCGCCGGTCTCGACGGCACCGCCACGGCCCTCGTCCCGGATCCGGACCCGCAGGCTGCGCCGAGCCCGGACGAGCCGGACCTCCGCGCGGGGCACCCCGCTGTACTTGGCCACGTTGGTCAGCGACTCGGCCACCACGAAATAGGCCGCCGCCTCCACGGCCGCAGGCGCCCGCACCCCTTGCTCCAGACCCCCGTCGTCCAGGGCGACCTCCAGGCCGCTGCTCGCGGCCAGCGCCCGCAGCGCGCCGACGAGGCCTCGGTCGGTCAGGATCGGCGGATGGATGCCGCGGACGACGTTCCGCAGCTCCGCCAGCGCCTTCTCGGCCTGGTCCTGTGCCTCGTCGAGCAACTTGCGCGCGGTCTCCGGGTCCCGGCCGTAGGCGCGTTTGGCCAGCCCGATCCGCATGGACAGCGCCACGAGCTGGGCTTGCGCCCCGTCGTGCAGATCACGCTCGATACGGCGCAGTTCGGCACCGTGCGCGGCGATCGCGTCGGCCCGCGTCTGGGCCAGCCGCTCCACCTTGGCCGTCAGCAGTGCCTGCGGGGACGGCTTGAGCAGGGCCGTCGACCAGTCGGCCTCCAGGTCCGCGAGTCGCACGATCAGCGGCAGCACGACGGCCTCGCGGCGCAGCGGCCCGCACCACGCGCCGTCGACGAGCAGCCCGACCGGCCACAGCGGCAGGGCGAGGGCGAGCAGGGCGCCGTAGAACCAGTAGGCGACCATCCAGCGCAGATCCCTGCGGGTACCGGGATCCCGGACCGCCATGACCACCCGCTCGCGCACGGTGCCGGTCAGGGGCTGGTACACCTCGGGGATCTTCACGCCGGTCCAGGCAGCGGTGAGGTTCCGCTTGGCCCCCGCGATCCGCCGGACGAGCAGCACCGTCTCGGGCAGCAGCCAGATACCGGCCAGTGCCAGCGTGCCGACGGCGGTGATCAGCAGCACGGTGATGAAGATCCACGTGCCGAACGCCATGAGCGCCGTCAGAAAGAGGTGAGCGGTGGCCTTCCCGGCGCGCTGCACCGATTTCCACATGGCAGGAAGTTAAGTGATTTACTTGAGTTACGCAAATATCGGTTGAGGTGGGCGAGTTCCCGCGGGGTGCAGTGGGCTACACCCCCGGTTCGGGAGTCCGCTTCCGTGTGCCGAGAGGCGAGCGACGGAATCGTGGGAGGCCCAGACCACGAGAGCCCCGAGCTCCCCGCCCCTGAGGAACACGATGAAGCCGAAGTCGCTGTTTGCCACCCTGAAGTCGTTGGTCGCCGATCTGCTGCTCTGGTCGTTCTTGGTAGTCGGCATGGCCGCCTCCGTGGGAGCCGGCGCGGTTCTGGACGGCACGGACAAGAACGTCGCCACGCTCGCCGGGGTCGCCGTGTCGCTGGTGGCGGGAACACGCATCGCGAAGAAGCCCAGGATCAAGGCGTTCCTGTCGACACGGCCCGTGTTGTGGTTCCTGTTCCTGTTCAACGGCGCTGTGGCGGTGGCCGCCTACTTCGTCGTCGACGGTGCGAAGGGCATGGCGACCGCCGGCGCGATGGGCCTGGTCGCGCTGGGAGCGTTCGGAGGACTGGTGACAGGCCGCCGCACGGCCAGGGGCGAAGCCGGTCGGTCCGTACCGGACACCCGCGTCATCAGCCGATAGGGGCCCCGGAGCCCGGCTCCGGCACCGCGAACCCACCACCTGCGTCCATCCGACCACCGGCTCCGCCGTCACGCACCGCACGGTGCGAGGAAAGGAATCCCCCCCGTGACCGTACGCCGCCGCCATCGCATCACTGCCGTCGCCACCGCCGCAGCCGCTGTCGCGTTGACCGCGACACTCACCGCCGGCTGCGAGTTCGACGACTCGCTGGACTGTCTCTCCAATGCCGACACCATCGCCGACAGCGTCACCGCCATCAACAAAGCGGGTGCGGACGCGATCGAGGATCCCACGCGGACCCAGGAGTCCATCGACACCATCGAGAAGAATCTCGACAAGATCAACGACAAGACGGACGGCAACAAGCTCGACGCTGCGGTCGATGACCTGAACAGGGCCGTCGCGAACTACAACAAGGCCATCCTGAACGGGGACACCACCCCGGACACCAGCAGGATCGACGCGGCGGCCGACCGGTTGAAGGACGTCTGCAGGTCGTGAACCGGTGTCCCGGACAGGTCCGCCTGCGAGACCTCGTCCTCAGTGACAGGTGTCTTCGATGAGAAGTGACGCATGACCACGGTAGGTATCGCCACCGGCGCCGCCAGCGGGACGGGAGAGGCATGCGCCAGGCGCCTCGCCGACGTGGTGGACGTGCTGTTGCTCGTCGACGGGAACGAAGCGGCCGTGGCCGCGGTGGCGAAGGACCTGTCCGGTCACGGGAAGCGTGCCCTCGTGGAGCCGTTCGCAGCCGATGTCACCGACCGGGAGGACCTCGCCCGGCTCGCCGACCGGGTCAGGGAGGCCGGCACCCTCCGAGCCGTCGCGCACGCCCACAGCATCCCGCCCGAGCAGACCGACTGGCGCCGGATCATCGAGGCCGACTTCGTCGCGGCGGCGCTGCTCACCGAGACGCTCCGGTCACTCGCCACGGCCGGTACGGCCTTCGTGTACCTGGCCTCCGTGTCTCCGCTGATCGCGCACGTCGAGCCCGACCCGGCAGTGGCGGCCGTTCTGGACGACCCACTGCAGGAGGACTTCCTCGACCGGATCCGGGAAGCGGTCGGTCCGGCGGTCGAGGATCCGGCCTGGGCGTATCCGTGGGCCACGTACGGCGTACACCGCCTGACCCGCGCGGAGGCCGTACGGCTCGGCCCCGCAGGCGCCCGCGTGTGTTCTGTGTCGCCGGGTGCGATCGACACCCCGGAGACTCGGCCGGAGGCGGCACGGTACGCGTCGATTCGGCAGCTCATCGAGCGCACGCCACTGGGCCGCGTCGGCCGGCACGAGGAGGTCGCCGCCGTCGCCGCCTTCCTGCTGTCGGACGAGGCGAGCTTCGTGAACGGCGTCGACGTCGTCGTCGACGGCGGCCTGTGCGCCTCCTTGCAGGAGAACTGACGCCGGAGACGGCGTGCTTCGACCGGTGCGGGACGACGCGTTTCGCACCGGAGACCTCCTCCGGCGTCAGCCTGCGGATCGACGCCTGCGCCTCGGTCGCCGTACGTTCCGCGTGGCGGCCCGCGGGCCGGTCACCGGTCGGCGTCGGCCTCCCACTCGGCCTCGGGGTCGAGGGGCAGCCCGGGCCGGTCGCGCTTGAACACCTGTGCCTGTTTCTCCACCTTGGGCAGGGCGTGATCAGGCGCTCCGAAGCCGCGGAACAGGGTGGAGCAGTACTCATGGGACAGGAACTGCGCATCCCACTGCCCGTCCGGCTTCACCCATTGGTACGTGTGGTTGTGCAGGTTGAGGAACTGGAGGGTGGCCAACCGGGGCGGCATGCTGCGGAACGTGCCCTGTTCCACGGCCTGCGAGAGCAGGTCCGAGATCAACTGCTCGAAGTCGGAACGCTGGGCGAGCAGGGTCTTGAGCTCGTCGCCGCTGAGACTGCGGTAGTCGTGTTCGTAGACCCAGATGTGGTCGAGCCTGCGAAAGATGATCGTCAGAAGCGACTCCGACAGCAGCCGCAGGCGCAGCAACGGGTCCACGTCGAGGTCTGCGATCTGCCGCGCGCGGGACAGCAACGGACCCATGACCCGCGACTGGATTTCGACCAGCAGGTTCTCTTTCGAGCCGATGTAGTAGTACAGGGCTCCCTTGGCCAGCCCGACCGCGCGTCCCAGGTCGTTGATGGAGGTCGCGGCGTACCCTTGCTGAGCGAACAGGGAAGCCGCGATGTCAATGATCTTCTGACGTCTGACCTCGAAGCCCGGTCCATGGCCTGGCGGTCGTGGCATGGATTCACTCCCCGCGTGATGTGACGGCACGTCGATGGGAATCGACTCCCGTGCCCGCGTCGGATGCCTTTCGGTATATCCGGGGGAAGCGGACCACGGGGCACCGCTTGCGTTTGCTGGACCAATCGGTACATTGAAGCATGGAAAACCTTCGGCTCAAGCCCGCGCCATCTGGGGGAGCATAGCGACGACGCGACGCGGGCCCAGGGGCTCCAGCGCGCCGCCATCGGCTCCGGACGCGCAGACGGAAGACGGCGTCGCCGAGATCACCGGTCAGGGCACCTTCGAGGGCCGTGAGGCCATTCGCAAGGCCTACGAGGCGTTCGCACCGCAGGCTCCGCAGCTGCACCTCGTCGGCAACACCCTCCTGACCTCCCTGCCGGAGACGAGGTCACCGCCGGCAGCAGCCTGGTGTTCTTCGTACGCGGTGCGGAGGGCTGGGCCGGGCAACTCGTCGGGAGCTACGAGGACACGCTGGTCCGCGTGGGTGACGTGTGGAAGTTCCGCAGGCGGGTCACGACCTTCAAGTAGCCCGCGCGCAGAACGGCCGTGCGGCCGGTCCGGCCCTCGTCCGGACCGGCCGCACGGCCTCGGCGTTCCCGACGATCGACCCGGCACCCATCGACACCCCCGCGACCCGGCCGGAGGCGCGGCGGCTCGTCCGGCAACGGCCGCCCGCCCCGCCTTCCGAGCCGACGGGACTCCACCCGGACGGTGCCATGGTGGACGGGCCGTAGGGACGTCAGGCGGCTGACCGGTCGTCACCTGCTGAGGGTTGGCCGATGATCAACCCGGCATCGCACGGTCCTCGGACGGATTGACGGCCGTCGACGGGATGGCGAAGTAGCCCAGTGCCGCGAGGGCCGCCGCGCTCGCCGCGAGCACCGAGGCGCCTGGAAGGGACCAGGTCGCGACCGGTCCGGCGACTGCCGCCCCCAGGGCGAATCCCGTGATCTTCAAGCTGGCGCCGATGGTGAAGATCTGCCCGCGGAGTCGTTCTGGGGCCTCCCGGTGACGGACTGCGAGCAAGGCGGCCAATTGGGGCCCTTCACCGATCCCGGCGATGAGCAGGGCGACGATGAGGACGGCTGGTCGACCCGAAGCGGCCAATGCGAACGCGGCAGCCTGGACAAGGGCACTGGCCCAGATGACCGTGTCGGGGGCGACTGAACGCGGAAACCGCGCGAGCACGGCGTTGGCCACCAGGGCTGAGCTCGCCGTGCAGGAGAGCAGCACCGCGCCGTGGCCGGCCCCGCCCAGGACACGCTCGCCCAGGAGCGGGACGCAGGCCGTCAGGATGCCCTGAGCAGCACACGAGAAGACCGAGGTGAGGGTCGCCCGGGCCAGCGACGGACTCCCGACGACGACCCGCAGACCGGCAGCGAGATCGCTGACCACTGAGGTTGTCCGAGCACCCCGCACGCGACCGGGGCGGGCGGGCAGCATCCAGGCGGCGGGCAGCGCCAGGCCGATGAGCACCGCGGAGACGACCAAGGCCGTCGGGGCCCCCAGCGTCTCGGCCAGGCCGCCGGCGAGAGCCGGACCGGCCAGACTCGCCACGCTGAACGTCATGGCATCGAGCGCGTTCGCCCGGGGCAGCTGGTCCCCCAGCGCCACACAAGGCAGTTGGGCCGTCCAACCGCCCGAAAGAGCCGGCCCCGACAGCCCCGCTGACACGGCGATCAAGATCGTGACCACGAACGGCAGACGGCCGAGCCCGACGAGAATCGCCCCCAGACCCGTGGCGTACAGGACGAGCGCTCCGGCCAGCAAGCGGCCCGGGCGTTCTGCTCTGTCGAGGAGCACCCCGAGTACCGGCCCCCCTACCGCGGCGGCGATCGTGATCCCCGCGAGCAGCGACGACGCGTCGGTGGTCGATCCGGTCAGCGCGAACCCTGCCAGCATCAACGCCGGTCCTGACATCTCGTCCCCGGCACGAGCTGCCACTGCTCCGGCCAGATAGCAGGGGAGTGCGTAACGTCCATCCACAGCGATGACGTTACGGACGTAACTCAAAAAGTCAGCAATATGCGTTACATTCCCCAGGTGCCCTCCACCACCGACGACTGGTCCACCCAGCACTCCGTGCTGACTACGGCCCGGCGGACCGCCGCCCTGGTCAACGTTCTCGACGGCGAGTGCCCCGGCCCGGCCGACGTCGCCGACGTGCTCCGCGCATACGGTGAGAGCGACCCCATCGACCTCACCGACCGAGACGTTGCGGAGATGCGCACAGCGGCCGCCCTGCTGCGAGAGATCTTCGCTGCCGAGCACGCCGACGCCGCCGCCACCACCCTGAACCGCCTTCTGAGGGAACACACCGGACCGATCCGCCTGACGTCGCACAGCGGCAGCACCCCCTGGCATCCTCACCTCGACCGCGATGACGACGCCCCCTGGGGAGAGTGGCTCCTCGCCTCGTCCTGCATGGCCCTGACCGTCCTCGTCTGGGACCGCCAACGCCCACCGGGCAGGATCTGCGCGTCACCCAGCTGCCAGAGCGTCTTCATCACCCAAGGCAGCGGCCCGGAACGCCGCTACTGCTCCCGCCGATGCGCAACCCGCGAACGCGTCGCAGCCCACCGGCGCTCCCACTCCACCGAGCGGTCGAGCGAAACCAGGTAGGGCACCAGCCCCTCACGCGGCGACAGCGGTCACGTGGGTTCTGGCGGCATGGCCCGCGGTACGTCTCGGCTAGCGGGCGGCCGGGCTGCCGGCCCTCTCGCCGCTGCGCAGGCGGGGCAGGGCCCGCAGCTGCCGGACGTGCCGTTGCTGGAGCTCGGTGGCTCGTCGGAGGAAGTCGGTGATGACGGCGATCTGGTCGGCGGTGAACGCGTCGGCGATCATCTGGTGGCCCTCGTCCACCAGGGGGGCCATGAGGGAGAAGGCCGTCTTCTGGAATTCGGGGGTGGCGCGAACGATGCTCTTGCGCCGGTCGGTGGGGTGAGGTTGACGGGCGAGGTAGCCGGCCCTCTCCAGCCGGTCCAGGAGGGCCGTGGTGCTGCCGGTGGTCAGACCGAGGCGGTCCGCAAGCTGACTGGGGCTGGCTTCAGGCAGTTCCTGGACGAGGATCTCCAGGCAGCGCAGGTCCGTCTCGTTGACGCCGAGGTGATGCGCGAGTTCGCGGTCGAAGTCGTCGACGGCGGCCTGGTAGGCACGGGAAGCCTCGCCCAGTCCCTGCTGGGGCGGCACTTGACTGGCGGCGGTCATGACTCCCGTGGTCCCTTCACAGTCTCCTGGCTCGATTCTCAAGGTACCGCAGCGGGGGTGCTGCCCCGAGAGCTCCGTCGGGCGGCGGCCCGGGCGACCCATTCGCCTTGACAATCGAGTCTCTCGGCAATCAAGGTAAAGGTGTCTCGACAATCGAGTTGTATGGCGATCGACGGATGTGACTCCTCATGCACGTATTGATCATCGGCGGCGGCACGGGCGGCATGTGTCTCGCCCACGGCCTGAAGAAGGCCGGCGTCTCCGTCGCGGTCTACGAGCGCCACCGCACCCGTCGCGACGGCCTCTTCGGCTACCGGGTCGGCATCGACCCCACAGGAAGCCGCTCCCTGCACGAGTGCCTGCCGTCACAGCTCTTCGACACTTTCGTCGCCACCTGCGCCAAGGATCCGCAGCACCTGAACGTGTGGACCCAGTCGATGCACACCACGGCCGGCTTCCGGCTGCCCGACGCGAAGGACCACGTCAACGCCGAACGCTCCGTCTCCCGCTCCACGCTGCGCCAGGTGCTCTTCAGCGGCATGGACGATGTGGTCCACTACGGCAGGGAGTTCACCGGCTACCACCAGCTCCCCGACGGCAAGGTCCGCGCCGACTTCGCCGACGGCGGCAGCGCGACCGGTGACCTGCTGGTCGCGGCCGACGGCTCCCGTTCCAGGGTGCGCCGGCAGTTCCTGCCGCACGCCACCGTCAAGGACACCGGCATCACCGCCCTGGCCACCAAGACACCCCTCACCCCGGAGGTCCGCGCCCTCATCCCGGACGAGGCACTGAACGGCATGTCGTTGATCTTCGGGACCAAGGGCATGATCGGGATGCTGCACTCGATGCAGTTCAAGTGGGACGCCGACGGCAACCCCAAGGACCCCGCCGACAAGGCACTCCTGGACAGCTGGTCGGGGCTGCAGTTCGACAACACCCGCGACTACCTCAACCTCTCGGTCTGGAGCACCCACGCGCGTTTCCCGCCGGACGTCACCCAGCAGCGCGGCCAGGAGCTGATCAGCACCGTCCTCGACTCGACCCGCAACTGGCACCCCCACCTGCGCCGGATCTTCGAACTGTCCGACCCCGGCGCGGCCTTCCCGCTGAAGATCGCCACCTCCGAGCCGGTCGAACCGTGGAAGACCACCAACATCACCCTGCTCGGCGACGCGATCCACACCATGACCCCCGGTCAGGGCGTCGGCGCGAACACCGCCCTGCGTGACGCGGCACTGCTGTGCCGCCACCTCACCGCGGCCGCTCGTGGCCGGCAGCCGCTGCTGACCGCCGTCGCCGCCTACGAGGCCGAGATGATCCCCTACGGCTTCCAGCGCGTCGCCGACTCCCTCGGCCAGAACGGCACCACCGCGGCCGACCCCCTCTACAAGCCCGGCATCGGCCGCCTCGCGCTGTTCGGCGCCCGCAGCTACTTCAGCGTCATGAGCAAGGTGCCCGCCCTGCGCACCACCTTCCTCGACCGGATGTACGCCTATCGCGGCGACGAGTAGGCGAATCCTGTCCGGCACCTGACGGGAAGCCGGGGCGCGCCGGGCTCACCGATATTTCGCATCCTCAATTATTGACTAGACCGAACGGTACAGTTAACTGCGTCAGCAAGCCCGGGTGAGTCCTGCAGCGAACGACCAGGTTCGAAAGGGGTACCGCCCTGTGTTCAAGGAATTCGTCGTGTCCGGTGACTCGCACATCATCGAGCCGGCCGATCTCGTGCACGCGATGACCCTGGTGGCCGCCCGTGACCTCGCGAGCTGGGCGATCCGGGTGAACACCATCGCGCCCGGGACCTTCGACACCCCGATGCTGGCAAGGCTGCGCGAGGACATCCGGCAGAGCATCGCCGAGACCATCCCCCACCCCAGGCGCCTCGGCCATGCCGCGGACTACGCCGACCTGGCGCTGGCCATGGTGCGCAACCCCTACCTCAACGGCGAGACCGTCCGCCTCGACGGCGCCCTGCGCATGGGTCCGAGGTGAGCGCCGCCCCCGAGGTCCTGGTGGGCGCACACGACCGGGTCCTCGTCATCACCCTCAACAGGCCGGCACAGAAGAACGCGATGACCCTGGCCGCCGCCCACCTCGTCGCCGAGGCCGTCGACCGCCTGGACGACTCACCGGAGCTGCCCGTCGCCGTCCTGACCGGCGCCGGCGGGACCTTCTGCGCCGGCATGGACCTGAAGCGGTTCGCGCTCGGGGAGCGTCCGGCGCTGCCGGGCCGCGGTTTCGGCGGGCTCGTCGAGGCACCCCCCGAGAAGCCGATCATCGCCGCCGTCGAGGGCTGGGCGCTCGGCGGCGGCTGCGAACTCGCCCTGGCCTGCGACATGGTGGTGGCAGCGCGGGGAGCGCCGCTCACGGGCGGCCGGATCGGTGAACCACCGGTACGTCGCACTGCGGGCGTTGCCGGTGTACTGACCCGGAGCGCGGAGCGCTGTCGCTGCTCTACGCCGCCACCGAGGACGTCCCCGGCAACTCCTATGCCGGGCCGGACGGCCTGGGCGGCTTCCGGGGCTCCCCGGCCGTCCGCAAGCAGGGCAGGGCCGGCCTCGACCCGGCGATGGCCGGCCGGCTGTGGGACGCGACCGCCGACCTGGTCGGGGCGGTCGCCCGATGAGCTAGCCGGAAGCTTGCCCGGCGGCCGCCGACCACACCGACAGCTACCTCCCGCACGCAGCGGGTACGCCGGCTGATCGCCGGTGACCCCACCGCCTCCGAAGCCGGCACCTCGCAGCGACCGTGCACGTGCGGCGTGGCCGCCGGCCCGCGCAACGGGAAAGGGATCCGCGGTGCTTCAGGCGGTCATTCCGCCGTCAACGAACAGGTCGGTGCCGGTCACGTACGACGCGTCGTCGGAGGCGAGGAACAGCACCGCCGCGCGAGAGCTCCGTGGAGTCCGCGAAGCGGTCCATCGGCACGCGCAGACGCTCCTGCGCCTGGGCGTCCTCGTCCCACGTGGCCTCCAGGAGCGGGGTGCGCACAATGCCCGGGCAGACGCAGTTCACCCGGACGCCCGCGGCCGCGTAGTCCTTGGCCGTGGCACGCGCGAGACCCCGCACGCCGAATTTCGACGCCGAATACGCCGCATTCGGGGTCCTGCCCTGGAATCCGGCCGTGGAGGAGATGTTCACGATCGTCCCGCCGCCTGCCGCGAACATGCCCGGTATGACGGCGTGCATCCCGTCGGAGACCAGAGCGCCGATGACGCCGGACACCGCGGCGCGCAGGGCACCGGAGCGCTTGCCGTTTGACGGCGCCGCTCCGCGCGGTCGTTCTCGCGCCCGCCCGCGTTCTCGGAGGGCTTGTCGAGGTCAGTGGTCGCGGTCCGCATGACGGGCACCTGCTTCGACGTCGTCTGGACCCGAGGGAGCAGAGACGGCTTCGGCCGTGAGGCCGTGACGGCGGGTGGTCGCGGCGATGGCGGCGAGCAGTGCGAGTACGACGGCGGTGAACCAGGTCGTCGCACTGGTCGGGCTCATGGAGCGGCTGGCGATGCCGAGGCCGACGGGCAGCAGGGCCAGGCCGAGGTAGGCGGCGAGGAACAGGCCGGCGAGGGCCTCACCGCGCCCGGCCGGGGCGGCCGTACCGGCCACATGCCCGATGGCGGACTTGAACAGCACCCCCGCTCCGGCCCCGGCGATGATCCCCGCGAGCAGGAACACAGGCAGGCTGGCGAGGTGCACGCCGACCGCCAGGACGGCCATGCCCACGGCCTGGGCGAGCAGCCCGGCGTACCAGCGCGTGCGGGCGCCGAGCCGGCCGGTGCCCGTCTGGGCCGCCGCGGCGGCCGCGAACACCGCGAACACGATCAGCCCGGTCAGTGCCCGGGACGGGTGGTGCAGGGTCCCGCCGACGAAGCCGGGGACCACGGAGGTGAACAGGCCGAACACGGCCATGGACGTGAACCCGGCCGCGCCGGCCACAGGATATCCAGGCACTCCGTGAGTGGCCCCGACCCGCTGGGGGCGGTAGGCGGGCCTGACGTCGGGCCGGCGGACGGTCTCGGGGGTCAGCGCGATGGCGACCGCGCCGGTCACCAGGAGAACGGCGAAGACCGCGTACGGCACCCGCAGCGGTGCTCCCAGATACTGGGCGAGGACGCCCGAGACGACGGTGCCCAGGCCGAGCCCGCCGATGTTGGCGACGGTCGACACGATCTCGAACCGCCGGGTCGAGGAACCGGGCCGGTGGGCGCTGTGCAGTTCCTGCAGATACGCGGTGGCGGTCGCCGTCAGCATGCCGACGCCGAGGCCGGTGACCAGTCGGGCGACGATCAGTACCGGCAGCGACGGCGTGGCCAGGAACAACGCGGCGGCGAGCAGTTCGAGTGCCAGCGCCGACGTCATGACCTTCTTGCGGCCCAGCCAGTCCGAGACGTGTCCGGCGAGCAGCAGGCTGGTCAGCACGCCGAGGGAGTAGGCGGCGAACACGACCGTGACCGTGAACGTGGAGAACCCGTCGTGCGCCTGGTACAGCGGGTACAGCGGAGTGGGGACGGTGGAGAAGGCCATGGCCGTCACGAACACCGCCGCGACCGTCCAGAACCCGGCGCCGTACCGGCCGGCGGCAAGCGGTTCCTCACCGGCTCGGTCCTTCCGGACAGATACACGGCCCGCACGCAGACCTGTGGCCGACGTAAGCGACATCGGAAGCCCTCCGATCCCTGTCGTTGGTTTCCGTCGGCGGTCGGACCACACGGCCCTTCATTCACCGCCTGTGAATACCAACGGACGAGCCGAGTCGATTTTTCCCATGTGCCGAAGATGGTCAGAGATGATGGTCATCTGCATGAGAGATGGAAAAGCCGGCGGCCGTGGATTTCCGTCGGACGGAGGCCGTCGGCGCGGTCGCCGAACAGCGCGTTTCAGCTGCAGCCGGCGCCACGGTGATCCTTCCGCGCACATCCTTCGGCCTTGCCGGTGTCGGTGGGCCGCATGCGGTTGAGCACTGGGTGTTGTGGGCCGTCCCTCTCCTCGAGAACCGGTGTGTTCACCGAGGAGAAGGCCAAGGTCATCCGCGCCGCGCTCGGCACGTGACCCGGCCGCCTGTGCGTCCGCCCTCGTCGGGCAGGGCGGGCGCACGGGTCGGCACGCTCTGCACATCGGCTCGGGTGCGCCCTCACGGCTACGCCGATCCGTGGCGCCGACCAGCAGGTCTCCCACGACCTGGGCATCCGCTCGCCGTCGTGCGCCCAGCCGGGAAGGTCGAGCGGGGCAAGGGAGTTGAGGGCAGCCCCGCCGGGGCACCGGCAGGTGTCTTGCTCAGTCCTTGATCGCGGCGGCGATGAGGGCTTGGAGCTGCTCGGCGGTGCGGTCGAGTGGCTGCGTGCTGCGCCGGGCGCGGCACATGGCCACCGTGCCCTCGACGGCCGCGACGATGAGCGTCGCGAGCCGCGCGGCCTGTTCGGCCTCGGTACCGTGTGTCCGTAGCGAGGCGGCGAGCAGTTCTTCCCACTGCTCGAAGACCTCGGCGGCAGCGGCCAGGGCGGGTGGAATCTCGTCGGCCGGGGGCTCCTCGATGGCCACCGCCAGGACCGGGCAGCCCGCGTGGAAGTCGCTGTCGACGACGATCTTGCGCCACAGACCGAGGAACGCCCGCAGTCCTTCGGCCGGGCCCGCCAATGGACGGCCTTGCCGAATCGGAACGCGCTGGAACTACCAAGTCCGGGGGGCAACGGCCCAGGAATCTGACACGGGGTTGAGAACCCAGCGTTCGACACGTTGTGAGACTCCCAAAGACACCACAGGTCAGAGGAGCAGCGTCCGACAAGAGGCGCGAAACCCTACACCCCCGGTGGGATCTCAGCTTGCTCTTCGGCCTCCGAGCCCGTCAGTTCAACAGGGCAGCCGTGAAAACATCGCGGTGAGCCACCAGCCACCTCTGGAGGCGGTCCCACCTCTGCCAACCACCGCGCTCGGACAGCGCCTGGGTATAGACGGGGTCACCGTCGGCCACTCGATCAGCGACGAAGGCCCGGCAGGATGCGGTGGCCAGTTCGACAACGCCGGGCAGTTCACCGCGCTCCTGCGGGGAGAGTCCGTAGCCGTCGGCGAGGATCCGCAGTCGCGTCGGGGCATCCAGTCCCGCGGGATGGAAAGCTGCCGCGGACGCGGGATCGAGCATGGGAACCCAGTAGCGGGCGGTCATGGCGACGTCCCACACCGCTCGGCCGGGGGCAGCCAGGTCGAAATCGATCAGTGCGGCGGCGCGGCCATCGCGGAAGACGACGTTTTCCAGGCACACATCGTTGTGGCACAGCATCGTTCCTCCCGCCGGGTCGGCCAGGGATCGGGGCCACTCGACGCGTTCGTCAACCGCGATGGCAGCGCTGGCGTCGTGCAGGCGCCGCAGCAGGTTTCCCACCGATCGCAACGCGGTCTCGGTCATCACCCAGCGCGGAAACGGCGGTAGAGCGACGTCGCCGGGGATGAAGGCCAGCTGTTCTCGTCCGTCCGCGGTGAGACGAACCGGCCTCGGAGCCGCGTCGAACCCGTGTTCCGCGAGTGCGAGGAGATGGGCATGGAGAGCGTGTGCGGTGCGTGGCGCCGGGCGTTCCACCACGGCACCGTGGCGGAAGACCGCGCCCGCGTTCACCATGCCGCCGGCCAGGGCTTCGCCCTCTGCCAACTCGCCCTCAGCCGTCATGTCGATCACGCTATCGTCAGGTCGGTCGTGTGCGGGACGGTCCCGAAATGCGCTTCGAGCCAGGTCGCCCGCTTGGGTATTCGTCAGACGCCGAGGCGGCCTTCGTCCGATCATGTGCTCCGACCAAGGACACACGTGAGTTCCTCGCCGCGCGCCTGCACTGCCGCTTCGCGGATGTGCTGAGACCCTGGGGCTACCCATGAACGTGGCCTTGGCCAAACCCGTGCTGCCCCGTGGGGCCGTGCTGGCCAGCGTTGAGGAGATCCCCGGAATCGCGGCCGTATCAGGTGTTGCCGAGGATGTACTTGCGGCGATGACGCTGCGCCGGCGGTGTCGCCTTGCTGGTCGGCACCAAGGGCCGACCGAGGAGGAGATGACCCGCTCCCTGCTCCTCTCGGTCTTCAATGAAGCGGTGGGCGACTGATCCCCGAGTCGCGCGGTGGAGGTCGACGAGGTCACGATCGTGCCGTCGCTCTCCCCTGCCGATCCTGGGCTGTCTGGGAAGCCGAGCCGGCAGCGCGCGACGAGTTGCATTTCACGGTGCTGGAGCCCAAGGAGGCCGTACCGGAGGCGCCCGGCGCCTACTTGGCCAAAGTCAGCTGGAACGCTGGGAACCGGGAACATCGAGATGGAGCGAGGCGGATGATCTCGCACGTCGGCGTTGGATTCGCTCCTTTCGACCCATCCAGGGAGGAAGTTCCGCTGGTACGGAGGGCAGAGGTGCTTCTAGGGGTCGTTTTGGTCGGCGACAGCGCAAAGGCATGTGGTCCACGAATCGCGTCTGGACTCTCGCGCCTCTCGTTCTCCCATCTGCAAGCAGACGCCCTGGCTCAGCCGCACCGGGCAGACTTCGAAGTACTAGCCTGTCGACGTGGATATTTCACACGTAGCTCGCGTCCTGCATGAACCGGTGAAGCGTCCCCGGGTCGGGCACATCCAGTTCCTCAACTGTCTGCCGATTTACTGGGGACTGGCCCGCACAGGCACCTTGCTCGACCTGGAGTTGACCAAGGACACTCCGGACCGGCTGAGCAGTCTGCTGGTCGAAGGGACCCTGGATATCGGTCCGATCGCCTGCATGGAGTACCTCAAGCATGCCGGCGACCTGGTGCTGCTCCCGGACATCGCGGTGGGCAGCGATGGCGCGGTGACCTCCTGCCTGATCGTCAGCCAGGTACCGCTGCGCGAGTTGGACGGGCGCCGGGTCGCCCTGGGTTCCACCTCGCGCTCGTCGGTACGCCTGGCTCGACTCCTGCTGGAGGAACGGGAAGGGGGCCGCCCGGAGTACTTCACCTGCCCGCCGGACCTGCCGGTGATGATGCAGGACGCGGACGCCGCGGTCGTCATCGGTGACGGCGCGCTACGCGCCTACCTTCACCAGGCCGAGGATCTGGGACTGGTGGTGTACGACCTGGGCGAGATGTGGAAGGCGTGGACTGGTCTGCCGTTCGTTTTCGCGGCCTGGGCCGTCCGCAAGGACTACTTGGAGCAGAACCCTCGCATCGTGCGCGAGGTGCACCGGGCCTTCCTGGAGTCCCGGGACCTCTCGATGGCCGAAGTCGACAAGGTGTGCGAGCAGGCCGCCCGGTGGGAGGCGTGCGACGAGCAGGCGTTGCGCCGCTACTACACCGAGGCTCTGGACTTCTCGTTCGGCGAACGCCAATTGGCGGGTGTTCGCGAGTTCGCCCGCAGGGTTGCTGCGGACTCCGGATTCGATCCTGAGCTGGAGATTTCGGTCCTCCAGCCGTAGCGGAGCAGCTGTCTTGGTACGCCATCGGCTGCGTTGCCGGTGCGTTCTGGCCGACAGCCGAGATCGCCGCGCATCGCGGCTCCGTCCCGGGGTGCGTGCCGGTCGGTGCGACGGGGCGGAACCGCTCGGAACCGTGGCCGGGTGACCGTCCTGTTCCGAACGGGCGCGGGTCAGAAGCCGGATGCGGGGCGCGTGGTGTAGTGCTTCTCCAGCCGGGTCAGCTCTTCGGCGCTGAGCTTGAGCTCGGTGGCGGCGACGGCGTCGGTTGCACCGCCTGGGCCACCATCGAGGCCAAAGGCAGGACCCTCCGGCGGTTCAGCACCCTCGTGCCCGTACGCACGCGCCCAGTTGCAGGTCAGACGGCCTTGACGACGGTGCCGGCGCCTTCGAGCGCGGTGACCTCGTCGACGGGTGCTGCGGTGTCGGTGACGAGCGTGTGCAGGAGCGTGGAGGGACCGACGTAGGCGTAGGCGGTGTGGCCGAGCTTGCTGCCGTCGGCGGCGACGATGATGCGGCGCGCGGAGGCGATGCCTGCCTTCTTCACGGCCGCGTCGTCGAGGTCGTAGGCGGTCAGGCCCTGGGCTGCACTGAGACCGCAGCAGCCCATGACCGCAGTGTCGAAGCGCAGTGCCGCAAGGGACGCGAGGGTGAGGGGGCCGGTGAGGGCTCCCTCGGCGGCCCGGGGCTGCCCGCCGGGCACCATCAGTGTGGCCGGGCCCGGGCCCTCGCCGAGTACGTGGACGGCCTGCAAGGACAGGGGCATCACAGTGACCGGCCGCCGGCGCAGCAGGTGGGCGATCTCCAGGCAGGTGGTGCCGCTGTCGAGGAGGACGGTCTCGCCGTCGGCGATGAGCGAGGACACCTCGGCGGCGATGCGGCGCTTGGCGTCGACGGCCTCGTGAGCACGCAACGCGAAGGGCGGTTCCTCGCCCCTGAGCAGCAGGGTGCGCGCGCCGCCGCGGACCCGCTCCAGGACGCCTTGCGCGGCCAGCGCGTCGAGGTCGCGCCGGATGGTCATCTCGGAGGCCCCGGTCAGTTCGGCGAGTTCCTGGACCGTGGTCCTTCCCGTCTCTCTGACGGCCTGCGCGATCATCCCGTGCCGGTCTGCGTTGCTCATACCGCGATTGAACACCAGCCGAAACGAACATTCAATGTGTGCGAAGGGACAGTATTCAAACGCAACAGATGTTCGTTATGGTCGCTGTCATGAATGATTCGCTCCGGGCCGCCCGAGTGGTGACCTTTGTCTACTTCAGCCTGTGCGGCACTCTGATGGGCACCTGGGTGGTGAACATCCCCGCCGTCGAGGAACGCGTGGGCATCAGTCACGCGACGCTCGGTGGACTGCTGGTGCTGCTGGGGCTGGGAGCCGTCATCGGTATGCAGGTGGCCGGGCGCCTGACCGACTCTCTCGGGGCGCGCATCGTCGTCCCCGCCACCGGCGTGCTGTGCAGCGCGGCCCTGGTGCTGCCCGGCCTTCCCCGGGAGCCATGGACGCTGGCAGGTGCTCTGCTGGTCTTCGGATTCTGCAACGGCTGCCTGGACGTGAGCATGAACGCCCATGCCGTGCATGTGGAGAAGGCGTACGGCCGGCCCGTCATGTCGGCCTTCCACGCCACGTTCTCGGTCGGCGGCGTCCTCGCCGCGCTCGTCGGAGCGGCTACGGCGAGCGCCGGTCTGAGCCCGGCGGCGGGCATGGCCGCCATGGGAGCCCTGGGCATCGCGATCGCCCTGGTGTCGGCACGCGCCCTCCTGCCGACCGCACCCACCGCTGCCGACACCGACTCCGCGGGGGAGGCCGAGCAGGCGCCGGCCGCCGGGCGCCGCGGCACCAGCAGGCGCATCTGGATCCTCGCCGCCCTGGCTCTCATGGTCATGCTGTGCGAGGGAGCCGCCAACGACTGGAGCGCACTGCACCTCAAGGACGTCCTCGGCGCACCCGCGAGCATCGCCGCCTTCGCGTACGGCACCTTCGCGGCGACCATGACCATCGGCCGACTGCTCGCCGACCGCTTCGTCGCCCGGTTCGGGTCCATGGCGATATTGCGCTACGGCGCGGCGACGGCCGCCGCCGGAATCACGATCGTGACCGTCTCCCCGTGGATATGGGCCGCGTTCGCGGGGTGGGCGCTGTTCGGTCTGGGACTGTCCGGCTGCGTCCCGCAGTTGTTCAGCGCGGCCGGGCACGCCGACCCCTCCGCCGCGGGGGCCAATGTCTCCCGTGTCGCCGGGCTCGGCTACGTCGGCATGCTCGCCGGCCCCGCCGCCATCGGCTGGCTGACCCACCTCGTCGCCCTGAACCACGCCTTCGTACTGCTGATCCTGCTGTGTGCGATCAGCGCCGTGGCCGCCGGGATCCTGCGCACCGGATCCGACCGCACCAGCGAGATGGCAGCAAGCAGCCACTGAACGCCCCTCGGGATCCGGAGGAACCCACGACGATGTCCACCGACCGCAGCATCGTGCTCTTCGACCTCTTCGGGGTCATCGCCCGCCACCAACGCCCGGAAGCCCTGGGAAAGATGGCCGCCCGCTGTCACACACCCACCGACGCCTTCACCATGGCCTACTGGGCCTGCCGCCCGCCCTACGACGCCGGTCGGCAGTCCGCGCCCGCATACTGGACCGCCGTACTGCGACGTCTGTCCCTGTCCGTCGACGCCGACACCATCGAGGAACTGCGCCTCGCCGACATCGACAGCTGGTCACGCGTCGACGACCGGATGGTCGCCTACGCCCAGTCCCTCCGCGACGTCGCCGAGGTCGCCTTGCTGTCCAACATCCCCTCGGACCACGCGGACGCCTTCCTTGCCGCGCAGCCCTGGCTGCACGATCTGGACCACGTCGCCTTCTCCGGGAAGATCAAAGCGGCGAAGCCCGCCCCAGCGGCCTTCCATCACTGCGTCGTCGCCATGCGGGCCGCCCCGACCGACTTCCTCTTCGTCGACGACCGCGAGGAGAACGTACGCGCCGCGCAGGCCGTGGGTATGAACGGACACGTCTTCACCGATCGCGACGAGCTGGCAGCCGCCATCGACACGTGGTTGCCGACTCGAGGACTCATGTGGAAATGACACTCCGGGGCACCGGCGGAGCGCACGAGGCCCCGGCTGCGGCGACTGACCTCACCCCAGTCCCTCTCCCGGTGATCGGCTGATCTGTCCCTTGGCCCGTCCTCGGTAGAGAGATCATCGTGTGGGGATGTCTGACAACCGATCCTCTTCAGCACCGTCTGTAGTGCGGCTCTCCCGATACACGAAGACGGACCAGGACGAGATCCTCGGTCACGGCGATGATCCCTTCGGTGTTGCCGTGGCCGGCTTGACCTGGCTGCCCAAAAAGGAGCACTTCGGCATCAGACACGGCGACCGCCTTGTGGCACACGCCGGACTTCTACGGCTGCCTGTTGCGATCGGCGATGCCGAGACAGAGGTGGTGGGCGTCGGTGGAGTGGCCGTCGCACCCGAGATGCGGGGCCAGGGGCTGGCCCGGCTCGTGGTCACAGCGGCACTTGATCACGCTCGCACGATGGGTCCTCAGCACGCGCTCCTGTTCTGCCGGCCTCCCCTCGTGCCGCTGTACCAGCGCCTCGGATGGCACCCTCTCGACAAGGAGGTACTCGTCGAACAACCCGAAACCCGCCTGGTGACCATGCCGCTGCGGACCATGGTGACGCCCCTGCGCGACTACGCGCCCTGGCCTTCAGAGCCAGTGCGTCTGCTCTCCCTCCCGATGTGACGGGCCCCTTCCGTGAAAGCCGTCCGGCGCGGCGACGAAGTCCACCTCACCCCGGCGACACCGGTGTCGGTTCCCGCCGACATCTCCCGGCCCTGCGATCAACAAGCGCTGCCCGAACCCGACGGCAAACGCTGTCAGCTCTCGGGTTCTGGCTCAACTTCTTGCTGACCGGGCCCTTTGCCACGCAATCAGCCGAGGCGAGGGCGAGCACCGGATGGTGCCCGGCCGGCCGTCTTCGCTGGTGGCCGCGCTGGAGACCGGGCGCACGTCCTGAACGGCGGCACTGGACGCGGTCCGTCTGCAGCCCGGTGCCGACGTCGCCGGGATGACCACGGTACAGACGCCACGACGAGGCGCACGGCCGTCCCGCACACCACAAGAAGGGGACGGAAGCCCCGGCGCAATGGACGAACGACGACAACGGCAGACTGGGCCCATGGGCGCAGGACTCGCCGCGTTGCTGGGTGCCGCTGTCGGCTCTGCCACCACTCTTGGTGCCGCTCGGCCAAGGTGTCGAACTCGGCAACGCTCAGCACGGTTTCCGCCTCTCTTCGCTGTGACGCGGCTCCCGGGGGAGTCCCAGGGCCCGCTCGGCGATGGTCGTGCGCAGTACCTCGTTGGCGCCGCCGGCGATGGTGTAGGCCCGGGCGTAGAGGAGGGCGTCCTGCCAGTAGCCCCCGTCCACGGCACCGTCGTCGCCCTCGATCAGCAGGCCGTCCAGTCCCTGGAGCCGTACCCCCAGGGAGACGGCGTCGAGGTTGGTGTCGCTGAAGAAGACCTTGACCATCGCAGGGTCGGTCGGTTCGTCGGTGCCCGCGGCCATCCGGGACTGCACGGCCTTGCTCATCAGGTCGGCGACGTACACCCGCGTCGCCAGCCGGCCCAGGCGGTCGTGTACGGCCGCGTCACCCAGCGGCCGCAGCCCCTCCGGACCGGGCCGGGCCGCCAGCGCCAGCAGACCGCCGAGGCCGTCGAG
This sequence comes from Streptomyces sp. NPDC048254, assembly GCF_043201895.1. Taxonomy (NCBI): domain Bacteria; kingdom Bacillati; phylum Actinomycetota; class Actinomycetes; order Kitasatosporales; family Streptomycetaceae; genus Streptomyces; species Streptomyces sp. NPDC048254. The sequence goes on from NZ_JBICZJ010000038.1 coordinate 42,107, forward strand.
CCGTTCGGCGCTCCGCGCGGCCACCGAACCCCGCTCCTGGGCCAGGCTCGCACCGGCGACCCGCCATCCGCCGTCGACCTCCCCGATCACCCGGTCGGCCGGGATGCGTACCCCGTCCAGGAACACCTCGTTGAAGTCGGCGGTGCCGGTGATCTCCCTGAGCGGCCGGATCTCCACTCCCGGAGCGCGCATGTCGAGCGCGAACGCGGTGATGCCCCGGGTCTTCGGCGCCCCGGGATCGGTGCGCGCGAGCAGGTATCCGACGTCGGCGTACTGGGCGTTGGTCGTCCACACCTTCTGGCCGTCGACCATGAAGTGGTCGCCGTCCCGGCGGGCCCGGGTCCGCAGCCCCGCAGGTCGCTGCCCGCCTCCGGTTCGCTGAAGAGCTGGCACCACAGGTCCTGGCCGGAGCGCAGCCGGGGCAGGAAGCGGTGCTTCTGCTCCTCCGTCCCGTGGGCCAGCAGGGCGCCTGCAGCGAGGGCGCCGGCTCCGATCTGGCCCCAGGCCCGCGCCCGTGCCAGCTCCTCGGCGACGACGAAGGCGGGCTCGGGGCGCGGATCGGCGAGACCGCCGTACTCCGTCGGCCACGACCGGCCGAGATAGCCGGCGTCATGGAGCCGGGCGATCCAGCGGCGCAGCTCGGGGACGAGCGCGGGTACGGGTGCCCGCACCCCCGCGTGGGTCTTCCTGCCGGGGGCGTGGGTACGGATGAACGAGCGCACCTCTGCCCGGAAGGCGTCGAGTTCGGCGCTGGTGTCGAGCCTCATCGTGTCTCCTGCCTCATCGTGTCTCCTGTCAGACCGAGGGCATGCCGGGGTCGCGGGGGAGCCCGAGGACCTGTGCGGCGAGGGTGTTCCGCTGGATCTCGGCGATGCCCGCCCCGATCGTGGAGGCCCGCGTACGCAGGAAGCCGTAGAGCCACCTGCCGCGCTGCACCGCTTCCTCGGACCCGGGTCCCAGCAGGCCGGCCGGGCCGAGCACGTCGACGGCGAACTCGTGGATGTCCTGCTCGAACTGGGAGATGTGCAGACGCGACACGGAGGAGACGGGGCCCGGTTCCCCGTGGGTGAGGATGTCGGAGATCGTGCGCTGTCCGTTGTAGTGCATGATCCGGGCCCGGATCTCGAAGTCGGCCGAACCCGCCCCTTGTGAAGGTGCCCTACCGGGACTGCCTCATGATCCAGTCCCGGATACCCGGAATGGTGTACGCGATGTGCCACGTGCCCATGTGCGCGCTGGTGCCGGAGCCGGAGGAGACCGTCGTGCCGGTGAGGAAGGACGCGTAGTTGACCGGTGCCTTCTGGGCCTTGAGGTTGCGGACGTCGGCGGCGAACTGGGCCGCGGCGGACTGGCCGTCCCATACCGCGGTGGCGACCTGGGTGCCCGCGTCCTCGATGGCCCCGGTGATGGCGTTCTCGCCGGCGTAGGCCTTGTCGTCGTCCTGGGAGACGACGATCCACAGCTTCTTGTCGGCCAGCGGCGCCACCTGTTCGGCGGGCCACTGGCCGGCGACGACGAACGCGGCGGCGAACAGGTCCGGGTACCGGATGTTCAGGCCCAGCGACATCATCGCGCCCATCGACTGGCCGGTCGTGTAACGGCGGTCCTCGTCGATGGAGTACCGCTCGGTCACGGCCCGGACGAGGTTGGCCGTGGCGTCGAACAGCGTCGAGGGTGCGTAGTCGTCGTCGATGACAACGGAGCCGTACTCGGGGGCGAGTACAAAACTCTCGTGCTTCGCCTGGTCCTCGGCACTGGCCCAGCAGACGGCTCCCAGGCCCTGGACCAGCGGGCCCTCGGTGGCCACGTTGACGACGCTCGCGTCATGCATGAACAGCACGAGCGGATACCGCTTGCGGGGGTCGTAGTCCTTCGGGATGAAGAGGTTGTACTTCAGGGTCTGCCCGGTGGCGGGGTCGTCGAAGGTGAACTGCTGGAAGTCGTCCACGACGAGGTTCACGACGGCACTGGTCGTCAGTGTCGTGCCGGTGGCCGCGTAGCGGGCGCCGTGCGTGGTCCTGACGGTGTCCTTCTGGACCACCGAGGCCGTCGCCGCCACGATCGTGCCGCCTGGTGTGCTGTCGCCGACCTTCGGTCCGCCGGCTCCCGGGGCACCGCCTGAGCCGCCCGAGTCGCTGGAGCTGGGGCTGGGGCTGGGGCTCGGAGAGCCCGTCGAGGTGCCGCCACCGCCCTGCTGTGTCACCCACAGCGCCGCCGAGTCGTCGTCGGGCGAGAGCTCGACGACGACGAACCGGCCGTCCCTGCTCCGCTCGGCCAACGCGGCCACGCTGTTCGCGTAGACCTTGGTGACCGTCCGGCCGGTGACGGCGAACGTGGACGTGGAGAGGGCGGACCCGTCGATGTCGCGGTCGTACTCGACAGCCACGGCGATGAGCTTCTGACCGTCTCCGAACACCTTCGTGATCGCGGTCGCGCCTCGGACGTGGCCGGCCGTGGCAGCCGTTTCGCTCGGTTCGGCCGCCGCAGCGAGCGCCGTTCCGCCCACGACGGCCGCTGCACCGACCGCTGCGGCTCCCGCTATGAACGTACGCCTTTCCACCAAAGCAGACTCCTTTTCCAGTGACGACTGATCGCCACAATTCATCGGCCCGTGCAGACCGCCCGGACAACGTCCGCAACGCTAAGAAGTCTTGCTTGGAAAGTGCTGTGTGAGTTTCGGCCACACAGCTGCGGCACCTCGCATTTTTCACAGGTTACGCAGATATCTCCTGGTCATGCCGTCACTCCGTGGTGGGCTGGCAGAGTGCGTCCTGCCTGCAGTTTTGCCGGGCACGGCCAGATGGCCACCTGTGAAATCGAGCCGTCGATACTCGTCGTGAAAGCTGAGATTGCGTCCCGCGAATTGCCGATTCCTGGAGGCGCTGTGATGCTTCCTCGGTGTTATGGCGCCGCTCCCGACGCACGTCGAGTCGACTGACTCAAAGCGCCGGCAGCAGGTTACGGATCCGGCCTTTTCCTGTGGAGGACTGCGATGGATGAGCGAAACGAGAACGAGATGGACGAAACCGGCTCCTTTGGGGACGTGAGCCGCCGTTCGTTCGTCGCGGTGACGACCCTCGCGGTGGCGGCCACGGCCGTCGTGGGCGGCGCGACGGCCGCCGGGGCCGCCACGAAGCCGGCGACCGGGCTGAAGGTGGGCGCCGGCAAGGCCGCGTTCACGCCCAGTGCCTCGATCCTGCCCCTGGACAACTTCACCTCGGTGCACGACGACCTGTACGCGCGCGTCCTGCTGGTCGAGTCAGGCACCCGCCGTGTCGCCCTGGCCGTGCTGGACCTCACCTCGATCAGCGCCGAGGCGATCGGGCTGATGCGCGAGGCCATCACCGCGGCCACCGGCATCGCGGCGGCGAACATCATGGTCACCGTCACACACTGCTTCTCCGCCCCGCACGTCGCGGACAGCAGCTCGTCGGCGGGTGCCGCGACGTACGTGCAGAACATCGTCAGGGCCACCAAGAGCGCGATCGCCGACGCGGTCGGGAACCTTCAGGACGCCCAGGTCGGCTACGGCCAGGGCGAGGCCGACGTCAACGTCAACCGCAACGTGCTCACCGCGGACGGCTACTGGCTGGGCGTCAACGAGCGGGGCAACTCCGACCACGGCGTGTACGTCGCCCGGTTCAACGATCTCGACGGCAACCCGATCGCCGTCCTGGCCAACTACAACGTGCAGTCCTGTGTGATGCAGGACTCCGTCATGAGCGACGGCAGCCTGCCGATCACCGCCGACCTGGCCGGCGCCGCCACCGCGCACGTGGAGAGCGAGTTCCCCGGCGCCGTCGGTTTCTGGCTCGTCGGCGCCTGCGGCGACCAGTTCCCGGCCTATCGCTCGAAGCGGTACACGATCGACAGGAACAAGGCGTGGACCTACGGCGTCGACCTGCACGACGCCGGCTTCGCGCTGCTGACCGCGCAGGGCGAACGCCTGGGCAACGAGATCGTGCGGGTGTCCGAGGCCATCACCAGGTACGAGAGCGGCAGGAACGTCACGGTGCGTCTGCTCACCGACGAAGTCACCACCACCCAGATGGAGACCGACCATCCCACGGGCCCGGTGAAGACCGCCACCTACACCCCCACCGACACCGTCGAGGTGCCGATCCGGGTCTTCCAGGTGGGCAAGGGCCTGTTCGCCGGCGTGGCGCCGGAACTGTCCACCAGCACGGCGGACGCCATTCGCAAGGCGTCCCCGTTCGCCAGCACGTTCGTCATGTCGATGTTCGAGGGCGGCGCCAAGAACATGCCCGACCGCTGGAACTACGACAACTTCACCTACGAGGCACGCGACGGCTTCTACGTACAGGGCACCGCCGAGAAGGTCGCGGCGCGGATCGAACGCCTCGGCAGGTCCCTGAACTGAGAGGCGGAGTCGCCGGTTGAGGGGCGATGAGCCGGACGGAGTCCGTTTGCGCAGGTGACGAGGCCGATGGGGCGCTCCCGGGCCGGGTCCGGACCTGGGAACGTCATGTTGCGAATATGTTCCGCACTCTTGACGGACATCTTCTGACTGCGTAGACATGGCTGCGCAGTCAGGTCGCCGGAGCAACCGGCGCGGAACGCGGCCATCGGGAGTCTCAATGACGAAGTCAAGCCGCCTGCGTGACCGGTGGGGCGGAGGTGAAGACCCGTCCGTCACGCAGCAGCGCCCACAGCACGCTGGCCC
>NZ_JBICZJ010000039.1:0-40745 GCF_043201895.1 Streptomyces sp. NPDC048254
TGTCAACGTCCCCCAGCCTTCGGCCGGGGGTGCCCCCACCGCGTTGCCGCCCTCCTCCGCCTTGCAGCTGGACGCACCAGACCCCGCTCACCGGCACTGATGATGTGCCGTTGTTCTCCTGCGACCTGATCCGCCGGACAGGCCCTACCGGCCCCGGCGGCCCGCTGTCGAGGCGAAGCCCAGCCAGGTATGCCGGTTCCCCGCCCAACACCAGCCCACCTTCGGCGCGTTGCGGCGCTCACGGCCGTCCCGTCCGGTGCCGTTGCTGAGCCAGATCGCCGGAGTGCGGGAGTCCAGGCCGCCGTTGGCCTTGCGCAGCCGCGAACCGATCGTCATGAAGCAGTGGTTGCGCTCCAGGACCGCGGGCTGTTGCAGCACCCAGTGGATGCCCTCGCTGAGCAGCAGCGGGGTGCGGTCCTGCGCGGTGAGCGCGGGAAGCGCCTCGTCAGGGCTCCAGTTCGCCATCCCGTCGCCCCGGTCGAGGCCGGTGAGGACGTAGAGCGGGGCGTCGGGCAGCGTGAGCGTGTCGAGCGGGGCGAAGAGGTCGACGTCGGTCATGTCGGTGACGACGAAACCGGGCCTGCCGTCGTGCCGCAGCAGCGGTGCGAGCGCGGCGGCCGGGGCGTGCTCCGGGTGGACGGCGAGCAGGGCGCCGTCCTCGGCGGGGGCCGCGGCGACGGCGCGGACCTCGGCCGCGGACAGTCCGGCGATCTCGTGCACCCCCGACTCGATGAGCCTTTCGGCCTGCGTGCCGAGGGACGGGAGTGCGGGGAGAAGGGTGGAGGTGACGGACGCGGAGTCGGGCACGATGCTCCCAGGGTCGGGGACGGGATCGGCCCCGGGGCAACGAGGCGGCCCGCCGGGATGTTCCCGCGCATCCCTACAGACGGAGCAGATACGTCAGACCGGGGCGGCCGGAGAGCCGTGTCTCGCCGGTGACGGTGAAGCCGACACGGGCGAGTACGGCCCGGGACGCGGCGTTGTCCAGGGTGGTCGCGGCCCGCAGGACGGTCAGTCCGTACCGGGTGGCGGCCAGCACGCGGATCTCCCGCACGGCCGAGGTGGCCAGTCCCCGTCCCGCGGCCCGCTGTGCCATCCGGTAACCGAGGTCGGCGCCCCCGTCCGCCACGTCCACCAGGTTGAACCGCCCCAGCACCTCGCCCGCCTCCCCGACCAGCACATGGAAGTAGCAGGTCCCGGCCTCCTGTTCGGCCAGCAGCGCGCGGTGCCGCTCCTGGAACCGGGCGAAGTAGTCGTCGCCGCGGTCGGGGATGGTCGCCGCGAAATAGGCGCGGTTCTCCTGCTCGAAGGCGAGCAGGGCCGGGGCGTGGTCCGGACGGAGCAGGTGCAGCTCGGGCATGCGGAGGACAGTAGGCACCCCGGCCGTGTGTCCGCCAGCGTATTAGGGCCTGTCCGGCGGATCAGGTCGCAGGAGAACAACGGCACATCATCAGCCCCGCGTCTGCGGCATGATCCGCCGGACCAGGCCCTAGCCCTTGCGCAGGTCCTTGACCCGGCGGAGTTTGCCGACCGAGCGCTCCAGGGTCTCCGGGTCGACGACGGCGACCTCCACGGTGACCCCGACGCCGTCCTTGATGCCCTGGACGATCGCCTTCGTGGCGGCCTCGCGGTCGGCGGCAGCGGCGTCGGGCCGTGCCTCCACGCGGACGGTCATGTGGTCCATCCGGCCCCGCTGAGTGATCTGGATCTGGAAGTGCGGAGCCACGCCGGGCGTCCGCAGGACGATCTCCTCCACCTGGCTGGGGAAGACGTTGACCCCACGCAGGATGATCATGTCGTCGCAGCGGCCGGTGATCTTCTCGATCCGGCGCAGTCCGGGACGCGCGGTGCCCGGCAGCAGCCGCGTCAGGTCACGGGTGCGGTAGCGGATGACGGGCAGCGCTTCCTTGGTGAGCGAGGTGAAGACCAGCTCGCCGCTCTCGCCCTCGGCCAGTACCTCGTCGGTCAGCGGGTCCACGACCTCGGGGAGGAAGTGGTCCTCCCAGACGTGCAGTCCGTCCTTGGTCTCCACGCACTCCTGGGCGACACCAGGGCCGATGACCTCGGACAGTCCGTATATGTCGACCGCGTGGATGTCCAGGCGCTCCTCGATCTCACGGCGCATCTCCTCCGTCCAGGGCTCGGCGCCGAAGATGCCGACCTCCAGGGAGGTGGATCGGGGATCGATGCCCTGACGCTCGAACTCGTCGAGCAGGGTCAGCATGTAGGAGGGAGTGACCATGATGATCTCGGGGCGGAAGTCCTGGATGATCTGCACCTGGCGTGCGGTCATGCCGCCGGAGGCGGGGATCACGGTGCAGCCGGCGCGTTCGGCGCCGTAGTGGGCCCCCAGGCCGCCGGTGAACAGGCCGTAGCCGTAGGAGATGTGCACCTTGTGCCCGGGCCGGCCGCCGGCGGCCCGGATGGAGCGGGCGACGACGTCCGCCCACATGGACAGGTCGTTGTCGGTGTAGCCGACCACGGTCGGGCGGCCGGTGGTGCCGCTGGAGGCGTGCACGCGCCGTACCTCGGACATCGGGACGGCGAACATGCCGAAGGGGTAGGTGTCCCGCAGGTCCGCCTTGGTCGTGAAGGGGAAGCGGGCGAGGTCCGCGAGAGTGCGGCAGTCCTCGGGCCGGACGCCGGCCGCGTCGAACTTCCCGCGGTACAGCTCCACGTTGTCGTAGGCGTGCCGCAGTGTCGCGCGCAGCCGGGTGAGCTGGAGCGCCGCCAGCTCCTCGCGGGACATCCGCTCGGCGTCGTCCAGGAGTGCCTCGGGAAGCGGCTCCCCACGGCGGGTGGCCCTCGGCTCGGGCGCGATCACTTCGCTGCTCATCACGGCTCCTCAATCCGCGCGCGGAGGGTGCGACTGCGCCCGCGGAACTCCGCGATCACTTCGTCTCCGCGCACAACGCTCACGTCGTAGACACCGCTGCGGCCGAACCGAACGCGCTCCCGCGCCGTGGCCACCAGCACATCGCCTTCGTACGCGGGCGCGATGAAGTCGATGTCGGCGCCGGCGGCGACGGTCACGGGGCCGTGGCTGTTGCAGGCACAGGCGAACGCCGTGTCGGCGAGGAGGAAGAGATAGCCGCCGTGGGCGATCCGGTGCCCGTTGACCTGGGAGGACGTCACGGTCATCTGAAGTACGGCGGTCCCTTCGCCGTACTCGAGCAGCTCGATGCCGAGCCCTCGTGACGCCTCGTCCGCGGCGAACATCGTCTCGACGGGGCCAGGCGTCGTATCCGGTACCCGGGTCGTCATTTCCACCACCTTGTGGACCGACCGAACATTCGGTTAGCGTGCGGTGTGGTCAAGTAATCCAGCAAGCCCTCCGCATGTCAAGAGGTGCACCGCATGCCGCGCAAGACCCCTGAGGGACCCGGCCACTTCGGGCGTCACCGCCCGCTGACCGGGCGTGCGGCGGCCGCCGCCACGAGCCGCGATCACCGGTTCCGCGAGTGGTTCGGGCCCGGCTCCCTCGTCTTCGCCGCCCCGCGGTCGCGCCGCCCCGTCCCCACCGCAGCCGAGGAGGCCGCCTGATGCCGGACGTCTACCTGATCGACGGGGCCCGCACCCCGCAGGGCCGCTACGGCGGTGCCCTGGCCGGCGTGCGTCCCGACGACCTCGCCGCACTCGTCGTCGCCGAGGCCGTCCGGCGCGCCGGAGTGCCCGGCGAGGCCGTGGACGAGGTCGTCCTGGGTGCCGCCAACCAGGCGGGCGAGGACAACCGGGACGTGGCCCGGATGGCGGCGCTGCTCGCCGGGCTGCCGCACACCGTGCCCGGCTACACCGTCAACCGCCTGTGCGCGTCCGGCCTGACGGCGGTGGCCTCGGCGGCCCAGGCGATCCGCGCCGGAGAGGTGGACCTCGTGGTCGCCGGGGGAGTGGAGTCGATGACCCGGGCGCCCTGGGTCATGGAGAAGCCCGGTACCCCGTGGGCCAAGCCGGGGCAGGTGCACGACACCGCCCTGGGCTGGCGGTTCACCAACCCGCGCTTCACCGCCGCCGACCGTGCCGTCCCCCAGGACGCCGGACCGGAGACGGCGAAGGTCACGCTGTCCATGGGCGAGACCGCGGAGGAGGTCGCGGCCCTGGACGGCATCACCCGCGCCGAGTCCGACGCCTTCGCCCTGCGCAGCCACCAGCGGGCGGTGGCCGCCCAGGAGGCGGGCCGCTTCGACCGCGAGATCGTCCCCGTCCCCGTGCGTGACGGCGAGGTGGCCCGCGACGAGGGCCCCCGCCCCGCCACCACCCTGGAGAAGCTGGGCTCCCTGCGGACCGTCTTCCGCGAGGACGGCGTCGTCACCGCCGGCTCGTCCTCCCCGCTGTCCGACGGCGCGGCGGCCCTGATCGTCGCCGGCGCCGAGGCGGTGGAGCGCTACGGCCTCACCCCCCGGGCCCGGATCGTCGCCTCGGCCTCCGCCGGCGTGCAGCCCAACCTGATGGGGCTGGGCCCGGTCCCCGCCACCGAGAAGGCGCTGGCCAGGGCCGGCTGGCAGACGGACGACCTGGACGCCGTGGAACTCAACGAGGCCTTCGCCGTGCAGGCCCTGGCCGTCATCCGCCGTCTCAAGCTCGACGAGGGCAAGGTCAACGCCGACGGCGGCGCCATCGCCCTCGGACATCCGCTCGGCTGCTCCGGCGCCCGCATCCTGCTGACCCTCCTCGGCCGCCTCGAACGGGAGAACGGCCACCGTGGCCTGGCCACGCTCTGTGTGGGCGTGGGCCAGGGCGTCGCGCTCCTGGTGGAGCGGGTGTGACCACCTCTCTGCCGTACGCGTACGGCACGCGGCCGGTGGCGGAGCGGGCCGACCGGGGCGTCGCCGCCCGCCACCGCCCTGAGGCCCGCCACCGCCCCGGGGCCCGCGCCGCCGTCGGCGGCCGCGTGATCGTCGAGGACCGCATGGCAGGTTCTCCTGAGCAGAGGAGTCGCGCATGACGTCGGCACCCGACACCGTCGCGGTCATCGGCGGCGGCCGGATGGGGGCGGGGATCGCCCAGTCCTTCGCCACCGCCGGTTCCGCCGTGACCGTGGTGGAGAGCGGCGAAGAGGCCGCCGCCGCGGCGCTGGAGCGGATCGGCGGCAGCCTGCGGCGGGCCGCGGAGCGCGGCCGTCTGAGCGAGCCCGCGGAGCGGGTGGCCGGCCGGGTGACCGTCGTACCCACGGTGGACGACCTGCCGCCGGGGACCGAACTCGTCGTGGAAGCGGTACCGGAGGACGCGGCGCTCAAGGCCCGCCTCCTGAAGGCCGCCGAGGAGGCCGTGGGCGACACGACCGTCCTGGCCACCAACACCAGCTCGCTGTCGGTCACCGACCTCGCCGCGGTCCTCAGGCGGCCGGACCGGTTTCTCGGGATGCACTTCTTCAACCCGGTGCCCGCCTCCGCGCTGGTCGAGATCGTCGTCGCCCCCGACACCGCCGAGGGCACCGTCCGGGCCGCTCTGGAGTGGACCAGGGCGCTGGGCAAGCAGGACGTCGTCGTCAAGGACTCGCCCGGCTTCGCCAGCAGCCGGCTCGGCCTGGCCCTGGGTCTTGAGGCGATCCGCATGGTCGAGGAGGGCGTCGCCGCCCCCGAGGCCATCGACGACGCGATGCGGCTCGGCTACAAGCACCCCATGGGGCCACTGCGCCTGACCGACCTGGTCGGACTCGACGTCCGGCTCGCCATCGCCGAACACCTCCACGCCACCCTCGGCGACCGTTTCGCCCCGCCGCGGCTGCTGCGCGACAAGGTCGCCCGCGGCGAACTCGGACAGAAGACGGGTCAGGGTTTCTACACCTGGTGACAGGGCGGCCCTTGCCAGATCAGGGAGTGCATACCTTATGATGAACCGAACGAATGGTCGGTAGGGAGTGGGTGGAGATGACTGAAGCGGCCGGAAGGGACGCCGAGCACGACCTGGAGTCCCATTTCGAGACGACGATCTCGCGCGACCAGCGGATCGAACCGCGCGACTGGATGCCGGAGGGCTACCGTAGGACCCTGGTCCGGCAGATCGCCCAGCACGCGCACTCGGAGATCATCGGCATGCAGCCGGAAGGCGAGTGGATCACCCGGGCGCCTTCGCTGCGCCGCAAGGCGATCCTGTTCGCCAAGGTCCAGGACGAGGCCGGCCACGGCCTGTACCTGTACTCCGCCGCCGAGACCCTGGGCATCGACCGGTCGGAGCTCACCCAGCGCCTCCTCGAAGGCCGCCAGAAGTACTCGTCGATCTTCAACTACCCCACGCCCAGCTTCGCGGACGTCGGGGTCATCGGCTGGTTCGTCGACGGCGCGGCCATCTGCAACCAGGTCCCCCTGTGCCGCAGCTCGTACGGGCCCTACGCCCGCGCGATGGTGCGGATCTGCAAGGAGGAGTCCTTCCACCAACGGCAGGGCTACGAACTGCTGATGACCATGATGCGCGGCACCGACGCCCAGCGCGAGATGGTGCAGGACGCGGTGGACCGCTGGTGGTGGCCGTCCCTGATGATGTTCGGACCGCCCGACGACGACTCGCCCAACTCCGCGCAGTCGATGGCCTGGAAGATCAAGCGGCACAGCAACGACGAACTGCGCCAGCGCTTCGTCGACATGACCGTGCCCCAGGCGGCCAAGCTCGGCGTGACCCTGCCCGACCCCGAGCTGCGCTGGAACGAGGAGCGCGGCCGCCACGACTTCGGCACCCCCGACTTCTCCGAACTCAAGGAAGTCATCAGCGGCAACGGCCCCTGCAACGCACAGCGGATGCAGCGCAGGCGCGACGCCCACGAGGAGGGCGCCTGGGTGCGTGCGGCCGCGGTCGCGCACGCCGCCAAGCAGGCCGCCCGGGCACGTAAGGAGGCAGTCGCATGAGCGACTCGGAGAACTGGCCCCTGTACGAGGTGTTCATCCGCGGCAAGCGCGGCCTCAACCACGTCCACGTCGGATCCCTGCACGCCGCGGACGACGAGATGGCCCTCACCCACGCCCGCGATCTGTACACCCGGCGCAACGAAGGCGTCAGCATCTGGGCCGTGCGCTCGGACCACATCGCCGCCTCCAGCCGGGACGAGAAGGACCCCTTCTTCGCCCCCAGCGCCGACAAGGTCTACCGGCACCCGACCTTCTACGACATCCCCGACGATGTCCCGCACATCTAGGAGCCGGTGATGAGTGACGACCACGTCTACCTGTCGCTGGCCGAGGGCCACGACGACGGCGACGCCCGCTGGGCCTTCGGCACCGGCTTCGAAGACCCGCTGTACGGCGTCGACACCGCCGTACCCGAGGGCGTCGACGCCGCCGCACTGGCCGCCCAGTGCCTGGCGCTCGGCGACGACGCCTTGGTCCTGGCCCAGCGGCTCGCCGAATGGGTCACCCGGGCGCCCGAGCTGGAGGAGGAGGTGGCGCTGGCCAACATCGGGCTCGATCTGCTCGGCCAGGCACGGCTGCTGTACGCCCGCTGCGGCCAGGTGGACGGCACCGGCCGTACGGAGGACGCCTACGCCTACTTCCGCGACGCCGGCGACTTCCGCAACGTACGCCTCGCCGAGCTCCCCAACGGCGACTTCGCCTTCTCCGTGCTGCGGCTGCTGGTGTTCGCCAGCTGGCGCCTCGCCCACTTCACCGAACTGGCCGCCGCACCCGACCCGGTGCTCGCCGCGATCGCCGCCAAGGGCGTGAAGGAGCTGACCTACCACCGGCAGTACGCCGCCGAATGGGTCGTACGCCTGGGCGACGGCACGGAAGAGTCCCACGCGCGCATGCTGACGGCCCTGGAGTCGCAGGCTCCCTACTGGGAGGAGCTGTTCGCGGCGCAGGACGTGCGCGGCGCGGTCCTCGGGGATCTCCAGCAGGTCCTGGCCGCGGCCGGACTCCCCATGCCGCACACCGCGGCCCTGCCCGGTAACGGCCGGCATGGCGGACACACCGGACACCTGGCTCCGCTCCTGGCCGAGCTGCAGAGCGTGGCCCGCGCGCACCCGGAGGCGACATGGTGACCGTCCTGTCCGACGCCCGGCGGGCCCGGCAGATCGCCGAACAGGCCCCCGACCCCGAACTTCCCATGCTCACCCTGGCCGACCTCGGGGTGCTGCGGACCGTGACGATCGAGGGCGACGGCACCGTGGTCGCCGGCCTCACCCCCACCTATTCGGGCTGCCCCGCCATGGCCGAGATGCGGGCCGGAGTCGCCGCGCGCCTGCGGGACGCCGGTTTCGACCGCGTCGAGATCCGTACGGTCCTCGACCCGCCGTGGACGAGCGACTGGATCACCCCCGCAGGACGCCGCAAGCTCGCCGCACACGGCATCGCACCGCCCTCGACGGCGCCGCGGCACCCCGCCGGTCCCGTCCCGCTGAACCTGTCACCGACCCGGCGCACGGTCGCCTGCCCGCGCTGCGGATCGGCCGACACCGAGGAGACCTCCCGCTTCGCGGCCACCTCCTGCAAGGCGCTGTGGCGGTGCCTGGCCTGCCGCGAGCCGTTCGAGTACGTCAAGGAGATCTGATGGCAGAGCTGATGGCACCGACCGCCGGTGCCCCCGCGACGACAGCCCGCCGGCGCCGCCCAGCCTTCCATCCCCTGCGCGTCGCCGCCGTCCAGCGCCTGTGCGAGGACGCCGTGGCGGTCACCTTCGACATCCCCGCGGCGCTGGCGGAGGAGTTCGCCTTCGGCCCCGGGCAGTCACTCACCCTGCGCCGCGAGGTCGACGGCCGCGACGAGCGGCGCTCCTACTCGATCTGCTCGCCCGTCGGCGCACCGCCCCGCATCGGCGTCCGGGAGGTGCCCGGCGGACTCTTCTCCTCCTGGCTGGTCCACGAGGTACGGCCCGGCGACACCGTCCAGGTGATGGCCCCGACCGGAGCCTTCACCCCCGACCTCACGGTGCCCGGCCACCATGTGCTGATCGCGGCCGGCTCGGGCATCACCCCCATGATGTCCATCGCCGAGTCCGTCCTGGCTGCCGACGACCGCTCCAGGGTTACGTTGTTCTACGGCAACCGGCGCACCGACACCGTGATGTTCGCCGACGAACTGGCCGACCTGAAGGACGAGTACCGCACCCGTTTCCACCTCGCCCATGTCCTGTCCCGCGAGCCCCGCGAAGCCGAGATCCTCTCCGGCCGTCTGGACGGCGACCGCCTGGCCGCCCTCGTCTCGGGACTGATCGACGTCCCCTCCGCCGATCACTGGTGGCTGTGCGGCCCGCACGGCATGGTGCTCGACGCCCAGCAGGTCCTGGCCGGACTGGGCGTCCCCGGCGGGCGGATCCACCAGGAACTCTTCTTCGCCGACGAGCCGATCGAACCCGTCCGCCACGAGGAGGCGGCGGCGACGGGCCCGGCCAGCGAGGTCACCGTCACCCTGGACGGCCGCTCCACCACCGCCCTGCTGCCGCGCGGCACCGCACTCCTCGACTCCGCCGCCCGCATCCGCCCGGACCTCCCCTTCGCCTGCAAGGGCGGCGTCTGCGGCACCTGCCGGGCACGGATCACGGACGGCGAAGCGGACATGCGCCGCAACTACGCCCTCGAACCGGCCGAGGTGGACGCCGGCTACGTGCTGACCTGCCAGTCGTACCCGGTCTCCGAGAAACTGACGGTCGACTACGACAGCTGACCGACCGGGACGGGGAGTGCCCGCGCGAGCCGGGCTACCTGCCGGCCGGGCGCCGGCGTCCGCACCCTGCGCCGCGACGCCACCCCGGGCATCCGGTGTGCGGCCGGGATCGCGGGGCTGCCCGGATCCCGGCCGCACACCGGCCGCCGCGGGTCAGTGACCGGCCGCGGCCTGTTTGATCAGATCGGCCACCGCGTCCGGCCGCGACACGTACACGGAGTGGCTGCCGGGAACCTCGACGACCGTCGAGCCCGCCCGCTCCGACATCGCCCGCTGCGCCGGCGGCGGGATCATACGGTCGTCGGTGGCGACCAAGTACCAGCTTGGCTTGACCCGCCAGGCCGGCTCCGACACGGCGCCGTTGAGGGCGTCGAGGCCCCACGGGACCTGCGAGTCGGCCATGAACGCCGCCAGTTCGGCGGGCACGTCAGCGGCGAAGGAGTCCGCGAACTTCTCGCGGTCCAGGAACAGGAAGCCGTCCCTGGGCGGCAGGATCGGCGGCACGGGGGCGCCGGGCGGCGGGTCGGCGATGAGCGTGCTCACCGATTCGTCCTTGTCGGGCGCGAACGCGGCGACGTAGACGAGCGCCGCGACCTTCGGGTGACTGCCCGCCTCGGAGATCACGGCACCTCCGTAGGAGTGCCCCACGAGGACCGCCGGGCCGTCCTGGGCGTCGAGGACCATCCGCGTCGCCGCCACGTCCCCCTCCAGCGACAGCGTCGGGTTCTGGACGATGCTGACGTTGTACCCGTCCCGCTTGAGGACGTCGTAGATCCCCTGCCAGCCGGATCCGTCCACGAAGCCTCCGTGGACGAGAACGACGTTCCGCGATTCCGCACTCATGGCTTCTCCCTCGGCGTGTCCGACCGTCGCGGCCACGCGAAGAAAGCTAGACGGCAACCGTCGGCACCGATTCCGTCAATTGACGTAGTTCTCGGAGAGGACCACGCCGGCCGCCCTCGGACCGCGCGGGGAAGCGTCCAACACGCTGCTGTGCCGGTGCCCTTGCGGCTTCACGCGGATGTTGCCACGCTGGTCGTTCACGTTGCCTGCTCCAGCTCTCTGCGCGGCGGTCGCGAGATCGCCGGCCCGACCAGTTCCGGCCCGACCGTTCGTGCGCGCTGCTCTCCTCCCCGGCGCTGACGCGCGTACACCGCGCCCGGACCACAGCGCCCGGCCGGACAGCCGCCGCCTCACCCGGGGAGCACACGATGGACACGAACGAGGAGGCCGCGCGCGGCCTGACCGACATCCAGGACTTCCTCTACCGGCAGGCCCATCTGCGAGCGGCACGTCAGCGGGTCGCGGACTTCACCGCGCAGGAGCCGGGACTGACGCAGGACCAGAGGACGGACATCGAACGCTGGTATCTCGCGGAACAGACCTATGTGGCCCGGATGGTGACGGAGCACATCGCCGCGAGCATCGACGTCGTGGAACAGCGGCATCGCGCCCGCTTCGGACACTGGCTGCGCGGGACGCTGACCGCGATGATCCTGATCACCGTGGCGATGGCGCTGTGCGTCACCGTGGTGCTGGTCGGCGCGTCGTAAGCTCTCGGGCCCGCTTCCCCGCACATGTCACGGAGTCTGTGAGCGCGCTCGGCAGCCGGCCGGTGGCCCCGCTGTCCGGCGGGGGCACCATCCTTCGACGCCTACTGCTGCCGCGCGAGCCAGTCCGTGAACCTGACCTCGCCGAGGCTCGCGTCCGGACCGGGCAGGAGCGTGTCCTCCCGCAACTCGGCACCCCAGTACCGCGCCTGCGGGTCCGTGACGACCTTGCGGGGGTCGTTCGCCGCGTCCAGCGCCATCCGGATGAACTCCTCGAGCTGGAACGCCTCGGGCCCGCCGACCTCCACCACACCGTCGACCGGCGCGCCCACCGTGGCGCGGGCCACCGCCGCGGCCACGTCGTCGGAGACGAGGGGCTGGATCTTCGCGTCCGGCAGGCGCACGGTGTCGCCCTCGGTGACCCCGTCCGCCAGCCCCTTCGCGAACTCGAAGAACTGGGTCGCGTGGACGATGGAGTACGGGATCCCGGACGCCTTGATCAGATCCTCCTGGGCCTTCTTGGCCCGGAAGTACCCGCTCTCCTGGAGCCGGTCGGTGCCCACCACGGACAGTGCCACGTGGTGCCGCACGCCGGCGTCGGCCTCCGCCTGGAGGAGGTTGGCCGTGGAGGTGCGGAAGAAGTCCAGGACGGCCTGGTCCTCGAACGAGGGCGAATTGGACACGTCGAGCACGACCGAGGCGCCCTGGAGGACCTCGGCCAGTCCCTCGCCGGTGAGGGTGTTGACGCCGGTGCTGGGCGCGGCCGCGACCGCCTCGTGCCCGTGTTCGCCGAGCCTGCCGACCACCTTCGAGCCGATGAGCCCGGTACCACCGATCACGACGACCTTCATGACGGAATTCCTCTCGGAGTTTTTCTGGTGTCTGCACCAGAAGAGACCGGGCAGCTCCTCCGCTTGTGACAGCCCGTCCGGAAGGACGGGGAAAATCATCCGTTGCCGCGTCGGGGTGCGGCCTGTCGGGCGAGGGGCTCAGCCGTCGAGCGAAGCCACGTAGGGGGCCAGCTTGGCCGGGTTCATCACCCACATGATGCGTTCGACGCCGCGTGCCGACACGTCGACGGACAGCAGCGCCACCGCTTGCCCGTCGGCCGAGATCAGGACGGCCGGCCTGCCGTTGGCCTCGACCCACCGAACCTCCGCCTGGGGCCAGAAACGCGGCGCGAAGGCGACGAGGTACCGGGAGACATGCGGGAGCCCCACGACCGGGATCTTGGACGCCCCGCGGATACCGCCGCCGTCGGAGTAGCTGACCACGTCCTCGGTGAGGACCTCTTCGAGCGCCGAGAGACGGCCGTTCTGCGCCGCCGCGAGAAACACCTCCAGGAAACGCCGGTGCTCGGCGGAGTCCACCGGTTCCCGGCGCTCCGCCGCCAGCCGCCTGCGGGCCCGGCTCACCAGCTGGCGGGCGTTGGCCTCGCTCGTCTCCACGATGTCCGCGATCCGCCCGTACGTGTAGTCGAACGCTTCCCGCAGTACGTACGCGGCCCGCTCCACGGGGTTGAGCTTCTCCAGGAGGAGGAGAACCGCCATGTCGAGGGCCTCCGCGCGTTCCGCGCCCAGCTGCGGGTCCAGGCTCGTGTCGACGGGCTCGGGAAGCCAGGGGCCGACGTACGACTCCCGGCGCACCCTGGCGGACTGGGTGAAGTTGATCGCCAGCCGGGTGGTGACCGTGGCCAGGAACGCGGCCGGCTCGCGGATGCCGGCACGGTCGGTGTTCTGCCACCGCACCCACACCTCCTGGACGATGTCCTCCGCTTCCACGGCGCTGCCGACCAACCGATAGGCGATACCGAAGAGCTGGGGACGCGCCCCGAGGAAGTCCTTCGTCGCCTGGTCGAGGGAGCCCGAGTCCCCGTTCTCACCGCCGCGCATCGATGTCCTCCAGAGTTGGATCATCATGCTACAAGCTGGCACCGCGCAGAACGGCATGGAGCGGTACATACCGGTCCCACCGTTGCGGAGATCCACCGGGTACCCGGTCATCGGTGGCGAAGGCCGGTACCGAGGGACGACGAATCCATGGAGGTGCCAGACCATGTCGGACAGGAACGCAGCGCACGGGCCCGGCGGGCAGCCCCGTCCGGAGGGGTGGAAGACGGCGGTGACAGTGTTGCAGGACGCCGCACCGTTCACCGTCCCCGAGGGAGCCTCGGCGATGACCATCTATGTCGAGTGGCAGCCCGGAGACCCGGGAACCCCGCCGCACCGCCACTCGGGACCCGCGTTCGGGTACGTCCTCGAGGGCGCCGTGCGCTTCGAGCTGGAGGGCGAGCCCGAGCGGGTGGTCGAGGCCGGCGGGACGTTCTGGGAACCGGGCGGTGATGTGATCCACTACCAGGACGGCAACGCCCTCTCGGATGCGCGGACCCGGTTCGTCGTGACCATGATGTGCGCACCGGGCAAGCCCATGCTGGAGCTGGTCGACGAGAGCGAACTGGCCGAGCGGGCCCACCTGCGCGCCCCGCGTCCCGCCACGGACTGACGGGACGGTGGACCGGCTGCGCCTTCGCCTTCCCCTCCGCAGTGAGGAGAAGGCGCGGCCGGCTCCCGGTACCGGGCGTCGGTCACCCGAACTGGCCGGGCTGGTAGCCCCCGGCGGGCTGCTGGTTGATGACGTTGATGCGGTTGTAGGCGTTGATGACGGCGACCAGGGAGATCAGGGCGACGAGCTGTTCCTCGTCGAAGTGCTTGGCGGCGTTGGCCCACACCTCGCCGGAGACGCCTCCCGCCGCGTCGGCGATCCGGGTGCCCTGTTCCGCCACCTCCAGCGCGGCGCGCTCCGCCTCGGTGAACACCGTCGCCTCACGCCAGGCGGCGACCAGGTTGAGTCGCTGCGCGGTCTCCCCGGCAGCGGCGGCGTCCTTGGTGTGCATGTCGGTGCAGAAACCGCAGCCGTTGATCTGGCTCGCGCGGATCTTCACCAGCTCCTGGACCGAGGCGGGCAGCGTCGAGTCCGAGACGGCCTTGCCGGCCGAGTTGATGTGCCTCAGCACCTTCCCCGCGAGCGGGTGGCCGAAGTAGTCGAGACGCGATTCCACGATGATCTCCTTGCCGTGTAGCGATACACACCAATGACCGGAGCGGCGGGCAAGATGTGACAGGAAGCCGTGTGTGACGTAGGTCTCACCCGATGGGCTCGGGTTCGACGGGTTGGTCAAGACCAGGGCGGCCGCAGGTAAAGGCGAGGGCATGTGTCGGTCTTGGCGGTCTGATGCCTGACGGGTGATGGCCAGGTGGCCATGTGGTGTTCATGTGGCGGCAGTTGGGCTGGGTCAGGGTGCGGTCGTTGTCAGCTCAGCTGCACGTCGGGAGGGCGTCATGACCACACAGGCAGACTCAACAGAGGGCAGATCGGCGGGGGGCTCGGAGGGCGGTTCGGAGGGGTTCAGCCGTCGTCACGCGCTGGGCCTGCTGGGGACCGCGGGGGCGGGCGCCGCCGCCACCGGGCTGCTCGGCGCGGGTGCGGCACAGGCCGCCCCGCTCGCCGCCCCGGCCTTCCACCTCACCGCGGACTCCTCGGGCGCGCCTCCGGTCCAGGGCCTGCACCTGACCTTCGGCGCGGACCCGCGGACCCAGATGACGGTGTCGTGGATCACGGACCGGCCGGTGACCAAGCCCGTCGTGCGCTACGGCACCCTGGAGCACGGCTTCGGATCCAGCAAGAAGGCCCAGACCGTCACCTACGTCGACGGCACCTCCAACCGCACCGTCTACGTCCACCACGCCCCGCTGAAGGGGCTCGCTCCGGACACGGACTACCTGTACCTCGCCACGCACGAGGGGGCGACCCCCGACAGCGGGACGTTCCGCACGGCCCCGCACGGACGCCGGCCGGTCACCTTCACCAGCTTCGGCGACCAGTCCGCCCCGCAGGTGACCTGGGCGGCCAACGGCACGGTGGGGCTCGACGCGAACTCCACTCCCGCGACGAAGGACATCGTCACCGGCATCGAGCAGGTCGCCCCGCTCTTCCACCTGCTCAACGGCGACCTGTGCTACGCCAACCTGGACGTTGACCGGGTGCGTACCTGGAACAACTTCTTCACCAACAACACCCGTTCGGCCCGGTACCGCCCCTGGATGCCGGCGGCCGGCAACCACGAGATCGAGAAGGCCAACGGTCCGATCGGGCTCGGTGCCTACCAGGCCTACTTCTCCCTTCCGTCCACCGAGACCGACGCCGAACTCGCGGGCCTCTACTACGCGTTCACGGCCGGCTCGGTCCGGGTGATCGTGCTGCAGAACGACGACAACTGCCTCCAGGACGGCGGCGACGTCTACATCAACGGCTATTCCGGAGGACGTCAACTCTCCTTCCTGGAGAAGGAGTTGAAGGCGGCCCGGTCGTCGAGCGACATCGACTGGGTGG
Source organism: Streptomyces sp. NPDC048254 (assembly GCF_043201895.1). Classification (NCBI taxonomy): domain Bacteria; kingdom Bacillati; phylum Actinomycetota; class Actinomycetes; order Kitasatosporales; family Streptomycetaceae; genus Streptomyces; species Streptomyces sp. NPDC048254. Next base: position 15,527 of record NZ_JBICZJ010000039.1, read on the forward strand.
TCGTCGCCATGCACCAGGTCATGGTCAGCTCCACGGACGCGAACGGCGCCGACCTGGGCCTGCGCCAGAAGTACGGCCCCCTCTTCGACCGGTACGGCGTGGACCTGGTGCTGTGCGGCCACGAGCACAACTACGAGCGTTCCCTGGCCGTCCGCGGAGTCGTCAGCGGAACCGAGACGCTGACCCCCAACCCGGTCTCGACGGCCACCGACGACATCGACACCGGCCTCGGCACCGTCCACATGATCCTCGGCGGCGGCGGAGTCTCCGGCACCACCAACCAGAGCTTCTTCAAGGACGGCACCGGCAAGGTGATCACGTCCGTGTCGGCGACCCCCGGCTCCAACGGCAAGCGCACCTCCACCTACACCAAGGAGGAGGCGGTCTGGATCGGCGTCCGGGACACCGAACACCCCTACGGCTTCGCCGCCTTCACTGTCGACCCCGGCAGGCACGCCGGTGACACCACCCGGATGCACGTCACGTACTACAACGTGAACAAGCCGAACGGCGATCTGTCCGTCTTCGAGAACTTCACCCTGCACCGCAAGCGCTCCGACGGCCACGGCCACTGATCCTGCGCCCGACGGGCCGACAGGGAAACGCGGGCCGGGCGGCATCCGCCCGGCCCGCGTTTCCCTGCGGCGGCTTCCACACTGGCCGAAAACCGACGAACTCCCGTCAGATCGGCAGGGATTGTACCGAAGCGCGCACTGGAAATACTTGGCTAAGCAAGTATATGCTCCGCCGTGTGGGGGTTGGCGGACAGAGCCGCACGCCGCTTTGGGAACTGCCGCGCTGTAGCGCATGATCGGTGTCCCGGTTCAACAACATGACAAGCTTGTGGAAGGAAGTGCCGTGGCACCGGTGCTGGTCGGACTCGAAGGTCTGCTGGCGGGGGAGCGCATCCCGGTCCTGGACACCCGCGTCACCTTCGGGCGCAACTCGGAGAACACCGTCGTCATCTCCAGCCTCAGCGTCTCTCGCTTCCACGCGGAGATCGTCTTCGACGAGGACAAGGGTTACGTACTGAGTGACCTGGAGAGCAGCAACGGCACCCTGGTCAACGGAGAGGAAGTCGAGTCCCGGCTGCTGCAGCCCGGTGACGAGATCTCCCTCGGCGACCAGGAGTTCCGCTTCGAGGTGGCGGACGCCATGGAGACGCTGATGGCGCTCTCCCTCCCGCGATCCGTGACGCACGGCCCGGAGGAGAGTGAACGCGGGCCCGTCCTGCGGGTCACCGTGGCCGGCGGCGGCCCGGTCGGCCTGTCCCTCGCTCTGCTCCTCGAGCACTTCCTCGGCCCCCAGGTGCAGATCGCCGTCTACGACGGCCGGTGGCGCAAACAGGGCCGCAACGTCGTCTGGAAGGGCCCGGACGAGGGCAACGTACGGCGCCTGCAGGTGGTGACCGTGCAGAGCCGCCAGTACCTCGCCTGGCCGGAGGAGGTCCGGGAGCGCCTCTTCGACCCGGAGCACTTCACCGAGATGTGGCCCTCCGGCCCGGACTCGGTCGGCGACAACCACCCGCGCAACATGCGCATCGCCTATATCGAGGACCGGCTGCTGGAGCTGGCGAACGAGAAGCGGGACCGGATCCGGCTCATACCCGCCCGGTTCGACGCGGAGGAGCAGCAGGAGGCGCTCGCCACCCAGCACGTGCTCGCGATCTGCGACGGCGGCCGCTCGCGCACCCGGGAGCGCTTCGCCGCCCGCTTCGGCAAGGCCGACGAGTCGATCTACTCCCTCGACGGGCGCCACCTCCAGGACGTCGTCCTCGGCCTGCGGGTGAAGTCCGGCCTGACCGACCCCATGGCGGTGCTGCTGACCGTCGCCCAGAACCGCTTCCTGCTCAACTCGCTGCGCGGCGAGGGCTTCCTCAACATGCGGCTGACCGACGCCGAGGCCGCGGAGGTCATCGGGCTCGACCCGGTCCGCCGCGTCTTCGAGGAGTGCATCGCCTCCCGGCCGTGCCTGATGGACCGCGACGAGTACGGCGACTTCCAGTGCGCGACACACGGCACGCTGTTCCTGCCCGCCCTGGTCAAGGGCTCACCGCTGTGGCGCCGGGTGCGCGAGGGACTGCTGCTGTTCGGCGTCGAGTCCGACGACCTGTCGGCGGTCACCAGCTTCCGCCTCGACATGGTGCAACGCCCGCGCTTCTCCGCCGAGTTGCTGCCGCCCACCGCCAACTCCCCGGGCACCTACGGCTTCCTCCTCGGCGACGCCGCCAACGCCATCCACTTCTGGCCGGGCCGTGGCCTGAACAGCGGCCTTGCCTCGGCGATCTCGCTGGCCCGTTCCCTCAACGGGGCCTGGCACGGGCGGCCGTTCCGGGACGCGGACTTCCTGCGGCACGAGGCGGCCATGTCGATGCTCCAGTACCGGCACAAGAGCCGGGCCTGGAAGGCGATGGTCACCACCGACGACCAGGGTGTCACCTGGGCCATCAAGGACATCATCGGCCACGGCATCGACGGGATCCCCGACGAGCCCGACCGTGAGGCGGACACCAAGACGCTCCTGGAGCGTATGCAGGCCATCCGGGCGCGTCTGTCCCTCCGGCTGGAGGGCATGCCGGACGACGAGGCGATCCTGGAGCGCCTGCGCACCCTGCAGCCCGCCACGCTGCGCATGCTCGTCCTCAGTGGCGCCTGGGACACGCTGACGATGGGCGGCGAAGAGGTCGACATCGACATCTTCTACGGCGAGGACTCGTCCGCTGCCGCCGCGGCCGTGGGCGCACTGGAGCCGGCCGCCAAGCCGTAGGACGTACTGCGTTCGGCGTGTGCCGCCGCACGGACGGGCCGTTCGCCCGGCACCCCGCCGCCGACCACGGCGGCGGGGTGCGATGGCGGTCAGGTGTGGGGGCGGTGGCCTTTCTCCTGATGCGGGTAGCTCTGGTCGGCCTGCGGGAGCGTGGGCTTGGGGAGGGTGGCGACCTCTTCCTTCGCCTTCTCCAGCTGCGCGGCCGTGTCGTGGGGGAGGCGGGGCGGGCGCGGACGGGCCTCGCGGAACCGGAAGGCGGAGGTCAGGTCGCCGAAGGTCTCCCGGCGCCAGTCGCTGACGTTCGGCTCCTCGACGCCGGTGAAGCGTTCGAGGAACTGCAGGGCGGAGGTGTGGTCGAAGGCCTCGGTGGCGACCCAGCCGCCCACCGTCCACGGCGAGACGACGATGGCGGGGACCCGGAAGCCGCCGCCGATCGGCAGGCCCTGGATGAACTCGTCCTTGGTGCCCGCGGGCGGGGTCGGCGGGACAACGTGGTCGAACAGGCCGTCGTTCTCGTCGTAGTTCAGGATGAACGCGGTCTTGCGCCACACCTTGGGGTTCGAGGCGATCGCCTCGATCTTGGACGCCACGTAGTCGGCGCCGGCGGCCGGAAGGTAGTCCGGGTGCTCCGACTGGTAGCTCGTGGGGCAGATTCACGACACCGTCGGAAGGCGGTCGTTGCGGGCGTCGTCCTCGAAGGTGCCGTGCGGCTGCGGGCGTACGCCCCGCTCGTACAGGTCGGAGCCGGGCTGCGCGTTCTTGAACGTCGCGAACTGCTCCAGCATGTTCGTGCCGTAGTCGTCCTCCTCCTGGTACACCTTCCAGCTGACGCCGGCCGCCTGGAGGCGCTCGGCGTAGGTGGTCCAGCGGTACGGAGTGGGCGCGACGTTGCTGATGATCGGGCCGCCATTGGTGCCGCCCGGGTCGATGCTCCCGGTCATCCACATCAGCCGGTTGGGCCAGGTGGGGCCGAAGACGGAGCAGAAGTAGTTGTCGCAGATGGTGAAGGTCTCCGCGAGGGCGAACTGGAAGGGGATGTCCTTGCGGGTGTAGTAGCCCATCACGTACGGGCCGTTGACGCCGTCGGCCTTGCGGTGGGCGGGCAGCCACTGGTCCATCTTGCCGTTGTTCCAGGCCTGGTGCTGCACGGACCAGGCATGGCTGGTGGACGGGATGGCCTGGGCGCTCGACTTGTGCGTGTCGAGATGGAAGGGCAGCAGGTAGCCCTTGGGGTTGACGGCGTCGGGCTGGCAGAAGACGGACCGCCCGTTGGCCAGCTTCAGCGCGTGCGGGTCGGCGAAGCCGCGGACACCGGAGAGAGTGCCGAAGTAGTGGTCGAAGGAGCGGTTCTCCTGCATCAGCATGACGACGTGTTCGATGTCGTGCAGGGAACTGTTCTTCGGCGGTCCGGCGGCGACGGCCTGCTGGACACTGGGCGGCAGCAGGGAGAGGGCCGCGGCGCCGCCGAGCGCGCCGGCGGCGGAGCCCAGGAGTCGGCGACGGGCCAACTCGGCCATGGATGCTCCATTCTCAGGTCCTCGGGGGGGCGGGAACCTTTGCGGGAGTGACGGCAGGCCCGGCCGTGAGGACGGGCCGCCGTTCACTGTGGGCCCCGGGAGGTGGGGTGCATCAGGGGCGGCTGATGAACTCCGGGCCAACGCACGGAAGGAGTTGGCCAAGCGTTTACGTACAACACCCCTGCGTCGCACGGGTGTTGCCGAGTGTTGAAGAACGTTGGCTGTTACATGGGTCGGGTCACTGGCCCGGCGTGAGGATGTAGGTGTTGAGGGAGCCCACGGTCGTCAGCGGGGTCGGTGAACCGGTGTCGTAGCGGTCCACGGCGAGATAGTTGGGCTTCTTGCGGGCGGCGGGGGTGCAGAAGCTCTGGGCGCGGTTGAGGAGTTTGCCGTTGTCGGTGGCGGCGGTGGAGCTGATCGGGTAGTCCCGGAACTGGTTCATGACGAAGAGCGGGTGGAACGCCGCCGAGTCGGTGGTGAGGGGTCTGTCGGTGCCCCAGCGGCTGTAGCAGGACCAGTCGGAGTCGCCTATGCCGCCGCCCATGGACCAGTAGTTCTCCACGGTCCATTCGCGCTGGTACATCACGCCGAAGGTGTCACGGGTGGCCCAGCCGTTGGCGGTGTCGCTCGCCCGGGTCCGGTCGCTGAAGATCAGCAGCTGCCTGCCGCGGGCGGCGAGATCGGCCATCGTGGGCCAGCCCTTGGCGGCCACGCCCTCCTGGTCCGGCCGGTACAGCACGTCGGAGAGACCGTTGACCGAGGCCAGCGACGACTTCAGCACGTCGGAGGAGGCGTAGTCCTCCAGGAAGACCGTGGCGAACTGGCCGGGGTTGGCCTTGAGGAAGTCGACCATGCGCTGGAGGTCGGTGGCGAGCGGGACGGGGTTGCTGACGCCGTCGCAGCTGTTGTGGCAGAGCACGGCCTGTCCGGAGACCGTGTAGTCGTCGAGCATGAAGCCGCGGACGCCGTCGGACAGCTGTCGGCTGATGCCGTAGTTCTGGTTGGGGAACAGGTTGACGGGGAACGAGGCGAAGTTGCCGTCGGAGCCGTTGGCGAAGGCGTTGTGCGCGGTCAGGAAGGTGACCTGGTCCAGGGTGCGGGTGTCGGCGGAGGGCATCGCCGTGGTGGCGTAGGAGACCGGGGTGAGGTACCAGCGGGCGAGGTCGCCCGCGGAGCCGAGCTGTACGGCGCCGGAGTCCGAGGCGGAGCCGGTGAGGTACTGCGAGGTGCCGGGAGCGGAGACGGTGTAGGTGCTGTCGGCGCCGGCCGTGATGCTCCAGGTGGTGCCGTCCGCGCCGCAGGCGGCGGTCACCGCGGCGGTGCCGCTGCGTCCGAGGCAGGTGCCGGACTCGTCGGCGTTCTGGAGCTGATAGCCGCCGCTGACCGCGACGGCCGTCCACTGCTGGTGGTCTTCGTTGCCCTTGGGGTTGTGGGCCGCCACGGTGCCACCGCTGTCGGCCGCGTTGAGGCCGGTGACGAAGTTCTGCAGATAGACCGAGGAGGCGGGGACGGCCGCCGCGGCGGTGCCCGGCAGCAGGGCGGGCGCCGACAGGGCGAGGACGGCGGAACAGCACAGGACGCGCAGGGGGCGCAGTCGCACGGGATTTCCCTTCACTCTGACACGAGATGCCAACGCTGTCAGAGGCATGAGATATCTGGTGGGACGTGTGCTGCGCCAGTGGTCCTGATTGAATTCCTTTCCCCGCTACGGGATATGACGATATGTCAGCCACGCCGTGGCCGACCGGTACCGTCGGGATGTGCCGCCGTGTCTCAGCGGTCCCCGGAGCCGGAGATCGCCTCGGCGAGGGGGTCGCCGGCCAGGAACGCGGCCAGCTCCGACGGGCCGGGCGCCGTGGCCGGGCCGCGCCGGGTCACCGCGTAGGCCGCCGCCGCGTTGGCGCCGCGCGCCGCCGTCAGCGGGTCGAGCCCCTGGCCGAGCAGGGCGAGGAACGCACCGACGTGGGCGTCGCCCGCGCCGTTGCTGTCCACCGCCGTGACCGGGAACCCCGGTACGTGCGCGGGCGGCTGACCGGGGGCGGCCAGCCAGCAGCCGTCCTTGTCGGCCCGTACGAGCACACCGGCCCCGGGCGCCAGCCGTTGCCGAAGAGCCGCCGCCGCGGAGCGCGGGTCCTCGTGCCCGGTCATGAGACGTGCCTCGCGGGCGTTGGCGCTCAGCCAGTCGGTCCGTGCGAGGACAGGGCCGAGGACGCTCTCGGGGATGTCGGCGACCAGAGGCCCCGGATCGACGCAGAGGGTGATCCCGGCGGGCAGCGCGGCGGTGAGCCCGGACAACAGCGGGCCGTTGCCCGGCAGGGCCAGCCCGTAACCGGAGAGCTGGAGAAGGTCACCGGGGCGCAGGTGTGCCGCGACGGCGGCCGCGTCGGCCGGGCCCAGGGTTGCTTCGGCCCCGAAGCTGGTCACGAAGGTGCGCTCGCCGCCGGAGTCGACCAGGGCCACCGTGAAGCCGGTGTCATGGTCGGTGCGGGCGGGCAGCAGCGTCCCGATGCCCTCGGCGGCCAGCGCCGCGCGGACGAGGTCGCCGTGCGGTCCGGTGCCGTGCAGACCGGCGTAGACGGCCTCCGTACCCAGGCGGCGGGCCGCGACCAGCATGTTGAAGCCGCCGCCGGCGGTCGTCTCGGTCCGGGTGCCGATGACGTCGCCGCCGCGTTCCGGCAGCGCGGGCACCTCGATCACCAGATCGGCGATCACGTTCCCGGCGAGGACCACCCGGCCGGTCATCGTCCGGCTCCCTGGAGGCGCGCGGCGGCGGGTTCGCCGCCGCCGTCGGGGCTCCGGGTGTCCCGTCGGCCGAAGAGCGCGTACACCCCGGCGGCGACGGCCATCGAGACGGCCCAGCCGAGGCCGTTGACGCCGAACCAGGTGTCGGAGAGCGGGCCCGCGAACCAGACGTCGGCCGCACTGGTGGACGCCTTGGTGAAGAGCAGGCCGGCCACGATGGCGAGGGCCCAGCCGAGCACGGCGGGCAGTCGCAGGCCGCCCGTGTACCAGTACGCGCTGGAGCGGCTGGTGTCCATCAGGGCCTGCTCGTCGTAGGTACGGCCGCGCAGCGAGTCCACCGCGACCACCCCGATCCAGGCCGAGATGGGCACGGCCAGCAGCGTCAGGAAGGTCGAGAACGGGCCGTAGAAGTCGTCGGCGATCAGCATGAAGTAGATACCGCCGGCGAACATGACCACCACGTCGATGGCGACGGCGTAGGCGCGCGGCACCCGCAGGCCGAGGGTGATCATCGTGAGCCCCGCGGAGTACGTGGAGAGGTGGTTCGACATCAGCAGTCCGCCGAAGGCCGCGACGAGGTAGGGGATCGCCATCCAGGTCGGCAGCATCGCGTTGATCGCCGCCACCGGGTCGGAGGCGGTGGCCAGCGTCCGGTCGCCCGCGGAGAGCAGCGAGCCGAGCGAGATCAGCACCACGAGCGGGATGCCCGCGCCGAAGGCCGAGGCCACCACGAGCCGTCGGCCCGGGATCGCGCGGGGCAGGTAACGGGCGTAGTCCGCACCGGCGTTGGCCCAGCCGATGCCCGTGCCGGAGGCGATGAATCCCACGCCGGCGACCACCGCGCTGGCCGGCCCCGCCGGGGCGTCGAGAACCTTGCTCCAGTCGACGGTCGAGATCAGGAAGCCCATCACGACGAGGTTGAGGACGCCGAAGACGACCGTGGCCCACTTGTTGATCCACATGATGGTGGCATGGCCGAGGCCGCTGATCAGCAGCGTGCAGGCGATGAAGACCAGCAGGCAGACAAGGGTGAGCACGGTGTTCCGCCGGATGCCGAACGCCGTGTCGAGCAGGGCCAGCAGGGCGTAGGCCGCGGTGGTCGTGGAGATGGTCTCCCAGCCGACCCGGCTCAGCCAGGTGATGAGGGTGGGCCCCGCGTTGCCCCGCTGCCCGAAGACCGCGCGGGACAGGGTGAGGGCAGGGGCGCCGCCCTTCTTGCCCGCCAGGCTCAGGGCGCCCACCAGGGCGAAGGAGCCGAAGGATCCGAGGACGGCGACGAGCACCGACTGCCAGATGTCCAGGCCGCGGAACGCCACCAGGGTGGCCCCGAGCGGCAGTCCGAGGATGCTGATGTTGGCGGCGAACCAGGTCCAGAACATCTGGCCGGCGTGGCCGTGCCGTTCGCTGTCGGGGACCGGTTCGATCCCGCGGGTCTCGATGGCACCGACGCGATCGTTCGTCTTCGAAACGGCCATGACGGAACCTCCTTGCAGGGTGCGGTGCGGAAGGGCGGGCGGTGTCGTGAGCCAGGGCGGCGCCACGTGACGCGCGCTCCTGGTGACGGCGGATGAGTCAGCGGAAGGTGAGCAGACGGGCCGTCAGAGGCTCCAGTTCGAGGGAGTTGACGGTGCGAAGGGTTCGTACGGCCTCGGCGGGCAGCGCGGAGAGTCCGGCGACCGAACCGGCCACCGCCCCGGCGATCGCGCCGATGGTGTCGCTGTCGCCGCCGAGGTTGGCGGCGAGCAGCGCGGTCCGCCAGGGATCGCCGTCGGCCAGGGCGAGCACCGCGAAGGCGGCGGGCACGGACTCCTGGCTCGCCACGCTGGTGCCGACGAGCGCGACCACCCGGTCCAGGGCCTCGGCCTCCGGGAGGTCCCGTACCAGTTCCCACGCCCACTCGATCCGGGCGGCGATGTCCGCCCCGGCGATCCAGTGCCCGCGCCGCGCACCGGCGCGGGCGGCGGTCACGGCGGCGGTGACGGCCTCGCCGAGCGAGCCGCCGCCCACTCCCGTGCTGACCGCGGCGGCCACCGCGGCCGCGCCCGCGATGCCGATCGTCGTGTCATGGGTGACCTGGCAGGACTCCACGACCCGGTCGACGAACGGGTCGAGCGGGTCGGCGGCGAAGGCGATCCCCACCGGGGCGACGCGCATCGCGGCGCCGTTCGTCGTGCCGTTGCGGCCCGCCTCCTCGGGGGAGACTCCGCGGGCCACCGCGTCCAGCGCGGCCTTGGTGGACGGACCGAGGAGATCGAAGGACCCCTTGGCCTTCATCTCCTTCTCCCAGTCGAGCAGTTCATGGGCCAGGCGCAGCGGATCGATCCGCCCGTGGCCCTCGTCGATGAGCCGGGCGACGATGACGGCCTGCTCGGTGTCGTCGGTGACGGAGCCGGCGGGCATGCCCGCGCTGACCGGATTGTCGGGCCGGGCGGCCTCGAAGCCGCTGATGGTGCCGTAGACCCGGACGACGTCCTCCCGGGACATCACCTGGGTGGGCATGCCGAGGGCGTCACCGAGGGCGAGTCCGTAGAAGGCGCCCAGGGCGCGGTCGAGTCGGTCGGTCACGAGCGGCCTCCATGGCCCGAGCGGACGTGCAGTTCGAAGTGGGCGGGATCGAGCAGACTGCTGACCTGCTCGACCACCGAGCCGTCGGCGGCCCGGTACACCTGGTCCAGGCGGAGGAAGGACTCGCCGGGGGCGCGGTGCAGGACGACCGCCTCGTCCGCCGCCAGTCCGCGCACCGAGACGACTCCCTCACCGGAGTCGGTGACCCGGCCCGCCGCGATCAGCGCGCGGCTGAGCGAACCGCCGTCGAGACCGCGCTCGGGCAGCCCGGCCAGGCTCCCGGTGGCCGGCACCCGGCTGCGCTCCAGCGACACGCCCGGCCCGGCGGGCAGCCGTCTGACCCGGTCCAGGGCGATGAACGCGTGCGACGTGAGCCCCAGCCGGGCGGCCAGGTCCGGATCGGTCACCTCCTCGAAGCGGAGGATCTCCGTCGCGAGTTCCGTGCCCTGCTCGGCCAACGACCGGGTCCAGCCGAGGCGGTTGTCGATCGGTGTCCCGTCGAAGGTGACGAACGAGCCGATTCCCGCGTGGGTGGCGATGAGGCCCTCCTCGCCGAGAACCTGAAGAGCCTGCCGAAGGGTGGTCCGGCTGACGCCGAACCGTTCGGTGAGTGCGTGCTCTCCGGGGAGCCGGCTGCCGTCGGCATGGACCCCGGCGCGGATCTCGTCGGCGAGGACGCGGGCGATGCGATGGTGCTTGTGAACCTGTCCAGGCATGTCTAGACAGTAGGTGAACAAGTGTCGGCGGTCCAGACCCGTCGGGCGATTTCTCTCCCGACCCTAGACTTGACTCTGTCAAAACTAGCCGGTTATGTTCGACGCGTGCCCAGGGAGCGAACGCTCGTCGCGGCACATGGCCATCCCTGCCGGAACCGCCTTCTGCCTGCCCGAGGGTGCGCAGTACGGCGTCGGCGGGATGTGGAAACCACGCAACCACGCAACCACGTACCCCACTGCGCGAGACGAGTGGGCCAGTTCTCTTCGGGAAGCACCATGCACTGTTACGACTGCGCCCAGGACGGGCGGAACGAGACCACCGGGATCGGCGCCTGCACCCGCTGCGGACTCTTCACCTGCGCCGACCACGCGCGGATCCTGCGGACGACCGTCCAGCGGCCGATCGGCGTGATCCCCATGACGAGCGTCCGCCCCGCCCGGCGTCTCGTCTGCGGCTCCTGCCGCACGGCGGAAGCCTCCTAGGGGCGTCTGCCCAGATCTGACCGAGTCAACTCTGGGTTGTATCGTGGGCCGCGCCGGCAGCGCGGCCGCGCTGCCCGGATCCGCGGAGGGGAGTGACCATGGAGCAGCTGGTGGGCGACCTGCTCAAGCGCAAGGGGCTGCGCAGTACGGCCCAGCGCCGGGCGGTGCTGACCGCGCTGCAGGGCCATCCGCACTCCACCGCGGCGGACCTCGAGGCGCGCATCGGCACGGATCCGGCCGCGGCCGGCGGACTCTCCCGGCAGGGCCTGTACAACGTCCTGGAAGACCTGACGAAGGCGGAGCTCGTCCGCTGTATCGAGCCCGCCGGCTCACCTGCGCGGTATGAGCTGCGGGTCGGTGACAACCACCATCACCTCGTCTGCCGCCGCTGCGGCCGGATCGAGGACGTCGACTGCAGTGTCGGCGCGGCACCCTGTCTCACGCCCGAGAAGGACCTGGGCTTCGCCGTCGACGAGGCCGAGATCACCTGGTGGGGACTGTGCGCGGAGTGCCAAAAGGCCATCGGCGTCTGAACCGGCCGCCGATGGCCGGACGCGCCGTCCGCCCGGACCGCGACTGACATCGACAGGCTTACGGGTGGCCCCTGTTCAGGGCGCGTCCGCGCCGCCGTCCCGCCCGGCGCCGGGCAGCTGCGCCACATGGTGCCGCAGGACCGCGCGGACCGTGTCCGGGTCCAGGCGGTCGGGGTGGAGTGCCGCGTTGAGGGCGAGGCCGTCGAGGACGGCGGCCAGGTGTTCCGTCGCCACCCGGTCGTCCACGTCCAGGCGGCGCAGCAGCCGGCCGCTGATGTCCCGCAGCCCGTCGTGGAGTTCGGCGGCGATCGCGGCCAGGGTGGGGTGCGTACGCGCGGCCACCGAGAACTCCAGCCAGACCGCCGTCTCGTCGGAGCGCGCCGGGTCGAGCGGCAGGAACTCGCTCGCGATCGTCTCCACGAAGCGGTGGGGATCCCCGCCGTGGCTCTGCTCTTCCAGTCGCGCCAGCACCCGTGCCTCCACGCGGTGCACCATCTCGCGGGCCGCGGCCGAGAGCAGTTCGGCGTGGCTGTCGAAGTAGTGCCGTACGGAGCCGACGGCGAGCCCGGCCTCCGCGGCCACGTGCTGGAGGGTGGCCGCCTGGATGCCACCGCGGGCCACGACCCGGAAGACGGCCTCCACCACTTCGCGACGACGCTGCTCGGGGTCCACCATCTTCGGCACCCGTCTTTTATAGCACGGCCATGCTACGATTTTTATTTAGCACGACCAGGCTAAAAAGGTGGCCGAATCAGGACCAGGATCAGAACCGCATCCGGAGAAGCCATGGAACCGTCCCGCACCCACCGCACCGGACGCCTGGCGCGTCTGACCCGGCTCGCCCTTGACCTCGGCGTCGCGTCCTTCGTCTACTACGGCTGTGTCCTCGCCGGACTGGACACACCGCCCGCCCTGCTCACCGCGTCGGCGGCCGCGGCCGTCTGGCTCGGCGCCACCACGCTGTACGACCGCCGGGCCGACGCCCTGGCCCTGGCCATGCTGCTGATGTACGGCCTCTCGGCCGTCCTCGCCGCCCTGACCGCCGAGCCCCGCCTGCTGCTCCTGCGGGACCCGCTGGCGAGCGGCCTGGCCGGCCTGGTCTTCCTGGTCAGTGGGCTGCGCGGCACACCGGCCACCGGCTATCTGGCCGACAGGCTGCACGGGCACCCGCCCGGTGACGTCCGGCTGCGCCGCGTACACCGGACGCAGACCCTCGTCCTGGGCGCGGGGATCACCGCCGAGTCGCTGGCGCGCGCCCTGCTGGTGTGCACGCTGCCCGTGGCCACGGCCGCCGCGGTCACGCCGCCGCTGGAGTACGCGGTGCTCGTACCCCTCGCCGCCTGGACCGTGCTGTGGCGCCGCCGGATCCTGTCCGGCACGGCGCCAGGATCCCCACCCCGACCGGGCACGGTCGCGCCCTCCACGGGAGGGGCGCACCAAGGACCCCGGCCGGCGCCGCGGTGACGCAGGTCACCCCGCTGTTCGAGCCGATCGCGGAATGCACACCCGGTCCATCTCGCTGCAACGTTCTTGGGGTGTGCTGGGCAAGGGCGCTCGGCGCGACGGGCCCCGGAGGCCGAAGACACCTCCCGGTCCCGTTCCGCTCCCCGTCCCCGGACCACCGTCCCCGAAAGGTTCGCTCACCCACCATGCCTCTGGCTCTACTGGCCCTTGCCGTCGTCACGTTCGGAATCGGCACCACCGAGTTCGCCACCATGGGGCTGCTGCCCCAGATCGCGGACGGACTCGGTGTGTCGGTGCCGCACGCCGGCAACCTCGTGTCGGCCTACGCCCTCGGCGTGGTCGTCGGCGCCCCCGTGCTGACGGGTATCGGCGCACGGGTGTCCCACAAGCGGTTGCTGCTCCTGCTGACCGGGCTGTTCGTGGTGGGCAACACGGCGTCCGCGCTCGCCCCGGACTTCGGAACGCTCTTCGCCGCCCGCTTCCTGGCCGGACTGCCGCACGGCGCGCTGTTCGGCGTGGGCGCCGTCGTCGCCTCCCGGCTGGTGGCTCCGGAGCGCGCCGCACGCGCCGTCTCCAGCGTGTTCCTCGGGCTCACCGTCGCGAACATCGTAGGCGTCCCCGCCGGCACCGCCCTCGGCCAGCATCTGGGCTGGCGGTACGCCTACTGCGCGGTCGCCGTCATCGGCCTCGTCGCGCTCGCCGCGCTGGCCCTCCTCGTGCCCCACCAGCCGCGCGGCCCGCAGGCGGGCATCCGGCGGGAACTGCGGGCGATGGGCAACCGGCAGGTCTTCATCGGCCTGGGCACCGCCGTCGTCGGGTTCGGCGGCTTCTTCGCCGTCTACAGCTACCTCGTCCCCATGCTGACGCACCTGACCGGCATCTCCGACTCCTCGACCACCGCGGTCCTCGCCCTGTACGGCGTCGGCATGACCCTCGGCACCCTGGCCGCGGGTCCCCTCACCGACCGGGCCCTGCGCCCGACGCTGTACGCCGGGATCACCCTGCTGGCGGCCGCGCTGGTGACGTTCTACTTCACCGTCCACAGCACGGTGCCGGCGCTGGTGACGGTCACCTTCATCGGCGCGATGGGCGCGCTCATCACCACGCCCGTCCAGATGCTGCTGATGATGAACGCGAAGGACGCCCCGACGATGGCGGCCGCCTCGAACCACTCCGCCTTCAACCTGGCCAACGCGGCCGGTGCCTGGCTCGGCGGCGTGGTCATCTCGGCCGGCTGGGGCTGGGCCGCCCCCAACCTGGTCGGCGCGGCCCTCGCGATGGCCGGCCTGGCGCTGGCCGTCACCGGCGGCATCCTGGACCGCGGCAACCGCCCCTCGAAGGTGATCACATCCCAGGGCGGCGGCGAGGCGGGCCACGCCTCCGTGGCCGCGGCCACCGCCAACGCCGAGGTCGGCCCGGAGCGTGCCGTCGAGGACCACCGCCCCGCCACCTGACTCACCGGCCCGCGATGCCAGGCACCCAGGGGCGGTGCCGACCGGACCGGAGCCGGATGCGCCTGCCCGTGCCGTCAGGCACTCACGGGGGCCGGGCCACGCCGGGAGGCCAGATACCCAGGGGGCGTGCCGGCCGGATCGCCGGATCAGGCCGGGGTGTCGCGTAGTTCCGCGAGGGTGGACGCCGTCAGCCGCAGGGGCGCGTCGGCCGGGTCGACAAGGACGACCGTGCAGGTCGCGGCGTGCGTGAGCGCGGTGGTGAGACTGCCGTCGGCGAACTGGGCGAGCGGACCGCGTGGCGAACGCCCGACTGCGACGGCTCGTGCGTGGACCTCGGCGGCGTGCCGGGCCAGCACCCGCCCCGCGGCGGCGTGATCACCGACGCTGTCCAGGACCTGGCCGGTGGCGGCGAATCCCTGGGCGGCGAGCCGGTCGTTCTCGATCCTGCGGGCGGCCTCGCGCATGACGAAGAACGCGGCCTTGGAGTTGACCGCGAACATCCGGTCGTACTCCTCTTCCGTGATCTCGGTGAGCGGCTTCTTCAGCACCATGCCGGCGGTGTTGACGCTGTAGTCGAGCCTCCCGAACCGGTTCACGACCTCGTCGAAGACCCGCTCCACCTCGTCGACCTTCGTCAGGTCGGCCCGGATCGCGAACGCCTCGCCCGGTCCTCTGCTGATCTGCTCGACGACGTCCTCGGCCTTGGCCCGGGAGTGGTGCTGATCAGACCGCCGAGGTTGCGGGACGCGCCGCCGACGAAGGCGACCTTGCCATTGAGTGTCTTGTCCGGGGTACTGACCATGACAGGCCTCCTGCGATGTTTCGAACGGGGACGGCACGGCTCCGACGGATCGTGGAGGCCATGCCGTAACCCATGAGGTCACCGCAGCAGGGACCGCGCATCTCGAACGATCCGATCACCGGTGGAACAAACCGCTCACCACGTCAGGCACGGCGAGTGACCGGTCAGCGCCGTCCATGGTCGCCGGCTCGCAGCATGCGGGGGGTAATCCCTTTGTGGCGCCGCATCATCCCTGTTATACGGCTCTGGTCGGCGAAGCCTGCCTTCGCCGCGATCTCCGCGATCGGCCGGTCGGTCCGCACCAGCTCACGCTTGGGTCGGCGTGCCTGAGGGCCACGGTTGGCGGGAGGGTGGGCCGTGACGCCGTTGGCTGGGACCCGACGGCTTCGCGTCGGCGGACGATCTCGATCAGGTGAGTCAGGCGTAAAGCGTCGGCTCGGCACTTTCCGGGTGGGCATGATCGTCGGATGCCGCACACCGAGCCTCCACCGTCGGCCCAGTCGAACTCCTGCCCCTTGTGCATGACGCGCGGGGTGGACGGGCCGGTGCCGCACTCGGTCGGCCGGTACTCACTGACCTACGGCTCGCAGTTCCGCTGCTCAGCCTGCGACGCATGGCTGTGCGCGGGCTGCGGCGACAGGCCCGTGGCAGGCGCCGATGTCCGCTGTGCCAGGTGCTCCACCCCGCGGACGCCCGAGGGGCCCCGGCAATTCCCTCCCCCCGTCATGCTCCCCGAGCAGGTGACCGAGGCGAGGTGCATCCGCATGGTGAAGACCAAGGCGCGCCGCTGTTCCAGCCTGCCGACGCACTGGCCCGCGGTCCCGGGAGAGCCGGCGCCCGTTGCTGCCTGCTGGACCCACCTCAGTGAAGAGGAGCGCGAGAACTGCACCCGGGCACGGGGCCTCGTGCGTGCGGAACGGGCGAGGATCTGGGCGGAAGGAGAACCGGAACGGCAACGCCGCGCTGCCGAAGCCGAGGCCGAACGGCGCGCGCGGCTGGTCGCGTGCCCGTGCGACGAGCAGTTGCCCGAAGAATTGAGAACGTACTCCGCGGGCTATGACGCGAAGCGCTGCAAGGGGTGCGGCTCTTGGCTCTGCGCGTCGTGTGACCGACTACGTGTGGCGATCGAGGGTGCTCAGTGCGACACCTGCCGCCCACAAGTCCCCGAACCCGCGTGCAACGGCGATCACACGGGGGAGGACGGCCCCTGCTACCGGATCACGATGGGTGGCCTGGAGTGCTTCGAGGAGGCGATGTGCCTGTTGATCCGCGCGGGGGCACACAACGGGGGCAGCCCCCGCGTGTTCGCGGTTCACCTCCCGATCTGCGACAGCCAGGCGGAAGCGCTGCAGGCCCTGAAAGAGTTCGACCGTGGGTCGGACGCGGGGACCATTGAGGTGGTGCTGGTACCCGATGGTGCGAACGCGATGGTCGACCCGGGCCTGCCGGAGCCGAACCTGTCCGGCCTGGGGGACATCGACAGCTGGTGGTACGCCAACGGATACCCGGCCGGCGACAGCAGACGCCGGTCGCGGTGAGCCGGGTCAGAGCCACCTGCAACGCTCGGGCTCACCAACTGAAGGCCCCTGGCCGCGCTTCCGTGATGGCCCTGATCGACGGCTCACGGCTTGGGTGAGCGGTGTCCCGGTGCGGTCGGAACGGCGGTGGCGCCGTCGGCGTGCCCAGTGGCGGTCCCGGGCGTCGTGTCGTGCCGCCGGGTCCCGCCGGGCTCGCGCAGGGTGCCGAACAGGAGCCGGCTCAGCACCGGCATCAGGACCAGCGGCGCCAGCGCGGTCTGCAGGGAGGTGGCGTCGGCGAGGCTGCCGAGGGCGGGTCCGGCGAGGCCGCCGATGCTCACGGTCAGGCCGAGGGTGACCCCGCTGGCCGTGCCGATGCGGGAGGGCAGATAGTCCTGCCCGAGCGTCACCTGGAGCGAGAACGGCACATACAGGCCGACCGACGTCAGCGCCACGAACAGGTAGAGGGCCGGGCCCGGCACCCACACCACACCCGCGACGGCCACCACGGCCAGCACGTAGGACCAGCGGGAGACGGTCACCCGGTCCCAGCGGCCGGCCAGGGATCCGCCCAGCACGGAACCGACCGCGCCCCCGAGGTAGAGCACCGTCAGGGCCGCGGTGCCGGCGGCGGTGCCACCGCCCGTGCGCTGCTCGGCGTAGAGCGAGATGAAGGTGCTCAGACCCACGAACGCGATCGACCGGAACACCACGGCCAGGGACAGCCGTACGAAGGACGCGACGTCGTCGCTCCCGGCCGGCACCGACGCGGCGGTGCCGAGGGCCTGGTCGGCGCGGAGCGCGCGCAGCACCGGCAGGCACAGCGCGGTGCCGGCCAGCGCCGGTATCACCAGTGCCGGTGTCCAGCGCAGCCCGCCCGCGCCGACGACGACACCCACCATCAGCGGGGCCAGTCCGAAGCCGATGTTGCCGCCGGTGGCGAACACCCCCATCGCGTTGTGGCTGCCCCGGCTGGCGATGCGGGCGACCCGGGCGGACTCGGGGTGGTAGGCGGCCACCCCCATCCCGGACAGGGCCATGAACACCAGGGTCAGCGGATAGGAGCCGCTCACCCCGCTCAGCGCGACACCGGCACCGCCCAGCAGGGTGCTGACCGGCAGCAGCCAGGGCATCGGCCAGCGGTCGGTCAGCACCCCGAACAGCGGCTGGGCCACCGAGGAGAGCACGGACGCCGCCAGTACGACACCGGAGGCGACCGCGTAGGAGTAGCCGCGCTCGGAGACGAAGAACGGCAGCAGTGCCGCCACGGCACCTTGGTAGATGTCGACACAGGCATGGCCGGCGGACAGCAGAGTGATCGATGTATTCCTTCGCACCCCGCCATGGTCCGAGCCCGACGGCCTGTCGCACTTCCGGTAATCTGCCAAGCAATGACGGAAATCCGCCACGAGGCCACCGCCCCGACCCACACCCGATGGCTGGCCGCCGGCCACGCCATCGACGCGCACCGGCATGACGACCACCAGATCGCCTACGCCGGCCGGGGCGTGCTGGCCGTGACGACCGGCTCGGGCTCCTGGGTCGCCCCCGGCAACCGCGCCATCTGGGTGCCGGCCGGCACCGTCCACGCGCACCGGGCTTACGGCGAACTCGAACTGCACTTCATCGGACTGCCCGCCACCGAGAACCCCCTCGCGCTCGACGCCCCGACCGTGCTCGCCGTGGGTCCACTGCTGCGCGAGCTGATCATCGCCTACACCCGCGGCGAGGACGACGACAGCCCCGAACGGGCCCGGCTGCGCGCCGTCCTGCTCGACCAGCTGCGGGCCTCACCGCAACAGCCACTGCACCTGCCCACCCCCACCGCACCCCTGCTGCGCGACGTGTGCGCGATCCTTCAGGCCGACCCGGCCGACGGCCGCACGCTCAGGGAACTCGGCCGTGCCGTCGGAGCCGGCGACCGTACGCTGTCCCGGCTGTTCCGCAGCGACCTGGGGATGACCTTCCCGCAGTGGCGCACCCAACTGCGCCTCCACCACGCGCTGATCCTGCTCGCCGACCGGACCCCGGTGACGGCGGTGGCCCACGCCTGCGGCTGGTCGTCGGCCAGCGCGTTCATCGATGCCTTCCGGCGGGCCTTCGGTCACACCCCGGGCTCCCATCCGACGGCGGGGTGACGGCGGACCGCCCGCGGATCGGCGGCCCTCGCCGGTGTCCACGCTCACCCGCGCGCCGGTTCCGCATCTCGTGCCCCCTGCGGCGAACGGGCGGCGGGCGTGGCGAAGGCGGCGGCCACCACCAGGGCGAGCACCAGGACGAGGGCGTGCCGCAGGCCGAAGTGCTCACCGAGGTAACCGAGGGAGGGCGGGCCCACCAGGAAGGCGACGTAGCCGACGGTCGCGGCCAGTGCGACCCGGGCGGCGGAGTCGGTGCCGGAGTCGCCGGCCGCGGAGAGCGCGACCGGGAACCCGAGTGACGCGCCGAGGCCCCAGAGGACGGCTGCGGCGGCCGCCACGACCTGGTTGTCGACGAAGATCACCAGAGCCAGTCCCGCGGCCCCGACGAGCGCGCTCCCGCACAGTGCCGCCGCCCGCCCGAACCGGTCGACGAATCGCCCGCCGACGAAGCGTCCGACGGTCATCGCGGCGGCGAACACGGCGTACACGGCCGAGCCCAGCGCCGCGTCGAAACCGTGACCGTCCACCATGACCAGCGGCAGCCAGTCGTTCGCGGAGCCCTCGGCCATGGCGAGGGCGAGGATGACACAGCCGATGAGCAGCAGCGTCGGATCCTTCCACGCCGCGGCCCGTGCCGCGCCCGGCTCGGGGCGCCCGGCGGCGGTCCGCCGGCCCACCTCCGAGGGGACGCTCCGGATCACCAGGGCGAGTGCGGCCAGGACCATGCCGGCGACCGTGACGAGATGGACGAGGACGGGGAAACCGATCGCCGTCAGGCACATACCGGCGATGGCGCCGACCACGGTGCCGAGACTGAAGAAGCCGTGCATGGCGGGCATCGTGGAGCGGCCGAGCAGCCGCTCCACCTCCGCGCCCTCGACGTTGAGGGCCACCTCGCCGCCGCCCATGCCGAGGCCGAACAGTCCGAGGCCCAGGGCCACGCCGAGGCCCGTGCCGGCGGCGGCCCCGATGCCGATCAGCGCGGCACCGGCGGCGATCGCCGACGTTCCGGCGAGGACGACGAGCCGGGCACCCCAGCGGGCCACCAGCCCGCCCGAACAGAGGATCCCGGCCATCGAGCCGACCGAGAGGCCGAACAGGATCAGACCCATCTGGGCGGTGGAGGCACCGAGCATGTCCCGCACGTCCGGGGTGCGGGTGACCCAGGAGGAGGTGGTCAGGCCGGGCACGAAGAAGAGGACGAAGACGGCGGTACGGCGCCGGGCGAGGTCGGCGGTCATGGCTGGTGGCTCCAGATGTGCCCGATGGGTCCGTGGGAGAGTCTGTACGAATGTACACACTGGCCTGTACATCCGTACACACTCTGTCCCGGTCAACCCATGGCAGATTGAGGGCG
Source organism: Streptomyces sp. NPDC048254 (assembly GCF_043201895.1). Lineage (NCBI taxonomy): Bacteria > Bacillati > Actinomycetota > Actinomycetes > Kitasatosporales > Streptomycetaceae > Streptomyces > Streptomyces sp. NPDC048254. The sequence goes on from NZ_JBICZJ010000039.1 coordinate 35,581, forward strand.
TGACCGGCACACGACGCGAGATCCCGAACGACCCCGGACGCAAGGAGCGCATTCTGGATGCGGCCCTCGAGGTGATCGCCGAGGGCGGTGTGCACACGACCACCCATCGGAGGATCGCGGCGCGGGCGCAGGTCCCGCTCGGCTCGCTGACGTACTACTTCGACGGCATGGCGGACCTGCTCGCCCAGGCCTTCGCCCGCCTGTCGGACACCATGTCCCAGCTCTACCGGCGGACTCTGCAGTCCGCCGCCTCCACGGCCGAGGCCGAGGCGGCCGTGGTGGAGCTGATCTGCGGACCGGCGTACGCCACGGAACGCGACATGACGCTCATCTTCGAGATGTACGCCTACGCCAACCACAACGAGGCGGTGTCCGCGACCACCCGCACCTGGCTCGAACGCAGCAGGGACAGCCTCGCCCTGCACTTCACCCCCGGGGTGTCCCGCGCGCTCGACGCGCTGATCGAGGGCTGGCCGATGCACCGCGCCTTCGACGAGGCCCCCCTGGACCGGCGCCTCGTCACCGAGACCGTGCACGCGATCGTCACCGCCGCCCCGAGACTCACCGCCGACGGCCCCTGAACCGGCCGCCACCGCACGACGTCTCAGTGCACGACGTCCGCGAGGTTCGGTACCACGCGGGTCAGCCGGACCACGCCCCACATGATCAGTCCGGCGCCGAGCGCCTCGGGCAGCAGCCACCAGCCGGTGCGCACCGACTCGCCGAACAGGGCGACGCCCAGCAGCAGGCTCACCGCCGCGTCGCCGATCGTCAGCGCGGGCTGGGACGCCACGAGCGGACCGGCCTGCAGCGAGTTCTCCAGGAGCATCAGCGCCGTGATCCCGGCGAGTGCGAAGCCGTAGGTCTGCCAGGTGGTGAGGAAGGCGGGCAGGCCCGCGTCGGCGAGCCGGCCGGTGGCCGACTTCATCAGCGCGGCGGTCAGCGCGTTGCCGATCGCGGCACCCGATGCCAGGGTCGCCGCGCGGAACAGGGGTGACGACGAGGACCGTTCGAGCAGCACGGTGCCGGCGATCGCCCCCACGGTGAGGGCCAGGGCCGGGATCCAGCGCTGCATGGACGCCTGCTCCCGTCCGCCGGACGGGGCCGCCGAGCCGAGCAGGAGGGCCAGGCCGGCCACCACCACGGCGATCGCCCACCAGCCCTGCGGGTTCGGCCGCCGGTGCAGCAGCGGTATGGCGATCAGCAGGGCGAACGGCAGCTCCAGCATGAACAGCGGCTGGACCAGCGCCATCGGGCCGTTCACCAGGGCCAGCGCCTGGAACACCGCGGCCCCCGTGACGCCGATGATCCCGATCGACCAGGCGGGCCGCCGTGCCAGGGCGAGCAGCAGGCGCACCCCGCCCCCGGTGGGCAGGGTCGACGCGGCCTTCCGCTGGAAGGCCGTGCCCGTCGCATTGCTGACGGCACCCAGGACGGCGAAGAGCACGGCGAGCACCATCATGGTTCCAGCATGCCGTGAGCGGGCCCCGCGCTCTCTCCGAAGACGTGGCGAGGGCCGTCCCGGACCGCTTCGTTCTCTCACATACCGGTAGGCGAATGCCGAGGACCAGGATGCCCGGCCGCCGCACGTCCGCGGGCCTCCCGCCGGTCAGGCCACCTGCCCACCGTGCAGCGCGGTGTAGGCACCGCCCCGGTGCAGCAGTTCCTCGTGGGTGCCGATCTCGTGGATGCGGCCGTCGTCCATCACCACGATGCGGTCGGCGCCGCGCACGGTGGACAGCCGGTGGGCCACCACGAAGGTGGTACGCCCGCGCAGCAGACGGATGAGCGCCTGCTGCACCAGCGCCTCGGAGCGGGTGTCCAGCGCCGAGGTGGCCTCGTCCAGCACCAGGACCCGCGGATCGCGGATCAACGCCCGTGCGATGGCGAGGCGTTGGCGCTGACCGCCGGAGAGCCGGGCACCGCGCTCGCCGACCAAGGTGTCCAGGCCCTGGGGCAGCTCGTCCACGAACTCCAGGGCGTTCGCGTCGCGCAGCGCCGCGCGGACCGCCGCCTCGTCGGCCTCGTCCTCCATGCCGTAGGCGACGTTCTCCCGGATCGTGCCGTCGAAGAGGATCGACTCCTGCGGGACGACCGAGACGAACCGCCGGTAGGTGCGCAGATCGAGGCCGCTCATATCGGTGCCGTCCAGGAGCAGCCGGCCGGCGGTGGGCCGGATGAACCCGATGACGAGATTGAGCACGGTGGACTTGCCGGCACCCGAGGCGCCCACCAGGGCGACGGTCTCGCCCGGCGCCACGTCGAGGGTGAAGTCCGCCACGGCCGCGCGACCGGCGTCCTCGTAGGCGAAGCCGACTCCCTCGAACACGACGGCACCGCGGACGGCGGTGACCTCCGCCCTGCCCTCGTTGTCCTCCAGTTCGGGCGCCTGCAGCACCTCACCGACCGAACGCACCGACTCCAGCCCCTTGGTGACCACCGGGGCCAGACTCGTCAGCGTCGTCGTCGAGTTGGTGAGGGTGGTCAGGAAGGCGCTGAGCATGACGACGTCACCGGCGGAGACGCCCCACACGCCGTAGTACGACACCAGCGCGGCGGCGGCGAGGACGGCGACGCCGATCACGTTGAGGACCACCCAGGCCAGCGAGCCGAAGCGGCCGTTGACCAGGTCCAGGCGCATCCCGGAGGTGAGCAGCCGGCTCAGGGTGCCGTCCATGCGGCGCAGCGCCTTGCCCTCCAGTCCGTGGGCGCGGGTGACCGGGATGAGCCGTGTCATCTCGGTCACCCGGGAGGACAGGGTCTCCACCTCGTGCCGGAAGTGTTCGTTGTGGGTCCGCAGCCGCGATCGCAGCCGGGCCACGATCAAGGTCGCGCCCGGCACCACGACCAGGAAGACGGGCAGGAACTCCGGTGTGCGGACGGCGATGATCACCAGCCCGCCGGTCAGCACGGTCAGCGCGCCCAGGCCCTGTTCGGCGGTCTGCTGGACCATCTGTTCGACGGTCTCGACGTCCCGCACGACCTTGGCCTGGAGGACACCGGCGCTGACCCGGGAGTGGTAGCCGATGGACAGCTGCTGCATGCGGGTGCACAGCGCCGAGCGCAGCGTGGTGCCCATCCGGCGCACGCTGCCGTAGAGCAGCCGCACATACAGCACATGCAACGGGTAGTTGACCAGCAGGATCGCCATGATGATCCCCACGGCCGTCCAGAGCCGGGATATCTCCCGGTGCTGTACGACCGTGTCCACGACCGAGGCGGTGATCAGCGGCAGGAGCCAGACGGGGCTGTGCTTGACGGTGAAGACGAGGACCGCTGCCGTCAGGCTGCGGCGGTCGGCGCGCAGCAGGTACCGGAGGGTGCGGATGGGGTGTTCGCCCCGGTAGCGGTGGTCGAGCGGTCGTTCCGACGTCGACACCATCGGCGGTGGTCCTCCTTGCGCGCCAGGCTTTCAGCAACCGCTTTCCGTCGGTCACCGTACACCCCGCGCCCGACGATCACAGAGGTGTGGTCGACCGACCGATGCGGCTGGGGGCCGAGTGGGAGAAGGTGGGGGAGAGGGGCGGACGGAACGGCGAGCGCCCCGTGGTAGTTGTGATCCACTCCGTCGTCCGGAAAGAGGCAGCCATGACAGGACCAGAGGCCGAGGCCGAGAAGCGGATACTCGGCCGCATCACGGAAATGATCAGCCAGGAGAAGGACCTGCGTGAGCGCCTGGCGCAGGAGGAGATCGACGGGACGACCGAGCACGCCCTCCTGGCACACCTGGAGACCGAGCTGGACCAGTGCTGGGACCTGCTGCGGCAGCGCCGGGCCAGGATCGCGGCGGGCCAGGACCCCACCGGGGCGAATGTCCGCCCGGCGTCCGAGGTGGAGGGCTACCTGTCCTGAGGACCGCACGGGTCACGGCCCCGGAGGACGGGACCGCAGGCGCCACGGCCTGATGGGCCGGTAGGGCGGCCCCCGCACCACGGGAGCCGCCCTACCGGACCACGCCGGGCACGACCGTCGTCGGAGAGGGACTGGACGCACCGTTCACGAGCACCGATCGTGGCGGTATGAACGATCACCGCACAGCCTCCGCCGACGCCCCCGTCCGTCCACCGGCGCCGGACGATGCCGCAGGCGCGGCGGAGGGCATGGGCGAGGGAGCCGCGCGTGCGGACGCCGCCGAGGTTCGCCGGTTCCGGGAGCGGCTCGGGCTGCCCGGACTGGTCGACGTCCACACGCACTTCATGCCCGAGCGTGTTCTCCACAAGGTCTGGAACTACTTCGACACGACCGGGCCGCTGATCGGCGGACTGGAATGGCCGATCACCTATCGCAAGGAGGAGGCCGAACGCACCGTCCTGCTCCGGGAGTTCGGTGTCCGTGCCTTCACCGCGATGCTCTACCCGCACAAGCCCGGCATGGCGACGTGGCTGAACGCGTGGGCCGCCGACTTCGCCCGGCGCACCCCCGACTGTCTGCACACCGCGACCCTGTACCCCGAACCGGGCGTGGAGACGTACGTCCGCGAGGCCGTCGAAGCAGGCGCTCGGGTCTTCAAGGCGCATGTCCAGGTGGGAGCGTACGACCCGGCCGACGAACTCCTCCAGCAGGCGTGGGGACTGCTGGCCGACGCCGGGGTTCCCGTGGTGATCCACTGCGGTTCCGGTCCCGCGCCCGGCAAGTACACCGGCCCCGAGCCGATCGCGCGGGTGCTGGCACGGCATCCGAGGCTGCGGCTGATCGTCGCGCACATGGGGATGCCCGAGTACGAGGACTTCCTCGGCCTCGCCGAGCGGTTCGAGGAGGTGCGGCTGGACACGACGATGGCGTTCACCGACTTCACCGAGGAGTTCATGCCGTTCCCCCGTGGCGCCCTGCCCCGCGTCGCCGCCCTGGGCGACCGCGTACTGCTCGGGTCCGACTTCCCCAACATCCCTTATCCGTATGTGCACCAGCTCCACGCCCTGGAGCGTCTGGACCTCGGGAACGAGTGGCTGCGGGCGGTCTGCCACGACAACGCGGCCCGGTTGTTCCGGCTGTGACCGGTCCGGCACATCATCAGGCCGGTGGACGTGCCAGGCCCCGCGTCTGCGGCATGATCCGCCAGACAGTCCCTAATAGTGCTTCGTTAGGTTCTGGTTCTGCTGGTCGGTAGGGGTCGGCCGCAGGTGGTGCAGGTGCCGGCCCAGCACCTGAGCAGGTCCTGAAGGGCG
>NZ_JBICZJ010000040.1:0-30004 GCF_043201895.1 Streptomyces sp. NPDC048254
TCAGGGAGCGGAACTCACCCGTGGAAGTGCGCCCCGGGCAGACGCCCGCGCACTCCCAGCCACTGATCCCGTACACCACGACGAGGGACACCATCTTCGGCTCCGCTCGCATGCAGGCTGTCGCTGCCTCGTCGGGTGCAACTCTGAAGGAGTTATTGCGAAGTTTTCGCTTCATATCTACGGTGAGCAGCATGCGACCGAAGCACGAGCCTGAGCAGATCACCGATCTGTCACGGTTGAAAGTGTTCATGAACCCGCTGCGGATGCAGCTCTGCCGACTGCTGCTCGCTGCAGGCTCGGCGACCGCCTCTCAGCTCGCGGAGTATGTCGACGAGACTCCGTCGCTGGTCAGTTACCACCTGCGCAAGCTGGCCGAGCACGGCTTCGTGGCCGAAGCAAGCGGCCAGGGTGCCGACGGGCGTGAGCGGTGGTGGCAGGTGGCGTCCGAGGAGGGCTGGGGCTTCCGCGAGTCGGACTTCGCGGACACGCCTGAGGGAGCCGCCGCCGTCCTTGCGGTGACTCGTAGCCTCTTCGACACTCGGATCACCCAATACCGTGCCTACCTCGATCAGAGGTCCGCTTGGGGCACCGCGTGGACCGACGCGTCCTTCACCTCAGAGTGGCTGCTCGACCTGACCCCGGCGGAACTCGCTGAGATGAGCGACGAACTCGAAGCGCTGACCCGGCGGTGGCGAGAGCGCGGCAAAGCAGCCAAGGCGGCCGGCGACACCGAGGACCGCGAACACGTGTCCGTGCACCTCTACGGCTTCCCCTTCCGGCCCTGACAGCGCCGGATCCTCCGACTTCCTGGAGCCCGCCATGGCCACCGCAGAGACGTCCCTGCCCGAACGCGCCACCACCCCGGCTTACCGCGACGGCAATGTGCTGCGCTGGCTCACCGCGTACACCGCCTCCCTCGTCGGCGACAGCGTGTACTTCGTCGCCCTCGGCTGGTCCGCCCAGAAGGCCGCCGGCCCCGCCGAAGTCGGCCTTGTCATGGCCACCGGCGCGTTGCCTCGGGCCTTACTCATGCTCGGCGGGGGCGTGGTCGCCGACCGGTTCGACCCCCGCCGGGTGATTCTCGGCAGTGACGCGCTGCGCTGCCTTCTCATCCTGGCGGTGGCCGCCGGCATCGCTCTGACCGCACCGGCTCTGTGGATCCTGGTCGCGGTGGCACTCGTCTTCGGCGCCATCGACGCGATGTTCGTACCCGCGGTCGGCGCCCTCCCGCCGCGGATCACCAGCCCCGACCAGTTGGCCCGGGTCATCGGCCTGCGCTCACTGTCGATGCGCCTCAGCCAGATCGCGGGCCCGCCGATCGGCGGCCTGGCCATGGGGCTTGGAGGTCCGGCGGCCACCTTCACCGTCGCCGGCCTCCTCTTCGCCCTCTCTTTGCCACTCCTGTTGACGATACGGATACGGCCTCTCGGAGTGCGCGACGCGGAGCAGCAGCCGGAGCCCAGCACAGCCCAGTCGGAGCCCGGCACAGCCCGCAAGGACCTGCTCGACGGCCTGCGGTACATCCGCCGCCATCGCCTCATAGGCCCGCTCGTCGCCGTCGGCGCCATCTGCGAACTCGGCCTCGTCGGCACCCTCAACGTCGGCATGGTGCTCCTCAACGCCGAGCGCGGCTGGGGCCCTTCCGGCTACGGCTGGATCGTCAGCAGCTTCGGCGCGGGAGCAGCGGCCAGTGCCGCACTGCTCGCCATCGTCGGATGGCTGCCGCGTGCCGGCCTGATGCTGGCCGGCACGCTGCTCGTGTGCTGCGTGGGAGCGGCCGCCATCGCGCTTGTGCCGACTCTCTGGTCCGCTGCCGTGCTGGCCGCGGTGGTCGGGCTGAACGCGGGAATCTTCGGCAGCCTGGACAACACCCTTGTCCAGACCGCGGCGGACCCCGCCTATCTCGGCCGGGTCACCTCGGTGGTCATGCTCACCATGGTTGGTCTCGCGCCCCTCAGCTACCCGCTGGTCGGCGCCGCGATCGGAGCCTGGGGCGTCGCCCCGGTGTTCGTCGGCTGCGGCTGCTTCGCCAGCCTGGGCGTGGTCATCGCCCTGGCCTCCGACGCGGTGCGACGTGCCGAACTGCCGCGGCGGCGGACAGGAGTGACCGCCTAGGCATCCGTGCCGCAGAAGCACGTGCTCCACGTCCGACGTTGTCGATCGTCGATGCGGTAGCAGTAGTCGACTCCCCCGGGTCCCGGCCTCAGCAGGGGCTGGGTGGGACGCTCTCGGGGGTCTGCCTCAGGACTGGTTCGTGGCGAGCCTCCGAGCCTGCTTCAAGGGTGCACCGTGGGTATCGCCGCAACTGATGCCGGGACCCACGGTTTTGCGCGGCCGTCACGGACCGGCGCACCTTCAACGACACCCTCATCGAGACCGGAACCGAGTCCTATCGCTGGCCTGGCACCAAGGCGAACAAGAACAACGGCACGAAGGGTGCGCCACCATGTGTCACGGATAAGATGTCCGTCAAAGCGGATCAAGCCCAAGGCGGAGATCGTCGAGCTGTGCCGACGCGGTGACCGCTCGGTCGGTCAGATCGCCAAGGACTTCGATCTGACCGAGACCGCGGTGCGTGACTGGGTGAAGCAGGCCGAGGTCGATGCGGGCGAGCGGGACGGCCTGACCGGCAGCGAGCGCGAGGGACTGGCCGCACTGCGGCGGGAGAACCGACGTCTGCGTGAGGACGTCGACATCCTCAAGCGTGCGACGGCTTTCTTCGCGAAGGAGACCCGGTGACGGTTCACCCGTTCATCGAGGCGGAGAAGCGTGCAGGTCACAGCGTCAAACGAGCGTGTGGGCTGCTGAAGGTCTCCCGGACCGCCTTCTATGCCCGCCGCGCTGCCAAGCCGGGTCCCCGCGCGGTCCGTGACGCCGAGCTGGCGGAACAGATCGCCGACGTCCACACGAGATCGCGGGGAACCTACGGCGCCCCGCGCGTCCATGCCGTGCTCAAGCGGGCAGGCGCCGGATGTGGCCGCCGACGTGTCGCGCGGCTGATGCGGGCGGCCGGCCTGCAGGGCCGACACCGCAGACGACGGCACCTGACGATCCCCGATCCACGAGCTGCCCTGCGGCCCGACCTCGTCGTCCGGGACTTCCAGCCCGACCCCGCCGGCCTGGATGCCCGCTGGTGCGGCGACATCACCTACATCGCCACGGAGGAGGGCTGGCTCTATCTGGCCACCGTCATCGACATCGCCTCCCGCCGCGTGGTCGGCTGGGCGACGGCCGACCACCTACGGACCGATCTGGTCGCCGATGCCCTCACGGCCGCCTGCAGGAAGCGCCGTCCCACCCGGCCGGTGATCTTTCACTCGGATCGTGGCTGTCAGTACACCAGCCAGCAATTCGCCGCGCTGGCAGACCAGTTGGGGGTGCGTCTGTCGGTCGGCCGCGCCGGACAGTGCTGGGACTGTCAGTCTCTTGGCACCGGATCCCGCAAGGATTCGGTAGCCCCGGCCGTGACGGTCTGACTCTTGCTACGACCGACCCCGAGGGTGTCCTGGCGTTGATCTGTCGACCGTCCGGCCGGGCACGCAGCAAGCGCTGCCGCCGGCCGGACGTGACCTGATAAGAGCCTGGAGCCACCTCGTCAAAAGGGAACTGCTCGACGCCAGCACCTGGCCCAGCCGGGCCGCCGCCCGCACCGCGATCTTCGATTTCATCGAGGGCTGGTACAACTTGCACCGTCTGCACAGCAGCCTCGGCTACCGCAGTCCCGCCGAATACGAGACCGCACTCGCAGCCTGACCACCACACCGATGGTGTCCGTCAAAGCGGAACAAGCTCAGTGGCAGAGCGAGTGCGCGTCCGTGAGATCAATGATGACGAGGGCATACCCGACGCGAAGATCGCCGAGGTGACGCTCACCAGCCCGGACCGGGCGGCCGCCCGAGAACCTTCAGCCTTCCGGAGGAGATGGCCAAGTCCAGGCCGGCCGAGCACAGCCTGCCGTTTTCGACCTGGAGCCTGGCCATGGAAGACCTCACGCGGTCCCGACTATGCGGCCAAGAAGGCCTGGGTCGAGCTTTCTCTACGCGGTCGCCGGCATCGGAAACCCGTTGTCAGGCCAGGTGCCGGGAGAAGAATCTCAGTGTGCTGTCCTGTTCGAATGCCGGCAGGTCTCCGTGTTTGCCGGGGTTGGCGTGCAGCGTCTTCTCGGTCGAGGCGAAGGCGTCGAACAGCGCCAGGCACTGGTCCCGCGGCACACGCTCGTCGTCCCACTGCACCAGAAACTCCACCGGAACGGTGATCCGTGCGGCGTCCTCGCCCGAGGCCAAGGCTCCGCCAAGGCCCAACACAGCGGCCCGGACACGGGGTTCGGCGGCAACGAAGGGAACACCGAGTCCGCATCCCAGCGAGACTCCCCAGTAGCCCACCGGGCCGTCGCCCACGTGATCGAGTTGTTGGACCGCGTCCAGAGCCGCCTGCCATTCCGGAACGGTCTGGCGGGCCACGAGCGCCTGGAATCCGGCGATCAGGGGCGCCAGGTCCTCCCCGGCCTCCACGCGTGCCTGGTTCTCGGTCGCGATCCGGTTGTACTTCTCGTCCAGCGGCCGATCGCCATGGCCGGGTACGTCGACCGCCATCACCGCGAACCCGCACTCGGTCACAGAGCGGCGCGCACGGTCCAGGATGCCGGGGGCCTTCTTGTGCTGACCGCCGCCGTGTCCCATCACGATGAGGGGACGAGCGCCGGCAGCGCCTTCCGGCGTCCACACGACGCCAGGAATGTCGTTGAGGACAAAAAGCTGTTCGCAGACGCCGTCGGAGGACGTCTCAGAGATGAAGCGCATAGCGTTTCAAGCCCTTCGGGATGCCTTCTGCGGGCACTCCTCAGGCCATGCGAGGGAGGGAGGCCCGACCTGTCACAGTGTTGATCGGTCTCACCTCCTCAGTTCGCAATGGACGCACGGCGGCGTTGAAACTACCACAAGGGTCTCCTCGGACGTCAGCGTCGCCTCACCCGCGGGCGGAGGGTTCACAGGTCCAGGACGAGGCGGGGGGATGTCGCGCGGGAGACGCAGGGGTACATGCGGCCCGTGGGGCCCCGATGTCGTCGCGGTGTTCGGGTTCACCCTCGATGACGGTGAGTTCGCAGGAGCCGCACACGCCCTCGCGGCATCCGGAGGGGAGGCGGTGTCCGGCGTGGGCGAGGGCGTCCAGCAGTGACTCGCCGCGCGGCACCTGGATCGCATGCCCTGAGCGGGCGCACACGGCTTCGAAGTGTGAGTCGGGGGCGTATGTCCTGGGCGTCGGGTGGAAGCGTTCGGTGCCGAACGCGATGCCTGCCGCGTCGAGCATCAGCGCGGGGCCGCACACGTACACCAGGGCGCCGGGGGCGAGCGCCGCGGCCAGGTCCGTCAGGTCGGGTCTGCCCTGGTGCCGGGTGGCGACGATCCGTACCCGGTCGCCGTGGGCGGCGCGCAGTTCGGTGGCGAAGGACATGGTCGCATCGGAGTGTCCGGCGTAGACGAGTGAGGCCGGGACACCGGATGCGACGGCCGCCCGCAGCATCGGCAGGAGGGGGGTGATGCCGATGCCTCCGGCGAGGAAGAGGTATGCGGGGGCGGGGGTGAGCGGGAAGTGGTTGCGCGGCAGTGACACGCCGAGGGTGCGGCCTGGGCGCAGGAAGCGGTGGATGTACTCCGAACCGCCGCGGCTGAGCGGGTCGTACCGTACGGCGGCGCGCTAGGAGGTCCGGACCCCCGGGTCCCCGCACAGGGAGTACTGCCGGGTCAGCCAGTTCGGCAGGGCCAGGTCGACATGGGCTCCCGGCTCCCAGGGCGCCAACGGGGCGGTGGCACTGCGCAGCAGGAGGGAGACGACGCCCTCGGCGATCGGCTCGATGCGGTCGATGGTCGTCTGTTGCATGGAGTCACCTGTGGTCAGTAGAGCTTCCGGTAACCCTCGTGAAGGTTGCGTTCGAGGAGTTCCGGGTCGATGTCGAGGCCGAACTGGCCGGCGGCGATCTCGCCGACCGACGGGGCCCGGCTGCCGGGTGGCGCAGCCCTCGTAGCCGATCGGCGGGCCCCGGACGGTGACGGCCTGGTACGCGCAGGGACGGGGGCTGGTCATGAGTGCCGGGTTCTCCAGGCGGCCGAGCCGGGTCGGGGTGCGCTCTTCGCTTTTCAGGGCCGGGCACGCGTTCCCGGGTGCCGTCGCCCACCGCTGACCTCTTTCTTTCCGTCAGGGGCGGTCCACGCGGAAGTGGTAGCAGCCGTACTCGACGGCGCGGACGTGCACCTGGGCGGTCTCGGGGTCGGCGAACGCCTCGGCCAGTGCGTGTTCGAAAGCCGCGCGGGAATCGTCGGGAAGCTCCAGCATGCGGCCGCCTGTGATGTGGCCTCGGCTGTCATAGCGGCGCAGGACGCGCAGGGCGCCGGGGCGCGCCCAGGGGTAGTCGGGGTTCCCTCCGGACGGGCCGCCGCAGTCCTCGGCGTGGATGAAGACCGGCCCCTGTTCATCGTGGGCCCCGGGGTCGGCGTCCGTCTGCGCCGCCCACCGGCGCAGCGGGGCGTAGGAGACCAGGGCGATCCGCTCTCCCCGGGTGCTGGACCGCAGGCAGCAGCGCAGCGGCGCGTCGCCCTCGTCGTCCGTGTACGGGCGTGGCGGATTCCCGGCGTCGTCATGGACACGGAGTTCCTTGAGGGCCGCGGCGGAGATGGGGAGGGGAGGGAAGGTGGTAGTCATGAGTTCAGCGTGACGCGGGCCGGCCCGGGGCGCTGGCGGTAACCGGACGCCGTCTTCCGCGCCGGAGGAACGTCCGTCAGAGGGGCCCGGGTGTCCCGCGCGCCGTAAGCTCAGCGGCGAACTCGCCGACACCGGCCGGCACCCGCCGACACCCGCCGACATCCGCCGACATCCACCGACCGGCAGTGTGTGCAGGCGCGGCGGCGGTCGGTTCGTGTCGGTGGCGCCTGCGTTCGGCCGGTCGGCCTCCTCCGACCGCGGTTCGAGAGCGAACGGGTGGGTGCCCTGGGGCTCGTGAGGTGTGCGACGGCGCACTCTTCGAAGCAATCGCGCCACCTCGCGCTCCGTTAGTGCTTCAGCACTCCTGGGCAGAGATCCCACGGTCAGCTCCGCACACCGCGGACCGCTCCCGCCGACCCCGGCCGCACCTCTGGCGGACCACGCCCACGCCGGAGACCATGGCGCCCTGCGCTCACACGATCGCGACGTACAAGACGTCGTCCCGGACGACCGGCGCCAACAGTTCCGCACCATCTTCGAGCCGCACGGCGTGCGGTCACCCGAACCGCTCTCCCCGCACGCGGTCCGCCACACGCGGGGCCGGGTCCCCTTCGAGGAGTTGCCGAAATGTCCCATGATTCCCCCGAGTTACCCTCGGACCGGTCCCCGAACGACCACTCCCCGAACGACCACTCCCCGTACGACCACTCCCCGCGCCACCGACCCTCGTACGACCACCCCCTGTACGACCGCCCTTCCCCCGCCTGGTCCACCGACCAGGACGAGCCCTCCGGTGTCCGTCCGCCGAACGCGCACTCCGGCGCCCACCGCACCCTGCGTCTGCTGCGGCGGGCGTACCGCTGGCAACGGCGCGTGGCGACCATCACCGCGCTTGGCTACTTCGCCGCCTTTCTCACCCTGACCGTCAAGGCGCCCTCCCTGATGGCGCGCCCCGGCCCCGGCGGCCTGCCCACCGGGCTGGTCCTGGCCCTCGTCCAGATCCCCGTCACCTGGCTCGCGGTCCTCCTCTACGAGGCCACCGCGCACCGCTTCGTGGATCCCCTGGCGCGCCACGCCCGCCGCCAGACGCGCGTGGCCGTCGCGGACCGGGAGCAGACGCCATGACCGAGTTCAGCGGCTCCGCCCAGTCCTGGTCCCTCGTCGCGTTCTGCTCGGTCGTCGCCCTCACCCTGCTGCTGTGCGTGCTCACCGGCCCGGAGGCGGACGACCTCGCCGAGTTCTACACCGGTTACCGGTCCCTCTCGCCGATACGCAACGGGCTGGCCGTGGCCGGTGACTACATCTCCGCCGCCACCGTCCTCACCATCGGGGGGATCATCGCCCTGTGCGGCTACGACGGCATCGTCCTGGCCCTGAGCGCCTTGCTGTCCCTGCTGTTGCTGATGTTCCTGCTGGCCGAACCGCTTCACAACACCGGCCGCTACACCATGGGCGACGCGCTGGCCCGCCGTCATCCGGCGCGGTCCGTGCGCGTCACGGCCTGTCTGGTCACCCTCGCCGCGCTCGTCCCGATGATGGTCGTGCAGCTGGCCGGCGTCGGTGAACTCCTGGCGTACGTCCTCGGGTTCACCGATCCCGGGATGAAGAACGGCTGCGTGGCCGGGGCCGGAGTTCTCATGATCACCTATGCGGCGCTCGGCGGGATGCCCGGCACCGCGCTCGTCCAGATCATCAAGACCGTGGTGCTGCTCGGCTCCGGGCTGGTCGTGAGCGTCCTGATCCTGCGCATGTTCGGCTGGCAGCCCCAGGCCCTGTTCCACGCGGCGGCCGGGCAGAGCGGGGCGGGGCCCGCCTACCTGAGATGGGGTCTGCAGTACTCCAGCAGCCCGCATCCCGCCCTGGACATGGCCAGCACCCAGTGCGCGATCGTGCTCGGCGGTGCCTGCCTGCCGCATGTCACCATGCGGATGTACACCGCCGGCACCCCGCGTCAGGTCCGTCGCGCGATGTCCTGGGCGGTCTCCTCGGTGACCCTGTTCATCCTGATGCTCACGCTGATCTGCACGGGTGCGGCCGCGCTCGTCGGTCACGACCGCATCGCCGCCGCCGACGCGCACGGCACGACCGCCTATCTCCTGGGCGCCCGCGCCGCGTTCGGAACCAGTCTGTCCCGGCCGGAGAGCCTGCTCTTCGCCACCGTCACCACCGCCGTCTTCCTCACCCTCCTCGCCTCCGTCGCCAGCATGACGCTCGCCTGCGCCAACACCCTCGCCCACGACCTGACCGCGTCCCGCGCCACTCCCCCGGCCCCGGCCCGGGAACTCGCCCTCGCCCGATCCAGCGCCCTGGCCGTGGGCATCCCCACCATCCTTCTGGCCGTCCTCGCCCAGCACCGCAGCCTTCAGCCGCTGGCGACCGTCTCCTTCACCCTCGGTGCCTCGGCCATCGCCCCCGCGCTGCTCTACACCCTCTTCTGGCGCCGCTACACGCGCACCGCACTCCTGGCCACCCTCATCGTGGGAACGCTGAGCGTCCTGGCCCTGGCCCCCGGCACCACGCTGGTCTCCGGGACGCCGCTGTCCGCCTTCCCGGAGGCCGACTTCGCCTGGTTCCCGTACAACACGACCGCCCTCGTCTCCGTACCCGCGGGCTTCCTGGCCGGCTGGCTCACCACCGTCCTGGCCGGGCGACGGTCCACCGTCCGGGAACGCAGCCGTTACGAAGCCCACGAGCACCACCTGCTCACCGGCCCGCCGCCACACCACTCGCCCCAGTAGTGCCGGACACGGCGGGAAGGGGCGCCCCGCCAGGGGACGCCCCTTCCGTTCACCGCCCTTCGGAACCTACTCGATGTTGATCTTGAATGTGCTGGTCGTGTTCTTGATGTCCTGGGCGTTGCCGCTCATCCGCAGGTTGCGGAAGGTGGCCTCGCCGACGGCCGGGCCCTGGCCGGGCTCGGGCAGTTCGTTGGCCCAGATACCGAAGCCCGACTTGGTGTCGAAGGCGTCTCCGCTCTTCTTGGAGTTGGTGATGGAGATGTCGGTGAAGATGGTGTCCTTCACCGGGAACTGCGGCTGGCCGCCGACGTAGTTGGTCTGGAACATCACGCCTCCGTAGGTGGAGTCGTCGATGTCGACGTCGTTGACCCTGATGCCCTGGAAGACCTTCGATGCGGAGAACGCCCAGATGGCGGGGAAGACCTGGGAGCCCCAGAAGTGGCCGCCCGTTCTGTCCAGGGAGACGTTCTCGATCGTCGTCGGATCGGTCCCGAAGCCGTTCATCGGGTAGCCGAAGTCCAGCGAGGAGATCGTGATGCCGGAGTAGACCAGGGTGTCGGCGACCCTGATGTTGCGGAAGGTGTTGTTGAAGCCGCCATAGACGGCGATACCGGCCGCACGCCAGGTGAGTGTCGACGTCAGGTTCTCGTACAGGTTGTTCTTCTCGTCGGCGCCGCCCGCGTCGATCGCCGAGAAGAGCGCGAAGCTGTCGTCGCCGGTGGCGCGGGCGTCGTTGTTGACCACGTGGTTGTCCGTGGAGCCGTTCGTCATGTTGATGCCGTCGGCGAACGTGTCACGGATGCGGGAGTTCTCGATGGTCATGTTGTCGGTGTTGGCACCCCAGTAGAGGCACACCATGTGCTCGGCCCAGATGTTGTCGATGGTGATGTTCGAGACGTTGGAGAAGTCGAACACCTTGCCCGGGCCGTCGATCCGGGACGTGTAGTTGCCGAAGTAGGCGAAGCCGGAGAAGGTCGAACCGTTCGCGGTGGCCTCGGCTCGGAAGCCCACGTCGGTGTTCTCCTGCGAGGAGGGGGCGTGGAAGCGGGTGAACCACGGCCCGGCTCCGACGACCTTGACGGCCTTGCCGTAGACCTGGAACTTGCTGGAGGTCTCGTAGTCCCCGGTGGGCAGGTAGACGCCGACGAGCTTGCCCGTGGTGTCCATGCGGACCTTGTCGAGGGCGTTCTGCACGTCCTGGTGCGAGAAGCCCGCCGGGACCGTGTAGGCGGCCGGGTCCGGGTTCGGGATCTCCGTCGCCTGTTCGAGGTTGATGAAGTCGATGGCGTAGGTGGAGGTGTTGGCCGCGTCCTTCTGGAGGCGGATCTTGGAGCCGGCCGGCACGGTCTTGCCCAGCAGCAGGTTGGCCTCGTCGTAGATGTGGCGCTGGGCACCGGAGCCGGGCGAGTTGCCGGGCGAGGTCTCGTTGCCGTAGAGCCAGGCGTACTTCGAGGTGAGGTCGATCGCCTTGAGGAACTGGCCGTCGACGTAGACGTTCAGGGTGGTGTTGGTGCCGTCCGGGATGGAGAAGCGGGTGACCAGGGTGTTGGTCGCCGCCCGGGTGGTCCACTCGACGTACTGGCCGGTCCCGTTCAGCGTCACCGCCTTGCGGCCGCTCGCCTCGCCGGCGATGTCGCCGATGGTCCGGTTCGGGCCGACGACCGTGGCACCGCCGCCCACCGTGCCGTCCTCGGCCTCGTACATGTCGTAGGGCATGTCCGCGCCGCGGCCGACGAACAGGGGCTGCGTGGTGGTGTTGTTGGTGCGCTTGACCGGCAGTTCGTTGGTGTCGTCGGCGATGACGGTCTTGACGGTGTACTTGCCGTTGACGGCCGTCCACGAACCGAGGGCGATCGGTGCGGTCGTCTGGCCGGACGCGATCGTGCCGGTGTAGGAGCCGCTGAGCGTCTTGACGGTCGCGCCGTTGGCATCCTGGACCGTCAGGGTGACGCCGTGGGCGCCGGAGGCCGAGGCCACCGTGCCCTGGTTCTTGATGGCGACGGTGAAGGCGACCGCGTCGCCCGCCGAGGCGCTGGACGGTGTCCAGGCGACCGGTGCGGCGACCAGGTCGGAGCTGGAGACCGGCTTGACGACCAGGGCGTCGGAGCGGGTGAAGACGTTGTTCGCCTCGTTCTGCTCGATGACCTTGTTCGACGGGTCCACCTCGGCGCCGACCGGGTAACTGCCCGCGTCCCGGGTGCCGATGCTCGCGGTGACCGTCGTCGACGCGCCGGCCGCGAGGGCCGGGACGTCCGCCGTCGCGGCCTTCGTGCCGCCCAGCGTGAAGTTGAGGTCGGTGGCCTTGGAGGCCTTGCTGCCGCTGTTGGTGACGGTCGCCGTCAGGCTGATGGCGTCCGACTCGACCGGGGCGGCGGGCGAGTTGGTGATCCCGGTGACCTTGAGGTCCGGGTTGGCGGCCGGGGTGCCGATCACCTGCACCTCGGCGACCTGCGCGCCCGGGGCACCGGTGTTGGACGCGAACTTGAGCTGGATGTCGGCGGCGGCGCCGGAGACCGGGATGGTCACCGTGTTGCCGGTCGCCGGGTTGAACGTGTAGTCCTTCGCCGCGGCGAGGCTGGTGAAGGCCGTGGCGTCCTGGTCGCGGCCGAGCACCTGGATGTTCTGGGTGCGGGTGGACCAGGCGGCGTCCGGGTTGAGCTTGACGACGACCTGGCCGAGGTCGGCGTTGGCGCCCAGCTTGGTGGTGAGGGTGGCCGGGTAGGCGCCACCCGCGCTCTCCCAATAGGTGCCGATCTGACCGTCGTTGGCGTTCGTGGCGACGTAGGTGAAGGTGTACGAGGAGGCCTCGATGGGCTTGCCCTGGGCGAGGTCGGAGCCGGAGCCGCTACCGGCCCGGGTGACGCTGTTGCTCGCCACCGACACGTTCCCGGCGGCGTCCTTCGCCTTCACGTAGTAGGTGACCGTGGCCGTCGCCGACGGGGTGTCCGTGTACGTCGTGACGTCGCCCGCCACGGACTTGACGAGCTGGTCGTTGGCGTAGACGTCGTAGCCGGTCACCTGGACGTTGTCGCTCGACGCCTGCCAGGTGAGCTTCACGTCGCTGCCGGACTGCGTGTAGGCGAGGTTGCCGGGCGCCGTGGGGGCCTGGGTGTCGCCGCTGGCTCCCTTGCGGGTGACGCTGTTGCTGTTGGCGGAGACGTTGCCCGCCGCGTCCTTGGCCCGCACGAAGTAGGTGATGTCGCTGCCGGCCGGCTGGGTGTCGGTGTAGGTCAGGACGTTCCCGGCGACGCTCGCCCGCAACTGGCCGTTGGCGTAGACGTCGTAGCCGGTCACGGCCGTGTTGTCGGTGGCCGCGCTCCAGGTCAGCTTGATCTGCCCGGTGGCCGGCTCGGTGTAGCTCAGGTTGGTCGGCGCGGTGGGTGCCTGGGTGTCGCCGGTCGCCGGTCCGTAGACCTCCAGCTCGGACGCCTGCCCGGCGGGCCAGCCGCTGTTGGCGGTGAACAGCACGCGCACGTACCGCGTGGTGGTCGTGTCGAAGGTGATGGTCGCCGACTGGTCGTTGGAGCTGTCGAAGGTGTACGCCTTCGAGGCCGTCAGGTCGGTGAAGTTCTGGTTGTCGGTCGAGCCCTGGACCTTGAAGGTCTGGCTGCGGCTGGGCCAGCCGCTGGGCAGCCGGAGCGTCACCTGGTTGATCTGGACCGACGAGCCGAGGTCGACCTGGAGCCACTGCGGGAAGGCGTTGTTCGTGCTCTCCCAGTAGGTGTTGCGGTTGCCGTCACCGGCGTTGGCCGCGCCGTAGACGTCGGCGTGCCCGCTCTCGCTGAAGGGTTTGCCCTGCGCGAGGTTGGGGGTCGAGGCGGCGGCCGTGAGGACCTGCATCTCGGCGAGCTGCGCGGTGGCGGCGACCGAGTTGGCGGTGAAGTCGGCCCGGACGTACCGGGCGAGGGTCGCCGGGAAGGAGACCTTCACCGTGTTGCCGTTGCCGGGGCTGAAGACGTACTGCGCCGACGACTTGAGCGTGGCGAAGCTCTTGCCGTCGGCGCTGCCCTGAAGGGCCAGCGTCTGCTTGCGGGTCTGCCACTGCTCGGGCAGCCGCAGCACGACCTGCCGGACGCGCTCGGTACGTCCGAGGTCGGTCTGGACCCACTGGGCGGACTTCGTCCCGGCCTGCCAGTAGGTGTCGGTGTCGCCGTCGGTGACATTGGCGGCCGCGTGTGCGGCGCGGGCGCTGCCCGCCTTGGTCCTGGCGTCCGCGGCGGCGTTGGGCCCGCCGGCCGCGTGCGCGCCGACGGCGGGCAGGCCCAGAACCATCACGGCGGAGGCGAGCACAGCGGTCGCTGCGCGCCGTCTCCAGGATCTCGGCTTGTGTCGAGTCATGCGGGGTCGCTTTCTGCGGAGGCTCGCACCCCGAAGGGGCGGCGTGGGCGGCTCGTTCCTGGCGGAGTGGTGCAGAAAGGTGCGGGAGGATCGGTTCTCTGCGGAGCAGTGGCTCGGTGGCGTGATGCGCAGAATATTGCGTTGTTTCATCGAAATATTGCAGAGACGAGTGAGCCGGTCCACAGGCAGGACGTCACAAATTTCACCAGAAGAGCTCACGCCTCGGCGGAGAAGGCGGCATGTATCGCCTTTCCGGACCGACGAGGCGGTCAACGAGCAGGCACACCGGCGTACTTGACACCCCCGGAAGCCCCGGTCGGCAACTCGGATGCGAGCGTTGCGCTTGCGTCACCGGACCGCAAGCGAACGCAAGATGCGCAAGAATTTGCGTGATCCTGCGTCGCGGACCTACAACGCGAGTCAGCGCGGTGAGCGTGCCGGTGAGCATCCCGACGACACCGGCCGGACCCTCCGCGGGTGGGGGTCGCGGGGCGGTGTGATCAGGGCGAGCCGGTTTCGTCCGGGACCGGCGGGTGGAGGGTGGTGATGCCAGTGAGGACGTAGTCGATCCCGGCGAGGAACTGCTCGCGGTCGTCGTGCTCGCGCATCTGGTCCGCGACGGCCCGGGTGAACGGGTAGTCGTCGGGGTCCAGCTCCTTCCATACCACCGAGACGGCGCCGAGGAACTCCTCGCGGTCCGTGTCGGGGCCGGGGGCGCCGGCGTTCACGGCGTTCTGGCCGGCGGCGCCGAGGATGTAGTGCAACAGCGCCGAGGTCGCCGTGAACCAGCTGGTCTCGGGCACGCCGAGCGCGCCGACCTGTCGGCCGATGCTTTCGAACATCCGCGCTGTCACCGTCCCCCAGGGGTTACGGGAGAGCTGCACGGCGAGCTGGGTGGCCAGCCAGGGGTGTTCCTCGATCGCGCCGGACAGGCCGAGCGCGACGGCACGGATCCCGTCCTGCGGCGAGCCCGGGGGTTCGGCGGGATCGGCGGCCAGGGCCGCGGCGACGACGCCTTCGGTGGCGGCGCCGAGCAGCTCGTCCTTGTTGGCCACATGCCAGTAGACCGCCCCGGGGCCGGTGGCGAGGCGCTCCGTGAGCGTCCGGAACGTCAGCCCGCTCTCGCCGGCCGCATCGAGCAGTTCGACGGCGGCCTCGACGATGCGCTCCCGCGAGAGCGCCTGTGTGCGCCGCTGTGACCGGCGCGACCGGGTTGCCATGCCTCATCTTGACACATCTGGAGCGCCGTTCCAGCATGGAGCGTCATTCCATTATGGAACGGCGTACCAGAGATGCGGCCGTACCTCCCCGCACGGTCTCGATCCCGAAGGAGCCACCATGCGCACCCACGTCACGATCATCGGCGCCGGACTCGGCGGTCTCACGCTCGCCCGCGTCCTGCACGTGCACGGAATCCCGGCCACGGTGTACGAGGCGGAGGTCTCGGCAACGGCACGGGCCCAGGGCGGGATGCTCGACATCCACGAGCACAACGGCCAGGCGGCCCTTGAGGCGGCCGGCCTGACCGAGGAGTTCCGCGCTCTCGTCCTGGAGGGCCGCGAGGCGACCCGGGCCCTCGCCCCGGACGGGGCCGTTCTGCTCGACGAGCCCGACGACGGCACGGGCGGCCGCCCCGAGGTGCTGCGCGGCGAGCTGCGGCGGGTCCTGCTCGACTCGCTCCCGGCCGGCACCGTTCGCTGGGGCCACAAGGCCGGCGGTGTCCGTGCCCTCGGCGACGGCCGCCACGAGGTGACCTTCGCCGACGGCGCCACCGTCACCACGAACCTGCTGGTCGGCGCGGACGGGGCGTGGTCACGGGTCCGGCCGCTGCTGTCCGACGCGGTGCCCGAGTACGTCGGTACGTCGTTCGTCGAGACCTACCTGTTCGACGCCGAGACCCGGCACCCGGCCACCGCGAAGGCGGTCGGCGGCGGGGCGATGTTCGCGCTCGCGCCGGGGAAGGGGATCCAGGCCCACCGGGAGAGCGGCGGAACCCTGCACACCTACGTGGCGCTCCGCAGGACGCAGGACTGGTTCGACGGCATCGACTTCACCGACGCCGGCGCGGCGGCCGCGCGGATCGCGGCGGAGTTCGACGGCTGGGCGCCGGAGCTCACCGCGCTGATCACCGACGGCGAGACCGCGCCGGTCCTGCGCCCCCTCCACACCCTGCCCGTCGGGCACCGGTGGGACCGGGTGCCGGGGGTGACCCTGCTCGGCGACGCCGCCCACCTCATGATCCCGAACGGCGAGGGAGCCAACCTGGCCATGTACGACGGCGCCGAACTCGGCAAAGCCCTCGCCGCGCACCCCGACGGCACCGAGGTCGCGCTCACGGCGTACGAGCGGGCCATGTTCTCCCGCAGCGCCGAGGAGGCCACCGAAGCCGGCCGGCTCCACGAGCTCATGTTCGGCGACGACTCGCCCCACGGCCTGATCGCCATGTTCACCGGACACGAGCAGGCGGCATGAGGCGCTCGCCGGGCCCGCCAGGGCATCGGCGAAGGGAGCGGGCGGGGGCGTCCCCGAGTGGCGGCTCCGGGCCGGTGGGACCAGGCTGGATGCCGGAGAGCCCGGCCAGGACGCGCCGGCCCGAGTCCTCGGGCACCGGGCTCACGGTGTTTGCCTCGCACATGCAGGGTCACCCGCTCAGTCGGAGCCCGAAGACTCCGGAAACAGAGGACGCGAGCACATCCGTACCGCACCGTCCCGGGGCGGGCCACGGGTGCACCGGCCGGTCCCGGGACACCGCGAGGACCGGCACCTGACTGCTCCGTGCGGAGAAAGGCGAGAGTCATGACGGAGAAACCACCCCTCACCACCACCGACTCCGGTGCCCCCGTCGAGAGTGACGAGCACTCGCTGACCGTGGGGCCCGGGGGGCCGGTCCTGCTGCAGGACGCCTACCTGATCGAGCAGATGGCGCAGTTCAACCGGGAGCGCATTCCCGAGCGCCAGCCGCATGCGAAGGGGAGCGGCGCGTTCGGTCACTTCGAGGTGACCGAGGACGTCAGCGCCTACACCATGGCCGGCCTCTTCCAGCCCGGCACCCGCACCGACCTGGTCATCCGCTTCTCGACGGTCGCCGGAGAACGGGGCAGCCCGGACACCTGGCGCGACCCTCGCGGCTTCGCGGTGAAGTTCTACACCAGCGAGGGCAACTACGACATGGTCGGCAACAACACGCCGGTGTTCTTCGTGAAGGACCCGATGAAGTTCCAGCACTTCATCCGGTCCCAGAAGCGCCGTGCGGACAACAACCTGCGCGACCACGACATGCAGTGGGACTTCTGGACGCTCTCCCCGGAGTCCGCCCACCAGGTCACCTGGCTGATGGGCGACCGCGGCATCCCGCGGACCTGGCGACACATGAACGGCTACACGTCCCACACCTACATGTGGATCAACGCCAAGGGTGAGCGGTTCTGGGTGAAGTACCACTTCAAGACCGACCAGGGGATCGAGTTCTTCACCCAGCACGAGGCCGACCAGATGGCAGCCGTCGACACGGACTACCACATGCGCGACCTCTTCGAGCACATCCGTGACGGCCAGTTCCCCAGCTGGACGCTGTACGTGCAGCTCATGCCGTACGCGGAGGCCGCGGGCTACCGCTTCAACCCGTTCGACCTCACCAAGGTGTGGCCGCACGGTGACTATCCGCTGGTCCCGGTCGGCCGGATGACCCTGGACCGCAATCCGACCGACAACCACGCCGAGATCGAGCAGGCGGCGTTCCAGCCGAACAACTTCGTCCCCGGCATCGGGCCCAGCCCGGACCGCATGCTGCTGGCCCGGCTGTTCTCCTACGCGGACGCCCATCGGCACCGGATCGGCGCCAACTACCAGCAGCTCCCGGTGAACGCGCCCGTCGTCGACGTCCACACGTACTCCAAGGACGGGGCGATGGCCTACCGGAAGACGTCGGATCCGGTGTACGCCCCGAACTCCAAGGGCGGCCCGGCGGCGGACCCGGCCCGGTTCGGCCCGCCGCCCAGCTGGGCGGCCGACGGCGAGATCACCCGCGCCGCCTACGTGTCCCACCCCGAGGACGACGACTGGGGGCAGCCCGGCACGATGGTGCGGGAGGTACTGGACGACGCCGCTCGCGACCGTCTGGTCGACAACGTCGTCGGGCATCTCCTCAACGGCGTCACCGACCCGGTCCTGCAGCGCGCCTTCACGTACTGGTCGAACATCGACGAGACGATCGGCAAGCGCATCGCCGACGGCGTACGGGCCAAGGGCGACGAGAAGGACCCCAAGGCCGCCGAACAGGGCAACCCCGCACGCAGCTCCATGCAGGACAAGGCCTGACCGGAGCCACACAGAACGGGAACAGCGCCGTGGGCCGAGCGACTCGCTCAGCCCACGGCGCTGTTGCGTGCGGCCAGGTGAAGACGGACCGGAAAGACGCGTTCGTCATCGGCGCATGGAGTTCACCGCCACGCCGGGGAAGTCGTTGACGCGCGGCCCACGGTCCTTGGCCCTGGTCGCGAGTACGACCCGGCACGGTTCGATCCCCTCGACGGGCACGGCCGTGAGGTCCCGCCGAAGGAGGACGTTCTCGACGCTCGCCGGTGCGAGGGCGAGGGCCTGGCCGCCGGCGACGAGTTCGAGTTTGTCCGCCGTGGTGCCCGCGATCGGGCCTTTGGGTGCCGGCTGTCCGTCCGGGCGTGGGGCGAGACACCAGAAGGCGTCGTACACCGCGTCGGTCTCACAGCAGTCCACACCCCCGACTTGGTCTGAACCAAAAAGGAAACAAATATTGACCCGCTCGAACAGTGTGCGTAGGTTCCGGGCCGAGCCGATCGAAGAGCCGTGTCGCCGTGCCGTCGGTGCGGTCTCCCCCACTCCAGCTTCGAAGGGACTGGCCATGCGCGGTGCCCCGTCCGTCCAAAATGTCATGACCCCACCAAAACCATGGACGAGATGGCGGATGCGAAGGTCCCGGGTCGTCGCCCTGCTGGCCTCCCTCGGGCTCGCTCTCGGGCTGCTGGTCGGGCTGCCGGCCGTCTCCCAGGCCGCCGGCTCGCTGCCGTGTGACATCTACGGCGCGGCCGGCACCCCGTGCGTGGCCGCGCACAGCGTCACCCGTGCCCTGCTCTCCTCCTACGACGGCCCGCTCTATCAGGTGACCCGTGTCTCGGACGGCGCCACCGCCGACATCGGGCTGCTGCCGCCGGGCGGATACGCCGACGCGGCGGCCCAGGACGCCTTCTGCGCGAACAGCGGGGGCTGCCGGATCACGAAGATCTACGACCAGAGCGGCCGGCACAACGACCTGACGCCGGGGCCCGCCGGTACCGCCGGCATGGGCGACGACCGGGGCGCCGACGCCTCGGAGATCGCCGTCACCGCGGGCGGCCACAAGGTGTACGGCGTCTGGATCTCCCCGGGCGTCGGCTACCGCTACACCGGTGTCGCCTCCGGCGTAGCCGTGGGCGGTCAGCCCGAGGGCGCCTACATGGTGGCCAGCGGTACCCATGTCGGATCCGCCTGCTGCTTCGACTACGGCAACGCGGAGAGCACCCCGGCCGACACCGGCAACGGGCACATGGACGCCGTGTCGATCGCCACCACCTGCTACTTCGCGCCGTGCACCGGGAGCGGGCCCTGGGTGGAGGCCGATCTGGAGAACGGCATGTTCCAGGGCGACAACGGCTCCAACACGGCGAACCTGGGCAACGGCAGCACCTTCGTGACCGCCGTGCTGAAGAACAACGGGCAGACCCGGTACGCGCTCAAGGGCGGTGACTCCCGGTCCGGCGGGCTCACCACGTGGTGGGACGGGGCGCTGCCCACCCGGGGCGGCTATCAGCCCATGCACCAG
Source organism: Streptomyces sp. NPDC048254 (assembly GCF_043201895.1). Taxonomy (NCBI): domain Bacteria; kingdom Bacillati; phylum Actinomycetota; class Actinomycetes; order Kitasatosporales; family Streptomycetaceae; genus Streptomyces; species Streptomyces sp. NPDC048254. The sequence continues at coordinate 19,606 of NZ_JBICZJ010000040.1, forward strand.
GAGGGCGGGATCATCCTGGGGATCGGGGGCGACAACAGCAACTGGAACCGGGGCACCTTCTTCGAGGGCGTGATGGTCTCCGGCTATCCCACCGACGCCGCCGAGAACGCCGTCCAGGCGAACATCGCCTCCGTCGGCTACAGCGGTGAGACGGACGTGCCCAACGGCCCGCAGGGGACGATCACCGGCCCCGGCGGCAAGTGTGTGGACGTCGCGGCGGACGACACCGGTGGCAACGGCGCCGCCGTACAGCTGTGGGACTGCCAGACGTATGCCGAGGACCAGCACTGGACGCACAACCCGGACGGCTCGCTGTCCACGCTCGGCCGGTGCCTCGACATCGAGAACAACGGCACGGCGGGCGGGGCCAAGGTCGAGCTGTGGGACTGCAACGGCGTCGGCGGACAGAAATGGGTCCAGCAAGCCGACGGCTCCCTCCTCAACCCCCAGTCCGGCCGCTGCCTCGACTCCCCCAACGGCACCACCACCAACGGCACCCGCCTCCAGATCTGGGACTGCAACGGCGCCGCGGCACAGAAGTTCTCGGTGCACGGCGGAGGGCCGGTGAAGGGCCCGGGCGGCACGTGCGTGGACGTCGCCGCCGACGACACCGGCACGGACGGGGCCGCCGTGCAGCTGTGGGCCTGTCAGTCGTACGCGGTCGACCAGCACTGGTACCACGGTTCCGACAACTCGCTGGCTGCGCTGGGACGTTGCCTGGACATCGTGGGCAACGGGACGGCCAACGGCACCAAGGTCGAGCTGTGGGACTGCAACGGCGTCGGCGGACAGAAATGGGTCCAGCAAGCCGACGGCTCCCTCCTCAACCCCCAGTCCGGACGCTGCCTCGACTCCCCCAACGGCACCACCACCAACGGCACCCGCCTCCAGATCTGGGACTGCAACGGCGCCGCCGCGCAGAAGTTCAGCCTGAGCTGAACGGGGCGCAGGTCAGGGGCCTCTTCCCGGGCGTGGCATTTTTCCGTCGAAGGGTGTCGCCCATGCCACTGGGAGGGGAAGAGGCCGCTGGTTACGTTCGGTGTGTGCCCGGCAGTGGCCGGGTGTTCCGCACTCCGAAGGGCCCTCCATGCACGCCCAGATCGTCCTGTTCGACGGCTTCGATCCGCTCGATGTCATCGCCCCCTACGAAGTGCTGTCCGCGGGGGGCGCCGCCACGGAGGGTGCGGTGACCGTGGAACTCGTGTCGGCGGAAGGGCCGCGCGAGGTGGCCGGCGGGGTCGCCGGGATCGCGCTGCGCGCCACCGCCGTACTCGACCCGGACCGCGCCGGACTGGTGCTGGTCCCTGGTGCGGCGGGCCGGATCGGGGACCCCGGTGACGTACCCGACCACGAGGCCGGGGCCGCCGAGGTGCGGGAGGACGCGACCGTTCCCGAGTTGCTGGGCCGCACGCTCAGCACCGGCCTGCCCACCCTGCTGAAGGCCGCGGCGGAGAATCCCGACGTGACCCTCACCGCCGTGTGCGGCGGCTCGGTCGTCCTGGCGATGGCCGGTCTGCTGGAGGGACGGTATGCCACCACGCACCACATGGGCCTCGATCTGCTGGATGCCACCGGTGCGCACGCCGTAAAGGCGCGTGTGGTCGACGACGGCGATCTCGTCACCGGCGCCGGTGTCACCTCCGGGCTCGATGTGGGCCTGTATCTGCTGGAGCGCGAGGTCGGCCCGCGGGTCGCGCACGCCGTCGAAGAGCTGTTCGCCCATGAGCGCCGCGGCGCCGTCTGGCGGAACAGCGGACCGCAGCCCGCCCGGTTCTGAGCCGGCGCCCCGCTTGCCCCCAGCACCGCACCACACCGAGAGGAAGAACAACACCATGTCCGCCGAAGGCACTTGGGACCTGTCCATCTCCACCCCCATCGGCACCATCCAGGCCGTGACCGAGTTCCGGTACGAGGACGGTGTCCTCGTCGGGACCGCGCGCGGCGCGGGAGAGGAGGTGACGCTCAGCGATGTGCTCCTCGAAGACGGCCGGCTCACCTGGAAGCAGGCCGTCACCAAGCCCATGCGGCTGAACCTGGCCTTCGCCCTGACCCTCGACGGCGACACGCTGACGGGAACCTCCAAGGCCGGCCGCCTCCCCTCGTCCAAGGTCACCGGCCGGCGCCGCGCCCTCCCGGCGGTCACGCCACGGTGACGGTGCCGGACGTCATGCGCCTGGCCGTGCATTTCTGGCGGGCCGGGTGCGTCTCCCGCAGCGTGGAAGGGTGCGGCCGGTTGGCGCGGGAGCCGTCGGAGAGGTGGGACACATGGACAGGGACGCCTCCGTTCCGAGGGTCGTCGTCGGCGTCGACGGTTCCCCGGCCTCGTACGCCGCCCTGCACTGGGCCGTGCGCTACGCCGGTCTGGTCGAGGGCACCGTGGAAGCGATCGCCGCCTGGGAACTTCAGGGGCTGCAGAACTGGTCCGGGCCCGCCGTCGACATGGACTTCGACGCGGACGAGGCCCGGCAGCGGATGCGGCAGGAGCTGACCGAGGTGCTGGGCGCGGACACCGCCGGCTCGGTCGCCGCGCATCTGGTGCACGGCAACGCCGCGGACATCCTGCTGAGGGCCTCGCAGGGCGCCGAGGTGCTGGTCGTCGGCAGCAGGGGGCGCGGCGGGTTCACCCGCGCCCTGCTCGGGTCCGTCAGCCAGCACGTGTCCCAGCACGCCTCCTGCCCCGTCGTGATCGTCCGCTCCGAGCGGTCCTGACCCGGCGGGCCGCGGCAGGGCTACTGGTTGCTGAACGCGGCGTCGAAGGACGCCTTCGGCGTCGGCCACAGCAGCGAGCGTACGAAGGTCACCGCCTCCGCGGCGCCGTGCAGGCGGTCCATGCCGGCGTCCTCCCATTCGATGGAGATGGGGCCGTCGTAACCGATGGACTCCAGGGCGCGGAAGGCGTCCTCCCAGGGGACGTCGCCGTGGCCGGTGGAGACGAAGTCCCAGCCCCGGCGCGGATCGCCCCACGGCTGGTGCGATCCGAGGACGCCGGCCCGGCCGTTGCGCGGGCGCAGCCGGGTGTCCTTGCAGTCGACGTGGTAGATGCGGTCCTTGAAGTCGGTGATGAACCCGACCGGGTCGATGTTCTGCCACATCATGTGGCTGGGGTCCCAGTTGAAGCCGAAGGCCTCGCGGTGGCCGATGGCCTCCAGGGTGCGGACGCTGGTCCAGTAGTCGTACGCGATCTCGCCGGGGTGCACCTCGTGGGCGAAGCGCACTCCCTGCGCGTCGAACACGTCGAGGATCGGGTTCCAGCGGGTGGCGAAGTCCTCATAGCCGGCGTCGATGACGGCGGCCGGCACCGGCGGGAACATGGCGACGTAGGGCCAGATGGCGGAGCCGGTGAAGCCGACGACGGTGTTCACACCCAGCTTGCGGGCCACCCGCGCGGCGCGCTTCATGTCCTCGGCGGCGCGCTGCCGTACTCCTTCCGCGTCGCCGTCGCCCCAGACGTACGGGCGCAGGATCGCCTGGTGGCGGAAGTCGATGGGCGCGTCGCAGACGGCCTGGCCGGCGAGGTGGTTGGAGATGGCGTAGGCCTTGAGGCCGTGCCGGTCGAGGATCTCCAGGCGTGATGCCGCGTAGGCGTCGTCCTCGTCGGCGCGCTTCAGGTCGAGGTGGTCTCCCGAGGCGGCGATCTCCAGACCGTCGTAGCCCCACTGCGCGGCGAGGCGGGCGACCTCCTCGAAGGGGAGGTCGGCCCACTGTCCGGTGAACAGGGTGACGGGGTGGGTGGCTGCGGTCATGTGCGGTCCTCCGTCGCGGGTGCGGTCCCGATCGTCTCGGGTGCGGTCCCGATCGTCTCGGGTGCGGTCCCGATCGTCTCGGGTGCGGTCCCGATCGTCTCGGGTGCGGTCTCGATCGTCTCGGGTGCGGTCTCGATCCAGGTGCCGCGATCGGCCGCGGAGGCCAGGACGGCCTCGGTGAGCCGTGCGGCGCGCAGTCCGTCGGCGAATGTCGGCATCCCCTCGGGGTACCCGCCCTGTACGGCGCTGTAGACGTCGGTGACGAACGCCGTGAAGGCGTCCTGGTAGCCGAGGGCGTGGCCGGGAGGCAGCACCGACAGGCGGGCCGAGTCGGGGGCGGCGGTGCCGGGGTCGCGCAGGAGCAGCTGCGATCCCTCTCGCCTGCCGATCCACAGTTCCTCGGGGCGTTCCTGTGCGAAGCGCACGCTCTGCCGGGTGCCGTGGAGTTCCAGGGTGAGGCTGTTCTTGCGGCCGGGGGCGAGCTGGCTGACGAGCAGGGTGCCCAGCGCCCCGTTGCCGAGTTCGACGAGGAGGGCGGCCGTGTCCTCGTTGGTGACCTCGGTGTCGCCGCGCCGGGCGAAGACGGTGCGGGTGCGGGCGGCGAGGCGGTGGATGCGCTGTCCGGAGACGAACTCGACGAGGTCGCACAGGTGGGAGCCGATGTCGGCGAAGGCGCGGGAGGCGCCGCCCGCCTCCGGGTCGGCGCGCCAGTTGGTGTCGCCGGGGTCGAGGAGCCAGTCCTGGAGGTAGGTGGCGTCCAGGGTGAGGACGGTGCCGAGCTGTCCGTCCGCCACCAGGGAACGGGCCTGCCGGGCCATCGGGTGGTAGCGGTAGACGAAGGGGACCGCCGCCACCCGGCCGGCCTCCCGCGCGGCCCGGACCAGGCGTTCGGCGTCCGCCGCCGTGGTGGCCAGGGGCTTCTCGCAGATGACGTGCGCGCCCGCGGCCAGCGCCGCCAGGGTGTGTTCGGTGTGCAGGCGGTTGGGGCTGCAGACGTGGACGACGTCGAGGTCGCCGGCCGCGACGAGGCGGTGGGCGTCCGGTTCGGAGCGTTCCACTCCGAGGGCCTCGGCGGCCCGCTCACCGCGTTCGGGGGTCGAGCTCGCGAGGGCGGTCGGCCGGCCGCGGGCGGCGCGGCTCGCGCGGGTGTGCACGGCCGCCATGAAGCCGCCGCCGATGAATCCGGCGCGCAGGGGGCGGTTCACAGGGTGACTCCGTAGGGGTCTCGGTCCTCGGGGACGAGCGGTATCTCGCCTGCGGCGCTGGTGACTTGGACGGTCTCGCCGGAGGTGACGGACTCGTCGATGGAGATCATGGTGTCCAGGACGTGGTAGCCGAGGTCTCCGGAGGCGATGTGGGGGCCGCCGCCTCGGACGGCCCGGGCCATGTCCAGGACGCCCAGTCCGCGTCCGGCCTCGATGCCGACCGGCGGGACCGTCTCCCACACGGGGTCCTGGCCGCGTTGCTGGACCCGGGTGATCCGCACCTCTCCCGCGAAGGTGTTGGGGTCGGGCAGCACCAGCGTGCCCTCGGTGCCGGTGATCTCGACGAACCCGGTGCGGGTGAGGGGGGAGTCGAAGCTGAACACGCTCTGGCCGACCCCGCCGTTCTCGAACTGGGTGAGCGCGGAGACATGGGTGGGTACGGCGACGGTGAACTCGGTGCCCGCCCGCTCGCCGCTCCTGACCGTGCGCACCGTCCGGGAGGTGGAACCGACCGCGGCGACCCGGCTGACCGAGCCGAACAGGCAGACCAGGGCGGTGAGGTAGTAGGGCCCCATGTCGAAGAGGGGTCCGGCGCCCTTGGCGAACAGGAACTCGGGGGCGGGGTGCCAGAGGTCGGGTCCCGCGTACTGCATGACGGTCTGCGCGGACAGCGGGGTGCCGATGTCCCCGCGGGCGATGGCGCGGAGGGCGGTCTGCAGGCCGGGGCCGAGCACGGTGTCGGGGGCGACTCCGACCCGCAGGCCGGCCGCGGCGGCCTGGTCGAGCAGGGCTCGGGCGTCGGCCCGGTCGACGGCGATGGGCTTCTCGGACCAGACGTGCTTGCCCGCGGCGACGATCGCCGAGCTGACCTCGGCGTGCACGGCGGGGACGGTCAGGTTGACGACGATGTCGACGTCCGGGTGGGCGAGGACGTCCGCGGCGGTGCCCCACTCCTCGACGCCGTACTTGCCGGCCTGGGTCTCGGCGCGCCCGGTGTCGAGGTCACCCACGACGGCGACGTGCAGGTCGGGGAAGCGGGTGAGGTTGGTCAGGTACTGGTCGCTGATGTTGCCGGCGCCGACGAGACCGACGCCGACCGGGTTGCGTGCCGCCATCAGGCGATGCCCTTCCCGTTGAGGTAGGCGACGCCCGCCGCGATGCCCTCGAAGATGTCACCGTCGTAGTGGTCGAACTCGATGACGGCGTACTCGGCGTCCGGGGCCGCGGCCAGCGAGGCGTCGAGCGGTATCTCTCCCCGGCCCGCCGGGACCTGACGGGTGTCGGCGGGGTCGAAGGGGGCACCGGAGGTGAACGGGTCGTCGATGACGGGGCCGTCCTTCACATGCAGGGCGCGCACCCGTGACCCCAGGCGGTTCAGCAGCGACACGACGTCGTAGCCACCGGCCGAGGCCCAGAACAGGTCTATCTCCAGGGCAACTTCGGGTGCGAGCAGGTCGGCGAAGCGGTCGAAGGCGTTGACGCCGGCGACGCTGTGGACGAACTCCTGCGAATGGTTGTGGTACCCGACGCGCAGCCCGTGGTCGGCGGCGCGCTTCGCGGCCTCGTTCAGCAGCCCGGCGGTACGGGCGATCTCCGTCTCGTCGGCCCACCGGGCGGCGGGGACGAACGGGTCGAAGAGGATCTCCACGCCCAGTCGCCGGGCGGCCCGGAAGGTCTCGTCGAGGGTGGGTGCGGGTGCCCCCTCGGCCGTGGCCTTTTCCGGGGACAGGAAGCCGGCGTGTCCGGTGGGTGCGGACAGGCCGTGCCGGGCGAGCGCGTCGGCCAGTTCGCCGGCACGGTGCACGAAGCCGAAGGCCTCGACGTTGCTCAGTCCCAGCGCGGCGAGGCGGCCCAGGGCTGCGTCCTCGTCGGCCTCCAGGGCCTGGCGGACGGAGTAGAGCTGGACCGACATCCGTGGTGTCGACATGAAGGGCTCCTCTCGGGGCGGACGACCGCACAACAGAATACCGACAGGGGTGCTGGTTTCTAGAGGGTGATTAACATCTCCGTATGGCAAAGGCGACGGCGCGGCAGGGGACGGCCCCACGGAACTACCCCAAGGGGGAGCGCCGGCGCGCCCAGATCATCGAGGCGGCGTTCACCGCGTTCGGGCAGGTCGGCTACCGCAACGCGAGCATGGTCCAGCTCGCCGCGGCCTGCGATGTCTCGCGCGCGGGGCTGCTGCACCACTTCCCGACGAAGGAGTCGCTGCTCGAAGCGGTTCTGGAGGAACGGGAGCGCCAGGACGACGCGCACTTCTTCGGTTCGGGCGCGGTGAACCGCGACGGCCTGGAGTACTTCGCCAGCATGATCCGGCTCGTCGCGCACAACCAGGCCAACCCGCTGATAGTGAGCCTGTTCGCCGTGCTGTCGAGCGAGGCGACCGCGGCCGACCATCCGGCACGCCCGTACTTCGTCGCACGCTACGAACGCACCCGCCGGCAGATGCAGTTGGCCGTCGACGACCTGGTACGACGTGATCTGCTGCGGCCCCACGTGGACGCGTCGGGGCTGGCGGCGGACCTGGTCGCGTTCATCGACGGCCTGCAGATCCAGTGGCTGCTCAGCCCGCAGGACATCGACATGCCGGATCACCTGCGCAAGCTGCTGCGCGGTCTCATCAGCGTCGAACTGCCTTAGAGGTCGCGCGGATAGGCATGGTTGGGGGCCCGGTAGCAGAACAGGCACATGTCCCGGTGATCATGGAGTTACGACGCTCTGTGATCACGAGGGAGACCTGTGCCCGCGTTGCCATCATGGCTCACGGAACCGCTCTGGGAGCAATTCGTGGCACTGCTTTCTGAGCGGCCCGAGTTCCACCCGGACCATCCACTCGGCTGCCACCGCCGACGCATCAGCGACCGGATCATCTTCGACAAGCTCCTGCAATTGCTGCGCTTCGGCTGTTCTTACGAGGCGATCGCCGACACGACCTGCTTGGCCACAACGATCCGTAGCCGCCGCGACGAGTGGATACGACTCAGCGCCCTCGCCCAGCTCAAGCAGATTGCGCTGGACTCTTATGACCGGATCGTCGGCCTCGTCCTCAACCAGATCGCCGTGGATGGCTCCATCACCAAGGCTCCCGGAGGCGGCGAGGTGGCCGGTCGCTCACCGGTCGACCGCGGCAAACAGGGCCTGAAACGCTCGGGCATGACGGACGGGTACGGCATTCCACTGGGTCGCGTCTTGGCCGGTGCGAACCGCCACGACTCCCCGCTGCTCGCCCCGACCCTGGACCGCCTGGACGACTTGGGGCCGTTACCTGACGACATCACCGTGCACCTGGACGCCGGCTACGACTCGGACAAGACCCGCACGCTGCTCAGCGAACGGGGCCTGCATGGATGTATTGCACACAAAGGGGACAAAGCGCCCATCCAGGCCAGTCGACGTTGGCATGTTGAACGCACCCATGCCTGGCAGAACGCCTTCTACCGCCTCGCCCGATGGTACGAGCGGCGCACCACCGTCATCGACGCATTCTTCGACCTTGCCGACACGATCATCACCGTGCGTAGTCTGATCCGGCAGGCATGGACGACCCACCTCTGGGGCGAACGCCCGAACCGCCGACCATGACCGTACCTCTATCCGCACGGCCTCCTACAGACGCTGCGAGTCCGTTGTCAGTGGACGGTGTTACTTTCTGTGACATGACCGATCACGCGCTACGGCTGCTGCGGCAGGATCGCCGCCTGGCCAAACTGGCCGCCTTCCCCTTCGACTTCGACCTGGACCGCGCCGCCGACGGCCATGTCGAGGAGGTCCGCCTCGCCTCGGGCGGGCCGCTGGAGGCGGTAGCCGGGGACGATACCGGCGGTACGTATTTCGTGTGCGCGGACGGCTCGGTGCTCTACGCCGACTCGGAGGGCGCTGCGGGGATCATCGGCTCCAGCGTCGACGAGACCCTGGAGCTCGTGATCGGCCTGCCCGGCTGGCGCGACTACACACGTCTGTCGCCAGACGACGGCGAGGAGAAGATCCTGGCGTGCGTCGCGGAGACCGAGGACGAGATCCGTGAGTACTACGGAATCGACGAGGAGCGGGCCGAGCTCCGTGCGGCGCTGGGCTTCCCGAAACGCTCCCCGGTCGAGCTAGTGGGCAGGCTGCGTGCCGCGCTGCATCGCACCGAGCCGGACTTCGTACTGCTCAACGCAGATGAGGGGTGCGCGTACGACCGGATAGGCCCGGCCGGTCCCCCGCCGTGGGAGCCGGTGCTCGCGGCGGGCCGCGCCGATCTTGCCTGTCTGCGGGAGGGCGACCGCACGGCATGGCGTGAAGTCGCTGAGGACCCGGTCCGGCGCCGGATCACCCTGCGGGCCGCGCAGTTCGACCGCGCCGAGGGCGATCTGGAGCTGCTGCGGCATCTGCTGAGGCACGAGACACGGTCATCGATGACGGACGAACTGCGGCTCGCGGCCGTTCTGGTGGGGCTGCGCGGGGACATCGGAGATCTGCCGCTGCTGCTTGAGGTCCGGGAGACGGACTTCGACACGGCGTGCGGCCTGGGCGGTATGCCGGAACCGGGTGCAAGCGCGGACAAGTTGCAACAGTGGGCGCGGGCGCTCGACGAGTCGATGTTCGGGACGGACCCGTCGGACGAGCCGGTCTCCACATGGACCGACCTGGCGCGGGACCAGGGGATGACGGACCTCGCGCGGGTGACGCTGATCCGCGAACTCGACAACATCTTCATGGACCAGAGCAGACTCCGCCGCCCCGAGGCGCCCCGCACCCTGGCCACGGCTCCGCTGAGCGGTCTCGCCCGGGACTTTGAGGAACTCGGCGACCTTCCCCAGGCGCTGCGCGCCCAGCGCCTGTACGCCGCCCTTCAGGAGACGGCATGGGACCGGGCCTCGGCCTGGCACACCCTCGCCCGCCTTGAGCGCGAGGCGGGCCAGCTGCCGCAGGCAGCGGACAGCCTGGCCGCCGTGCGCGACGCCCTGACCACCCGGGGCGACGACTCACTGCGCTACTGGAAGCAGGTCAACCTCGGCCGCTTCATCGCCGAGGAGCACTACCGGCTCACCCTCGCCCTGGCCGACGCGGGCCGCCCCGAGGAGACCCGTGCTCTCCTCACGGCCGCCGACACCATACTCGGCGAGCTCTCGGAGAACGCCGCGAACGGCATCCGCGAGCTCGCCGAGCGGACCGCTGCAAGAGTGCAGGAAGTCAACTGAGGACGGGCACGGCGAGCGGCCGGTCGCCAGGAAGCAGTGGCTGCCGAAGCAGTCTCCTCGCCCGCTGCTATGAGCGGTGCACCTCCGTCAGAATCCGGCAGGCATGGACGACTCACCACTGGGAGTACGCCCGAACCACCGACCATGACCGCATCCCTATCCGCGCGGCCTCTTAGTAGTGCTTCGTTACGTCGGGTGATCTCGCCTGGTAGTGGGCATCGTCTTGGTATGAGGCTGGGGGAAGTGGAACGGCTCCGGGGTGAGTTAT
>NZ_JBICZJ010000041.1:0-25327 GCF_043201895.1 Streptomyces sp. NPDC048254
GAGGGATTGCGTGTACATGGCGAGGCTCTCGTCCGGTTGAATGTGTGCGAAGTATAAACCAACCGACCGGTCGGTTAATAAATTTGTTGTGGATTTGCGGCGAGACTCGGGTAAACGAGCGAAGTCGGGGCGCGATCGGAGGGGGTGATGGTGGTCCGGCGCGTGGGGTTCGCGTCTTCTGCGGCACAATGCCCGCTTTCCGACGAGGATTTTGCCGATGTCATTTCGAAGCAGTATCGCCGCAGTCGTGCTGGGTGCGGCCGTCTTTGTCTCGCCGCCCGTGGCGTCGGCTTCGGCCGCGCCGGCCGGATGGGTGGCGGCGTGGGCGACCGCGCTGCAGCCTATTCCCGACCTTGCCGCACCGCCGCCGCTCTATCGCGCGCCCGACGTGGCTGGACGGGCCGTGCGCCAGATCGTCTACCCGACGGTGTCGGGGCGTGCTGCGCGGATCCGCATCAGCAATGCCTACTCCCGTGCGCCGCTGGTCGTGGAGGCGGCGAGCCTCGCGCGCGCAGGAGAAGGAGCGGCGCTTGCCGGCGCGGCGGTGCCGGTCCGGTTCGGCGGCAAGGCGTCGGTGACGCTTGCGCCGGGCCAGGAGCTCGAAAGCGATCCGGTGGCGATCGACGTGGCGGCCGGGCGACCCTATGCGATCAGCCTCCAAATGGGGGCAAACCAGCGGATGACGGTCTGGCACCGCGTGTCGAACCAGTTCAATTACGTGTCTGCACCCGGTGATCACGTGAGTGATCCGGGCGCCGCGCTGTTCCGCACTCGCTTTACTCAATATGCATGGGTGAGCGAGCTCGCGGTCGAGGCTGGTTCGGCGCGCGCGAGCGTAGCGGCGATCGGCGATTCGATTACCGACGGGCTGCGCTCGAGCGTGAACCGGAACCGCCGCTGGCCGGACGCACTGGCGCGTCGACTGACCGCCTCTGGGGCGGAGTCGATCGGCGTCGCGAATCTTGGGATCAGCGGGAACCGGCTGCTCAGCGATTCGGCGTGCTACGGCACGTCGATGGCCTCGCGGTTCGAGCGCGATGCGCTGTCGCGTGCGGGGGTGAAGGCGGCGATCGTGCTGATCGGGATCAACGACATCAATTTCGCGGCGATGCCGCCGCGCGCGGGGCTCGATTGCGACCACCCGCATACGCAGGTCACGGCTGCATCCTTGATCGACGGCTATCGCCGGCTGATCGAAGCGGCGCACCGGCAGGGCGTGAAGGTCTTCGGCGCGACGTTGACGCCGGCTGGGCTGCCGGCGGGGCGTGAGGCGATCCGCCTTGAGGTGAACCGATGGATCCGAAGCGGTGGCGGGTTCGACGGTGTGGTCGACTTCGATGCTGTGCTGCGCGATGCGGCGCGCCCGAGCGTGCTGCAGCGTCGATACGATAGCGGGGACGGCATTCATCCGAGCGACGCCGGCTACACGGCGATGGCCGACGCGGTGCCGGTCGAGCAGCTGCAGGCTGCGGTGGGCGGCAAGTGACGCACCGCTATATATAGAGGGAAGTGTTGCCGGCAACGCGCAGGTGAGCGGCGCCATTTGGCCCGTCGAGCCCCAAGCCCCCGTGCGCGTCAGCGCACGGGGGCTTTTTCAAAATATTTTCACAAAGGGGCTTGCGGAGTTGGGGGTGGGTGCTTAGAATCACGCCTCTTTCGCGCTAACGGAAACGCGGCGCGGGAGAAGGGAAGCAGGGTGGGCGGTGTGCTGGAGTCTGAAGCGCGCAGCCGGCCTGGAAGTTGAGCCCCGCAGTCGCAACGATGTAGTGTAAAAAGTTGTTGACGAACTGCGAAACACGGTTGATAATCTCGCTTCTCTGCTGCTGAAAACGCAGCGCTGCCGGGAAACACGAAGTTCCTCGCAGAATGCTCTTTAAAAATTAACAGCCGATAAGTGTGGGCGCTTGATGGCAGCGAGCTGATCCTCGGATCAGATAGCGAAAGTATCAAGAGTCTCACACTAAAGTAAGTCAGGTTTATGAAGTGATTCATATTCCTGTCAGCTTTGAGTGAGCGACCGGTTCTTAACTGAACCGAAAACAGTAACAGGTTTAAACTGAAGAGTTTGATCCTGGCTCAGATTGAACGCTGGCGGCATGCCTTACACATGCAAGTCGAACGGCAGCACGGGTGCTTGCACCTGGTGGCGAGTGGCGAACGGGTGAGTAATACATCGGAACATGTCCTGTAGTGGGGGATAGCCCGGCGAAAGCCGGATTAATACCGCATACGATCTACGGATGAAAGCGGGGGACCTTCGGGCCTCGCGCTATAGGGTTGGCCGATGGCTGATTAGCTAGTTGGTGGGGTAAAGGCCTACCAAGGCGACGATCAGTAGCTGGTCTGAGAGGACGACCAGCCACACTGGGACTGAGACACGGCCCAGACTCCTACGGGAGGCAGCAGTGGGGAATTTTGGACAATGGGCGAAAGCCTGATCCAGCAATGCCGCGTGTGTGAAGAAGGCCTTCGGGTTGTAAAGCACTTTTGTCCGGAAAGAAATCCTTGGCTCTAATACAGTCGGGGGATGACGGTACCGGAAGAATAAGCACCGGCTAACTACGTGCCAGCAGCCGCGGTAATACGTAGGGTGCGAGCGTTAATCGGAATTACTGGGCGTAAAGCGTGCGCAGGCGGTTTGCTAAGACCGATGTGAAATCCCCGGGCTCAACCTGGGAACTGCATTGGTGACTGGCAGGCTAGAGTATGGCAGAGGGGGGTAGAATTCCACGTGTAGCAGTGAAATGCGTAGAGATGTGGAGGAATACCGATGGCGAAGGCAGCCCCCTGGGCCAATACTGACGCTCATGCACGAAAGCGTGGGGAGCAAACAGGATTAGATACCCTGGTAGTCCACGCCCTAAACGATGTCAACTAGTTGTTGGGGATTCATTTCCTTAGTAACGTAGCTAACGCGTGAAGTTGACCGCCTGGGGAGTACGGTCGCAAGATTAAAACTCAAAGGAATTGACGGGGACCCGCACAAGCGGTGGATGATGTGGATTAATTCGATGCAACGCGAAAAACCTTACCTACCCTTGACATGGTCGGAATCCCGCTGAGAGGTGGGAGTGCTCGAAAGAGAACCGGCGCACAGGTGCTGCATGGCTGTCGTCAGCTCGTGTCGTGAGATGTTGGGTTAAGTCCCGCAACGAGCGCAACCCTTGTCCTTAGTTGCTACGCAAGAGCACTCTAAGGAGACTGCCGGTGACAAACCGGAGGAAGGTGGGGATGACGTCAAGTCCTCATGGCCCTTATGGGTAGGGCTTCACACGTCATACAATGGTCGGAACAGAGGGTTGCCAACCCGCGAGGGGGAGCTAATCCCAGAAAACCGATCGTAGTCCGGATTGCACTCTGCAACTCGAGTGCATGAAGCTGGAATCGCTAGTAATCGCGGATCAGCATGCCGCGGTGAATACGTTCCCGGGTCTTGTACACACCGCCCGTCACACCATGGGAGTGGGTTTTACCAGAAGTGGCTAGTCTAACCGCAAGGAGGACGGTCACCACGGTAGGATTCATGACTGGGGTGAAGTCGTAACAAGGTAGCCGTATCGGAAGGTGCGGCTGGATCACCTCCTTTCCAGAGCTATCTCGCAAAGTTGAGCGCTCACGCTTATCGGCTGTAAATTTAAAGACAGACTCAGGGGTCTGTAGCTCAGTCGGTTAGAGCACCGTCTTGATAAGGCGGGGGTCGTTGGTTCGAATCCAACCAGACCCACCATTGTCTGGCGGTAGGTACCTGAGGTTATCTGTACTCATGGGGGCATAGCTCAGCTGGGAGAGCACCTGCTTTGCAAGCAGGGGGTCGTCGGTTCGATCCCGTCTGCCTCCACCAATCACCAACGCTAAGGGCTTGGTTCAGACACTGAACCGAGAATTTTGCATTGGCGATTGAGCCAGTCAGAGTGATACGTAGTACGTATCGGCTGTCGTTCTTTAACAATCTGGAAGAAGTAAGTAATTTGGATAGCGGAAGCGTCTCGAGATGGACGTGAAAGTTATCCGGGTTGTGATTGTATCGATGTATCTCAAGATGATTCGAACTCTATGTTTGACTCAATTGGAATACGGCACAACGCGAGAACTTAACCTGTAGCGACTGTCATGAGACAGACTCGTTATAGGGTCAAGCGAACAAGTGCATGTGGTGGATGCCTTGGCGATCACAGGCGATGAAGGACGCGGTAGCCTGCGAAAAGCTACGGGGAGCTGGCAAACAAGCTTTGATCCGTAGATGTCCGAATGGGGAAACCCACTCCTTTTGGAGTATCCATGGCTGAATACATAGGCCATGTGAAGCGAACGCGGTGAACTGAAACATCTAAGTAACCGCAGGAAAAGAAATCAACCGAGATTCCCAAAGTAGTGGCGAGCGAAATGGGATGAGCCTTGCACTCTTTATTTGTATTGTTAGCCGAACGCTCTGGAAAGTGCGGCCATAGCAGGTGATAGCCCTGTAGGCGAAAACAGTATGAAAGAACTAGGTGTGCGACAAGTAGGGCGGGACACGTGAAATCCTGTCTGAAGATGGGGGGACCATCCTCCAAGGCTAAATACTCGTGATCGACCGATAGTGAACCAGTACCGTGAGGGAAAGGCGAAAAGAACCCCGGGAGGGGAGTGAAATAGATCCTGAAACCGCATGCATACAAACAGTCGGAGCCTCGTAAGGGGTGACGGCGTACCTTTTGTATAATGGGTCAGCGACTTACGTTCAGTAGCAAGCTTAACCGTATAGGGCAGGCGTAGCGAAAGCGAGTCCGAATAGGGCGTTCAGTTGCTGGGCGTAGACCCGAAACCAGGTGATCTATCCATGGCCAGGATGAAGGTGCGGTAACACGTACTGGAGGTCCGAACCCACTAACGTTGAAAAGTTAGGGGATGAGCTGTGGATAGGGGTGAAAGGCTAAACAAACCTGGAAATAGCTGGTTCTCTCCGAAAACTATTTAGGTAGTGCCTCGTGTCTCACCTTCGGGGGTAGAGCACTGTCATGGTTGGGGGGTCTATTGCAGATTACCCCGCCATAGCAAACTCCGAATACCGAAGAGTGCAATCACGGGAGACAGACATCGGGTGCTAACGTCCGGTGTCAAGAGGGAAACAACCCAGACCGCCAGCTAAGGTCCCCAAATATAGCTAAGTGGGAAACGAAGTGGGAAGGCTAAAACAGTCAGGAGGTTGGCTTAGAAGCAGCCACCCTTTAAAGAAAGCGTAATAGCTCACTGATCGAGTCGTCCTGCGCGGAAGATGTAACGGGGCTAAGCTATATACCGAAGCTGCGGATGCGAGCTTTGCTCGCATGGTAGGAGAGCGTTCCGTAAGCCTGCGAAGGTGCCTTGTAAAGGGTGCTGGAGGTATCGGAAGTGCGAATGCTGACATGAGTAGCGATAAAGGGGGTGAAAGGCCCCCTCGCCGTAAGCCCAAGGTTTCCTACGCAACGTTCATCGGCGTAGGGTGAGTCGGCCCCTAAGGCGAGGCAGAAATGCGTAGCTGATGGGAAGCAGGTCAATATTCCTGCACCATTGTTAGATGCGATGGGGGGACGGATCGCGGAAGGTTGTCCGGGTGTTGGAAGTCCCGGTCGCTGCATTGGAGAAGGCACTTAGGCAAATCCGGGTGCGGAATTCAAGGGTGTGGCGCGAGCTCCTTAGGGAGCGAAGCAATTGGAAGTGGTTCCAAGAAAAGCCTCTAAGCTTCAGTCTAACGATGACCGTACCGCAAACCGACACAGGTGGGCGAGATGAGTATTCTAAGGCGCTTGAGAGAACTCGGGAGAAGGAACTCGGCAAATTGGTACCGTAACTTCGGGATAAGGTACGCCCTTGTAGCTTGACTGGCTTGCGCCAGAAGGGTGAAGGGGTTGCAATAAACTGGTGGCTGCGACTGTTTAATAAAAACACAGCACTCTGCAAACACGAAAGTGGACGTATAGGGTGTGACGCCTGCCCGGTGCCGGAAGATTAAATGATGGGGTGCAAGCTCTTGATTGAAGTCCCGGTAAACGGCGGCCGTAACTATAACGGTCCTAAGGTAGCGAAATTCCTTGTCGGGTAAGTTCCGACCTGCACGAATGGCGTAACGATGGCCACACTGTCTCCTCCCGAGACTCAGCGAAGTTGAAGTGTTTGTGATGATGCAATCTACCCGCGGCTAGACGGAAAGACCCCATGAACCTTTACTGTAGCTTTGCATTGGACTTTGAACCGATCTGTGTAGGATAGGTGGGAGGCTATGAAACCGGAACGCTAGTTTCGGTGGAGCCGTCCTTGAAATACCACCCTGGTTTGTTTGAGGTTCTAACCTTGGCCCGTGATCCGGGTCGGGGACAGTGCATGGTAGGCAGTTTGACTGGGGCGGTCTCCTCCCAAAGCGTAACGGAGGAGTACGAAGGTACGCTAGGTACGGTCGGAAATCGTGCTGATAGTGCAATGGCATAAGCGTGCTTAACTGCGAGACCGACAAGTCGAGCAGGTGCGAAAGCAGGTCATAGTGATCCGGTGGTTCTGTATGGAAGGGCCATCGCTCAACGGATAAAAGGTACTCTGGGGATAACAGGCTGATACCGCCCAAGAGTTCATATCGACGGCGGTGTTTGGCACCTCGATGTCGGCTCATCTCATCCTGGGGCTGTAGCCGGTCCCAAGGGTATGGCTGTTCGCCATTTAAAGAGGTACGTGAGCTGGGTTTAAAACGTCGTGAGACAGTTTGGTCCCTATCTGCCGTGGGCGTTGGATATTTGAAGGGGGCTGCTCCTAGTACGAGAGGACCGGAGTGGACGAACCTCTGGTGTACCGGTTGTCACGCCAGTGGCATCGCCGGGTAGCTATGTTCGGAAGAGATAACCGCTGAAAGCATCTAAGCGGGAAACTCGCCTTAAGATGAGATATCCCTGGGGACTAGATCCCCTTGAAGGGTCGTTCGAGACCAGGACGTTGATAGGTCAGGTGTGTAAGCGCAGTAATGCGTTCAGCTAACTGATACTAATTGCCCGTAAGGCTTGATCCTATAACAAGTCTGCCTTGTAGATCTGCGCCGTGCGACAGCACCGGCCGCGATCCAAAGCGACAAGTTGGATTCTCGTGTGTGATACACACAACTCAAGATTACTGCTTCTTCCAGGATTGGTTGTGCTGCGAAGCCAGCGCAACAACCCTCTTTGCCTGATGACCATAGCGAGTCGGTCCCACCCCTTCCCATCCCGAACAGGACCGTGAAACGACTCTACGCCGATGATAGTGCGGATTCCCGTGTGAAAGTAGGTAATCGTCAGGCTCCCTAAGCCAGAAACCCCCGCCCGAAAGGCGGGGGTTTTTGCATTTCAGCGACGGAAATGCGTGTGAAGCGGGCAAGGCCCGATTCATTTGAAATCAGAGAGCATCACTCGCTTGCCAAGAATTCTTGTTGGCTGGCGATCAGCGATGCGCCACATGCAGTCTTCATCCCGTCCAGCGCAACGGCGCGGCCTTCAATAGTGTACTGGCTGGAGCCCTGAACGATCGGGTAAGCTTTCAACTTATGGGTCTGCTTTCAGGTTGTGCTATCTACGTGTCGGGTGTCGTAAATGTTGAAAAGTCGCCCCATTGAATTTATTGGAGTTTTTCACTAACTCTGTCACGGCGTTTCGAGCTTTTTGACGCGAATAGTGAAAAAACTCGGCAGTCACGCCACAAAACGTGAAAATTTTTGCGGGTGGACCGCAGAGGCTCGCGGCACAAGGCTCTGCGCCGCGCGAACTGAGAGTGGAACTGATAGGCGTGAATCGCACGAGCATCGCGAGCGGCGGAAAATCTGCGAGGGTGGGACGCCGCGTCCCGCGAGCTGGCTTCAACTGACCCTGGCCCCGAACACGGCCGACCCCATTGTGAATCCTCTGTGGAGTACGGCCATGAAATCGGATCGGATCTGTGCCGCCTGCGGCACACCCTTCACTCCGCTCTCACACATCCCTCATCAACGCTTTTGCTCGGCCAAGGCATGCCAGCGTGCTCGCCGGCGTGCATGGCAGCACCAGCGCATGCGAGTCGATCCCGACTATCGCGAGAACCAGATCCGCGCCCAGGCCAGCTGGCGGGCCCGACATCCTGACTACTGGCGGCACTACCGCGAGACGCACCCGGCCTATCGCGATCGCAATTGCGCGATGCAGCGACGACGAAATGCACGGCGGACTGCTGGTGCCATTGCAAACATGGACGTGTGGCCGGCCTGTCGCCCGTTGGCATCTGGGTTCTACATCCTGCGCAACGCGGTTGAGGCAGGCGTTGCAAAGATGAACGCGTGGACGGTGCACATCGCCGTGCTATCTGAGCCAAGGCCGGTTCCGGCGTGATTGCAAAGAGATGACGTGTACGAAAAGAGTCTATGGCCTGCTACCTTGGCTGTGTACTCGCTCGCATTCGACGTCATTGCAAGGCGCGACGCGTTCACCGATACAAATCCCCTAATCGATGCCGGGGATGGCGCAGCGAGGGGCGGTTGCCAGTCGGAGCTGGATCGTGGACCTCGATTGCACATGCGAATCCGTTGACGAGCAGGCCTGCAGGATGCGGGCTGCTGAATACGTTCGGATGTCGACGGAGCACCAGCAATACTCGACGGAGAATCAACGTGATCGCATTCGCGACTACGCTGCTCGTCGCGATCTTGAGATCGTGCGGACCTACGCCGACGAAGGTAAAAGCGGTTTGCGTATCGATGGGCGCCAGGCGCTGCAGCAACTGATCCGGGACGTGGAAACCGGCATGGCCGATTTCCAGGTCATCCTCGTCTACGACGTAAGCCGCTGGGGACGATTCCAGGATGCAGACGAAAGTGCCTATTACGAGTACATCTGCCGGCGTGCAGGCATCCAGGTCGCCTATTGCGCTGAACAGTTCGAGAACGACGGCTCGCCAGTTTCGACGATCGTCAAAGGTGTGAAGCGTGCGATGGCCGGTGAGTACAGCCGCGAGTTGTCAGCGAAGGTCTTCGCTGGCCAGTGTCGGTTGATCGAGCTCGGTTTCCGGCAAGGCGGACCTGCAGGCTATGCGTTACGCCGGATCCTCGTGGACGAACATGGCCTCATGAAGGGGGAATTGCAACGCGGCCAGCACAAGTGCCTGCAGACGGACCGCGTCATTCTGATGCCAGGCCCGGATAGCGAGGTGCGTATCGTCAACCTGATCTACAGCTGGTTCATCAATGAGTCACTCAATGAGCACGAGATCGCCGCACGCCTGAACGGCATGAACGTTCAGACGGACCTTGGGCGACCCTGGACTCGGGCAACGATTCGGGAGGTGCTGACCAACGAAAAGTACATCGGCAACAACGTCTACAACCGTGTGTCGTTCAAGCTGAAGAAATCTCGTGTCACGAATCCGTCGGAGATGTGGATACGCAAGGAGGGTGCGTTCGAACCCCTCGTGCCGAGCGAAACGTTCTATACAGCGCAGGGCATCATGCGGGCGCGGGCCCGGCGCTACTCGAGTGAGGAGCTTATCGAGCGTCTGCGAAACCTGTATCGAAGCCGAGGCTTTCTATCCGGCGTCGTGATCGACGAAACGGAGGGTATGCCGTCCACCTCGGTCTACGTGTATCGCTTCGGTAGCTTGATTCGTGCGTACCAGACGGTTGGCTTCACGCCCGGCCGTGACTATCGTTATATCGAGACGAACCGCTTCATTCGGCAACTGCACCCAGAGATCGTTGCCGAGACGGAAAAGAAGATTGCGGATCTCGGCGGATCCGTGTCGCGTGATCCGGCGACGGACCTGTTGACCGTGAATAGGGAATTCACTGCCTGCATCGTGCTGTCACGGTGTCAGGTGCGCAGCAGCGGCCGTAACCGCTGGAAGGTGCGGTTCGACACGAGCCTGCTGCCGGATATCACCGTCGCAGTCAGGCTGGACCAGAGCAACTCGACTGCGCTCGACTACTACCTGCTGCCGCACATCGACTTTTGGCAGCCTCGCATCAGCCTTGCGGACTGGAATCCGATCGAGTTCGAGAGCTATCGCTTTGACACGCTGGACTACTTATACGGCATGGCACAGCGTGCTCGACTGAGGAGACGAGCATGACTCAGCGTGAACAGCCCGGTGAGGTTCGGATGATCCCGATCAGCCAGATTGAGGTGATCAATCCTCGCGAGCGTAATGGTCGAGTTTTCGACGAAATCGTCAGCAACATCAAGACGATCGGCCTGAAGAAGCCGATTCTGGTCACGCCGCGGGCAACGGCCAGTGGCGTGGAGAAGTACCTTCTCGTGTGTGGGGAGGGACGACTGAAGGCGTTCCGATCACTCGGCGAAACGACGATACCAGCCCTTGTGGTGAGCGTGAGCGACGAAGACGCGTTCATCATGAGCCTGACGGAGAGGAGCTAGCGACTTTGCCGAAGTATCTGGCAGAACGTGTATGGCCGAGCGGGAGTCCAGCATGACCGGCGTAGCACTTGGGTTCATTCCCGAACCACTTTCCGTTCCAATCGCGAGCATCTTGCCATCGCGACGCACGCCTGCCGGCATGATGAACTCGCGAAAGTTCAAGCAAATCAGAAGCTCCATCGAAGAGGTGGGCTTGATCGAGCCGCTTTCCGTTACGCCGGTCGACCAGGCATCGGGCAACCACGTCCTGCTCGATGGGCATCTGCGATTGATCGCGTTGCAGGAGCTCCAGTTCAACACCGTGTCCTGTCTAGTTGCAACTGACGACGAGAGCTACACGTACAACAACCGCGTCAATCGACTATCGACCATCCAGGAGCACTTCATGATTCGTCGGGCGGTTGAACGAGGTGTGTCCCCGGAGCGGTTGGCGAAGGCGCTGTCGGTAGATGTGTCTCAGATCATCAAGAGGATGGCATTGCTGGATGGGATTTGCGCTGAAGCGACCGAGCTCCTGAAGGACCGGCAGTTTTCGCCGGAGCTCGCGCGAGCGCTCCGGAAGATGAAGCCGACGCGGCAAGTCGAATGTGTTGAGCTCATGGTGGCAGCAAACAACCTGTCCGTCTCGTACGCTGAAGCGTTGCTCGTTGCGACGCCGGCTTCGCGGCTGGTCGAAGGGAAGAAACCGAGGAAGCTTGCCGGCGTGAGCCCCGAGCAAATGGCGAAGATGGAGCGGGAGATGAGCAATCTGCAGGGGCAGTACAAGGTGGTCGAGCAGACTTATGGACAGGACGTGCTCAACCTCGTGCTCGCAAAGGGCTATCTCGCGAGGCTGCTTGAGAACGAATCCGTGCGCCAGTACCTGCAAGCCCAACAAGCGGATTTGCTATGCGAACTGCAGTCCGTCGTCGATACGATCGCCTTAGAGCAGCCGGCCCTCGATCCCACTGCCTGAGCTCAGATAGTTTGGCGGAGTATCGTTTCAAAAATCGGTCTGCTGATCACGAAAATTGCGTGATCCAAAATTCGTATGTTGAGACGTTGCGAATTCGTCTAAAGAATTTTACCTTTATGTCGTTATGCGCTTAAAGGGGCTCACTGCGTGTTGCAGTCGAGTGGTTCCATAGCCTAGATCGTGAAAATAATGAGCAATATGACTTGTACTCACTGCCGCACTGGGGTTCCGCGCGGCGCGACGGTTTGCACCGGGTGTCAGGCTGAAGTTGAGTATGGGCCCGCAAGAGGACTTTTCGGCGCGGCGCTACTTGCTGCCGCGTTCGCGGGCTATCAAGCGCATCGCCACCTGCCCGAGTCCATGTCAGTAGGTGGCTGGGTTACAGGTGCAGTGGTGTTTGTTGGGCTTAGCCTGCTCATACAAAAGATGTTCGGCGACCGCGTCGTGTTTAAGCGCGTGTACAAAACCCGGCGATAGCTGCAGAGCATCACGATTTCTCAGTCGGCCATGTATCGGCGAGGCTGCTCATATGTGCCTGTCATGGATCGGAATGAATGCCCTCTTCTAACTACTGCCGGCAAGTAGACCGAGCGCCTCACGAAGTAGCGCTATTGTTGATGTCCGGGCAGAACTGACCCACTAGAGCTGGAAATTTTCATCGAATTTTGACCCACGTGATTGAATGCTCTGCTCAATCTTTGAGCAGGGGATACAAAGGTGATCACGGTGGGTATATTGGCCAAGATCAGGCGGATGTATTTCCGCGAGAAGGTCCCACTGCGCGAGATTGCGCGGCGTACGGGCCTGTCCCGAAACACGGTGCGCCGCTGGCTGCGGCAGACTGATGCTGTCGAGCCGAAGTATCCGAAGCGCGTCAGCCCGAGCGTCATCGACGACTGGGCCGCACAGCTGACAGGTTGGCTGCGTGCCGACAGTCATCGCCCGAAGCGTGACCGGCGCACCGCCCGGTTCATGTTCGAGGCGATCCGCGCCGAGGGTTACGCCGGCAGCTACGGCCGCGTAAGCGCGTTCGTGAGGCGTTGGCACGAGGAGCAGGCTGAGGCGCCTCGCAGGAAGGCCTTCGTGCCGCTCGCCTTCGAACCCGGCGAAGCCTTCCAGTTTGACTGGAGCTGCGAATACGCGTTTGTTGGCGGGCTACGGCGACGCCTGGAGGTCGCCCACGTCAAACTTAACTCCAGCCGCGCGTTCTGGCTCGTCGCCTATCCCACACAGAGTCACGAGATGCTGTTCGATGCGCACGCCCGCGCATTCGCCGCGTTCGGCGGCGTGCCGCGGCGCGGCATCTACGACAACATGAAGACCGCCGTGGACAAGGTTGGCCGCGGCAAGGAGCGTGCGGTCAACGCGCGCTTCGAAGCGATGTGCAGTCACTACCTGTTCGAGCCGGAGTTCTGCAACCGGGCTGCAGGCTGGGAGAAAGGCATCGTCGAGAAGAACGTTCAGGACCGGCGACGTCAGATTTGGCACGAAGCAGCGCTACGGCGCTGGGAAACGCTGGAGATCCTGAACGAATGGGTCGCTGGTCAGTGTCGTGAGGCGTGGCACATGCGGCACCCGCAGTGGCCTGAGCTGACAGTCGAGGATGTGCTGCAGGACGAGCGTACCCGGCTGATGCCCAATCCACGGCCGTTCGACGGCTACATCGAGCAGACCCTGCGAGTCTCGTCGACCAGCCTGATTCACTTCCAACGCAACCGCTACAGCGTGCCCACCGAGTACACGAACCAGTTGGTGAGCGTGCGCTGCTATCCGGCATATCTCAGCGTCGTCGCCAACGCCCAGGAGATCGCACGCCACGAACGCAGCTTCGAGCGGCACATGACCTTCTACGATTGGCGCCACTACGTCACGCTGGTCGAGCGCAAACCCGGCGCACTGCGCAACGGCGCACCGTTCATCACGATGCCGCAGCCGCTGCAACTGCTGCAGCGGCATCTGCTGAAACACCCGGGCGGCGATCGCGTCATGACGCAGGTGCTCGCTGCGGTGCGCGAACACGGGCTCGATGCGGTGCTGCTCGCCGTACAGGCTGCGCTGGATTCAGGACGCCCCAGCGCAGAGCACGTCCTGAACGTGCTGAGCCGGCTGAAGGCGCCCGTCACGAATGGCAGCCTCGCCACGACGAAACTCCAGCTCAAGGAAGAGCCCGCGGCCGACGTGAACCGTTACGAGACGCTGCGTGCCAACCCACCGGAGGATCGTCATGTCTAACGATATCGCGGCCCAGCTCAAGGGTCTTAAACTGCACGGCATGGCGAGCACGTGGCCGGAGCTGCTCGCGCAGTCGCGCCACACTGACTTCGAGCCGGAGCGCTTCATGAAGCAGCTGTTGATGGCTGAAACCGCCGAACGGCAGGTGCGCTCGATCGCCTATCAAATGACCGCTGCGCGCTTCCCGGCCCACCGCGACCTGAAGGGCTTCGACTTCGCGCAGGCACACGTCGACGAAGCGCTGGTGCGCGAACTGAGCGAGCTGTCGTTCCTCGAAAGCGCGCACAACGTCGTGTTCATCGGTGGTCCGGGCACTGGCAAGACGCACCTCGCCTCAGCGATCGGAATCGAAGCCGTACAGCGCCACGGCAAGCGTGTGCGCTACTTCTCGACCGTCGAGCTGACCAACGCCCTGGAGCAGGAGAAGTCCATCGGCAAACAAGGCCAGATCGCCCACAAGCTGATGTACGTCGATCTGGTGATTCTCGATGAGCTGGGCTATCTGCCGTTCAGCCAGACCGGCGGTGCATTGCTGTTCCATCTGCTCTCAAAGCTTTACGAGCACACGAGCGTCGCGATCACGACCAATCTCAGCTTCGGCGAGTGGGCGAGCGTGTTCGGGGATGCAAAGATGACGACAGCGCTGCTGGACCGCGTCACCCATCACTGCCACATCGTTGAAACGGGCAATGAATCGTGGCGCTTCAGGACCAGTTCTGCCAAGGCGAAGACGACAAGAAAGAGAGCAGCAAAACCAGCGGGTAACGAAGAGTTATCCACACCGGAATAGATGTACTACGCTGTCTCGGGGTGGGTCAGATTTAGATGAAATCGGTGGGTTAAGACTCGGTGGAAATCAACACTCTTGCCAATTCTGGAACCCCGAATTCCTTCGCACCCTTGCTCATCAGATCACGATAAACAGAATCTATACGATCGGTTGTGGTGCGGGACGCGCGCCATAGGATCGTGAATGCTGTAACGGCGCGGACAACGCAGGAAAATTCGGATAGTGCAGTCGCGCGGTCTTCAGGGGCCGCAGACGTCACCTCGGCAGCGTACTGGGCCAACAATGGCGCAGTTATCGTATGACCAATATCAACGAGGAATCGCAGGCATAGGGCGACCGGATCGGCAAGTGGATCGCCTCCCAAGGCCGGCTTGGAATCTCCGTCGACCCACACCGCGTCGAAGAAGCGCGAAAGATCTGCGAGATGCCTGATGAAAAGTTGCTGGTCCGGCCTGGTCTTGCACATATCGAACGATTCACGCATGAAGCGACGTTGCTCAGCCAGATTTTTCGACCTTTTCTCGCCTGTTTCGGCAAGAGCGAAAGCGACCAGAAGGTCGGCAGAGCGCTTCTGGCGCTCTTCGGCTTTTGACGCCCTTTTTAGATACGAAAAGGCAATGTCGAGCTGTTTCTTTTCCTCGGATGAGTTGTACTTCGCAAGCCCAACAGATTGCACAACTTTCGGCGTGAATGTCTCAATTGCAGTCAGCGGTTGCCCGGTCGTATTTAACGCCTCGAACACATCAAAGGCAAAATCCTCGGTGGTAGCAGTGACCACGACCAGCGTGATTCGCTCAAGGGCGAAGCGAGCAAAGAAGAGAAGTGAGACAAGTCCGGTCGCAGCCTGCCACCAGTTTTTGGTTTTGGCATCATCGACCTCCAGCTCGAGCTCGCCAGCATCGTCGACCATCAGCTCATGAGATTGGCTGCTCAGAATCGCCTCCAGGGCTTCCTGCATAGCTCTCGGAAACTCCTCGCCGAACAGTGTCTCCTGCTTGCCCGTGTCGCGAACAATGTCGAGCAGCCGCGGAAACTCCTCGTCGGACGGCAGCGCCTTCAGTTTCGCGCGCATCACTTTCATCAGTTTCAGTATGCGGCCGTTCTCCGCAGACTTATCCGCTGATTTCTGAAGATGTGGCAGGAACTTCGCCCAGTTGGGGTCGTTTTGCTCGCGGAAGCTAACAAACTCGAAGAGCAGCCATGCGATCGGCGACTCATAGACCGCCTTGTCTGCATCGTATGACCATGTATCGATGAAGGCCCGAATCATCTTCGGAAAGAAACGGAATGCGCCCTCACCATTGTTTTGCTTCTCTGCCAACATCTGGGAAAGCAGGCCACGCATATCATTGACACGCGTCTCAATCCATATCTTAGTTTCGTCACTGACGGTGACCTTTGACTTTTTGAGTTCGTTCCACTGGGTTTCAATCTCAAGAAGCAAGGCAAGACACAGCATCAGCAACGTGGTTAGCCGTTGCTGACCGTCGATGACTGTCATTACCTGACCATACACCTGATTTTTCACTAAGGGGTTGATCGTGGTCTTCTTGGCATCATTCATCGTTATGATCGTGCCGATGAATGTGATCGATTCGTCAGGTCGCTTCAGTAACGCATCGAGACCTTGCAACGTGTCATCAATTAGCCTTTCGACGTTTGATCTGTCCCAAGCATAGTCCCGTTGGTATGGAGGGATATACAGGCCTCGCCCGTTTTTGGAGACGAAATCGTAAAGACTTTCTGACGTGGCTTCGAATATTTTTTGAGCTGGACTGACCACCTATCTACCCCCTCGATATCAGTTCTTGTTACTTGTGACAGACTAAGCAAGCTCCGCCACCCTCGTCTTCTAGAAAAAGGTCATCTATATCTACGGCGCCCTCGAGCTGCTGGCGCAGTGGATTCGGCCGTCTTCTGGCCATTTCGCGCTGCATGCGCAAGTCGTAGTCTGCCTGAATCTGCGCCATTCGCTCCGGTCGCTCAAGCTCTTCCAGAGATTCCCGCTGTGACCACGTAAATGGCGAGCCGTGATCTAGTGCGGTTTTCTCGTAAGCCTTCGCCGCCTCGAACGCATCAGGGTGAACCTGCTTAAGCCGCACCCACTCGATTTTTTGTTGAAAAAAGCAGAAGGTGCAGCCGCTGCGGGACCGCCAGCCGTAGTATGCAGGCAAACCGAGACCGGAGGCCTCCAGAATTTCGATTACCCCCGGTTTATCGATGCCGTGTTCGCGAAACGGCAGGCGAACGTGCATGTTTTCGTGCTGAGCGACCATGCCTTCCCGGTGATCCTCGTCCGCGCGGATCGCTACATAGCTAATGACAGTGTCTCCGTCATTGAGCCACGGCCGTACCCAACGCTTAAACGGCTCGAGTTTGAGCTGGCGCGTACACCAACGCGTGTTTGGCGAAGGGAGGAAGTTATTGTACTGTCGAAGCCAGAAGTCGAAGCCGCGGTTCGGATTTAGATATTCAATCGGTCGGCCAAGGAACCCCTCAAGGCGACCAAGAAATTCATAGACTTCCGGAAGTTCCTTTCCGGTATCGGTAAAGAAATAGTGTATATCGAGTTCTGGAAAGTGTTGCCGCATGAAAATTGCCAGCGCAGCACTGTCCTTCCCGCCAGACAATCCGAGTACATGTCGTTCGGCCATCAGGCTGCCTCCTTTTTCGACTGTTTCATCAACAGCGCACCAGCCTCAGCAAGCGCGGCCAAAACGATTTCCGGCTTTTCTTGATAGACGGTTGCGAGAACCCGTTTTACCAAATCATCTACTGCCGGAATATCGGATTCGGACACGTCAACCGTACCGGTCACGTCGTTCCCATGACTGGCTCCAAACACTACGCCGATTACCCGACGCGTCGATGGCCGGCCCCGTAGAGTCGCCATTGCCTCTGCCCTACGAAATTCGATTGCCCAATTACTCAGCTGCAAGATCGCGGCATCGATGTCTCGGTCGACCCAGCTGATACTGGGTTTACTTACGGCCAGACTGATCAGGCCTTCAACGGCCGCTTGTGAACCGTCAAACTGCTCAAGCCGACCAGCAAAGGCATCTAGACGAAAGTCGCCAGTGATCCCTTTGACCGTAATCGCACGCAGGTGAAGTGACTCCAGTGTTCGACCTTCATGGTCGAGCGCGGACAGCAGAGCCTGGCTGACACTGGCCAGCATTTCCCCGTAGCAACGCGTCAACTCATCTGTGACCGACTGCAACTTCGCAATGAGGTCGACTGGCGCCGAAACTTGCAGCAAGCTGGGCAGATCGGTGAAGAGCACTTTATGAGGGTCATGTGCTCGAAGAAGCATGCCGCGAACTTCCTGCGATGTAGACGATATCGAAGTTGTTCGCTTCGCCCACTCCGGAAGATCAACCACCATACCAACCAGCGCTCGAGCGGCATCCAGAGGACCTACTTCGTCATCCTCCGATGCTTCACCGACACTTTCGGCGATCGCCTGAACGATCATCGCTTCATCCTGCGATGCTTCAACGAATTGAAATCGGATGCTTCGAGGATCGAGCAACCACTCATCGATTACCGCTTCGGACAGGTCAGGAGTGAAGACGCCATCGACATACATGGCCACGTATGACCTGCAGGCCATAAATAGCGCAAGTGCCAGTACGGGCATTACACCAGCGCGCAGCCCATAGGGTGGGGCAGCCCAGAATGCATAAAGCTCGGCGAGTGTGAGGTTCGATCCAGATTCCGTCAGCCGGACCTGCGTCGCCCACCAGAGTGCTTCCATCGAAGTCCCTCTGCGGTTCGCATTCGGCGGCCCGAAACTCCACTGTCTATCTTCCCGACGGGCGTGCAGCCCTGGCGCTTGGAGGAGGGAATAGTAAAGGCCAGCATCCGCTGGATACCCGTCGTAGCCGAGGTTCTCCCTGTCTGCATGGGTAACCATCCGATACAACAGGTCCTTTCTCGCTCGAACGGAGTTGCTTGATGGCTCCTCGCGATTGATCAATTCGCTCAGAATGTGCGGCGTCCTTGGAAAGACATCCTGTGCGATCGATGATGCTATTACCGACAGGCTCACGCCGCGCTCGCGGTTTTGCAGTTCCCCCTGTCTGTACCACTTCGACAGGGAAAACGCATCAGCAAGTTCCTCTTCTAGCGCAGCTCTTACCGACTCCATTCGGCCGATGAGCTCCCGTCGGGCGACAGCGTCACCTTCAAGTTCTGGGCGCGTGTTAAGGACGCGGTCAGTGGCCGCTAGTTCTAGGCTGAGTTCGGTTATGCGCTCAGCATTGCCAGGCACACCCAGAATTGCGGATCCATTCTTTATGGTACCGCTGAGTTTTTGCGCTCGATTATCTGCGGACCGCTCTGACTGACCGGTTTCAGGCAGGCACAGCCAGAAACAGCCGACGGCGCCCTTATCAGTACCAATGCGCTCAACGGCGTTCTCTACATCAGCTAACCTCACAATGCGTCGGGTGAACCATCGCATTGTGCCCGTCTCGTGATATAGCCGTTTGGCGAGGATGGGCTGCAGATCGCTCAATGCGGCAACTTGCTCAAGCGGCGGCGCACCGATTTCCGCGCGCGCCAGATTCATCGCACCGTCAATGTCGAAATCACTCCCCGCGTATACACCATAGGCGCCGAGATGCTTGCGTTCGATCAGAATTTTGCGGCGAACCAGCTCTTGCAAAGCGGCATGAGTCTGTTGAGGGTCTGCGCCCTGTATTGAAACCGCGAGAACGGACTCCTCGGGCACTAGCCCTGTGCCATTACGGAACATCTCGATGAGCGCGACGGCTTTTACAACATCAACATGGACGGGGCTGCCGCCTGCTTCGGCGCGGTCAACGGCATCGCATGCTACTGCCCATCGGTGGCTGTCTGGTGACGCGAGGATTGCAGGCTCAAGGTTGGCTCGCAGATAGTCCCAGTATTGTGCGGGACCATACATCGACTCCCAGCGATTCGGCTGACCGTCGAGGAATTCGAGAAAGCCCAACGGCTCGCGCGAGGCAAGAAACCCGAATGTGCTACGCTCATTTTGACCAAACCTACGCTTTGAAATGGGACCCAAAAGGGCTGCCGTGACAGGGTGTACTGGCCAGCAGCGCAAGAGCCCTTCGGCCAGGCGGGCAGGTGCTCCGGGACGCCTAGTCCGGATCGCGGTTGCAATGATATCTACGAAAGCTGAAGCACTGTTACGGATGGCCTCATCGTCCACCTGTATCGCTCTGCCAATGAGCTCAATGACTTCGTCCGTAGCTGCAACGAGAGGTATATCAACGAACCGCCCTTGTACCTTTGCCCAGTCATCTTGCGCTTGTCGCCCAAGGCGTGCAGCGTACGCATCGAACGGCTGATGCAGGATGCCGACCACAATCAGCTTGCCACTCGTGCGGCTAGCTGCCTCTGCAAGCTCCTGAAAGAAGTAGACGTCATCGCCTCCATGAGCGGAAGCTTCGAGAAACTTCCCGAGTTCATCAATGACGATTAGGACACCTTGCTTATGAGTCTCAGCAGTCTCAACCAGATCGGCGATGACATCAGATGCTTTTCGCTTTCCGGCTTCTTCGCCGCCCTTTGCTCGTGCAAGAGCCTGTCGTAGATCCGAAATAACGCTAGCTCGTCTTCCGACGACCGGCAAGACCATCCAGCCGTCTCCTCGCGACGCAAATACTTTTGCGACTGCACTATCGGCCGGCAACGCCAGAATTTGTCGTGCCTTTTCGCGTAGCTTGGCATTCGGACCGACGAGCGAGCACAACATCAATGCAAGGGAAGACTTCCCTCCGCCGTACGGCCCCGTCCATGTAAAGGCCCGTTGCTTTGTGTCGACAAGTTGACGAGCCATGTTCTCTAGCAACGCCTTGGCAGTACCTTGGCAGACGTAACCAGACAGTGCGTCCTCTCGCCCGAAGTCTGTGTCCAAGCGGACCGAACGAAGAAATTGTCGAGAAATAGTAACGGCATCCGACAATTTCTGTTCCGGAATATCGTTATGCTTAGCGCTTCGCATAGGCTGCTCTCAATAGCTTCAGTTTTGTTCCCTCAATATCTTCGAGCGCGCGTCCCAATCGCGTCACTTGGCGTATCCCGGCTTGCTCGGTCCACTGAATCAGCCCGTTGCTCAACGGCTCTAGTGCTGTAAGCCTCTCCGCAACCGAACTTTCATCCAGCTTGAACACTCGCCCAGGCGATCCGTAGTCGTGCGCGACTCGATCGAAGGCCATCACTGAACCCGAGTGTTCAAGTCGCTGCCAATAGTCCAGCAACGCGAAAGCAAACACGCCGTCGGGAAGCGACCTCTTCAGGCCGCGACGAAACTCAAAAGAACCCTTTGCATTCTGCTGAATCAAACCGAGTTCACCGAGAAGAGGTTCGCTCATTTCCTCAAGAGATTCGCCACCCGCCTTCGGGACATAGCTACGTACGCAGCATTCGACATCTCTCTTTAGGGTCGCGGCGGAAACCTTCAACTCGCGGTCCGCAGCAAGGTTAGAAATCAGCTTTACGACGTGTTCCCGGTCGAATGTTTGCTGTACGACATGATTGAACAGTACGTACCATGTTGTGGTTTTTTCCGGAGTCGAGGCAAGAAACCAATGCATGAGCCATGTCGTCGCAGGTTTTTCGCAAAACGGGTCGACGCCTGATGATGGATCAAATAGAAAATTGGCGAGCCCGGTGGGTCCAAACCCACCTTCCTTCTCTTCGATGATCTTGCATGCCGTAGCCCAGAATCGGATGGCCGTGACCATGTTCTTCCCGACACCAAATCGGACGATTGAGTCCTCATCGGCGAACGTCGATTTCGATACCGGCGTGTCATCTCCGGACACGGCGTCGTATGCCTTGCGCAGCCAAAGCTGTCGCAAGGGGAAGGTCTCATGCCCGGAAAACTGCATCCGGGAGCTGTTTTTAAGGGTGTCCATCGAGCGATTCTATCACCCGAACTGGACGACGCCACCAGTTCGCCTCACGAGTCTTGCAGCTACCTCCAGTGTACGGGAATGGTTGGCTATCGTCTGGCGTATGCAATTTGCAAAATCTATGATTGGGGGTGCGCCTCGCGCGAAATCTTTGTGCAGCGTGGTACGCGTGATAAAACAGCATCCGAGAATGGCCTGAAGGCAATGATTCTGCTCGCGCCGACTGGCGACTATGGCCACTGTACCCGGACAGTCAACGCATGCTCTAGGCGGTCAGCGGACGTCGCCGCCCGTGACCGGTGACCGTGAAGGTCCCGCGTACAGCTTTGCAGTCTGTATTGAGGAGAGGTTTGATGAATCGGCGTGCCAACACTGCAGGCAAGCGAGTGGGCTCGAGTCTGTACGTCCATCGCGATGCCGCGCTAGACATCGACTCACCGTCGATCGAGCTCCTCCGTGAGGCCCTCGCAGTTATCGCTCAAGCCGAGCCGCAATGGAATGTGGTCAGGTTATCTCTTGTGGATCGGGAAGTTGCCTTCCTAGACTATCCCTTGTTCGAAATCGAGCCGTTTCCGTGTCTAGCGTCGAGCTGCCTCGTGAAACTAGACCCGGAACCTCAGTTCAGCATCCGTGATTTTCGTTCCTCCCTCAATCCGCCGATTCTGCACCGGAAGGAACTTCTTCTCCATCTGGATGACGCGCGCCGTAGCCACTGGAGTCGCATCACCGCGGATGCAGAGGCAATCGGTCTTTTTGACGAGAATTTTAGGATCGGATTTCGCAACGATTGGCTTCAGCGAATAGCCGCAGCAGGATATGAGCTGATCGGAGGGGTGTTCGTACCTTCAGGCAACTTTGTCGGCGAAGACTTTGCAGAATCCGTAGTCGGGCCGCGGCCGGCTACCGTTGAGAGATATAGAACAGCGCTGACTCGTTCAGGGTTGTCAGCACCGATACAGGCGCTAATTAGATTCGGATTGCTAACAAAAGATAAGTCGCTGTTCGACTATGGATGTGGGAAGGGCGACGACATCGACGGGCTAAACAATGAAGGGTACAGCGCAAGCGGATGGGATCCCCATTTTGCTGCAGCGGCTCCCATAGTCGGGTGCGATCTAGTCAGCCTGGGATTTGTTCTGAACGTCATCGAAGATCGCGAGGAGCGCGATCGAACACTAAGTCGTGCATATGGACTCGCTCGTGTTGCGTTGTCTGTAGCAGTGATGACAGAAAGCGGATCAAGCAATCGAGGGCAACCGTATCGAGACGGCTATCTCACTTCACGCCGAACCTTTCAGAAATACTTCTCGCAGGCTGAATTAAAGTCGTATATCGAATCCGTGCTCCAACGCCCTGCATTGCTGGTGGCGCCCGGAATAGCTTTCGTGTTTGCCAGCGATCAACTTGAAGAGCGGTTTCGCTTGGATCGTCAGCGCTCGTCGCGGGTCTATCTTCGAGTCGCGCAAACCCGTCGGATGCATCCGCCTGCTCCCCGGCGTCGTATTCAGGCGTCGGTCGCGCTCTACAGCGCGAACCAGAGCGAATTTGATCGCTTATGGGCTAAGCTGCTACAGCTTGGGCGGGCGCCGATGCCTGATGAGGCAGAGGAGTTTGTCGACCTTGTCGATGCATGCGGGTCACTTGCCAAAGCGGTTCGTTTATGCGAGGCAAACAATGATCTGGCGGAGCTCGAACTGGCTCGACGCGAAAGAATCGATGACTTGAGGGTCTATTTTGCGCTGCAGGTATTCCGCGGACGCATTGCGCTAAAAATGCTGAACGCATCTCTGAGGCGGGACGTAAAGTGTTTCTTCGAATCTTTAGGTGCGGCCCAGGCTGCTGGTGCTGAACTTCTCAGAACTATCGCTTCACCTTCTATCATTGCTGAAGCCTGCACGCAGGCTGCTCGAGCCGGGTTTGGATATTATCTCGACAATCATTCATTGCAGATTCATACGTCGCTGGTAGATGCACTTCCCGCGGTGCTCCGGGTGTACATTGGAGCGGCTGCGACTATCTATGGAGATGTTCGAAGCGCGGATCTTGTCAAGGTTCACGTCAGATCGGGAAAACTCACTATCCTCGAATTTGACGACTTTGACTCATCTCCAACGCCGCTGCTTCGGCGGCGTATCAAGATACATCTCCGCACACAGCAGATTGATGTGTTCGAGAGCGGGGAAAACTACGAACCCACGGTTTTGCTCGGCAAGTCTAAGTTTATCAACGAGGAGTTCCCCGGATACGCGGAGCAGGTCACTTTGGATGAGCAGCTTCTACCCTTGTGCCTTTCGCTGCCCGACCATGGGCCGACGAAATCACAATTTCAACAGTTGCTCCAGAATGAACGGGTCGAGCTAGCAGGATTCGAGCTTAACCCCTGCAGAACTATCCCAGACTTGGACGATGCTTGCGGTAAGTGGTACTCGTATAGAGATTTAGTTCAGTGCAGTGAGACCGCTCAAGCCGCCGCGATCGACAACGTTCCGCTTGTTCCGCAAAGCTACAACGCACTGCTAGCGCTGACGAAAAATATCCTGGACCCCGTTATCGATTATTTTGGTCGAATCCGGCTTACCTTTGGCTTTTGCTCGCCGCAACTGGCCCGTGCAATCAAGCGACGAGGCGTGGGACGTATTGCGCCAGACCTTGATCAGCATGCTGCCCACGAAGTCGATCGCTTCGGGAAGCTAATATGCGCCCGTGCAGGTGCCGCTGTCGACTTTCTGATTGAGGACGAGGACATGTATGCTGTTGCCGAGTGGATTGCGATCAACCTGCCGTTTGATCGCATCTATATATACGGGGCAAATCGTCCCATACACGTATCGTTCGGCCCCGAACCGGCGAGGCAGATCGTATTCGTGGATCGGAGTAATGGAAGGGTGCGGCCACGAATTGTGCGAGACTTTTCCGCGCTTCCAAGGTAAATCGCGACAACACAATGTTCAGTTTTGTCGGAATGGCGAGCCGACGAATTTGTGACGCCTGGGGCGAGCTTGATCAATTGCACGAGCCGCTAAACAGAAAGCCGGCACAAGACCGGCTTTCTGTTTGTGAGGCGTAGGGATGCGCTTCGTAAGGAGATGGACAATCCTGTACCCGGGCAAAATTAATCTTCCTGTCCCATCATCGGAGCTACGTGGAATGCCTGATGACGGTGCGGATGGATCAACTTCTTGACCTTCGAGCCTGGATCTGACGCTATGACGGTCGCCGCACCTCTAGAAGGCTGGTGCCTGAAAAGAGGTGCGATGCACGCCAAACAACTTCCGAGAATTTTCACTTAGTGCGACTGCGGTTGTCACTATTCGTGGGACGTTTTTCACTAATAGTGACTTTCGACACTACGGCATGAGTTAAACGTCAATATTCCCCGCCCGCAACGCATTGCTCTCGATAAACGCCCGCCGCGGCTCGACATCATCCCCCATGAGGGTAGTAAAGATCCCATCCGCCGCAATCGCGTCTTCGATCTGCACACGCAGCAGACGCCGCACGGCCGGATCCATCGTCGTTTCCCACAGCTGCTCGGGGTTCATCTCGCCGAGCCCCTTATAGCGTTGCTTGGAGACGTTGCGTTCGGCATCCGCCAGCAGCCACTTCATCGCGCTCTTGAAGTCCGCCACGGCCATGCTGCGCTCACCGCGCTTGATGACCGCACCTTCGCCGATGAGCCCTTTGAACGTATTCGCGGTGGTCACGAGCTGCTGATAATCCGCCGTGTGCTGGAATTCCTGGTCGATGACCGAAACGCGCACGTTGCCGTGATGCGTCCGCTCGACATGCAGTGCGCGCTGTTCCCGAACCGGATCATACGAAGGCACAACCCGCACTTCGTTCTTCAGCGCTTCATCATGCAACGCAGCGTGCAGCGCCTTAGCCGAAGCCTCGGTCGACTCTTCGTTGGAAAGATCGATCACCACACCGTCCATGACCGCTTCCAGCGCGGCCGGGTCATACAACCGGCTCAACCGCTCGATCACGCTCTGCGACAGCAGATACGACCGCGCCAGTTCCCCAAGCGCATCGCCGGAAATCGCCGCCGCGTTCTCACCCGGCACCAGCT
>NZ_JBICZJ010000042.1:0-21820 GCF_043201895.1 Streptomyces sp. NPDC048254
GTCCGTGAGCTCGTGTCGCCGCACCATACGGGCGTCCTGCCCGGCCAACCACGAGATCCACCCACCCAACCAAGAGCCATCAGAAACGGCCTAGGGGGCCCAGGGTGCCGCCACGGCTCCTGCTCCTTGTCGGTGCGGCACGTCGACGGTCAACGCCTGCTTCCCAAGTACCCCAGCGGCTACGGGAGTTGCCGTCCATGCGAAGGCCGGACAACGATGTCGGCCACTCGGGAGGCGGGATGGGCGTCCGGGGCACTGTCGAATTCGCACGCCTGGCCGTACGCTGTCAATTCCGAAGGATTCGGCAGCAATTGGTGGGGGGCCGCCATGTCCGGGGATGCCTACGGTCCGCATCAGGGGCCGCCGAACCAAGAACCGCCGCATCAGGGGCCTGCGCATGAGGGGCCGGCGCCCCAGGGAGCGCCGGCTCAAGGAGCTCCCGGCTTCGGGATCCCGGACCAGGGTTTGCCCGGTCAGGGTTTCGCAGGCCCGGGGTACTCGCAGCCGGGCTTCCGGCTCCCGGGTTCCTTCGTGCCGCCCATGCCGTCGAGTCCGCCGCCCGCCCCGCCGGACGCCCTGCGCGCCACCGCCGTGGCCCTGCTCAACCTGACCGGCCTCGGCCTCGGCTATCTGCTCGTCCGAAGATGGATCCCGCTGGCCGCGTGTCTGGCGGCGACCGCCGTCCTGCTGCTCGTCGCCCTGCCCGCGGACGCCGACGGCGTGCCCGGCTCGGCGCTCGTCGTCTACGCCGTGTTCCTGCTGCTCGCGGCCCTGCACGGCGCGTCCGTCGGCCTGCGCACCCGGCTGGTGTGGCCGGGGCAGCGGCCCGTCGCACTCGTGCTGGGCGTCGTCCTCCTCGCCGTCCCGGTGGGCGGCGCGCTCTGGTACGACAGCGCCCAGAAGGAAGCCGTCGAACGCGCGCTCCTCGAACGCCTCGCCGCCGCCGACAAGCGGGTCGACGCGGCCGGGCAGAAGGACTTCGCCACCGCCAAGTCCGCCTACCAGGAGGCCCTGGCCGTCTACCGTGACCTCGCGGTCCACCACTCCGGCTCGCGGGCCGCCGGGCAGGTCCCCGACCGTATGCAGACGTACTACACGACGGTCGCGGCGGCCTACGGTCACAAGGACTACTGCACGGCGGTCGAACCGCTGAAATACCTGCGGACGGTGCCCAACTCCATGCCCAGGGACCAGCTCGGCACGCTCACCCACTGGCCCGACGACCGGCTGGCCACCTCGCTGTACCAGTGCGGAGCGGGCGGCCTGGCCGACGGCGAGGGTGACTGGGTCCCCCGGTTCGGCGAGCTCCTGGACACCTTCCCCGACTCCGGCCAGGCCGCGAAGGTCGTCCCCGCCGTCGACGCGGCCGAGAAGAAGGCGGCGAAGGCCGTCTCCGGGAAGGATCCCTGCGGCGCCGTCAAGCAGTTGGAGACGCTGAACACCCAGATCACCCAGCTGTCGGACGGGGGCAGTGCCGAGGCCGACGGCCTGGTCAAGGTCGCCGGCCGGGCCGACCGCAGCGGTGACGCGGGGAAGTACACGTGCGGTGTCAAGCAGTACGAGGACGGCGACTACGCGCAGGCGCAGGCGACCATGCAGCAGTTCGTCACCGACAGCCCGCACGACAAGAACCGTGACCGCGCCCGCAAGATCTCCATCGGCGCGGAGGTCGCCCAGACGCTCCCGGCCGCCGGCAGGAAGCTGCCCACCATGGCATCCGGCGGCGGCATCTCGGTGACCGTCAGGAACGACAGTCCCGACGAGATCACCGTCCTGTACACCGGCCCGGTCACCGGCAGTTTCACCCTCGGCGCGTGCGGCAGCTGCGAGGCGTACTCGTTCGCCAGCTCGCTCCTGCCCGGATGGGAGCCGTGCAGCGACAGCGGCAAGAACTATCCGCAGCGCACGATCAGCCTGCCGCCCGGCACCACGTACTTCGTGCACAAACCGAAGAACGACAGCACGGCCTCCCCGGGCTCCGACACCGCCAAACTGCGCTACGGCTACATCTACACGGAGTGCGCGTACACGACGCAGAGCCTGGGGTCGTCCTACTGAGCAGGCTGTTCAGTAGAGGTTGTCCCGGTACTGCTGCTCGGCGATCGCGGTGAGCTGCCCGAGCTGGTCGCCGAGGTTGTCCGCCATCTTGGCGGCGTTCTCGGCGACATGCATCGTGAAGAAGTCGCCGCCGAGCAGGACGGCGTCGGCGAGGTGGCGCGGGTCGCCCTCCCACAGCTTCGAGCGGACCACCGCCTTGCCGCACTGGGAGAACACCTCCCGCACGCGCACGACGGTCGCCAGCACGGCCGGCCTGCCGTCGGCACCGAGCATGCTCAGCAGCTCGGGGTCGTCGCTGATGAAGGCGTCCCCGTTCACGCGTACGACCTCGCGCAGTCCGGGCACGAGGAACACCAGGCCCACCCCCGGGTTGCGGGTGAGGTTCTCGAACGTGTCGGCGAGTTTGTTGCCGGGACGGTCCGGGATGGCCAGGGTCCACGGGTCGAGGACCCGTACGGCTCCCGGAGGATCGCCCTTGGGACTGATGTCGAGGTTCCCGGCGTCGTCCGCCGTCGCGAGGCAGAAGAACGTGCTGTGGGCGATGAACCTGGTGGTGAACTCGCCGAGGTGGTCCTCCTTCTTGTCCGCGATGAAGGGTGCCGGGTATCCGATGATCTCCCGGACGCGGTCCATGGCGATGGGGTGGTAGTCGTCGGCAGCGGTCCGTGCCGCGGGCGCGGCACGGGTGTCGTCGTGGCGGCTCATGGCGGCCCTCCTGGCAGTGGCTCGGGTGTCCTTACAGGTCCAGGACGAGGCGTTCGCCGCGGGCGCGGGACACACAGAGGTACATGCGGTCGCCGGCGGCGCGGTCCTCGGCGGTGAGGATGTCGTCGCGGTGGTCGGGCTCGCCGTCGAGGACCCGTGTCTCGCACGTGCCGCAGACCCCCTCGCGGCAGGAACCGGTCACCGGCAGACCCGCGTCCTCCAGCGCGCTCAGGATGCTCCGGCCCGCCGGCACGGTCACCGTGCGCTCGGACCGGGCGCACACCACCTCGATCTCGGCGTCGGGGCGGACCGGCTTGGGGCGCGGCCGGAACCGCTCCAGGCGCACCGAGCCGGGAGCCCAGTGCGCGGCCCCGTCCTCGACCGCGGTCAGCAGGGATTCCGGGCCGCAGGCGTAGATGGCGGTGTCGGGGCGCGGCCGCTCCAGCCACTCGCCCAGCGGGATCCGACCGCCCCGGTCCTGGGGGTAGAGCCGGACGTTGTCGGGATGGCCGGCCAGCTCGTCGAGGAAGGCCATCGAGCCGGCGGTGCGGCCGCCGTAGAGGAGCTGCCACGGTACGCCCCAGGCGACCGCCTGTCTGACCATCGCCAGGATCGGGGTGATCCCGATACCGCCCGCGATGAACAGATAGGCCTTCTCCTGCCGGAAACCGAAGTTGTCCGACGGCCCGCGGAGCCGCACCGGCTGCCCCGGCCGCAGAAAGGCGTGCACGTATTCCGACCCGCCCCGGCTCGCCCGCTCTCGCAGTACCCCGATGCGATAGCGCGACCGGTCGTCCGGAGACCCGCACAGCGAGTACTGCCGTACGATCCCGGTGGGCAGCCTGAGTTCGACATGGGCACCCGGCCGCCAGGGCGGCAGCTCCGACCCGTCCGCGGCGGAGAACTCGACCGAGACCACCCCCGCGGCCTCCCAGCGCAGTTGGCGCACGATCACCTGCACGTCGGTCACCGTCGCCTCCACCCTGTGCGGCCCGGCCGATCATCGTGCACCGGGATCACCCGGTCCTCGCCCCGCACCGCGGGGACGGGGAGGAAATCGCCATCGATGAGCATGACCCACTCCTCTCTTGTCCAATGGACAATACTCGCGCGGTCTGACGTTGTCCATTGGACAAGAGGGTCTGCCGTGCGATGAATACCGAGGCGCCCGGGGCGGCGCTGACCAGCCGATTCGCCCTGTCGGTGGCGGATGTCGAGCTCTCCGGCGCCCCGGTCGGCGTATCGCCGCCGGGGTATATTCCCCGCGGGGTATTTCCCACTGGACAAGAGAGGTCCTGGAGGCAGGCACCATGGTCGTCAGTCGTGCGGCGGTCGTCGACGCGGCACTGGACGTGCTCGACGAGGAGGGCCTGGACAAGGTGACGATGCGGGCCGTCGCCGACCGGCTGGGCGTACGGCACAACACGGTGCGGTGGCACGCGGACAGCAAGCAGCGACTGCTCGTCCTCATGTCGGACGCCGTCCTCGCGGGCCTGGACACCGACGCCCTGCCCGTTCCGTGGGAGGAGCGGGTCCGGGCGCTGGCCCGCTGGTGCCGCGGGGCGATCCTGGCGCATCGTGACGCGGCGCGGTTGATCGCGGGGCTCGCCACGACCGAGACCAACACCTACCGGTTCGCCGACACGATGATCCAGACCCTTCTCGACGCCGGGTTCGCGCCGCGCACCGCGGCCTGGGCCAACTGGACGGTGTTCTATCTGATCCTGGGCATCACACAGGAACAGCAGGCCCAGTCTGCCGAGGCGCCCGATCTCGCGACCGCTTTCGGCGACGCGGAATTCCCCGCCCTGCGGGAGGCCTCCGCCCACCTCACCGCCGGCACCTTCGACGAACGCTTCGAATTCGCCCTCGACATGCAGGTGACCGCGCTGCGGGCGGAGCTGTCCCGAAGCGAGTAGGCGCGCCGCCCACCGCGAACGCTCTCCAGCCGCCCACCCGCCAGGCGTCAGCGGCGTTCACCTTAGGTTGCAGGCCCAAGGGCATCTCCGCAGGCCACGCCTCGGTATACGGTCCGTAACGCTCGCCCCGACAGAACTGGCCCACGTCAACGGAGATTCCGGCCGAACCCACCGCGCAGGCGCCGCGCGGCCGGCCGACGGGATCGACATGACCGGGTCCGCGCTGTCGGACCGGCGGTAGAGCCGCGGTGCGCCAGTCGATCGGGAGTCGACGGGCCGCCGGTCACCGCCCCAGCACGTCGCCCTGTCACTCCACTGCTTCGAGGTGCCCTGTGGCCATGCCTTCTCCTGCCTCGTCCCCGTCCGCGCCGCCCGACACGGGCACCCGGCACATCACGGCCACCGTCGTGCTGGCCTGCCTGGGCGTGTTCGTCTCCTACCTGCCCGTCGTCGGTGTCTCCGTCGCGCTTCCGGTCATGCAACAGGCACTCGACGCCTCCACCGTCGGGCTCCAGTGGATCACCGACGCCTTCATCCTGCCGACCGCGGCACTGCTGCTGACCTGCGGCATGGTGGGTGACCTGTACGGCCGTAAGAAGACCTATCTGGCCGGGCTGGTGCTGTTCTGCCTCGGCTGCGTGGTGTGCCTGACCGCCGGCAGCGTCGTCCAGGTCTGTGTCGGCCAGGCGCTCACCGGCGTCGGCACGGCCGCGCTGCTTCCGTCCACGCTGGCCCTGATCGGCCATGTGATCCCGGACCCCCGTAAGCGTGCCCGGGCGATAGCCCTGTGGACGGCCGCCCTCGGCCTCGGACTCACCCTCGGCCCGGTCGTCAACGGCGTCATCGTGGAGCACGCGAGCTGGCGGTGGATCTTCCTGCCCTCGCTCGTCGTCGGCGTGGCCACCGCGGTGATCGGCGCCCTCGTGCTGACCGACTCCCGCGCGGAGCGCGAACGCCACCTGGACATCCCCGGGCAGCTCCTGGCCATCGTCGCCATCACCGGACTGGTCTACGGCGTCATCGAGGGCGGCAGCGACGGATGGTCGTCGGCCCAGGCCGTGATCGCCTTCGTGGCAGCCGCCGGCGGTGCGGTCGGCTTCGTGCTCGTGGAACTCCGTTCCCCCTGCCCGATGCTGGACATGCGCCTGTTCAAGTCGGCGGCGTTCTCGGGGGCGGCGCTCGTCATGGCCGTCACCCTGTTCGCCCAGGTCGGCCTGGTCTTCGCGCTGAGCGAGTACTTCGGGCTCGTCCACCACGCCTCGACCCTGGACATCGGCATCCGCCTCATCGCCATCAACGGCTTCACGGTGGTGCTCGGCCCGCTGGTCGGGCGGCTGATGAACCGGGTCACGCCCGGCCTGCTGCTGGTCACCGGTCTGGTGATCGGCGGGATCGGTGCCCTCATCATGAACGTCTTCCAGGCCGACACCGGCACCGGCGAGGCCGCCCTGGTCATCGCGGTGCTCGGCATCGGCATCGCGCTCGCCATGGCGCCGATCACCACCATCGCCATGGACGCCCTGCCGCACCGGCTCGGCGGCACCGCCGCCGCGGCCAACAGCGCGCTCCGCCAGATCGGCAGCGCCCTCGGCCCGGCCGTCTTCGGCGTCATCCTCACCCACCGCACCCTGGCCACCCTGCCCGGACACCTCGCCTCGTCCGGGCTGAGCCCCGCCGACCAGGGGCAGGTCGGCGGACTGGTCTCCAGCGTCGGTATCCAGGCCGGAGCCTTCCTGCACCTGAACACCCCCGAGAGCACCGGCCAGGCCCAGGCCGCCTACGGCGCGAGCTTCACCGACGCCCTGCACACCTGCGCCCTCGTCGGCGGGATCGGGATGCTGGTGGCCGCGGTCATCGCCGTGGCCCTGATCGGGATCCGTCCGGCACGGGCTCGGCAGGCGACGGCGGAGGCGACGGCACATCCCGCCGGGGCCGCGAGCTGAGGAGCACCGCGAAGCGGCCGGCCGACGACGGCCGGCCGCTCCGCTCGTCCCGCTAGCGCGCGAGCAGTCCGAGGGTGTCGATCACCCGGTTCGAGAAGCCCCACTCGTTGTCGTACCAGGCGACCACCTTGACGTGGCGGCCGTCGACGCGGGTGAGGGCCGAGTCGAAGATCGCCGAGGCCGGGTTGCCCGTGATGTCCGAGGAGACCAGAGGGTCGTCCGAGTACTCGAGGACGCCCGCGAGCGGTCCCTCCGCGGCGGCACGGTACGCCGCCAGCACGTCGTCGCGTGTCACGTCACGGGCGACCGTCGTGTTGAGCTCGACGATCGAGCCCACCGGCACCGGCACCCGGATCGAGTCGCCGGACAGCCTGCCGTCGAGGTTCGGCAGCACCAGGCCGATCGCCTTGGCGGCGCCGGTCGTGGTGGGCACGATGTTGACACCGGCGGCACGGGCGCGACGGGGGTCGCGGTGCGGCCCGTCCTGGAGGTTCTGCTCCTGCGTGTAGG
Source organism: Streptomyces sp. NPDC048254 (assembly GCF_043201895.1). NCBI lineage: Bacteria > Bacillati > Actinomycetota > Actinomycetes > Kitasatosporales > Streptomycetaceae > Streptomyces > Streptomyces sp. NPDC048254. The sequence goes on from NZ_JBICZJ010000042.1 coordinate 7,136, forward strand.
CGTGCACCGTGGTCATGAACCCGTGCTCGATACCGGCGAGTTCGTCGAGCACGGCGGCCAGCGGCGCGAGCGCGTTGGTCGTGCACGAGGCGTTGGAGACGATCGTGTGTGTGTCCGGGTCGTAGGCATCGGTGTTCACGCCGTACGCGAGCGTCACGTCGGCACCGTCCGACGGGGCGCTGACCAGGACCTTCCTGGCGCCGGCGTCGAGGTGGGCGCGGGCCGCCTTGGCCGACGTGAAGCGGCCGGTCGACTCCAGCACGATGTCCGCGCCGAGAGCGGCCCACGGCAGCTGCGCCGGGTCCCGCTCGGCGAGCACCTTGATACGACGGCCGTCGACGACGAGGACGTCCCCGTCCACGGTCACCGGGCGGCCGAGGCGCCCTGCCGTCGAGTCGAAGGCGAGCAGGCGTGCGAGAGCGGTGGGCTCCGTGAGGTCGTTGACGGCGACGACCTCCAGGTCGCTGTCCCGCTCCAGCAGCGCGCGCAGCACGTTGCGTCCGATGCGGCCGAATCCGTTGATGGCGATGCGAGTCATAAGTGGTGTCCCTTCGCTATGCCACCAGGTTCGCTGGCCGTACCCACCCACGACAGCGGCGAGATCGCCACGGTTCAAAAGGATCCCGCCAACCCGGTCGCGGGATGCGGAAGCGCCGGGACGCGGTCAGGCGGTGGTGTGCACGTCGGCCCAGTGGATCGCGTGGCCCCGTTCCAGACGGTCGCCGTGTGCGGTGGTGAGAAAGTCGATGATCTCCAGGCCGCGGCCGTGCTCGTCGGGGGTGCAACCGGCCGCCCAGTCACCGTCCGTGGCGGCGGGGCCGCCGTCGGAGACCTCGATGTGCACGCGGTGGGTGTACAGGTCATGGCTCAGCCTGAGGTTCAGGGGTGGCTCGGCGTGCTCCACGGCGTTGGTGACGAGTTCGGAGACGGCCAGCAGTACCGAGTCGGCCGGCTCGTCGGCGACCTGCCATCGGGCGAGTACGTCCTTGGTGATCCGACGGGCCTCGCCGGCGGCTTCCGGGTGGTGGATCAGGGGCCAGGCGAGGGATGGGGCGTAGGCGCAGGTCACGGTCATCACCTTCTCCGTCCGGCGCCTCTATGGGCTCGCCACTATCTATAGCACTATCTATATAGTTTGTCTATGTAGATTATGAAATGTCCCAGTTTTGGGCAGGTGTCATGCCGTCACCGCGCTTCCCGGTCCCGACTGGGTCATTGGAAAATGTGGACATCTGCTACCTAATCTATATAGACGTTGTATATAGATCGTGTTATGAAGGTGGGTATGGATGAGACATCCGAAGAAGGAGCCGAGCGGGTGGCGGCGGCGCTGCACGAGCTGACCACCGGGTTGGTCCGGCACCTCATGGCCACCTGGCAGGGCATGAGCCTGACCACCGCCGCCACGCTCGGCAAACTCGGCCGGGAGGGCCCGATCCGGCTGACCACGCTGGCCGCGGCGGAAGGGGTCACCCAGCCGTCGATGACCGTGCTGGTGCAGCGGCTGGAAGCCCAGGGCCTGGCGTCGCGGGTCAGCGACCCCGAGGACGGGCGGGTCCGCCTCGTCGCCATCACGGACGCCGGACGCGAGCTGCTGGCAGAGCACCGCCGGGCGGGGGACGCCCGGCTCGCCGAACTGCTGGCCCGGTTGCCCGAGCACGACGTGCAGGTGCTGGGAGTGGCCGTACACACGGTCATGCCCATCGTCCGGCGCATGCTCGGGACGGATCAGCGGTCCGCCACCAAGGACGGCGGCGGACCGCCGGCGGCCTGAACCTCCGGGCCCGCTCCTCGATGTCTCCTCCTGCAGGCAGGACCTGCCTCCCGAACCACCTTTCCGGAGAGGGCGGAGAACCCATGAGCACCAACTACTCGGCACCTGGCACCGACGTGCTGCCGACGGACGTGCCGGACTACCCGATGCCCCGGGCGGCCGGCTGTCCGTTCGACCCGCCGCCGACCCTGCGTGCCCTGCAGGACCGGGCCCCGGTCAGCAGGGTCCGGCTGTGGGACGGCAGCACCCCGTGGCTGGTCACGCGCTACGAGGACGTACGGGCGCTGTTGGCCGATCCCCGGATCAGCTCGGACAGCACCCACCCGCACTTCCCCCATCAGGGCCCTGCGATGAAGGAGCGCCGGAAGCTGGCGCGGGCGTTCATCTCCATGGACGATCCGGAGCACGCCCGGCTGCGCCGGATGGTGACCGCGGCCTTCTCCATCAAGCGGGTGGAGGCGCTGCGGCCGGCCGTCCAGAAGATCGTCGACGGTCTGATCGACACCATGCTCGCCGGGCCGAGGCCGGCGGACCTGGTCCAGGAGTTCGCGCTGCCGGTGCCGTCACTGGTGATCTGCGAGCTGCTCGGAGTGCCGTATGCCGACCACGACTTCTTCCAGGCCAACAGCAAGATCCTGATCAGGCGTACCACCACCGTGGAACAGGCACGGGTGGCCACCCAGGAGCTGATGGACTACCTGGACCGGCTGATCGGCGCCAAGCTGGCCCACCCGGCCGACGACCTGCTCTCCACGCTGGCCGAGCGGGTCAGGACCGGTGAACTCCCCAGGCCCGAAGCGGCCGGTACCGGGATGCTGCTGTTGATCGCCGGGCACGAGACCACCGCGAACATGATCGCGCTGGGCACCCTGGCGCTGCTGCAGAACCCCGGCCAGCTGGCCCGGCTGCGCGAGAGCGACGACCCGAAGACAGTCGCCTCGGCGGTCGAGGAACTCCTGCGCTACCTCAGCATCGTGCACAGCGGACGCCGCCGGGTGGCCCTGGCGGACATCGAGGCCGGCGGCGTGACCATCCGCGCCGGCGAGGGCGTCGTCCTCGCCAACGACGTCGCCAACCGCGATTCCGCCGCCTTCGCCGCTCCCGACCGGCTGGACGTCGACCGCAACCCCCGCCACCACGTGGCCTTCGGCTTCGGCGTCCACCAGTGCCTGGGCCAGCCGCTGGCCCGGGTGGAGCTGCAGGTCGTCTACAGCACCCTCTACCGCCGTATCCCCACGCTGCGGCTCGCGGCGGATCTCGACCGGATCCCGTTCAAGCACGACGGGAACGTCTACGGCGTCTACGAGCTGCCCGTCACCTGGTGACCGCGGCCGACCGCCGTACAGGAAAGGAGAATCCGATGAAGGTGATCGTCGACCAGAACAAGTGTGTGGCCTCCGGCCAGTGCGTGCTCAGCGCGCCGGACGTGTTCGACCAGCGCGAGGAGGACGGCATCGTCGTCCTGCTCGCCGCGACCCCGCCCGAGGGTGTCGAGGACGACGTCCGGCAGGCCGCCGCCCTCTGTCCGGCCCAGGCCATCTGGCTGGCGGAACAGGGGGACGAGCGGTGAAGCGGATCGTCGTCGTGGGAGCCTCGGCCGCAGGACTGACCGCGGCCGAGGCCATCCGCCGCCGGGGCTGGGGCGGCACCCTCACCGTGATCGGTGCGGAGTCCCGTCCGCCGTACGACCGGCCGCCGCTGTCCAAGCAGATCCTGACCGGCGCCTGGGAGCCCGAACGGGCCACCCTGCGCTCGCTGCCGGATCTCGCCCGGCTGCGGGCCGACCTGCGGCTCGGACAGCAAGCCGCCGCCCTCGACGTCCCGCACCGCCGGGTGCGCCTGGCCGACGGCGCGAGCATCGGCTTCGACGCGCTGGTCATCGCCACCGGTGTGGCTCCCCGGCGCATGCCCGACAGCGACCTGGCCGGAGTCCACGTCCTGCGCACCCTCGACGACGCGATCGCCCTGCGTGCCGCGCTGCGGGCCGGGCCCCGGGTGGTCGTGGTCGGGGCCGGATTCCTCGGCACCGAGGTCGCCGCGGCCGCCCGGACCATGGGCCTGGAGGTGACCGTGGCCGAGCCGGAGCCGGTCCCGGTGCGGCGCCCGTTCGGGGACCGGGTCGGCGCACTCGTCGCCGACCTGCACCGAGACCACGGGACGCGGCTGCGCCGCGGGGTGCCGGTACGCCGTCTGCGCGGCGCGAGCGGCCGGGTGACCGGAGTGGAACTCGGCGACGGCACCACGCTGCCGGCCGACGTCGTCGTCCTGGCCCTCGGCGCCACGCCCGCGACCGGCTGGCTGGCGGGTTCGGGCCTGCGCCTGGGAGACGGAGTGGAGTGCGACGCGTACTGCCTGGCCGCACCCGGCGTCTACGCCGCCGGCGACGTCGCCTCCTGGCCCAACCCGCACTTCGGCATCCGCATGCGCCTCGAGCACCGGATGAACGCCACCGAACAGGCCATGGCCGCGGCCGGCAACCTGCTCGGCGACGCCAGGCCGTATGCCCCCGTTCCCTACTTCTGGACCGACCAGTACGACACCAGGATCCAGGCGTACGGCATCTTCCCGCCGGGTGCGGAGCTGCGGTTCGTCCACGGCGATCCGTCGGACGGTCACTTCGCCGCCGCCTACGGGCACCACGGGAGGGTGGTCGGCGTACTCGGCTGGAACGCCCCGCGCCAGGTGCGCACGCTGCGCCGTCTGGTCGTCGACCGCACCCCGTGGACGGCGTTCCGGGCCGCCCCCGCGCGCAGCCCGGCCATCGCGAACTGACCGCCGGTTCCGCATCGGAAGCGACGAGGGAGGAGAGCCGGTGACCACCGACCCGAGTCCCCGCCCCACAGGCGGCGCCCCCGGCGTCCGGGCCCGCGGTCGCCGTACCTGGATCGGCGCCGACCACCCCCGCTACAAATGGGTGGCGCTGACCAACACCACGCTCGGCGTCCTGATCGCGAGCATCAACACGTCGATCGTGCTGATCTCACTGCCCGGAATCTTCACCGGCATCCATCTCGACCCGCTGCGGCCGGGCAACGTCAACTACCTGCTGTGGATGCTGATGGGCTACCTGCTCGTCACCGCCGTGCTGGTGGTGGCCTGGGTCGGCTCGGCGACATGCGGGGCCGGGTTCGGGTCTACAACCTCGGGTTCGTCATCTTCACCGTCACCTCGGTGATCCTCTCCGTCGACCCGCTCCAGGGCCCGGCCGGGGCGCTGTGGCTGATCGGATGGCGGATCGTGCAGGCCGTCGGCGGTTCGATGCTGATGGCCAACTCGACCGCCATCCTCACCGACGCCTTCCCCGACCGGCAGCGCGGTATGGCGCTCGGCGTGAACATGGTCGCCGGGATCTCCGGCTCGTTCATCGGACTGGTCCTCGGCGGTGTGCTCGTGGAGTGGGACTGGCGCTCCATCTTCTGGGTCAACGTGCCCATCGGGCTGATCGGCACGGTGTGGGCGTACAAGTCACTGCACGAGACGGGCACCCGCGCTCCCGGGCGGATCGACTGGTGGGGCAACCTCACCTTCGCCGCCGGGCTCACCGCGCTGCTGGCCGCCATCACCTACGGCATCCAGCCGTACGGCGGCCACACGATGGGCTGGACCAACCCCTGGGTGCTCGCCGGTCTCGTCGGGGGCGCGCTCATGCTGGCCGTCTTCTGCGCCGTGGAGACCAAGGTCGGCGAACCGATGTTCCCGCTGCGGCTGTTCCGCAACGCCTCCTTCGCCGGCGGCAACGCCGCCACGCTGCTCGGCGCGATCGCCCGCGGCGGCCTGCAGTTCATGCTCATCATCTGGCTCCAGGGCATCTGGCTGCCCCTGCACGGCCACGACTACGCCGACACTCCGCTGCTGGCGGGCCTCTACCTGCTGCCCCTCACCCTCGGCTTCCTGGCCGCCGGGCCGGTGTCCGGAGCCCTGTCGGACAGATTCGGAGCCCGGCCGTTCGCCGCCGCCGGCTGCGCCGTGACGGCCGCCTCCTTCGCCGGGCTCCTGCTGCTGCCCACGGACTTCTCCTACGGCCTCTTCGCCGCCCTGATCTTCCTCAACGGCCTGGGCAACGGACTGTTCGCGGCGCCGAACACGTCGGTCATCATGTCCAGCGTCCCGTCGAACGCCCGCGGTGCCGCGTCCGGCATGCGCGCCACGTTCCAGAACGCCGGCATGGTGCTGTCCCTGGGGGTCTTCTTCTCCCTGATGGTCGCCGGACTCGCGGGCTCGCTGCCGCACACCCTCACCTCCGGCCTCACCGCCCACAACGTGCCCGCGCCCGCTGCTCACCACGTCGCCTCGCTGCCACCGGTCGAGGTCCTGTTCGCCGCCTTCCTCGGCTACAACCCCATCCGGCAACTCCTCGGCCCGGCCCTCCTCGGCCACCTGCCGGCGGCCGACACCGCCCTTCTGACCGGGCGGGAGTTCTTCCCTCATCTGATCGCGCGGCCCTTCCACGACGGTCTGGTCGTCGTCTTCACCCTGGCCATCGCCATGGCCCTCATCGCCGCGGCCGCTTCGCTGATCCGTGCACGCACCGGGAGGACGCGAGCGGCAGCCTGCGCCGCCCGGCGTGCCGGGACATCGCGGGGAGTGGTGGCCGAGCGACTCGGCCCGGTGTCGCACGCACGGCCGGGAGCAGTTCGACCTCCCGCCCCCGGCCTCGAAGGGATCCCTGCCGAGCATGGTGACGGCTGCGTCCGTGAGAGTGCGGAACGGGACCGAGGCGCGCAGGACGAAGGCCAGAGCACCGGATGACGGCGTCGACGCCATGCCCGGGCGGTCACCGGTGGGCGGTGGCCTCGATACCGGCGAACACGTGCCCGTCCGGCGTCGTCCGGTGGCTGCTACTCGCCCTTGGCGAAGGTGCGCCGGTACTCGCTCGGCGTCGTATCGAGAATCCGCTGGAAGTGCAGCCGCAGATTCGCCCCGGTGCCGAGGCCGACGTCGTCGGCGATCTGCTCGACGCTCCGCTCCGACCGCTCCAGCAGCTCCCGGGCCAGGTCGATCCGGGCACGCATCACCCACTGCATCGGCGTGTACCCGGTGTCCTCGACGAACCGCCGCGAGAACGTACGTGCCGACACCCCCGCATGCCGGGCGAGTGCGTCGAGGGTGAGCGGCTCGCCGAGCCGGTGCAGCGCCCACTCGCGGGTGACCGCGAACCGCTCACCCAGCGGCTCGGGCACACTGCGCGGCACGTACTGCGCCTGGCCGCCGCTGCGGTAGGGGGCCGCGACCAGCCGCCGGGCCGCGTGGTTCGACGCGGCCACCCCGAGGTCACCGCGCAGGATGTGCAGGCACAGGTCGATCCCCGAGGCGGCGCCGGCCGACGTCAGCACACTGCCCTCGTCGACGAACAGCACGTTCTCGTCGACCCTGACCAGCGGATGTCTCTCGGCGAGCGCGCGCGTGTAGTGCCAGTGCGTGGTGGCGCGCCGGCCGTCGAGCAGTCCCGTCGCGGCGAGCGCGAAGGCCCCCGTCGAGATGGCCGCCAGCCGCGCGCCCCGCTCGTGCGCGGCGAGCAGCGCGTCGACGACCGCCCGCGGCGGGTCCTCCCGGTCCGGGAACCGGTAGCCCGGCACGAACACGATCTCCGCCCACTCCAGCGCGTCGAGGCCATCAGCGACGTGGTACGACAGCCCGTCACCGCCGGTGACCAGACCGGGCGCCGCACCGCACACCCGTACCTCGTACGGCATGCTCGCCCGGGTCGTGAACACCTGCGCCGGAATACCGACGTCGAGGGGCTTCGCCCCCTCCAGCACGAGGACGGCGACACGATGCAGGCAGGTGGGAGACACGTCGAACAGGGTACGAGGACACGACCGGCACCCGGTACGGCCCGCACACCGGGCTCGACGGAGTCAGAGCTCCTCTTCCATCCGGATCACCTTGCGCAGCTCCGCCGCCGCTTCCTCCGGGGTTTCACCCGCACGCCGATCGAGCAGCGCGGCGGCGATGCCGTCGAGCTTGCGCTGGATGGCGTGTTCCGCGCGGCGCTCGGAGTTCTTCAGCAGGGCGAGCAGCAGCAGGTTCAGGGAGGTCATGACATCACCGACGAGGAGCTGCCAGCTCACGTCGAGGCCCGCGACGTGGACGGCGACGAAGGCCCCGACCAGGGCCAGGCAGAAACACATGAACAGCAGGGAGCTGGTGACGTTCGAGGCCGCCTCCGCCAGCCGCTCGAACCAGCCCCGGCCGTTGCGGGTGCGCTCGGCAGGATGCGTCATGGACATGGGAGCTTCGACGCCTGACCTTCCCCGTCCGTGCGGTGCCCTTCACCGCGTTCGGCGGCCGGGTACCCCGCACCGCGTACCTCACCCGTCGCGAACGTCGGTGCAGCCGGCCTCCTGCGCGGCCATGACCTCGTCACCATGTTCGAAGGCCCACGCCCCGACGGCGTCGATGGGGCCCAGCAACGACCGCCCCAGAGCGGTCAGCCGGTACTCCACGCGCGGTGGCGCCCCGGGAAATCCCTGCCGCGTCACCAGCCCGTTGAACTGCAGGCGCCGCAGCGTCTCGGTGAGGACCTTGGAGCTGATGCCGCCGATCTGCTCCCGCAGTTCGACCGGGCGCCTCGGCCCGTCCCGCAGCGCCCAGAGCACCACGGCGTTCCAGGTGTGGGAGAGCAGGTCGAACGCCAGACGGGCGCGGCAGTCGGCGAGAACGGCGTCGGTCGTCACGTACCAGATGGTGCCCTACGGGCTCCGTAACGTCGGCACGGACGAACGAAAAAGCGGCAGGGGAGCGTGTGATGCGGATCGGCGTACTGGGCACGGGCAACATGGCGGACGCACTCGCCGGCCACTGGGTGCGGGCCGGGCACCAGGTGACCATCGGGGGACGGGACATCGGCAGGGCGGAGCGGCTCGCGGCACGGATCGGGGGCGGTGCGCGGGCCGCCGGTCCCCGGGCGGCGGCCGAGTCCGGTCCGGTGGTGCTGGCCGCCCTGCCCTTCGGCGCGGGGACACAGGTCGCGCGGGAGCTGCGGGCGGCCCTCGACGGGAAGGTGCTGATCGACTGTTCCAACCCGGTCGGGGCGGGCTTCCGGCTCCTGACCGAGGGCGGCCCCTCGGCCGCGCGGCAACTGGCCGCGGCGGCACCGGGAGCCCATGTGGTCAAGGCGTTCAACCTGTGTCACGAGGACGTGTGGCGGATGCGGCCACCTGTCTTCGACGGCCGGCCGCTGGCCGTCCCGGTGTGCGGGGACGACGAGACGGCTCTCGCGCGGGTCCGACGGCTGGTGCGGGACGCGGGGTGTGAGCCCCTGGCCGCCGGTGGACTGGAACGGGCGGGCCTCCTGGAAGCGACCGCGGCGCTGTACATCGCCCTGTGGGTCGGAGCGGGAGCGGACGTCCGGGCCATGGCGCCTCCGCCGGCCTATGCGGCCGGCCCCCGGCCCTGACCCGTTCGGGTGTACGCGCACGGGCGGCGCTTGCCGCCAAGGGCCCGCGCCGGATGATGGAGCCATGCCTGCTGCGGACGTCGAGGTGCCGGTACTGATCGTCGGCGGTGGGCCGGTCGGGCTCACCGCCCGCGCGTTGCTGGCACGCTGGGGCGTGCCGACCCTGCTCGTCGAGAAACACCGGGAGCTGTCCCCCTTCCCCCGGTCCCGCTTGGTCAACGTCCGCTCCATGGAGATCTTCCGGCAGCTCGGGATCGCCGCCGGGATCGCGGCCGGCGCGTTCGCCCCCGAGTACGGCCGCGTCCGCTTCCGCGACACCCTGTACGACGCCGACTTCGCCACCGCCGCGATGGTCGGGATCCATGCGCCGGTCCCGGAGAGCCCGGTCATCGGGGTGGTCACCTCGCAGGACCGGCTGGAGCCCGCCCTGCTCGCCGCGGCCGGGGGAGAGGTGCGATTCGGGACCGAGCTGGTCGACCTGGAGGAGGAGGCGGACGGCGTCCTCGCCGTCCTCGCCGACGACGAACACGGGGCGGAGACCCGCGTCCGCGCCCGCTATGTGCTCGCCGCCGACGGCGCGAACTCCACCGTCCGCGAGCGGCTGGGCATCGGCACCACCGGCCCCGGAGCGCTCGGCAGCTTCACCACCGTCGTCTTCGACGCCGACCTGGACCACTGGTGCGCGCACCAGCCCGCCGGGGTCTACTTCACCGCCTACGGCACCTTCACCCCGCTCTACCCCGAGGGCGGCTGGGCCTGGTTCGGCGCCACGCCCGACGCCCCCGAGCGCGCCGACTGGGCCGGCCTCGTCTCGCGGGCCCTCGGTCCCGGCGCCGGCGTACGGGCCGATGTGGTGCGGGTCCAGCACTGGCCGATGACCGCGACCGTCGCCGAGACCTTTGTACGGGGCCGGATCCTGCTGGCCGGTGACGCGGCGCACGCGGTCCCCCCGATCGGCGGCCTGGGCATGAACGCCGGTGTCGCCGACGCGCACAACCTGTGCTGGAAGCTGGCCGGCGTGCTCCACGGCTGGGCCGGACCGTCCCTGGTGGGAACGTACGGGACAGAGCGGCAACCGGTGGCCCGCGAGACCCTCCGCCAGGCGGTCGGGAACACCCGGCTGCTGATCCAGGTGCAGCGCCTGCGCGACGAGCAGCTCCGCGGCGGTGTCTCGGCGCCGGTCGAACTGCCCTGGTCGGAACGGTACTTCGCGCAGCTCGGCCTGGTGCTCGGCGCGACCTACCGCTCCGAGGCCGTGCTCAATGGCCACACCGACCCGGCTCCCGAGCCGTCCAGTACCGAGTACGTCCCCACCGCGGAGCCGGGCCACCGCATGCCCCACCACTGGCTCACCCCCGACCGCTCCACGCTCGACACGCTCGGCGCATGGTTCACGCTGCTGACCCCGGCCCCGGCCCACTGGCAGCGACAGGCCGTCGCCCCCTGGCCGTTGTACGTCGAGGCGCTGCCCCGCGAACTCGCCGACCGCTACCGGCTGAGCCCGCACGGCGGAGCACTCCTCGTCCGCCCGGACGGCCATGTCGCCGCCCGCTGGGACGAACCCCCGCCGGACGGCTCCACCCTGCGGCACGCCCTGAGCGCCGTCACCGCGCATTCGCCGGCCGGGTGATCCGGAACCCCTGGCGACGGTGGGTTATCCGCTCCTCGGTGAACTGCGCGGGGGAGCGGTACTGTCCCTGACCACCAGACGGGCCGGGACGAGATCGGTGCCGGGACGGGAGTCGTCCCGGGTGCGGATCTGGCGCAGGACGCCCTGGACGCAGCGGCGGCCGACCTCGGCGAAGTCCTGGTGGACGGTGGTGAGGGGCGGGATGAAGAAGGCCGCGTCGGGCGTGTCGTCGAACCCGACGACACTCACGTCGGCGGGCACGGACCGGCCTTGCTCGTGGAAGGCGCGCAGCAGGCCCAGGGCCATCTGGTCGTTGGACGCGAACACTGCGGTGCACTCCGGCTCCTGGGCGAGCGCGAGTCCGGCCGTGTAACCGGACTCGGCCGACCAGTCGCCGTGCAGTGGCGCCGGAACCGGGCGTCCGGCCTCCTCCAGCTCGGCCCGCCAGGCCTGGGTGCGGCGCTGGCCCGCGTACGACGTCCCGGGACCGGTCACATGCCATACGGTCCGGTGGCCCAGCGCCAGCAGATGCCGGACGGCCTTCCGGGCGCCGTCGGCCTGGTCGGTGTCGACCACGCTGTAGCGGTCCCCGGCGTCCGAGTCCACGACCACGACATGGACGCCGGGCGGCAGTTGGACCGTGCTGGTGTCGAGCAGATGGATCTCCATGATGACGATGACGGCGTCCACCGCCAGCTCGCCCATCCGCGTGAAGGCCCCCAGCACGTTGTCCTGCGTGGCCACGTCGATGGGGATGAGGGTGATCGCGTACCCCTCGGCCGCCGCGTGCGTGGCGATCGCCTCCACGGTCCGGCTGCTGCCCGTCGAGGAGAGGCTGAACAGGATCACGCCGATGGTGTGGAACCGGCCGTAACGCAGGGCGCGGGCCGCGCTGTTGGGCCGGTAGCCGAGCTCCCGCATCGCGGCCAGCACCTGCTCCCGGGTGGAACCGATCACCCCGGGACGGCCGTTGGAGACCCGGGAGACCGTCTGCGAGGAGACCCCGGCGAGCTTGGCGACGTCGGCCATCGAGACCCGCTGCTTACGGCGCCCGCCCGGCACCCCGGAACCGCCCCGCCGCGCACCGCCCGTGGCCGGCGTCACCCGTGGCCCCGGCTCGTTCAGCTCCATCGGCTCACCCCTCAAGTCTCCTTCGCGTGCCGGATGTTACGGAGCGGGAAACCTTGACGGCCGCAGGAGCGGATGCCACGATTCCGACGCTTTCGAGTTTACGTAAACATCGCCGTGTGACCAGCCCGGACGGAGATCTTCCCGCTGTGTCATGCAGCGGATGTTCACGTAAACACGCGACCGGGACAACGAGCCACCGCGCCGAGCCGCCGTCTCCTGAAAGGGCACGTTGATGCGCAAGACCCCCGCCGGAACCCGGATCAACCCTCGTACCCGCGCCGCCCTGGCGGCGGTCGCGATCGCCGCGGTCGGCGCCACGACCCTCACCGGCAGCCCCGCCGCCGCCTCCGCCGCGGTACCGGGCCACGGCACCAGCCAGTTCAAGGGCGTCAACTGGGCCGACCCGCGCGACAACTACGCCGACGACCCGGTGGTCCTGTCCGGCCTGTCGCTCTCCGACAGCTACGCGCAGACCTACGCCAAGGCGACCCGGGTGATCGCGGCGTTCCGCGCCAACCTCGGGGCCAACACCGTACGGCTGCCCATCAACCCGTACACGGTCAACGGCTCCTACTGGAAGTCGTACCGCGGGGTTATCGACGCGGCCTCGGCCCAGGGCTTCAAGGTGATCGTCTCCTACTGGGAGGGCACCGGCGCCAACAAGGACGGCTTCATCGACGACGAGGCCACCTACTGGCCGATGTGGAACACCGTGGTGAAGGCCTACCGGCACGACCCGCACGTCTACTTCGAGCCGATGAACGAGCCGCACGGCTACACGGACGCCGAGTGGGCCGACCTCGCCGCCAAGTGGCTGGCTGCCTACCCGTCCGTCCCGCACGACCGGGTCTTCGTCAGCGGCGCCGGCTACAACGACCACGTCACCACCGTCTGCGCCGACCCGCGCCTGAAGGGCACCTACCTCTCCCTGCACCACTACGGCTTCTGGAAGAGCTACGCCACCTACGATCAGTGGGCGGCCGACCTGAAGGAACGTCTCGGCGACTGCGCGGGCCGGACCGTCGCCGACGAGTTCGGCGCCCCGATGACCACGGGCCTCGACTACAACGTGCCGACGCCCGACGACAACTCCGTCAACTTCATCCAGGCCGACACGGACCTGTTCCGCAAGCTCGGCATGGGCTCGGTGTACTGGCCCGGCCTGCGCACCGACGACACCTACTCGATCCAGAAGCTGGTCGGCGACGCGTCCCGCCCCTGGCTGGCCACCACGAACCAGTCCGGCGCCGACCGCCTCGCCTGGGCGTGGGGCCGCGGCCGGCCGGTGAGTGGCTGACCGACTCCGGGAGGGCCGCGGTGCCTGTCGAGCACCGCGGCCCGGCGGCGCTGCCTAGTAGTGCTTCGTTAGGTTGTGGGCTGTCTGCGGCTGCTCCGAGGGCGGGGCAGGGGGCGTCCGCAAGTAGTGCAGGTACCGGTCCAGCACCTCAGCAGGTCCTGAAGAACGTCGAGGACCTGGTAGAGAGTCAGGCCGGTGTGCGGACTTTTGGGTCGAGCCGCCGGAGAGTGAGGAATGCCTGGGCGGCGGTGACGAGGGTGACGTGGTGGTGCCAGCCACGCCAGGTGCGGCCCTCGAAGTGGTCCAGCCCGAGGCCATGCTTGAGCTCGCGGTAATCGTGCTCGATCCGCCAGCGCATCTTCGCCCACCGCACCAGGTCAGCGACTGGGGTGGCGGCGGGCAGGTTCGATATCCAGTAGTCCGTCGGAGTGTCCTGGCCGTCCGGCCATTCGACGAGGAGTGTCTGGACGGGCAGGACGCCGTCCCAGCGGTTGCGGCCGCCGCCCGCCTCCTGAGCTGCGGCCAGCGACTGCTTGCCCGCGGGCCGCACTGTCAGCACCGCGAACCGTGAGGTCATCGCGCCTTTGCTGCCCTGCCTCCAGGTCACCTCGGTGAACCGCTCCGCACCCGCCTGCGCGGCGAGGACGCAGACGGCTCGCGGTGGGGTGCGGTAGCGGGGAAGGGTGGGCGGTCCGAGCCCGCCATAGGCAGGCTGGTGCGGCTCGACGTCCTCCGGGTGGGCGACTTCTTTCCCGTTCAGGGCCAGGACATAGGACAGTCCTCGTTCCTGGAGACCGAGCCGGAACGGGGTGCTGACGCCGTAGCCGGCGTCGGCGACCACGACCGGCGCCTTCAACTGCCACTCGGCGAGTGTGTCCAGCAGGCCGAGCGCGAGACGCCACTTCTCGTGGTGCACCACGTCGTCGGGGACTCCTGCCCTGCGGCATCGGTCGGGCTCGTCCGTCCACTCACGCGGCAGATACAACTGCCACTGCAGTGGGCACGAGGCGGTGTCGGTGGCGGCATGGACACTGACCGCGACCTGGCAGTTCGCGCGTTTGCCGACCGCTCCGCAGTACTGGCGGGCCACCCCGGCCGACGCCTTGCCGCACTTGGGGAACGACACGTCGTCGATCACCCACACCTCGGGAGTGATCACCTCAGACAGCCGCTCGGCGATCCGCCGCCGCACCGGCAGCGGATCCCACGGCGACTGGTTCACGAACTGCTGCAGGGCCTGCATGTTGCCGTCCGGCAGCCGCTCGGCCATCGGCTGGACCGACTTGCGCCGGCCGTCGAGCATCAGGCCCCGCAGATAACACTCGCCCCACCGCCGCTGATCCCGCCGCGGCACCGAGGCGAACACATCGGCAACGAACTCCGATAACTCGCCCCGGAGCCGTTCCACTTCCCCCAGCCTCATACCAAGACGATGCCCACTACCAGGCGAGATC
>NZ_JBICZJ010000043.1:0-19698 GCF_043201895.1 Streptomyces sp. NPDC048254
CCCGGAGAGCCGGACGGCCACTCCTGAGAAGCCACTGAAGGCAAGACCCCATAAGCCACATCCGGCCCTCCCGGGCCACCTAACAACTTACGGAGAACCCCATGACGCCATCAGCAGGACGGGCCGGCGTTTCCGGTGCGCCCCGGAGCGTGGATGTGGCCCGGCTGGCCGGCGTGTCGCAGAAGACGGTGTCGCGGGTCTTCAACGACGAGGCGTACGTCTCGGCAGAGGTACGCAAGCGGGTGCTCGACGCGGCCGACGAACTGGGCTACCGGCTGAACCACGCGGCCCGGGCGCTGGCCTCCGGCCGGACCCGCTCCATCGGCGTGGTGACGCTCGGGACGGCACTGTACGGACCCGCGTCACTTCTCATCGGCATCGAGCGGGCCGCCCGGGACACCGGTTACGCGCTCCGCGTGGTCAACACCCTGGAAGGCGATCCGGGAGGCGTCCGCGGAGCCGTCGACTCGCTCCTCGACCAGGGCGTGGACGGCATCGTCATCTCCGAGCCGATCGACGAGGAGGGGGACGGGGGAGCGGTCCCCACCGACGTGCGCGTACCGGTGCTGGTCCTGGGTGCCCCCGTGGCCACGACGGGCCCCGGCACCGTGGCCGCCGGCGTCGGCGCCGACCTGCTGGCCCGGGCCGCCACCGAGCATCTCCTCGACCTCGGGCACCAGACCGTCCACCATCTCGCGGGTCCGCAGCGCTGGTATGCCGCCCGCGACCGCCTGCGGGGATGGCGTGAGGCTCTGGAGGCACGGGGCCGCGACGAGCCGTCGGTCGTCGAGGGCGACTGGTCCGCGGCATCGGGCTACGCGGCCGGCCGGGTACTGGCCGCGGACCCCGGCGTGACCGCGGTGTTCGCCGCCAACGACGACATGGCCATCGGCCTGATGCGCGCACTGACGGAGGCCGGCCGCACCGTGCCGGAGGACGTCAGCGTCGTCGGATTCGACGACATCCCGGTGGCCGCGTTCGTGACCCCGCCGCTGACCACCGTGCGCCAGCCGTTCGACGCCGTGGCCCAGGAAGGGCTGAGACTTCTCGTCCACGCCATCGAGAAACCCGGCGCGGACCTGCCCCCGGCAAACGATCCGCCCGTCGAGCTCGTCCTTCGCGCGTCGACCGCGCCCGCTCCGTCCCGTACGAATCCGGGCGGGGCACCGCGCTCCGCCACGCGTCCGCGTCGTGGCGCGAAGGCCACGCCGTCGAGTGGAGGTCTATCCGACCGTTCCTGATCAACTTTTGCCCCGGTCGGCCCTGACCACGGATTCCGGGCCGGACCTGTAACGCACACGCAGCCGCCGCACGGGCCGCTGCCCGGTCCACCCCTCCCTGCCATGCCGGCTCAGCCGCCCGCGGGGACTCGGGCACCGCACGATCTCCTTCTCGCCGAGCGGGCCGCTGCACCGGCGCCCGCTCCGACCGCCCTCCCCCTCGTGGTCCGCCATCCGCACCGCGAGCCGGGAGCAGCCGATGACGACGTGCCCTTCCACGCACCGACCCCGAAGCCCCGGTCGTCACCTCCTCGCGTTCCCTTGCCCGGTATGCCGCCGCAGGCATGCCCTCACCTTCGCCCTACCGGCGGGAGTTCACCATGCCCAGATCCTTCGTCACGTCCTCCTCCCCGAGCCGTCGCGGATTCCTCGCCGCCGTGGGGGCGGCCACCTTCAGCGTCGCGCTGTCCGCCTGCAGCGGCGGCAACGGCAGCGGGGGCAGCGGCGGCAGCTCCACCAAGCCGCTCTCTCAGGCCGACATCGACAAGGCGATGAAGACGCCGGCCGAACTCACCTTCTGGACCTGGGTCCCGAACATCGAGAAGGAGGTCGCCCTCTTCCAGAAGAAGTACCCGGCCATCAAGGTCAAGGTCGTCAACGCCGGTCAGGGCGTGGCCCATTACACCAAGCTGCGTACGGCGATCAAGGCCGGCAAGGGCGCCCCGGACCTGGCGCAGGTGGAGTACCAGGCGATCCCCACGTTCACCATCACGGACAGCCTGCTGGACCTGAGCCCCTACGGCGCCGCCGATCTGAAGAGCGAGTTCGTGGACTGGACCTGGGCGCAGGTCAGCGGTTCCAACGGTGAGATCTGGGCGATCCCGCAGGACACCGGCCCGCTCGGCATGCTGTACCGGCAGGACATCTTCCACAAGCACGGCATCAAGCCGCCGACGACCTGGGACGAGTTCGCCGCCGCCGCGCGCAAGCTGCACAAGGCCGACCCGGGCGTCTACCTGACCAACCTCGCGGCGAACGAGGCCGCCGCCTGGCACGGCCTGCTGTGGCAGGCGGGCGCCCACCCCTACGCCCTGTCCGGCAAGAGCGACATCACCATCGACGTGAACGACGCGATCTCCAAGGAGCTCGGCACCTACTGGGGCGGCCTCGCGAAGGAAGGCGTCATCAGCACCGACCCGGACTTCACCGACGGCTGGTACGCCGGGCTCAACAAGGGCAGGTACGCCACCTGGATCACCGCCGCGTGGGGCCCGGCGTTCCTCTCCGGTTCCGCCAAGGCCACGGCGGGCAAGTGGCGGGCCGCTCCGCTGCCGCAGTGGGACGCGTCGAGTCCCGTGTCCGGGAACTGGGGCGGCTCGACCAGCGCGGTCATCCGCTCGACCAAGAACCCCGTCGCCGCCGCGCAGTTCGCCCAGTTCCTCAACAGCGACCCCGCGAGCGCGAAGATGTTCGCGGCCGAGCAGTCGTTCTTCCCGGCGACCAAGGCCCTGTTGGCCGACTCGTCCTTCACCGGCGCCACGCCGTCCTTCTACGGCGGCCAGAAGGTGAACCAGGTCTTCGCCGGTATCAGCGAGACGGTCAGCGACGACTTCCAGTGGCCGCCGTTCCTCGACCAGGCCGCCACCGACTGGACCGAGACCGTCGGGAAGTCCCTCGCCGGCAAGACCGACAGCGGTGCCGCGCTCGACGCCTGGCAGCAGCGGCTCACCGTCTACGCCAAGGGCCAGGGCTTCACCGTCAAGTCCGCCTGACCGCCGGCGGGTTCCGGACCAGGGCGCTCTCCGCATGAGCCCCGGGACCCGCGGCCGGCCATCCCCGACATCCAGAAAGGCCCGTTGATGACCGCCATGACCGCGGCCTCCACCGAGGACCCGGGCCGAGCGGGGCCGCAGCGCCGCCGGCTCGGTGGCCTGCGCCACGGTGCGGCAGGCCCGTTGTTCATCGCACCGTTCATGGTGCTGTTCGTGCTGCTGTTCCTGACCCCGCTCGGCTACGCCGCCTACCTCAGCCTGTTCCAGGAACGGCTCATCGGCGGGACGACGTTCGTCGGGCTGGACAACTACCTGACCGCCCTGAAGGACCCGTTCCTGAGGGAAGGTCTGCTGCGGGTCGTGGCGTTCTTCGCGATCCAGGTCCCCGTGATGCTGCTGCTGGCGCTGCTCTTCGCGCTCGCGCTCGACAGCGGCCTGCTGCGGCTCGCCAAGGTCATCCGGCTCGGTATCTTCGTCCCGTACGCGGTACCGAGCGTCGTCGCGACCCTCATGTGGGGCTACCTCTACGGCCCCGACTTCGGCCCCTTCGCCCAACTGGGCCGGAAACTCGATGTGCCGGTCCCGCACTTCCTCAGCGACACCTGGATGCTGGGCAGCCTGGCGAACGTGGTGACCTGGGAGTTCGTCGGCTACAACATGATCATTCTCTACGCCGCGCTGCGGACCATCCCGGGTGAGCTGTACGAGGCGGCCGCCGTGGACGGCGCCGGTGCCTGGCGCATCGCCTGGTCGGTCAAGCTGCCCGCGCTCCGGCCGGCGCTCCTGCTGACCCTGCTGTTCTCGGTGATCGGCAGCTTCCAGCTGTTCAACGAGCCGAAACTGCTGCAGACCATCGCCCCCGATGTGATCGACAGCTCGTACACCGCGAACCTCTACGCCTACACCCTCGCCTTCACCGGACAGCAGGTGAACTACGCGGCCGCGGTCTCCTTCCTCCTGGGCCTGGTCATCGTGGTCTTCTCCTACGCCGTGCTGATCACCGCGAACCGCAGGAGGACGTCGTGACGGTCGTCTCCCAGTCCTCGACCCGGGCCCCCGCGGCCCCGGCCACGACCGCCTCCGGGGCCACCGCGTCCCGTCGGGCGGCCAGGATCCCGCGCGGGCGCCGCTCCCCGGTCCGACGCCGCAGCACCCCGCTGACGATCGTCATGCTGGCCGTACTCGCCTACTTCCTGCTGCCGCTGTTCTGGCTCGCCGTCGCCTCGACCAAGAGCACCCAGGACCTGTTCAACAGCTTCGGCCTGTGGTTCTCGCACAGCCCGCGACTGCTGGCGAACATCGGGCAGACCCTGACCTACGACGACGGCGTCTTCCTGCACTGGCTGCTCAACACGGTCCTGTACTCGGTCGGCAGTGCCCTCGGCGCCGCACTGCTGGCCACCGCGGCCGGATACGGCTTCGCCAAGTACCGGTTCCGGGGCAACAGTTCCGCCTTCAACCTGGTCCTGGGCGCCATCATGATCCCGACCACCGCACTGGCGATCCCGACCTACCTGCTCTTCGCCAAGGTGGGACTGGTCAACACCCCCTGGGCGATCGTCCTGCCCTCGCTCGTCAGCCCGTTCGGCCTCTACCTGATGCGCATCTACGCCCAGGACGCCGTACCCGACAGCCTTCTGGAGGCCGCCCGGATCGACGGCGCCGGAGAACTGCGGATCTTCGTCCGGATCGCGCTGCGGCTGCTGGCACCGGGTCTGGTGACGGTCGTCCTCTTCACGCTCGTGGCGACCTGGAACAACTACTTCCTGCCGCTGATCATGCTCAACGACCCGAAGCTGTACCCCGTCACGGTCGGGCTCTCCTCCTGGGCGGCCCAGGCCCAGAACGGCGGGGCGGGTGCCAGCAGCGACATGCTCGCGCTCGTCGTGACCGGCTCGCTGATCTCGGTCATCCCCCTCGTCGTGGCCTTCCTGATGCTCCAGCGGTACTGGCAGAGCGGCCTGGCCGCCGGCGGTGTCAAGCAGTAAGCACACCTTGCTCCTTCTCCCTTCCCCCTCTTGGAGGTCCCTTCATGGCGGTCCTGCCCGCCCGTGTCCTGTTCGGCGCTGCCTACTACCACGAGTACACGCCGGCTTACGGCGGCACGCAGCCCGACGACCAGCTCAAGACCGACCTCGACCTGATGGCCGACGCGCACTTCACCGTCATCCGCGTCGGAGAGTCGGTCTGGTCGACCTGGGAGCCGGAGAACGGACGGTTCGACCTCGACTGGCTGCGACCCGTGCTCGACGGCGCCCATGAGCGCGGGATCTCCGTGATCCTCGGCACGCCGACCTACGCCGTGCCGCCGTGGCTGGCCCGGCAGTACCCGGAGATCACCGGTGAGCGGCGCACGGGCGAGCGGATCGGCTGGGGCGCCCGCCAGGAGGTGGACATCACCCACCCGGCGTTCCGGTTCCACGCCGAGCGGGTGATCCGCAAGATCGCCGAGCGGTACCACGACCACCCCGCGGTCATCGGATGGCAGGTGGACAACGAACCGGGGCTGCATCTGCTGCACAACCGGGGCGTGTTCGAGCGGTTCGTCGACCATCTGCGCCACAAGTACCGGGACGTCGAGACCCTCAACCGCGAGTGGGGCCTCGTCTACTGGTCGCACCGGCTGTCCACCTGGGCCGACCTGTGGACCCCGGACGGCAACGAGCAGCCCCAGTACGACGTCGCCTGGCGGGAGTTCCAGGCCCGCCAGGTCACCGAGTTCATCGGCTGGCAGGCCGACATCGTGCGCGAGTACGCCCGGCCGGAGCAGTTCGTCACCACCTGCATCTCCTACACGCGTAACGGCGTGGAGGACGACGAGCTGTCGGACCGCCTCGACATCGCGTCCGGCAACCCGTACTACGACATGCAGGACGGCCTGCTGCTCCCCGACCCCACGCCCGACGAGCACCAACAGATCTGGAAGACCACCGGAGTCTGGTCGATGTACCAGACCGCGGACTGGATGTTCTCCTCACGCCAGGAGCCGTTCCTGGTCACCGAGACCAACGCGAACTCCATCGGCTTCCCGTGGGACAACCGCCCCGGATTCGACGGCCAGTGGCGCCAGGCCGCCTGGGCCCATGTGGCTCGCGGCGCCCGGATGATCGAGTACTGGCAGTGGCAGACCCTGCGCTTCGGCGCCGAGACCTACTGGGGCGGCGTCCTCCCGCACAGCGGCCGCCCGGGCCGGACGTACGCCGAGATCGCCAGACTGGGCGCGGAGTTCGAGAAGGCCGGCCTGCTCGTCGCGGGGCTGGAGCCGGACGCCGACATCACGATGGTCTACTCGACGCCGAGCAAGTGGCTGATGCAGAAGTACCCGCCCCTGGCGACCGCCGACGGCGACCCGGACCCGGCCTCCTACCACCGTATCTTCGACCCGTTCTACCGAGGTGCCTTCGACGCCGGCCGTCAGGTCCGCATCGTCCACGTCCGGCAGCTCCACGACCCGGACGGCGACCAGGAGGGCATGGCACCCGCCGAAGCGGCCCGGTGCCACCCGGTCCTGGTGGTGCCCGCCCTGTACCTCGCCCACGACACCACCGTGGACTGGCTGGCCGCCTACGCCCATGCCGGCGGCCATCTGGTCCTCGGCCCGCGGACGGCCTACGCCGACCACGAGGCACGGGCCCGGCTGGAGCCGGCCCCCGGTGGTCTCGCCGACGCGGCGGGCGTGACGTACGACGAGTTCAGCAACCTGACCGCCGGGATCACGGTCACCGCCGCCCCTGACGGCCCGCTCGACCTCCCCGAGGACGCGACGGCCACGCACTGGGCGGACGGCCTGACCGTGCACGACGCCGAGGTACTCGCCCGCTACGACCACCCCCACTTCGGCAGGTGGCCGGCGATCACCACCCGCCGCCACGGCGAGGGGCAGATCACCTGCGTCGGCACCGCCCCGGGGCGCGGTCTCGCCCGGGCCCTCGCCGACTGGCTGGCGCCCGCCGCGCGCAGCGGATGGCAGGACCTTCCGGCGTCCGTCACCGCCACCACGGGCACGGCCTCGGACGGCCGCAGGGTTCACGTGATCCACAACTGGAGCTGGCAGCCCGCGCGGGTCGCGGCTCCCGTCGAGCTGACCGATGTTCTCGACGGCACTCCCGTCCCCGCGGGCACAGCGCTTGAACTGGGCGCCTGGGACGTGAAGGTGCTCGTCGCCGCCGATTCCGACGGAGCGAGGGTCTAGGACGAAGGCCCGTCGGTGCCACCCCGAGGACCACCCACCTCAAAGGAGAGGCTGTGCAGAGAAAGAGACTGAGAAGACTGCTGGGAGCCGCCGTCGCGGCCGCGGCACTGCTGGCGATCCCCGCGTCCGGCGGCGCCCAGGCGTACGCCCCGACGGGCGGGACCATCTACCAGCTCGGCAGTGAGGCGTGCCTCAAGGGCCGGGGGAACTGCGCGGTCTACCCGAAGTCGGCGGAGCTGCCGAACGGCCGGCTGGTCGCGCCGTTCGAGAAGTCCACGGTCCCGGCCTCGGGCAGCGCCGACGGGCAGACGCTTCCCGTGTACAAGAGCGACGACGACGGTACGACCTGGCAGTCCCTGTCCGAGGTGAAGGCACCGGCCTATCTGTCCAGCGACGCCAAGTACGCGAAGTACACCAGCAACTGGACCAACCCGTACCTGTACGTCCTGCCCCAGGACGTGGGCGACCTGAAGCAGGGCACCCTGCTGCTGGCGAGCGTCGTGTCGGGCGACGACTCCTACTACGAGGAGCACAAGGCGGCCGACCCGAACTGGACGCCCACCAACGACGGTGACCGCAAGGACGTGGCGATCGCCCTGTACGCGAGTATGGACAACGGGGCCACCTGGAAGGTCGACAACGTCGTCGCCACCGGCGGCTGGCAGGGCGGCAGCGCGGGCGCGATCGGCCAGAACGTCGCCTCGGCGAACACCAGCCACCAGGTGGACCCGGTCTGGGAGCCGTACCTGATGGTCTACAAGGGCAAGCTCGTCTGCTACTACTCCGACGAGAACGACTACACCGGCTTCGACCCGACCACCGGCGTCGCCACTCTCGACCCCGCCAACGACACGGCCACGGACTCGCAGGGCCAGATCCTCGTGCACAGGACCTGGGACGGCCACGCGGCACAGTGGAGCGACCCGGTCGTCGACATCGCGGGGCTGACCCAGGACATGGGAAGCGGCAAGTCGGAGATCGGCGGCGGGCGGCCCGGCATGACGAACGTGGCCCGCACGACCGACGGCAAGTGGATGATCACCTACGAGTACTGGGGCGGCGGCGCCAACACCCGGTACCAGATCGCAAGCAACCCGCTGGAGTTCTTCAAGGGGTCGGCCACCGGAACCGGCGTCAACTCCCTGCCCGTCGACACCGGTTCCCGCACCCTGGCGACCGGCGGCAGCCCGGTCCTCGTCCGGCTGCCCGGCGGCCGCCTGGTCTACAACGCGGCCGGCAGCGCAAGCGTCTGGGTCAACCAGACCGGACGCGGCGACGGCACCTGGAAGGAGTACCAGACCACCTCGAAGGCCGGCTACAGCCGCAACCTCCAGTACGTCGACGACACGGGCCGTCTGGTGATCCTCAACAACCAGGGGACCTCGACGATCGCGTACGCCGAGACGGACCTCGGCAACTCGGCCGGCACCTACTACCAGTTGTTCAACCGCAAGTCCGACCAGGTCATGGGCACCGGTAACAAGACCAACGACGCCAACCTCGGCAACGCTGACGTGCCCGACGTCCGCCTGGAGGACGCGGGTTCGGCGGCCAACCCCGACACCCAGTTCTGGCACGTGGTGACCGAGCCGGGCGGCGGAACCACGCTGCTCAACAAGTCGGGTGGCCGCGCGGCGGCGATCTGGACCGGCAACGCGACGGCCGGACAGAAGATCGGCCAGTGGGTCGACAACAGCTCCACCGGCAGCTGGAACCTCGTCAAGACCAGCGACGGCCTCTACAAGCTCCAGTCGGTCAAGAACACGGCCCTGTACCTGACCGGAGCAACCGCCGGCGGGCAGCTCACCCTGCAGACGGCGGCCACGGACGGCTCCCAGGACTGGGAACTGGTCAGGTAGACGCCGGCCGGTGAGGCGAAAGGACAGTCGAGACGAACCCCGCTGTCGGGTACTTTCCGGTGAGCGGGGTTCCGGCGTGTGACGCCCGGTCCTGACGCCCACGCAAGCCGATTCACAGACGCACGATGACCAGCGCGGTGTCGTCGGTGGCGTCGCCGGGTGGGAGCAGGTCGACGAGTACGGCGTCGGCGAGAGTCTCGGGATCGTCTGCCTGGTGGCGGGCCAGGGAGTCGGCGAGCCGGGCGAGGCCCATGTCGATGTCCTCGCCGCGTCGTTCGATCAGACCGTCGGTATAAAGCACGAGGACAGCGCCCTCACGGAAGGGCGCGACAGCCTGGGTCCGCGGGCCGTGTTGAGGGCGGGCGGCCAGAGGCGGGTCGGTCGCCTGGTCCAGGAAATCGACGGTCCCGTCCCTCTGCAGGAGCGCCGGCGGGGGATGGCCGGCGCTGCTGTAGGTGATGGTGTCGTTCTCCCAGTCGACGAATGCCGTGGCCACGGTGGTGTTCTCGGCGCCGTCGACGGTCCGGGCGTACAGCCCGAGGACTTCCAGGGCGCGGGCGGGGCCTTCCGGGACGAGAGAGGCGGCGGTGAGGGCGCTGCGCAGTTGTCCCATGACACCGGCCGCGGACAGGCCGTGGCCGACGACGTCGCCGACGGCGACCGCGATGCGATCGCCGGGCAGGTCGACCAGGTCGTACCAGTCGCCGGCCACGTTGAACGCCTCGGCGGCCGGCCGGTAGCGCACGGCCGTCGGGTGCCGGCCGACCGGCCCAGGGGTGGGCAACATGGCTTCTTGCAAGGTCAGCGCGACTTCACGGGCACGGATGAGTTCGGTGACGTCCTCCAGTCGCTGCAGCAGCAGCGACACCTGCCCGTCGGTTCCGAACACGGGAATGTTGGTCACGTTGAGATACCGCTCGTGCCATACCCCGGGCTGATCTGGGTCCTTCACGTCGTAGCGCTGCAGCGCTACGACGCTGCGCTCACCGGTGTCCGCCGCCCGGCGCAGTGACGCCAGGACTCTGAGCAGGAGAGGCTCGGCTGAGTCGTTCTCGGGGCGGTCCTCGGGTATGAAGGTACCGACCACCTGGTCGCGGGGGAGGCCCCTGAGACGCAGGAACTCCGCGTTGGCGTCCGCGAGGACCAGCTGCGGAGTCACCAGCGCCGCCGCCCCGGGAAGAGCCTGGAACACCGCCGCGTAGTCGACCGCCGGTTCTGCCATGGTTTCCTGCTTACCGCGCCGTCTCTGTCCTCTCACGATACGAGCAGTCGGTCACGGCCCGCATCACGAGGTCGCAGCGTTCCCGCGCCTTCCAGGCGCTCAGGACGAGGGTGCCCCGACGGCCGAAGCCTCCGTGAGAAGGCGGATGTCCTCGGCGGTGAGGGTGAGGTCCTGTACGGCGAGGAGGGCCGGGAGCTGTTCCAGGTTGCGGGCGCTGGCGATCGGGGCCACGACGGTGGGACGGGTGAGGAGCCAAGCGAGGACGACGGTGGCGAGCTCGGCGCCGTGCGCCTCGGCGACGGTGTCCAGCGCCCCGAGCACCGCGACGCCCCGCTCCGTCGACACGTGCCCGGCCGCCAGACCGGCGCGTGCGCTGTCGACTGCGACGCCCGGACGGTACTTGCCGGTCAGGAAGCCGGCGGCAAGCCCGTAGTAGGGCAGGGCGGAGAGCCCGGCCTGCTCGACGGTGTCCTGGAGCGCGCCCTCATAGGTTTCGCGGGAGACCAGGTTGTATTCCGGCTGGATCGCCACGTACCGGGCGAGGTTCTCGCGCTCGGCGAAGTCGAGGGATTCCCGAAGCCGCTCCGCGGAGAGGTTCGAGGCGGCCACGGCCCGTACCTTGCCCGCCTTCACCAGGTCGTCCAGGGCTGTGACGATCTCCTCCACGGGCACGGACGGGTCGTCGTAGTGGGAGTAGTAGAGGTCGATGTGGTCAACGCCGAGGCGGCGCAGCGACTGCTCGGCCGCGGCCTTGATGGTGGGCGCGGACAGGCCCTGGTAGTCCGGGTGCATGCCGACCTTCGTGGACAGGATCACCTTGTCGCGGTTGCCGCGTGCGGCCAGCCACTTGCCGAGGACGGTCTCGGACTCACCGCCCTTGAGCCCGTCGATCCAGGCCGCGTAGACGTCGGCGGTGTCGAGGTGGTTGCCGCCGGCCGCGGTGTAGGCGTCGAGCACGGCAAAGGACTGCTTCTCGTCGGCCGTCCAGCCGAAGACGTTGCCACCGAGGGCGAGGGGGAAGACGGCGAGGTCGGACGTGCCAAGTGGGCGGAGTGTGGCCACGGCGGGCGAATCCCTTCGTTGTGTGAGGGGGCGGCGCTGGTGCGGAGCCCACTGTGCAGGAACACGGAAATCGCTACAAAAGGCATGTCAATGTTCCTGAGGAACATCGAGATGGCGTCGCCGCCGCGCATCCCACCACCAGAAGAGTCGTTCTCCCTTGTGGTATTGGCATTCTCTTTTCCGCAAGTACTGTATTCAGAGATGAATCACTTCGCCCAGACCTCGTCCGGCATCCCGCTGAAGCCGGTCTACGGACCGGCGGACCGGGCTGCCGAGCCGCCCGAACCGGGCACGTTCCCGTTCACGCGCGGCAACCACGCCTCCGGGTACCGGGGGCGGCTGTGGACGCTCAGGCAGTACTCGGGGTTCGGCACCGCCGAGGAGTCGAACCGCCGCTACCACTACCTGCTGGAACAGGGCGGAACGGGCCTCTCGGTGGCACTCGACCTCCCCACCCAGTGCGGCTACGACTCCGACGACGCGGCATCCCGCTGGACCGCATCAGCACCAGCTTCACCATCAACGGCACGGCGGCGATCCTGCTCGCCCTGTACGTGGCCGCCGCCGAGCGGAGTGGAGTGCCCCGGGCCAGGCTCACCGGCACCATCCAGAACGACATTCTCAAGGAGTACGCCTCCCTGTGCCGGCCCGCCGAGGTCGACGCGGCCCGCGAACGCGCCAACCGCGTTCTCGGCGAGGCCGAGATCTCGCCCAACTACCAGCGGCTCCTGGAGTACGGCGACGCCGAGGACGTCGGAGACATCTGTGCGGCGGGCGACGAGGCGGCCATCGCGGCCCGGTTCCAGCGGTTCGCGGACGCGGGGGTCACCGACCTGTCCGTGCGCCTGCTGCCCATCGGTGACGGCCGCGAGGAACTGGTCGCCTCCAAGCGCCGTACCCGGGAGACGATCGCCGGGCTCGCGGCGGAGTTCCGGTGAGCCCCGCACCCCTGGCCGGGCTGCGGATCCTGGAGGTCGGTCACATCCTCGCGGGCCCCTTCGCCACCATGCTGCTGGCCGACCTCGGCGCCGAGGTCACCAAGATCGAACCGCCCGGCGGTGACCTCTCCCGGCAGGTGGGCGACGCCTACTTCGCCAGCATCAACCGCAACAAGCGCAGCATCTGCCTCGACCTTACGTCCCGGCAAGGGCAGGACAGGATGCGGGAGTTGGCCGCCGAAGCCGACGCGCTGCTGGTCAACCTCAAGCCCTCGGTCGTACGACGCCTGGGGCTGACGTACGACAGCCTGCGCCGCGTCAACGAGCGCATCGTCTGTGTGGCCGTCACCGGCTACGGCCTGGACGCGGGGGACGATCCCGCCTTCGACTACGTCATCCAGGCCGCGACCGGAGTCGCCGCGCTCACCGGCGACCCCGACGGGCCGCCGACCCTGCCCGGGTACTCGTCCGTCGACAACTCGGCGGCGCTGACCGCCGCGTTGGGGCTGCTCGCGCAGATCGTGTCCGGGCGCGGCGGCCAGGTCGAGGTCGCCCTGCGGGACGTGATGCTCGCCCAGCTCAACTACCGGGCCGCCGCCTACCTCAACGACGGGGTCGAACCGCGCCGCATGCCCCACGGCGCGCACTCCTACTACGTACCGGCCCAGCTCTTCCCCACCCGGGACGGGCACTTGGCGCTGTTCGTCACCCATGACGGCTTCTGGCGGACCTTCGCCGCCGAGGCCGGGATCGACGGCTTCCCGACGATGGCCGAGCGGGCCGCCCGCCGGGAGGAGGTGCTCACCGACGTCACGCGCGCCCTGGCCGCGGAGACGGCCCAGGGCTGGGAGGCCCGGCTCCGCCCGCTCGGGGTCCCGGCCGCGGCCGTCCGCACCCTGCCCGAGGCCCTGGACGCGGCTCCGGAGATGATCGTGCGGGCCGGAGACTACCGGCTGGTCGGCAACCCGGTCCGGGTCGCCGGACACCGGCCGGAGTTCCGGCCGCCGCCCCGCCTCGGCGAGCACGGCTCACTCGTAGTGGACGGTGACTGACCCCTCGTCCGGCACGCCCTGGCAGGTCAGGACGTACCCTTCGGCGACCTCGTCCTCGGTGAGCGCGTCGTTCACCCGCATGGTCGCGCTGCCCTCGGTCACCCTGGCCATGCAGGTGGCGCAGTTGCCGGCCTCGCAGGAGAACGGCGGGGTCAGACCGGCCCGGCGGGCGCTCTGCAGAAGGGTCTCGTTCGGGTGCTTGGGCACCGAGACGCGCTTGGTGCTGAGCAGGATCGTGACGGTACCGGAGTCATGCGCGGGCGCCGTGCCGTTCGCCACGGGCGCCGCGGCAACACCGTCGAACCGTTCGCTGAAGACCCGCCCCGGCCCGGGCAGCGCCGACTCCACGAGCCCCATGAAGGGCTCCGGCCCGCACACATACGCGTCCGCGGCACCGTCCGCCCCGACGAACTCCCTTATGCCGGCCGGGTCGAGGAACCCGCGCTCGGCATCGAGATGGCGTACGACCGTCAGCCGTCCGGGGTACCGGTCCGCCAGCCGCTCCAGCGCCGAGCGGAAGATCGCCGCGTCCCGGTCCCGGTCGGCGCAGAGCAGCCGCACGCTCCGCCCGGTGCCGGCCAGGGTGCTCTTGGCCAGGGAGAGGATCGGGGTGATACCGCTGCCGCCGCTGAAGCCGAGCAGCGGGGTTTCGGCCGGGCGCAGGCAGAACCGGCCGCGGGGCAGGGTCGGTTCCAGCTCGTCGCCCTCGCCGACGTGGTCGACGAGCCAGTTGGAGACCCTGCCCCGAGGGACGCGCTTGACCGTCGTCATCAGATGGGCGTCGGACTCCGGGGCGCTCGACATCGAGTACGAGCGCAGCAGGTCCCGGCCGCCGACGCGCACCCGGAAGACGCAGAACTGTCCGGCCTGATAGGAGAACGGGCCGTCGTGCGGGGCACCCCGAGATCGATGGCTTCGGCATCACCGCGGGCAACGCCTGCGGTGGCAACGACGGCGCGGCCGCCCTGGTCGTCGCGAGCGGGCCGACGGCGGCCGCCCAGGGCCTGCCCGTGCTGGCGACCGTGCGGTCCTGGGCGTCCGTCGGCGTGGACCCCGCGGAGACCGGGCTCTCCCCGGTGAAGGCCATTCCCAAGGCGCTGTCCCGCGCCGGCCTCACCACCGCCGACGTCGACCTCTACGAGATCAACGAGGCCTTCGCCTCGGTGGCCGTGGCCGCCGTCCGGCGTCTCGGCCTCGACGCCGACCGGGTCAACGTCAATGGCAGCGGCTGCTCCCTCGGCCATCCCGTCGCCGCCACCGGCGCCCGCATGCTGGTCACGCTCGTGCACGAACTGCGGCGCCGGGGCGGCGGAATCGGGGTCGCGTCGATGTGCGCCGGAGGCGGCATGGGGTCGGCGATGGTGGTGGAGGTGCCGGCACCGTGAGGCGGCCGCCGGGAGGTCGCCGGCCCGAGGTCATCCCGGCTCCGGCGGGAAGCGCAGCAACGCCTCCTGGGCATAGGACGCGACCAGGGTGCCGTCCTCGGTGAGGACGTCGCCCCGGCCGAAGCAGCGGCCGTGTGCCAGGACCGGGTTGTGCTGCAGCAGCAGCAGCCAGCCGTCGGCGCCGAACGACCGGTGGAACCAGACGGTGTGCGAGGTGACCGCGGACGTGAAGGCCGTCCCGGAGTCGTGCTGGGTGACTCCGGCGAGGGGGCGCAGGGCGGTGCCGATGAGCGTCAGGTCGGTGGCGTAGGCGGTGAGCGCCGGGGCCAGGTCCGGCTCGGCGGCCGGGCAGCGCATCCACAGCTCGAACTCCGGCGGCTCGGACGCGGGGGTGTCCAGGTCGGCGGTGGTCCGCGTCTCCCAGGGGATCGGGTGGAGGTCCCTGCGGTGTTCGGGGCCGGGCAGTCCGGGCACGGCCGGGACCGTCTGGCGGGCGGGGCCGTCCTCCGGGACGTGCAGGGACACCGACGCGGTGGCCACCACGCCCCGCGCCTGCCGGGCGACCACCGTCGACGCGGCGAAGGAACCCCCGTCGTGGTGACGCAGTACCTCGTAGCGGACGGGCTCTTCCGGCCGGCCCGCACGGGTGAACAGGGCGTGCAGGGACTTGACGTTCTTGCCCGGGGCAGCCGAGCTGCGCCGCCCGGACGAACTGGGCCAGCAACTGCCCGCCGAACAGCCGGTGGTAGCCGAGTCGTTGGTTGCTCGCCTCGTAGACAGGGCCCGTCTCCTCGTCGTGCCCCTGGAGGTCGAGGCAGTGCAGGAGGTCGTCCCAGAGTTCACTCACGGCAAGTGGCATGCCAGCGAGGGTAATGGAGATATTCGCGTGCGAGAATGACACTCTCGCAAGTTGGAAGGCGTCGGGTTGGCGGCCGACCCGGCTCGCCCTGGCCCCTACTCGCCCGTGATCCCGCTCGCGCAGAAGTCCCAGATCTCCTCCGCGGTCAGCGGGTGGGCCGCGTCCTGGCCGCTGGACTGGGCGTTGAACATGACGGTCTGCATGGTCAGCGCCGCCACCCGCTTGGCCTTGTAGCCCGGGCGGAGCACGTCCGCTTCCTCCAGGCTCTCCATCAGTTCGGTGAAGAGCGCGAGCAGCGGCGCGTTCGCGACCCGCATCTCGGCCGGGTGCGAGACCAGCAGCCGCAACGCGAAGTCGCTGAACAGGGGGCGCTGCTTGCCGGTCGGGTCGGGGCGCGAGCTCTCGAACAGCTCCTGGACGACCACCCTGAGCCGGTCCAGCGGATCGGACTGCTCGGCCGCGATGGCCCGCAACTGGTCCGCGGACTTGCCCATCGCGTCCTCGAACAGGGCGAGCAGCAGCTCGTGCTTGCCGTCGAAGTGCTGGTAGAAGCTCCGCAGTGACTGCTTGGAGCGGTCGACGACCTCCTGCACGGTGAAGTCGGTCGTGCCCTTCTCCGCCATGATCGCCTGGGCCGCGTCGAGGAACCGCTCCACCCTCTGCTCCGCCCGGCGTTTCGCCGCCTGGGTGGAACGCTCGACCGCGCGCTGCTTCCAGGCCGGTTCCTCGGTCGAGGTGCTGCTCACGGGCTGATCCGCCTTCTGTGCCATGGGGAGAACATTACTGCACCACACCGGCAAGCAACCTATATCCAGTCTGGACATCACCAGGGATCTGGAGGAGACTTCTGATTCCCAATAGGGAGAATGTGATTCTCATCTTCGTGCTCGGAGGTGCCGATGCTGTTCGAGTTCGACGCCGAGCAACGGCTGTGGCAGGACACCGTGCACAAGGCCGTCCGCAAGGACTGCCCGCCGGCGCTGGTGCGGTCCGTCGTGGACGACGGCGCCGATCCGGACCCGCTGTGGCGCGGCTATGCGGACCTCGGCTGGACCGAGCTGACCGACCCGGCGGACGCGGTGGAACTGGCGATCGTCCTGGAGGAGCTGGGCCGGGCCACCGACCCCACGCCCTACCTGGCGACCCTGACCCAGTTCGCCCCGCTCGCAGCGGAGTTCGCGGATCCGGGCCGGTCCGGCGCGGCCGTCCACGAGGGCGCCACCGCACGGCCCGCCGACGGCGGCTGGGTCCTGGACGGCACCGCCCGCCACGTACTCGACGGCGACCGCGCCGACCGCCTCGCCGTCGTCACCGGCGCCGGTGTCTTCGTCGTACCCGCCGCCGAGGTGACCGCCGTACGCACCCCGGTCTTCGACCCCGTGCTGCACCTCGCCGACGTCACCTTCGCGCGGGTCCGGGTCGGCGGGGGCGAGCGGAGCGGGGCGGATCCGGGGAACGCCCGTCACGTCGCGCTCACCGGCATGGCCCTGACCATGGTGGGCGCCTGCCGTCGCGCCCTCGACCTGGTGCTCGACCACGTCCGCACCCGCCGTCAGTTCGACGCGCCCATCGGCTCCTTCCAGGCCGTCCAGCACAAGGCGGCCGACATGCACGTGGCCGTCGAACGGGCCCGCGCCCTCGCCTACTTCGCCGCCCTCACCATCGCCGAGGGCGACCCCCGGCGCGGCCTGGCCGCCTCGATGGCCAAGGCCTCGGCGGGGGAGTGCCAGGCGCTGGTGTTCCGCAACGCCGTGCAGCTGTTCGGAGCGATGGGCCACACCTGGGAGAACGACCTGCAGTTCGCGGTCAAGCGGGCCAAGGCGGGCGAGCTGATGCTCGGCGGGGCCGCCGAGCACCGGGCGCTCGTCGCCAACCAGTGGGTTGCCGAGGCGGCGTCATGAGGCTGTCCTTCGATGCCGAAGTCGAGGCCTTCCGCGCCGAGTTCACCGTGTTCCTGGAGGCCAACCTGCCGACCGAGGCGGAGGCCGCCGAACGCTCCCGCTCCACCGCGCACCTGCCCGAGTGGGCCAGGCGCTGGCAGCGCCTCCAGTTCGACGAGGGCTGGCTGCTGCCCGGCAACCCGCCCGAGTTCGGCGGCCGCAACGCCACCGTCGTCCAGCAGTACGTGCACCGCGAGGAGCTGTCCCGGCGCCGTATCTGCCACAGCTTCAACCCGCAGGGCGTCGGCATCATCGCCGCCTCGCTGCTCTCCTTCGGCACCGAGGAGCAGAAGCACCGCTGGGCCGTGCCCATCCTGCGCGCCGAGCTCACCGCCGCCCTCGGCATGAGCGAGCCCGGCGCCGGTTCCGACCTGGCCTCCCTGCGCACCCGCGCGGTACTCGACGGCGACCACTTCACCGTCGACGGCCAGAAGGTCTGGACGTCCGGCGCCCACGACGCCGACGTGCTGCTCGCCTTCGTCCGCACCGACCCGGACGCCCCCAAGCACAAGGGCATCAGCGTCCTCCTCGTCCCCACCGACACCCCCGGCGTGACCCGCCGCCCCTTCGCCTCCTACACCGGCCCCGACGACAAGGACTTCAACGAGGTCTTCTTCGAGGGCGTCCGGGTCCCCGCCGGGAACCTCGTCGGCCCCCTCCACCAGGGGTGGCGGGTCGCGAACGGCTCCCTCGGGCACGAGCGCACCCTGATGTGGCTGGGCGAGGCCGAGCGGCTGGAGGCCGCCGCACGCGACTTCCGGCCCACCGGCGCCCTGCAGAAGGACTGGTACGCCACGCTCGTCATGGACCTCCAGGCGCTACGACTGCTCGGCTCGGCCGCCCTCGCCCGCGCCGCCCGCGGCGAGCAGGACGTACCGGCGCTGTCCGTGCTCAAGGTGTTCGGCTCGGAGGCGGCACAGCACGCCCTGGAGCACGTCCTGGAGGCGTCCGGCCCCGACGGCCTGCTGCATCCGGCGCGGACGGCGCCGTACCACCACATGAGCTTCGACGACGACTCCGCCGGCTGGTTCAACCGCTTCGCCCGCAGCTTCGGCGGCACCATCGCCGGTGGCACGTCCGAGATCCAGCGCACGATCATCGCCGAGCGGGTGCTCGGTCTGCCCCGACGCTGAGGAGACGTCCGTGCACACCCTGTACGAGGTCGAGGACGGCATCGCCACCCTCACCCTCAACCGGCCCGAGGTCGCCAACGCCCAGAACGCCGCCCTCCTCGACGAACTCGACGCCGCCTGGACGCGGGCCGCCGCGGACGCGGAGGTGAAGGTGATCGTGGTGCGCGCCGAGGGGAAGCACTTCTCCGCCGGGCACGACCTCAAGGACCGCTGGCCCGGCCCCGACGAGATCACCCTGGAGTGGATCTACCGGGCCGAGAACCGCCGGTACCTGGAGTACACGCTGCGCTGGCGCAACGTACCGAAGCCGTCGATCGCCGCCGTGCAGGGCCGCTGCATCGCCGGCGGGCTGATGCTGTGCTGGCCCTGCGACCTGATCGTGGCCGCCGAGGACGCCCTGTTCTCCGACCCGGTCGTCACCATGGGCATCGGCGGCGTCGAATACCACGGCCACACCTGGGAGTTGGGTCCCCGCAAGGCCAAGGAGATCCTCTTCACCGGCCGGCCGCTGACCGCCGAGGAGGCCGAGCGGGTCGGCATGGTCAACCAGGTCGTGCCACGCGCCGAGTTGGACGCGGCCACCCGTGAACTCGCCGAGCGGATCGCCCGGATGCCCGCCTTCGGCCTGCGCCAGGCCAAACGTGCCGTCAACCAGACCCTGGACGTCCAGGGCTTCTACGCCGCCGTCCAGTCGGTGTTCGACATCCACCAGACCGGGCACGGCAACGCGCTGAGCGTCAGCGGCTATCCGATCCTGGCGAAGCAGGACGAGATGAAGGAGAAGCTGCGCTAGGGCCTGTCCGGCGGATCAGGTCGCAGGAGAACAACGGCACATCATCAGCGCCGGTGAGCGGGGTCTGGTGCGTCCAGCTGCAAGGCGGAGGAGGGCGGCAACGCGGTGGGGGCACCCCCGGCCGAAGGCTGGGGGACGTTGACAACCGACGACAACGCCGCAGGTGGACGTGCCAGGCCCCGCGTCCGCGGCATGATCCGCCGGACAGGCCCTAGTAGTGCTTCGTTACGTCGGGTGATCTCGCCTGGTAGTGGGCATCGTCTTGGTATGA
>NZ_JBICZJ010000044.1:0-978 GCF_043201895.1 Streptomyces sp. NPDC048254
CGCCCGGTTACATTCCGAACCCGGAAGCTAAGCCTTACAGCGCCGATGGTACTGCAGGGGGGACCCTGTGGGAGAGTAGGACACCGCCGAACAATCTTTGAGGACCCCTGGTCACCAGCGTTCAGCTGGGACCAGGGGTCCTTTTGTTTTTACAATGCTTGCGGTACCGAAGACAGGAGTCACCATGTCCACCAACTCTCCCGACGAGCGACCGGAGCGCGACCAGCGGCCACGGGACAGTGGTGACCGTGGTGGCCGTGGCGACCGTGGTGGATACCGCGGAGACCGCAACGACCGCAGCAACGACCGCGGAGACCGCGGCAGTTACGTCCGTCGCGACGACAATCGTGGCGGCAGTGGTGGCGGTGGCTACGGCCGCCGCGACGACAACCGCGGTGGCGGATACGCCCGTCGGGACGACCGTCGTGGTGACGAGCGTCGCGGCGACGACCGGGGCGGTTACGTCCGTCGCGATGACAACCGGCGTGATGACAACCGCCGTGACGACAACCGGCGTGATGACAACCGCCGTGATGACAACCGTGGTGGTGGCTACGGTCGGCGTGATGACAACCGCGGTTCCCGCCCGGCGTTCCAGCGGGACGACCGTGGTGCCGGTGGTGGCTACGGCGGCCGTCGGGACGACAACCGGGGCGGCGGTGGCTACCGCGGG
Organism: Streptomyces sp. NPDC048254; assembly: GCF_043201895.1. Classification (NCBI taxonomy): domain Bacteria; kingdom Bacillati; phylum Actinomycetota; class Actinomycetes; order Kitasatosporales; family Streptomycetaceae; genus Streptomyces; species Streptomyces sp. NPDC048254. Next base: position 674 of record NZ_JBICZJ010000044.1, read on the forward strand.
CGGGACGATCGGCGCGACGACCGTGGTGACCGTCCGGCGTTCCGTCGTGATGACCGCGACGACCGTGGCGGTCGGAGTGACCGTGGTGACCGTGGTGACTTCCGTCGGGACGACAACCGCGGTGGCGGTGGCTACCGCGGCAGGGACGACCGGCGCGACGACAATCGTGGTGCCGGCGGTGGCTATGGCGGCCGTCGGGACGACAACCGGGGCGGCGGCGGTTACCGCGGGCGGGACGATCGGCGTGACGACCGTCGGGATGACCGCCGTGACGACAGCCGGCGTGATGACAATCGTGGTGGTGG
>NZ_JBICZJ010000044.1:1073-14244 GCF_043201895.1 Streptomyces sp. NPDC048254
GGTGGCTACGGTCGGCGTGATGACAACCGTGGTTCCCGCCCGGCGTTCCAGCGGGACGACCGTGGGGACCGGGGTGGCTTCCGCCGCGACGACCGTGGCGACCGTCCCGCCGTCCGTCGTGATGACCGCGACGACCGCGGCGGGCGGAGTGACTTCCGTCGGGACGACAACCGGGGCGGCGGCGGCTACCGCGGGCGCGACGACCGTCGGGATGACCGGCGTGATGACAACCGGCGTGATGACAATCGTGGTGGTGGCTACGGTCGGCGTGATGACAACCGTGGTTCCCGCCCGGCGTTCCAGCGGGACGACCGTGGGGACCGGGGTGGCTTCCGCCGCGACGACCGTCCCGCCGTCCGTCGTGATGACCGCGACGACCGCGGCGGGCGGAGTGACTTCCGTCGGGACGACAACCGGGGCGGCGGCGGTTACCGCGGCCGGGACGACCGGCGCGACGACCGTCGGGACGACCGGCGAGGCGACGACCGGCGTGGCGGCGGTTACGGACGTCGTGACGAGCGTGAGCGCGACCGGGACCGGGAGCCGATCAAGCGCCTGCCGATCCCGGAGGACGTCACCGGCGACGAGATCGACAAGGACGTACGCCAGGAGCTGCAGAGCCTGCCCAAGACGCTCGCGGAGGACGTCGCCAAGAACCTGGTGATGGTCGCGCGGCTCATCGACGAGGACCCCGAGGGCGCGTACGGCTACTCCAAGGTGGCCCTGCGTCTGGCGTCCCGTGTCGCCGCCGTGCGTGAGGCCGCCGGGTTCGCCGCGTACGCGAACCAGAAGTACAGCGAGGCGCTCGCCGAGTTCCGGGCCGCGCGGCGGATGACCGGCAGCGCGGACCTGTGGCCGGTGATGGCCGACTGCGAGCGTGGGCTCGGGCGGCCGGAGAAGGCGCTGGACATGGCCGGAGCCCCCGAGGTGCACAAGCTCGACAAGGCCGGCCAGGTCGAGATGCGGCTCGTCGCCGCCGGTGCCCGGCGTGACATGGGGCAGCTGGACGCGGCGATCGTGACGCTGCAGAGCCCCGAGCTGGCGTCCAACTCCGTACAGCCGTGGACCGCGCGGCTGCGGTACGCCTACGCCGACGCCCTGCTCGCGGCCGAGCGTGTGGGCGAGGCGCGGGAATGGTTCGCCAAGGCCGTCGAGGCCGACCGGGACGGCAGCACGGACGCCTCCGACCGGCTGGCCGAGCTGGACGGGGTCGAGTTCGTCGACGCCCTGAACGACGAGGCCGAGGACGAGGCCGAGGTCACGGTCACGGACGAGGAAGCGGCCGAGGACACGGACGTCGACGTGGACGACGACGCGGACGAGTCCGAGGAGTCCCTCGGCGAAGCCGCGACCGACTCCGAGGCGGACTCCAAGGCCGCGGCCAAGTCCGCGACCGAGGCAGAGGCCGAGGCCGAGGCAGAGGCGGAGACCGAGATCGAGTCGAAGTCCGAGGCCGACAAGGACTGATCACGGCGTTCGACAGAGGGCAGGCTCCGACCGGGGCCTGCCCTCTCTCGTTCTCGTCGCCGTTCTCAGCCGTTCTCAGCCGTTCTCAGATGTCGAGCGCCCGCAGCACCAGTCCCGACGCCGGCTTCGGGCCGAAGGACGTCGACTTGCGGGGCATCGTCACGCCCTGGCGGGCCAGGTCGCGGACGACCTCCTCGTGGACCGGGTGCAGGAGGACGGCCGTACTGCCGGCACGTTCCGCCTTGGCGACCGTCGCCGCCGCGTCGTGGATGTACGCGATGTGCGCGTTCGAGTCCTCGGGGATGCGCCAGACGTGGTCGAGGAGCGTGGCGTGCAGGACGGTCGCGTCGAGCGTGCGCCAGGCGGCCGGGCGGTCGGCGGGGATCGTACGGGCCAGGAGATCCGGGTCCGGGCGGTCGACGAGGTGGAAGGTCCCGTCGCCGGCCAGCAGGAACGCGTTGCCGGCGCAGGCCGCGTCCGCGAGCGCCTCCTGGGCCTGCGGCAGGGGGACGTCGAGCCGTCGTACCCGGAAATGGTCCTGTAGGGCCGCCAGGGCGTCCGCCACCGGCAGGCCGTGCAGCAGGCGGTGGATGGCGCGGACACGCAGCGGGTAGCGCGCGGTGTCGACCAGGAGGACCAGGCCGTAGTCCCAGGGGCTGGGGGAAGCGTGCTCCGCGCGTAGACGCAGGTAGGTGGCCCAGCGGTGATGGCCGTCGGCGATCAGGGCCTGGTGGTGGGCCAGGTCGGACTGGACACGTGCCACCTCGGAAGGGTCGGTGATCGACCAGAGGCGGTGGTGGAAGCCGTCCTCCGTGGTGGTGGCCAGGAGCGGGGGGCGGTCGGCCGCCGCTTCGACGACCTCGGCGGTCGTGCCGTTGCCCCGGTAGGTCAGGAGAAGGGGTTCGAGGTTCGCGGAGGTCGCGCGCATCAGGGCCGCGCGGTCGGCGACGACCGGGGGCATGACCTCCTCGTGCGGCAGCACCACGCCCTCCGACGGTTCCGAGATCCGCAGCGCGCCGATGACCCCGCGCTGGAGCATGCCGTTGCCGTCGTGCTGCTCGTAGACGTACAGGCCGGGTTCGGGGTCCGTGGTGAGGATGCCTTCGGCCTGCCAGCGCTTCAGCGTGTCGGCCGCCTGCTCGGTACCGGCGCTGGGGGTACCTGCCTGGGGCAGGATCAGACGGACGATGTTGTGCGGGTCGGCGGACTGGAGGTGGTGTACGCCGTCGGGGCGTACGACGACGTCGTACGGCGGGGAAGTGACGGCGGCGAGGCTGCCGACCCGGTCGGGGTCGTAGCGAAGGCCTCGGAACGGGTTGAGTTCCAGGCCTCGGCGCTCCGTTGCTTCCGAGTGACCTGCAGTGTTCATCCCGGCATCGTACGTGTGTCAGTGGCGTGCGGGATGATCGATGGGGAAAGGCGGGACAACGAAGAGTGACGAGGAGCGATGAGGAATGAGCCAGGGTGTCGGGACTGGTCCCGAGGGCAGTGAACAGGCTCTGAGCACGGCGTATGACACGGCGCTGCTCGATCTGGACGGCGTGGTGTACGCGGGCGGCAGCGCGATCGAGCACGCAGTGGAGTCGCTGGCGGCGGCGCGCGCGGGCGGGATGCATCTGGCCTACGTCACCAACAACGCGCTGCGCACGCCGGACACGGTGGCCGGGCACCTCACCGAGCTGGGGATCCCGACCGGCGCGGATGACGTCATCACCTCGGCGCAGGCGGTCGCACGGCTGATCAGCGAGCAGGTGCCGGCGGGTGCGCGGGTGCTGGTGATCGGCGGCGAGGGGCTGCGGGTCGCCCTGCGGGAGCGCGGGCTGGAGCCGGTGGACTCCGCCGACGACGACCCGGCCGCCGTCGCGCAGGGGTACGGCGGCCCTGACCTGGCGTGGGGGCGGTTCGCCGAGGCGTCGTACGCCGTCGCGCGCGGGGTGCCCTGGTTCGCGTCCAACACCGATCTGACGATTCCCAGCGGGCGCGGGATCGCGCCGGGCAACGGCGCGGCGGTGGAGGTTGTCCGGATCGCGACGGGAGCCGAGCCGCAGGTGGCCGGCAAGCCGCTGCCGCCGATGCACCGGGAGACGGTCCTGCGGACGGGTGCGAAGCGGCCGTTGGTGGTCGGGGACCGGCTGGACACCGACATCGAGGGCGCGTTCAACGGCGGGGTCGACTCGCTGCTCGTCCTGACCGGTGTCACCGACGGGCCGCAGCTGCTCGCCGCGCCGCCGCAGCACCGGCCGACCTATGTCGACGCCGATCTGCGGGGGCTGCTCACCGGACAGCCGGAGGTCACGGCGGCGGGCGACGGCTACCGGTGCGGTGGCTGGACGGCCACGGCGGGGGCTGACCGGCTGGAGCTGGCGGGGGACGGCGAGGCCCTCGACGGGCTGCGGGCGCTGTGCGCGGCGGCCTGGACGGCGGCCGGGGACGGCTCCTGCGAGTTGGACGGAGGCAAGGCGCTGGCGCGGCTGGGGCTCTGAGGCCACGCCGCCCACCCCCTGCTCACCGGACCGGGCATCGATCCGATGAGAGGGTAGGCTAACCTAACCGGGTGTTGGTCGACAGTCCTCCCGAACAGCGCGCGGAGACCGCCCCCGCGCCCCCAACCCGCCGGGCGATACGGACCCTTGGGCTCCTCGTCTCCGTCGTGATCCTGCTGCTCGTCGCCCTGGCGAGCATCGCGATCGGAGCGAAGGAGCTGCCGCTGGACCAGGTCTGGCACGGCCTGTTCCACGGCACGGGGACCTACGGCGACGTGGTCGTCGACGAGCGGCTGTCCCGGACCGTCCTCGGTCTGCTGGCCGGCGCCGCCCTCGGCCTGTCCGGGGCGGTGCTCCAGGCGCTCACCCGCAACCCGCTCGCGGACCCCGGACTGCTCGGCATCAACGCGGGCGCGTCGGCCGCGGTCGTCACCGCCATCACCTACTTCGGCGTCACCACCCTCAACGGCTATGTATGGTTCGCCTTCTTCGGGGCGGCCGCCGTGGGCGCGCTGGTGTGGTTCCTGGGCGGCAGCCGGGGTGCCACCCCGGTCCGGCTGGCGCTGGCCGGCACGGCGATCAGCGCCGCGCTCTACGGCTATCTCCAGGCCGTGATGATCACGGACGGCGCGGCGCTCAACAAGTGGCGGTTCTGGACGGTCGGTTCGCTGGCCTCCGCGAACGACTCGACGATCGTGCAGGTGCTGCCGTTCCTCGCGGTCGGCACCCTGCTCGCCCTCGGCCTCGCCCGGCCGCTGAACGCGGTGGCGATGGGCGACGACACCGCCCGCGCCCTCGGCGCGAACCTGGGCCGCACCCGGGCCCTCGCCATGCTCGCCGCCGTCGTGCTGTGCGGCGCGGCCACCGCGGCCTGCGGCCCGATCGCCTTCGTCGGCCTGATGGTCCCGCACGTCGTGCGTTCCTTCACCGGCCCCGACCTGCGCTGGATCCTGCCGTACGCGACGATCCTGTCGCCCGTGCTGCTGCTCGGCGCCGATGTCGTCGGCCGGATCGTCGCCCGCCCCTCGGAGCTCCAGGTCGGCATCGTCACCGCGATCATCGGCGGGCCGGTCTTCATTCTTCTCGTACGACGGCGGAGGACGGCCCAGCTGTGAGGAACACTGCTGTGAAGACCACTGCTGTGAAGACCACTGCTGTGAAGACCACCGCTGTGAAGAACACGCGTAACACGCGTACTCTGCGCACCCCCGGCGGGCTCTCCCTGCGGACGGACCTGCGGGCGCTGGTCGTCGTGACCGTGCTGCTGCTGGCCGCGTGTGCCGCGAGTGTCGTGCTGATCGGCACCGGCGACTTCCCGATCTCCTTCGGCGATGTGGTGAAGACGCTGGCCGGCAACGGCACCGCGGGCCAGGACTTCATCGTCAACGAGCTGCGGCTGCCGCGCGTGCTGGTCGGTCTGCTGGTCGGCGCCTCGCTCGGCCTCGGCGGCGCGCTGTTCCAGGCCATCTCGCGCAACCCGCTCGGCAGCCCGGACGTCCTCGGTCTCTCCCAGGGCGCGACGTCCGGCGCGCTCGTCGTCATCGTGCTGACGTCCGGGGGCGCCTCCCAGGTCACGTTCGGCGCGCTGGTCGGCGGTCTGCTGACCGGTCTCGCCATCTATCTGCTCGCCTGGAAGCAGGGTGTGCACGGCTACCGGCTGGTCCTGGTCGGTATCGGTGTCTCCGCGGTCGTCACCGCCGTCAACGGCTATCTGCTCACCAAAGCCGACTTCGTCGACGCGACGCGCGCGGTCGTCTGGATGACCGGCTCCCTCAACGGCCGGGACTGGAGCCAGGTCTGGCCGCTGCTCGCGCTGTGCGCGGTCCTCGTTCCGCTGGCCCTCGGCAACGCGCGCGGCCTCAGGATGATGGAGATGGGCGACGACGTGTCCAACGCGCTCGGGGTGCGTGTGGAGCGGGTACGGCTGCTGCTGATGGTGTCGGCCGTCCTGCTGACCGCGGCCGCCACCGCGGCCGCGGGCCCGGTCAGCTTCGTGGCGCTCACCGCCCCGCAGCTCGCCCGCCGTCTCACCCGCTCGCCCGGCCCCAACCTGCTGCCCTCCCTCTGCATGGGCGCCACCCTGCTGGTCACCGCCGACTGGGCCTCCCAGCGCGCCTTCGGCGCCGACCAGCTGCCCGTGGGCGTGGTCACCGGCGTCCTGGGCGGCCTCTACCTGCTCTGGCTCCTCGTCACCGAACGCAAGGCGGGCCGGATATGAGCGCGAACCCCCAGACAGACAGCAAGAGGAGCACAGTGAACCGCCTGTCCGCCGAGAACGTCACCCTCGCCTACGACCAGCGTGTCATCGCCGAGCGGCTGTCGGTGGAGATCCCCGACAACTCCTTCACCGTGATCGTCGGCCCCAACGCGTGCGGCAAGTCGACGCTCCTGCGGGCGCTGTCCCGGATGCTCAAGCCCAGCCAGGGCCGGGTACTGCTCGACGGGCAGGTCATCCAGTCGATGCCGGCGAAGAAGGTCGCCCGCACCCTCGGCCTGCTGCCCCAGTCGTCCGTCGCGCCCGACGGCATCACCGTCGGCGACCTGGTCGGCCGCGGCCGCTACCCGCACCAAAACCTGCTGCGTCAGTGGTCCGCCGAGGACGAGCGGGTGGTCCAGGAGTCGATGGCCCAGACGGGGGTCGCCGAACTCGCCGACCGGTATGTCGACGAGCTGTCCGGTGGTCAGCGGCAGCGCGTGTGGATCGCCATGGCGCTCGCCCAGCAGACGCCGCTGCTGCTCCTCGACGAGCCGACCACCTACCTGGACATCCAGCACCAGATCGACGTCCTCGACCTCTGCGCCGAGCTGCACGAGCAGCAGGGCCGGACGCTGGTCGCCGTGCTGCACGACCTCAACCACGCGGCCCGCTACGCCACCCATCTCATCGCCCTGCGCGACGGCGAGGTGATCGCCGAGGGCGCCCCGAACGACATCGTCACCGCGGAGCTGGTCGAGGACGTCTTCGGGCTGCGCTGCCAGATCATCGACGACCCGGAGACGGGGACGCCGCTGGTGGTGCCGGCGGCCCGGAAGGCACGTACGCGGGTCACGGTCACAGAAGCTTCCTGAGCCGGAACAGGTCCAGCAGGTTCGCGTCCAGCTTCACCCGGCCCGAGCCCCAGGCCCCGGCGAAGTTCAGCTCGCCGTCGACCAGGGCCACCAGGTCGTCGCCGGCCATGGCCAGCCCGATCTGCGCCTTCTCCCGCGGCGGCCCGGGGAACGTCTCCTCCACCTCGATCCGGCCGCCGGTGAGCCGGCCGGCGAAGGTGACGTCCAGGTCGGTGATGTGGCAGCTGACCGTGCGGTCCATGGCGGCGGCCGCGCGGACGTCGCCCTCGGCGCCGCCCATGGTGTGGGAGAGCTTGTCGAGTGCGGCGCGGCACTCCTCGATCGTGGCCATCGCGACCGACGGTACCCCAGCGGTTCGAGGTAGCGTCGGGGCATGACCGACTCTGTGCCCGAGGGCCGGGTGGCGGAGACGGCGGAAGCGGTCCCGGCCGAGCCCGAGTACGACCCCGCCGCCCCTGCCCCGCTGAACGTCCCCCGCACCCCCACCGGCAACGCCGAGGTCGACGCCCAACTCGACCGGCTGGGCGACACCGACCACCTCGCCACGGACGGGCATCTGGAGGTGTACGAGGATGTACACGGGGGGCTGCGCGACGCGCTCACCGCGCTCGACACCCGCCCGGGACCCCCGGCGCCCGAACCGCCCTACGGCAACAGGGCGCCCGCACCGTCGTACCACCAGAGCAGGAGCTGAACCGAACGTGGCAGGAGTCGCACGTCGCCGTCTGGACGCGGAGCTGGTCCGCCGGAAGCTGGCGCGTTCGCGCGAGCACGCCGGCCAGCTGATCGCCGCCGGGCGGGTCACCGTCGGCAAGACCCTGGCGACCAAGCCGGCCACCCAGGTGGAGACCGCCGCGGCCATCGTCGTGCAGTCCGACGACAACGACCCCGAGTACGTGTCCCGGGGCGGCCACAAGCTGGCGGGGGCGCTGGCCGCGTTCGTCCCGCAGGGGCTCGTGGTCGAGGGACGGCGGGCGCTGGACGCCGGCGCGTCCACCGGAGGCTTCACCGACGTGCTGCTGCGCGCGGGCGCCACGCAGGTCGTCGCCGTCGACGTCGGATACGGACAACTCGCCTGGTCTCTGCGGAGCGATGAACGCGTCACCGTCAAGGACCGTACGAACGTACGCGAGTTGACGCTTGAAGCGATCGATGGGGAGCCTGTGGATCTTGTCGTGGGTGATCTGTCCTTCATCCCGCTCGGGTTGGTGCTGCCGGCCCTGGCGCGGTGCGTGAAGCCGGACGCCGACCTGGTGATGATGGTCAAGCCGCAGTTCGAGGTGGGCAAGGAGAGGCTGGGCAGCGGGGGAGTCGTACGGAGTCCGCAGCTGCGGGCGGAGGCCGTGCGGGGGGTCGCCGAGAAGGCGTGGGAGCTGGGACTCGGGACGAACGGTGTCACCGCCAGTCCGCTGCCCGGGCCGTCCGGCAATGTCGAGTACTTTCTGTGGCTGCGGGCCGGGGCACCCCGACTGGACCCGGCCGACGTTGACCGTGCAGTGGCGGAGGGGCCGCGTTGACACAGAACCGAGCTCGTACTGTTTTCCTGCTGGCCCACACCGGGCGGCCTGCGGCGATCCGCAGCGCCGAACTCGTGGTCAAGGGCCTGCTGGCAGCCGGAGTCGGCGTACGGGTCCTGGATTTCGAGGCCCGCGACCTGCCGCTCCCCGAGGAGGTCGAACTCGTCGAGGAGGCCTCACCGCACAGCCTCGACGGCTGCGAGCTGCTGATCGTGCTCGGCGGTGACGGCACGCTGCTGCGCGGCGCCGAGTTCGCCCGTGCCTCCGGGGTGCCGATGCTCGGCGTCAACCTCGGCAGCGTCGGGTTCCTCGCCGAGGCCGAGCGGGACGACCTCGACAAGGTCGTGGACCGGGTGGTGAGCAAGGCGTACGAGGTCGAGGAGCGGATGACCGTCGACGTCGTCGTGCACCGCAACGGGGACATCGTGCACACCGACTGGGCGCTGAACGAGGCGGCCGTGCAGAAGGCGGGCGCCGAGAAGCTCCTCGAAGTCGTGCTGGAGATCGACGGGCGGCCGGTGACCGGGTTCGGGTGCGACGGCATCGTGCTGTCGACGCCTACCGGGTCCACGGCGTACGCGTTCTCGGCCGGCGGGCCGGTGGTGTGGCCGGAGGTGGAGGCGCTGCTGATGGTGCCGATCTCCGCGCACGCGCTGTTCGCGAAGCCGCTGGTGACCTCGCCGGACTCGGTGCTGGCGGTGGAGGTGCTGCCGCACATCCAGCCGGGCGTGCTGTGGTGCGACGGGCGGCGGACCGTCGAGCTGCCGCCCGGGGCGCGGGTCGAGGTGCGGCGGGGGGCGGTGCCGGTGCGGCTGGCCCGCCTGCATCACGCGTCGTTCACGGACCGGCTGGTGGCCAAGTTCGCGCTGCCGGTCTCCGGGTGGCGGGGGGCGCCGCAGTAGCGGTTCGCGGCGGGTGGCTGGGGAACTTCGACGGCTGCGGGTGGTTCGTGGTTGCTCGCGCAGTTCCCCGCGCCCCTTTGGGGCGCACCTCCACTCGCCCGGGTGACAGGGGGCCTCGCACTTCGTCGGCCGGACCTCGTAAGGTCTTCTCCGTGCTGGAAGAAATGCGGATACGGTCCCTCGGAGTCATCGACGACGCTGTCGTCGAGTTGTCGCCGGGGTTCACCGCCGTCACCGGTGAGACCGGTGCGGGCAAGACCATGGTGGTCACCAGCCTGGGGCTGCTGCTCGGTGGGCGGGCCGATCCCGCGCTCGTGCGGATCGGCTCCGAGAAGGCGGTGGTCGAGGGGCGGCTCACCGTGCCCCCGGGCACCTCCGCGGTCGTACGGGCCGAGGAGGCCGGCGCCGAGCTGGACGACGGGGCGCTGCTGATCAGCCGTACCGTTTCCGCCGAGGGCCGTTCCCGGGCGCACCTGGGCGGCCGGAGCGTGCCCGTGGGGCTGCTCGCCGAGCTCGCCGACGACCTGGTGGCCGTGCACGGGCAGACCGACCAGCAGGGGCTGCTGAAGCTGTCCCGGCAACGGCAGGCCCTGGACCGGTACGCGGGCGACGGGGTCACCGTGCCGCTCGCCAAGTACAGCGAGGCCTACCGGCGGCTGCGGGCCGTGGCGGTCGAGCTGGACGAGATCGTCACCCGGGCGCGTGAGCGGGCCCAGGAAGCCGACATGCTGCGCTACGGGCTCGACGAGATCGCCGCCGTGGAGCCGCGGGCCGGCGAGGACGTCGAACTCGCCGAGGAGGCCGAGCGGCTCGGGCACGCCGAAGCGCTCTCGTCGGCCGCGACCGCCGCGCACTCCGCGCTCGCGGGCAACCCCGAGGACCCCGAGGGCATCGACGCGGCCACCCTCGTCGCGGGCGCCCACCGCGCCCTGGAGGCCGTACGGTCGCACGACCCGGCGCTGGCCGCGCTCGCCGACCGGATCGGCGAGGTCGGGATCCTGCTCGGCGATGTGGCGGGCGAACTCGCCGGGTACGCCGACGACCTCGACGCCGACCCGCTGCGGCTCGCGGCGGTGGAGGAGCGGCGCGCCGCGCTCACCGCGCTCACCCGCAAGTACGGCGAGTACGGCGACGGCATCGACGCGGTGCTGGCGTGGGCCGAGCGGGGCGCCTCACGGCTGACCGAACTCGACGGCGACGACGAGCGGATCGACGAGCTGACCGCCGAGCGCGATGCCCTTCGTGCGGAACTGAGCGGACTCGCGCAGGCGTTGACCGACGCGCGTACCGAGGCCGCCGAGCGCTTCGCGGCCGCCGTCACCGCCGAGCTGGGCTCCCTCGCGATGCCGCACGCGCGCGTGTCCTTCGACATCAGGCAGACCGAGGACCCGGAGGGCGTGGAGGTCGGCGGGCGTACGGTCGCGTACGGCCCCTCGGGCGCCGACGAGGTCGAACTGCTCCTCGCCCCGCACCCCGGCGCCCCGCCCCGCCCGATCGCCAAGGGCGCCTCCGGCGGTGAGCTGTCCCGCGTGATGCTCGCGGTGGAGGTCGTCTTCGCGGGCACCGACCCGGTCCCGACCTACCTCTTCGACGAGGTCGACGCGGGCGTCGGCGGCAAGGCGGCGGTCGAGATCGGGCGCCGGTTGGCGAAGCTCGCCAAGTCGGCGCAGGTGGTCGTGGTCACGCACCTCCCGCAGGTCGCCGCCTTCGCCGACCGGCAGTTGCTGGTCGAGAAGACCAACGACGGCTCGGTCACGCGTTCGGGCGTGAAGGTCCTGGAGGGCGAGGAGCGGGTCCGGGAGCTGTCCCGGATGCTGGCCGGCCAGGAGGACTCGGAGACGGCACGGGCTCACGCGGAGGAACTGCTCGCCACCGCCAGAGCGGACGCCTGAGGCGCCCCTTCGGGGGCGCGGGTCCGGTGTCGGCAGGCGGTGCCGGGTGAGCGCGACGACGCGCCCACCCGGCCGCACGCGAGCCCGAGCCTGCGCCCGCTCGGCTTGCCGTACTGTCACTCTCACGGGTGACACACTCCGGCGCATGCCCCGCCCCGCCCCGGTATGCCCCTCCCCGGAGCCCCGCAGTGCCCCCCTCGGCCCGATACCTTCTCTTCGTACCCTCGTGACCGTCCCGACGCCGAACACAGGAGCCCGGCTGCGTGAGCCCCGTGAGCAGCAACGCATCGCACGGTCAGTCACCGCTGCGCACCGTGCAGGTGCTGGGCGGTGGCAACGCCGGCAGCAGTGCGCACGTGCGTTCGCTCGCCGCCGGTCTTGTCGCACGGGGCGTGCGGGTCACGGTGTGCGCCCCTGTCGAGGCCGACCGCGCCTACGACTTCTCGGGCGTCGGCGCCGACCATGTCCATGTGCCGCGCAGCAGTGACCCGGGGTCGGTGGCCGCGCTGCGTGCGGCCTGTACCGACGCCGACCTGGTGCACGCGCACGGTCTGCACGCCTCCTTCCGCGCCGTGCTGGCACTGAGCGGCCGCCGTACCCCGCTCGTCGTCACCTGGCACAACCGGGCCGAGGCCGAAGGCGCCCGGGCGCATCTGCTGCGGATGCTGGAGCGGCGGGTGGTGCGGACGGCCGCCGTGGTGCTGGGCACCACCTCCGACCTGGTGGACCGGGCCCGCCGTACCGGCGCCCGGGACGCGCGGCTCGCCGCCGTGACGCTGCCCGGTCTGCGGCGGCCCGCGGAGCAGGAGGACGCGGACCGGCTGCGGCCCAAGGTCCGGGCCGAACTCGGCGCCATGGGGCGGCCGTTGCTGATCGCCGTCGGCTCCCTCGACCAGCAACGCGGCTACGACGTCCTGCTGGACGCGGCGCGTGCCTGGTGCCGGCTCGATCCGGTACCGCTGCTCGTCATCGCGGGGGAGGGGCCGCTGCGTACGGTGCTGCAGCGGCGGATCGAGGACGAGGAGCTGCCCGCCCGGCTCATCGGCCGCCGCGAGGACGTCACCGAACTGCTCGCCGCCGCCGATCTGGCACTGCTGCCCAGCAGTTGGGAGTCGCGTTCGGTGCTCGCCCAGGAGGCACTGCACGCGCGCGTGCCCCTCGTCGCGACCGCCGTCGGCGGTATCCCCGACCTGGTCGGCGACGCGGCCGAACTCGTGCCCTACGGCGACGCGACCGCCCTCGCCGGCACCGTACTGCGACTGCTCGGCGACCCCGAACGCTGCGAGGAACTGCGGGAGAAGGGCGCCCGGCAGGCGGCGAGCTGGCCGACGGAGGACGAGACGGTGACCCAAGTGCTCAGCGTCTACGACGAGTTGACCCAGCCCCGGCCGCTGTAGCCGCTAGGCCCTGTCGTTTGGATCAGGCCGGCTATGAGGTGCGGCGCCTTTCGACCGACCCGAGCGGGGTGTGGTGCGTGCAACTGCAAGGCGGAGGAGGCGTAGCCGATCAGCCGCTGCCGCGGCGGGCGACGCGGTGGGGGCACCCCCGGCCGAAGGCTGGGGGACGCCGGCGAGTGACGACAACGCCGCTGGGGGTCCCCCCTCTGGGGGAGGGCGTGCCACACCCCGCGACGCCGGGATGATCCAAACGACCGGGCCTAGTAGTGCTTCGTTACGTCGGGTGATCTCGCCTGGTAGTGGGCATCGTCTTGGTATGAGGCTGGGGGAAGTGGAACGGCTCCGGGGCGAGTTATCGGAGTTCGTTGCCGATGTGTTCGGGTCGTTGCCGCGGCGGGATCAGCGGCGGTGGGGCGAGTGCTATCTGCGGGGCCTGATGCTGGA
>NZ_JBICZJ010000045.1:0-9876 GCF_043201895.1 Streptomyces sp. NPDC048254
CACACGTACTATGTTGTGGCGGGCGGCATCCCGATCTTGGTTCACAACACCAATACGGGGTGTCCTACTTCATATGCCCTGTCGCTGAAAACGGGAGCACCGAAGGGTAGCGGCGCGAACCAGGCGTATCAGGTTCGAGTGGTTGGTTCGACGGAATACCATGCCACGGGTGGAGGTACGCAGGTCTGGGCGGATAGCCTTGACGTCAATACCTCTGAGCTCTTGGATGCGAAGTATGTTGGCAACGCTGGGCGTAGCCCCTTCGTGCCAGGTGGAAAGGTCCCTGACTTCATCCAGGCGAAAATTGACACCAAGATGAATGATGAGTTCTCACGGTATGCAGCGGTGATCAACGATCCCGGAAATCCGCTCGTGGGGCTTCGCGTCATCACCAATGAGCCCGGTGCCGTGCCATACTTCACGGATCTCATGCAGCAGCACGGCATCCCCGGCTCCGTTGTCGTGGATCCGTAGGAAAGGAGCAGGTCAGTGACATATCTAGCCATCTTCGAAGATCAGAGTCATGGCGTTCGACGGACGGACCTGCTCGCGGCGTTGGAGCGAGACTGGCCTTCCGCTGTGATTCGAGAGCGGCAGGGACCGCAGGAGTCAAGGGACGTCGTTTGGACTGTTTCGGAGGGTGGCCAGGAACTTGAGGGCTACTCTCACGTGGACGGAACTTGCATTTACCTTGACTCGCCTCTCGAACTGGCTGCCAGGTTTGCACTCTGGTTCAGGGGCCTCGTGTCGACGGATATTGAGCTATTCTTCTGTGACGACAGTTACAGCTTCAGTGGAAGTATTGAGCCGGGCATGAGTCTGGGGGACGTAGCAGCGATTGCCGCTGATGAATGATCTTGCTCAAGAGGGTGCGATCGTTTCCGTAAGATCCGCTGACCTTAGGCAAAAGCGAGCGGCCCCGCCGGAGTGTTTCCGGTGGGGCCGCTGCGGTGTCTGACGGCAGTAGTTGACGGCAACGTCAGCGGACGGGTGCTGCACAAGTCGGCGGGTCGTCTCCGTTGTCGCCCTCGGTTCGGTCGCCGAGTGCGCGTCCGAGGAGGTCAATGGCCTGGCGTTGGAGGCGGAGGCGGACGTGGGCGTACACCGTCGCGGTGACGCCGATGTGGGCGTGGCCGAGGAGTTCCTTGATGACGACGAGTTCGACGCCTTGCTCAAGGAGGAGCGTCGCTGTTGAGTGGCGGAGGTCGTGGAACCGGATCGGCCGTAGGTGGGCGTCGCGGAGCAGTGCGTTGAACTGCTTGGTGAGCGTGGCGGGTTCGATCAGGTGTCCGTCGGGTCGTGTGAAGACGTGGCCGGTGTCATGCCAGTCGGAGCCCGTCTCCTCCTTCTCCTCTGCCTGGCGCTCACGGTGACCGCGGAGTGAGGTGACGCAGGAGGCCGGGAGTGCGATGCGTCGTTCGGAACTGATGGTCTTGGTGGGGAGGGTGGCCAGGCCGCGACTGTTGGTGCGTTGGAGGGTGCGGCGGATGGTGGCGGTGCCGCCGTCGAGGTCGAGGTCTTCCCAGCGGAGGCCGAGGAGTTCGCCCTTGCGTAGGCCGGTGCGCAGGGCGAGTTCGAAGAGTGTGGCGTGCCGGTGGCTCTGGGCGGCAGCGAGGAAGTGTCGAGCTTCGTCGGCGGTGAGGGGGTTGAAGCGGCGGGGGCGTGGGACTCCGGTGCGGACGTTGCGGGCGACGTTGCGAGGGATCTCCTCTTCGCGGACGGCGTGTTCCAGGGCGGATTTGAGGACGGAGTGGATGTAGGCGAGTGTGAGAGGGGAGAGGAGCTTGCGGCAGCACTGGCCGAGCGCGCAGCAGCGTGGGCGGCGGCCGGTCTCGGCGTCGGGTTTGCGGCGGGCGTCGATGCCGCGTGCGCAGCACTGGCAGACGGTCCGTAGTGCGTTGAGCCAGGTGCGGACGTCCTTGGCGGTGAGTTTGGCGAGCTTCTTCCGGCCGAGGCCGGGGATGAGGTAGTGCTCGACGACGGCGGTGTAGTGGGTATGGGTGGTCTCGCGGAGGTGGTGGACAGCGACGTTGTTCAGCCAGTAGGTCAGATAGGCGGCCACGCTGTCTTGGGCGGTGATGACAGGGACGCCTCGGTTGCTGGCCGCGATCTTCTCGGTCAGCTTCGCCAGGGCCTCTTTGCGGGTGGCGGCGTAGACGCGGACGCGCTTATGGGTGTTGCCGGGGGCGAGGACGTATCCGGCGGCTTCCCAACGGCCGTCCTTGCGCTGGTAGACGGTCCCCTCGCCGTTGGCGCGAGTCCTCTTGCGCGGTACGGGCATCAGGCGGCTTCTTCCAGGTGACGGCGGATGTATGTGTCGAGGGCGGAGGCCGGGATACGGCGGGCACGGCCGATCGTGAGGGAACGCAGTCGGCGGGAACGGATCAGGTCGTAGACCGTGGAGCGGCCCAGCCTCAGCCGTCGCATGACCTCTGGGACCGTCAGCAGCTCGTCGTCAGGCACGGGTGGGTTCTCCTTCCGTTCCGGGGGCGGGTTCGAGGGATGCGGCAAGCCAGGTCTCGGCGGAGCTGAGGCCAGTGCCGGCGAAGACCCAGTGGGCGAGGACGTACGTCGTGTCCGGCCGAGGGCTGGCAGCTGCCACGGCTTGGGCTCGGCGCCATTCGGTGCGGGCGTCGCGGAGGGCGCCGAGGGTGGTGGAGTAGCGGCGGGATTTGGTGGAGAAGTGGCCGCGGAAGCCGAGCATGTGGGCCCAGGCGCGCAGGCGGAGGTGTTCGAGGTCTTTGCGTGCGCCGAGGGTCCAGGCGGTTCGGATGAGGCGGCGGGCGTGGTCGCTGATGTCGAGCTGGGCGAGTTCGGCGACGAACTTCAGCGGCCGGTCGAGAGCGCCCGTGGCTGTCTCGGCGCCCTTGGTGGCGTACTTGGCGATGTAGGCCGCGACGGCGCGTTCGGTGAGTTCCTGGCCGTTGTCGAAGTCGGCGGAGCGGATGGTGCGGACGTCGAGTTGGCGGCCGAAGGTGAAGGTGTGGGCGCGGTCGCCGAGGGTCGGGCCGTCGACCCGGACCTTGGCGGTGGCCGTTTGGATGGCGTCGGTGAGGAGTTCGGCGGTGGCCCAGGGCGGGGGTGGGGTGTCGCCGCCTTCCGGGCCGTCGAGGCGGATGACGGCGTGGAAGTGGACGGCGCCGCGCTTTTGGTACTCGGCGACCTTGGCGAAGGAGACGCGGGCGTGGTCGCGTAGGCGGCGCTGGGAGAGGCCCCCGCGCTTGGCGACCTCCCGGCGGAGGTAGATCGAGAAGCGGCGCCACAGGGCACCGGAGTGGGCGTTCCAGAGCACGGCCGCGTCGTAGTCGTAGGTGTCGGGATCGAGTGGAGTGCCGAGGGCGTCGTCGTCCTGGTCGTGGTGATTGCCGCAGCGGCAGGCGCGGCCGTCGGTACGACGGTTGTGGACCGGGCCGAAGCCGGGGGCAGTGAAGGTGGCGAAGACCCGGGGGTGGGCTGCGACGTCTTCAGGGGTGCCCTTGCCGCCGCGTAGGCCTGCGGAGATGAGGTGGAAGGTGTCGCGGCGGTAGACCTCGGCGCAGGCCGGGCAGCGGGTGGTGCGGCGGTTGTTGCAGCGGACGAGGAGTTGGCCGGCGGGCAGGTCGGTGGAGTCGAGGTGTTGGAGGATGCGGCCGATCTCGCCGGTCGTGGTGTCGACGTCGTATTCGGTGCAGTGGCCGTCGAGGCGGATGGGGTTGGTGCAGCCGCCGAGGCCGGAGAGTTGGCGGAGGATACCGGGCAGGGTGCCGCCTGCGGCGAGGTTGGTGAGTTCGCGGAGCGGGGGCGGGGTGGTGCGGGTGAAGATGGCTGGCTCCTTCTGGCTGGCTCGGTCAGGAGTGACGGGCCCTGGGGCGGCCGGATGCTTGGCGGTGTCGTGGCCGCCCCAGGGGTCGGGCAGAGGGATTAGCGCCGGTTGTGTTCGCGGAGCAGGGAGCGCAGGACCACGGCGGCGATGGCCACGGAGATGGCCGATACGGCGACGGCGGTCAGGAGCGCGGTGAGGACCACGCCGCCCATGAGCACGGCGACGGCAGCGCCGGTGCTGACGGAGACGGCCGGGAGCGCGGAGCGCCGGGCGGGGGCCGGGTCGGTCGGGCTGTGGGTGTGCGCGGGCGGCGCGGTAGGGCTGTCGGGGTACTCGGGCAGGAACACGGTCAGGTTCTCCTTATCTACTCGTCTAGGCATGTGAGCCGTTTATGACGGTCACGCCGCTAAGCGTGCCGGACTCGATGGCGGGGGCCAGGAAGGTGTGCGAGAGCCAGAAGCCGAAGAGGGCGACCAGGACGACGATCCAGGTGCGGACGCCGAGGTACTTGACGGCAGCCCAGGCGAAGAAGCCGAGGACGACGACGAGCGGCAGGTTGAGGGTCACGGGGTGCGGGGTCCTTTCAGCGGACGGGGCAGCGGTGGGTACGGGCAGCGAGTTCGGCGGCGGCACGGCTGTCGTAGTCGGCGGAGAAGCCGCAGCGCGGTGCGGTGCAGGCGGCGGTGTGTTTCTCGCGGCCCCGGTCGTCGTAGGCGGTGCCGACCTGGACGGGGCCGATACGGGTGACGTTGCGGAAGCGGCGGTTGGCGGTCACGAGTCCTGGTTCTCCTTTCAGAGCTGGGCGGCGATGGCTTCGGCCATGGGGGCCGGGACGCCGAGGCGAGCGCGGAGAGTCGGTGTGTCGATGGGGTTGCCGGTGCGGGTGTAGTGCTCGGTGGCGACCTTGCGGGCGTGCGCGACGAGGGCGGCCGGGACCGGGACGGTTGGGGGTGCGGGTGGCTGTTCTTCGGCCTGCGTCTCGGGAGTCGGTTCGGGCTCTTGCTCCTGGTCGTCGTCGGTGGTCTCTACGGTGGAGGGTGCCTTTGGGGTCGTGTGGGCGAGGAGGGTGCCGCCAAGGAAGGCGACGGCTGGCCATCCGGCGACGAGGATCCGCAGCCAGGCCGGGACGCTGCCGGGGTCGAGGAGGCCGGCGGTGGCGACGTTCGCGCCGAGGGATGCGACGAGGGCGATGACGAACCAGCACCAGGCAGCGGCTTTCGTGGTGCCGGTGCGCAGTCGGCGCCAGGCGGCGACGAGTAGGAGGTCGACGGAGATGGGGTAGGCCCAGGCTTTCCATCCGTCCTGGTCGGCGGCTGAGGCGACGTCGTGGAGGTGAGCGAAGGACAGTGCGGCGGCGATGAGCGCCTGGACGAGCACCGCGTCGACGCGGGCCAGCTGGGCGCGCATGATGCGGCTCCTTCCGGTTTCGGGCATGGGAGGGGTAGGGACACCGCGCGAAGACGCCGGGAGTGGGTCAGTCGGTGACGGGGTGCGGCTGCACGACCGGGGCCGCGGGTGTGGCGAGCGGTCGTACGGGGACGTCGGGCCGGAAGGGCTTGAGGGCGGCGACGTCGGGGACTAGGTCGGCCGAGTCGTGGCAGATGGCGGCCGCGTCGGCGAGGGAGAGGTAGGGGGTGCGGATGCGGGACCAGCCGCCGGAGGTGTCGCCCGCGACAGCGAGGCCGGGTGTCTCGGGCGCGATCGAGCAGGCGGCGTGGACGGCTTCGGGGGCGATGTCGCCGAGGGCCATCTTGGCGGAGGCTTCGTCGTTGACGCGGCGGCAGACGCGGCCGGTGAGCTGGGCACGGAGCATGGTGGCGCCCTTGCCGAGTTCGGCGCCGAAGCGCTGGCCGCAGACTTCGAGGTAGATGCCGGCCGCGCGGCCGAGCTGGGCGAGGCGGATGAGCTGGGTGACCATCTCGTCGCGGCGTTCCTCGTCCTTGCGGGTGGCGGTGAGGAAGAGTTCGGCGACCTCGTCGATGAACAGAACGATGGGGGTGGGCCGTTGGTCGTCGGGCAGGCCCCAGATGTCGGAGGTGATCTCCTCGTCGGGGGTGTCCGGGGCGATGCCCTGGCGGGCCTTGATCAGGTCGTATCGGTCCTCCATTTCCTTGACCAGCACGGGCAGCAGTTCGGCTGCTTCGTCGGGGTCGGTGGCGAGGGCGGAGAGGCGGGCGGCGAAGGGTGCGAGTTCGACGCCCCGTTTGCAGTCGATGCCGACGAGGGCGACGCCGTCCTGACGGGCGAGTCCGGAGATGAGGTGGCGCAGGTACATGGACTTGCCGGACAGGGTTGCGCCGAGGGTGAGTTGGTGGGGAACGGTGCGGTAGTCGCGGACGAAGGGCATGGCGTCCTCGCGCAGCGCCACCGGCACCTTGAGGAAGCCGCCGCGGGTCTTGCGGGGCATCCGGACACGGCGCAGGACGTCGTACCCGACGAGGCGCAGTTCGACGACGCCCGGTTTGACGGTGGTGACGTAGACGGCGTGGACGCCCCAGGCGTGCCGCAGGCGTTCGGCCGAGGCGGCGACGTCGGCGGGTTCCTGCCCGGGAGCGAGCCGGAGCCGCAAGCGCAGCCCGGTCGATGTGGGACGAAGGATGCCCCGGCGGGGCGGGACCGGCCGGACCTCCCGCCGGGTGGTGGCCTTGACGGCGAGGACCCTGAGCCGGGAGGGGGCCACGGTCAGGCCGCAGGCTTCCATGACGGAGCCGTACGAGCTGAGCAGGCGGACCGTGGACATCGGGCCGCCAACCGCGGACCAGTAGACCGCCGGGTACTTGGCCCGGGTGTAGGCGGCCCCACCGCCCAGCGCGGCGAGGGGACCACCCACCTCCAGGAGTGTCGTCAGGTCGGACATCAGGCGGCAGCCCCGGCGCTGACCGGGAAGGCGGCCGGGGTGACGGCGGCGGCGCGGTAGGCGATGCCGTGGCGCTGCTGGCCGTTGAACACGGACTCCCACGGCCGGGCGATGAGCCCCGGCAGCGAGACGGGCGAGCCCAGGACGAGCCCTTCGGACACGCCTCCCTCGGGAACGGTGACCTTGATCAGGGCGGACTCGCCGTCCTCGATGTAGACGACGCCGATGGTCATCAGCGCCTCACCGCTCACCGCGTCCTTGGCGATCTCGCCGGTCTGGCGGTCGCGGACCTTCGGCTCGGGGGCCTCGGTCAGCAGGATCGTGGCGGCGGTGGTCTCCACACGGATGGTGCGCACAGGACACTTCCTATCTACTCGTCTATACATGTAGCGACCTGCGAAGCCGATCTCCCGGGCTCACGACGATCACCCTGCCACACAACTTGCCCACTCGTCTATACGAGTAAGCGTGTTGGGATGTACGAGTTGAGGAAGCGTCCCCCGCGCACCACCGCAAACCATGACGATCAGGTCGCCGGAAGCTGGTACGACAGCACGTAGGCATCCGCCGCCATGACCGTGTCGCACACCTCGACGGCCCGCCCCTCGGTGTCGAAGGCGGTCCGGACCAGGTGGATCACGGGCACGCCGGCCGCGAGGTGAAGTGTCTTGACCTCGGAGGGCGAGGGCATCCGGGCGCGGATCTCCTCTTCGAAGTGGTCGAGGCGGTGGCCGAGCTCTTCGAGGCGGGCGTAGATGCCGCCGGGACCGGGGTTGGGTTCGGCGATCTGGGTGCCGCGGGCGATGTCGAGGGGGAGGTAGGAGGTGGCGAACTCCACGGGCCGCCCGTCCAGCAGATACCGGCGCCGCCGGGCCAGGACGCGGCGTACGGAACCGAGCCGGGTGGAGACGTCCTGACTGGCCTTCTCTTCCTTCACCTCAAGACTGTCGACCTGCGGGTGACTGCCGGCCGCGTCGGCCTCCACGATGAACGCGGACTTCCCCTGCTCTCGGTGCCGCCGGGCGAACCGGTCGGAGGCGAGGCGCCGCACGGGCGGCCGGGGCCGGACGAAGACGCCCTTGCCGTGCTCGGCGTGGACCAGGCCCTCGCCGGTGAGGACGGAGAAGGAGTTGCGGACGGTCATCCGGGAGACCCCGTAATGCTCGACCAGCTCCGCCTCGGAGGGCAGTTTCTCGCCCTCGCGGAATCGCCCACGGTCGATCGCCTCGCGCAGCTGGTCGGCGATCTGCCGGAAGACCGCACGATCGCTCGTGGGGTCGAGATCTCCGAGGAGGCCCGAAGAAAGAGGACTCACTGTGTGTACTCCTTTAGGTATCTAGACGAGTGGGCGAGTGAAGTTGCTACGGTGGAGAGCCTAGCCATCCGGGAGGGCCGAGGAACGTGAGCACAGAACGCCCGCACTCCGTGAGCGTCGCCGGGGTCGTCGTCGACGCCCAGGGCCGTGCCCTCCTGATCCAGCGCCGTGACAACGGCAAGTGGGAGCCGCCGGGCGGTGTCCTCGAACGCGAGGAGACCATCCCCGAGGCCCTGCAACGCGAAGTCCTCGAAGAGACCGGCATCAAGATCGTCCTTCCGGCGACCCTGACCGGCGTCTACAAGAACATGACGGGCCTGATCGTCTCCCTGGTCTTCCGCTGTGAGGCCGCGGACGGCACGCCCACGACCGGCGACGAGACCCGCGCCCTGCGCTGGGCCACCCGTGAAGAAGTCTCCGAGCTTGCCGACGAGGCATACGCGATCCGCGTCACCGACGCACTCGACGCGATGACCCCGCCGGCCGTCCGCGCCCACGACGGCGTGAACTCGTCTAGCCCGAACCCGCTGCACATGGCGGCCTACCAGCACGAAGGACCTTGTATGCACGAGTATACGAGTCGAGTCCGAGTCTGGGGACTGACTTGCCCAGGATTTCCGGAAGAGGTCAGCCGGGCCCGCCGCTGGACGAGAGACATCCTGCGCGGATCGCCCCTGGCCGACGACGCGGCCCTGATCGTGAGTGAGCTGAGCACGAACGCGCTCCTGCACACGAGCAGCGGCGGGGAACGCGGAAGCTTCCACCTGGCCCTGGCGGTGGCACCGCAGGTCATCGCGCTGTCGGTCACGGACGATGGCGGAGGAGGCGCCCCGAAGGTCGAGCACCAGGACCAGGACGCCGAGCACGGCCGAGGATTGGGCATGGTCAGCGCC
This sequence comes from Streptomyces sp. NPDC048254, assembly GCF_043201895.1. Classification (NCBI taxonomy): domain Bacteria; kingdom Bacillati; phylum Actinomycetota; class Actinomycetes; order Kitasatosporales; family Streptomycetaceae; genus Streptomyces; species Streptomyces sp. NPDC048254. The sequence goes on from NZ_JBICZJ010000045.1 coordinate 8,868, forward strand.
CTCGCCCACAGGGTCGTCGTCCAGGGCGCCAACGGCGGCTACACGGTCACCGCGGAGCTCTTCGTGAACGCCCAGCGGGGAGGCCACCCGTGCTGATGGACAAGCCCCGTCGGGGCTTCTGGTGCGAGTGCTGGACCGAGGACCTCACCGACGGCATGCAGTGGCCGGCACTTCGGGCATCCTTCGACGCCTACTCCGCACCCCAGGCAGACAGATGGGTCGCCATCGCACTGCGCACCATCTCACCGGCACTCGACCCGGACGCCTCGGACGAGGTCTGGGCCTGGCTCCACGACGGCCGCGCCGAAACCCGCCGAGCCCTCCTGTGCTTAGAACCCTGCACCGTGTCCGTCACCCAGGCCAGCACCCGCATCACGTGGACGATCCGGCCGGTCATCTTCCTGCCGCTGGCTCACCGCCAAGACATCGAACTCCCAGCCTGCGCATACGCCTTCAAGCCCCACAGGCCCGAGTGAGTTACAACTTTCTCTACTGGTTCAAGGCGGCTCGCTCCGCTCCCCGCGCGCGGCCCGGCCCCCGGCCGGGCCTGCGCTCCTGCCTTCGTCCCGCTCCAGCCCGGCCGGCGCCCGTGCCACGCTCACAGCAATCAGACGCTTGATGCCAGAGAAGAGGTACGTCGTGGCTGGGGCGGGCGGCGGAGCGATTTTAGCCAGCCACTTTGGCGCGAGCCTCGCAGATCATGGCCCCAACGTCGTGCTTTACCGGGCAGGTCCACAGACTGCCCGACGCGCCGAAAGCTTACGGGGCCATGATCACTCGCGCCAAAGCAGCTCCCGGCCAAAATCGCTCCGCCGCCCGCTGTTGTCGGCTGCCGCCCGCTACGTGGGAGGTCTAAACCACTGACGGCAACGCTGACGGCAACAAGAGCGGACATTAGCGCACTCCAACGGACCTCGGCGGACGGGCAGTTCCGCGCCGACCTGCAAAAACCCAGGTAGGGAGCGGCCCGCTTTCACACGTACTATGTTGTGGCGGGCGGCATCCCGAT
>NZ_JBICZJ010000046.1:0-7128 GCF_043201895.1 Streptomyces sp. NPDC048254
GCTCGGCTGGGAAACCCCAGCCGAGCGCCTGCATAAACTGCTCGCGGCCTGATCAACACGACCACGTGTTGCGACCACCCCTAGAAACCGCCTTCTGGTGCTCGCCGGGCCCTTCTTGCGGGAAATCCCGGGAAATCGAGGGATCTCGCGGGAACTACTGATGGGCCAGCTGAACATCCGCCCAGGTCAGCAGCAGTGCAGGTCAGGCCCAGGATGTCACCGGAACGAACGAGCTGTCCTGGCGGAACAGGTCCGTGCCGTCCGCGAGGGACACGCGGAGTTGGTAGTTGTAGTGGCGCAGGTAGTAACCGGGGTAGTTGTACGACTCGAAGCGCACCGAGCCGCTGCTCGTGCCCGTGCGGGCGATGAACGTGGCGTCCTGCGCGAACGTCGTCGTGCCGTCGTTGGCATCGAATCGGCCCCGGAAGTCGTAGTGCCGCAGATAGTTGCCCGCCACGTCACGGAACGAGTAGCCGTTGGAGTCCGCCAGGCCCGCGACGACCGTGAAGGTCGCCGCCTGCTTGTCCGCGGCGGCGCTGGAGCCGGTCACGACCGGGAGGTTGAGGAGGGCCGACTGCTCCTCCCAGTACCTCGTCGTGTAGTTGACGGACTGGAAGGAGCGGGTCGCGTTCTTCGTCACCGATGTGCCGCCCGACACCGTCTCCTTGATCACCGTGAAGTGGCGGGCCGTACCGGAGAGCGTGGGCAGGGCGGTGGGCGTGCTCCAGGTCGCGAACGTGTCGTAGCTGTCGCTGTAGTAGTAGGTGCCGTCGCCGTAGCCGTCGAAGAAGATCCGCCAGCCGCCGTTGTCGAGCTGGATCACGGACGGACCCTCGCGGTAGCTGCCCCAGCCCGCCCAGTCGCCGGTCCTGGAGATCGCGTAGGGACCCTTGAGGCTGGCGGCGGTGCCGTACTCGATGTACTTCGCCGTCTCGTTCTTCGTGAACGCGTAATAGGTGGAACCCACCTTCACGATGTACGTGTCGATGTGGTTCGAGCCGATGCCGGACAGGGCGACGGGCGAAGTCCATGCCGTGAGGGCCGAGTTGGTGGCCGTCAGGACGTACGGGATGAAGACCCACTCGTCGTCCGTCGTGGAGCAGGAGACGATGACGTTGACGCTGCCGTCGCTGTCCACGAACCACTCCGGCGCCCAGGCACGGGACAGGCCGGCGATCGGGACCGTGTAGTCGTACAGGAACGTCCAGTTGACCCGGTCGGCGCTGCGGGCGAAGCCGATGGTGGTGCTGACGTCCTGCCAGGTGTGGGTGGTGTAGGTGAGGTAGTAGTAGCCGTTCGTGTGCTTGAAGATGCTGGCGTCGCGGATGCGGTTGCTCGGCGGGGTGTAGGCCGAGGACTGCAGGAGGCGGAAGTCGGCGGCGTCGTCGGACTGGTAGACGTTCACGGTGCCGTCGTCGCTGTTGAGGAACGGGACGATCGTGTAGCGGGTGGCGTAGCCGCTCGCGGGCGCGGCGGCCTCGGCCGTGCCGAGCAGTCCGGGCAGTTCGCCCAGGACCAGGGCCGACGCGGGCAGGGCGGTCAGCGCGCGGAGCAGGGTGCGGCGGGACGGGGTGGGGGGACGTGTGGTCACGGGCGGCTCTCCCTGGGCTTGTCGCGGACGCGGGTGCACCCCGACGTCCGTCATTTCGAACGTAGTTCGAGAATGCGAGCAGAAAGTAGGAGGGACTGCAGGTTCACGTCAATGACTTGAACGGGACTGGGACACGGCTGGGTGCCGGCTGTGCGAAATCTGTACTGCGCGGCCCGACTCGACGTTACTCTCCGGTAAGCATCATGCTTCCGGAGGTGGGTTCTCATGCCGTACGACCGTTCACCGGGCCTTGCCGAGTCCGTACGTGCCCTGGCGGCAGGTGAACTGACGTCACGTCAGCTTGTCGAGGAGTCCCTCGCGCGGATCGCGGCAACCCAGGGTTCCCTCAACGCCTTCCGGATCGTCCGTACTTCCGCCGTACTCGCCGAAGCCGACGCCGCCGACCGGGAGTTGGCCGACGGTGTACGCCGTCCGCTGCTCGGGGTGCCGGTCGCGGTGAAGGACGACACGGACGTGGCCGGCGAACCGACCGCCTTCGGCTGCCGGGGCGAGTTCCCGCCGGCGACGGAGGACGGCGAAGCGGTACGACGGCTGCGCGCGGCCGGGGCGGTGATCATCGGCAAGACCAACACCTGTGAGCTGGGACAGTGGCCGTTCACCGAGGGGCCGGCCTTCGGCGCCACCCGTAATCCATGGCAGCCGCAGCACACCCCCGGCGGGTCCTCGGGCGGGTCGGCGGCCGCCGTCGCGGCGGGGCTCGTCCCGGCCGCGCTCGGCTCGGACGGCGCCGGATCCGTGCGCATACCCGCCTCCTGGACCCACCTCGTCGGCATCAAACCCCAGCGCGGCCGTATCTCCACCTGGCCGCGCGGCGAGCCCTTCCAGGGCATCACCGTCAACGGCACCCTGGCCCGCACGGTCGCCGACGCCGCCCTGCTGCTGGACGCGGCGAGCGGCAACCACCCCAAGGACCCGTACCGGCCGAAGGAGTTGACGGTCTCCGACGCGGTCGGCCGCGACCCCGGCCGGCTGCGTATCGCGCTCTCCCTGAAGCCGCCGTTCACCGCGCTGCCCGCCCGCCTCCAGCCGGACGTACGCGCCCGGGTCCTCGAACTCGCCGAGAAACTCGCCGCGTTGGGCCACACCGTCGAGGAGGCCGACCCGCCCTACGGCCAGATCGGGCTCACCTTCGTTCCCCGCGCCACGGTCGGGATCGCCGAACGCGTCCGCGAGGTACCGGCGCCCGGCCTGCTCGACCGACGCACCCTGGAGGCGGCCCGTCTGGGCCGGCTGCTCGGCGGCGCCCCGCTGCGGGCCGCCCGCCGCGCGGAGAGCGCACTGCGGCACAGGATCGGCGGCTTCTTCGCGACGTACGACGCGATCCTCGCGCCGACCACCGCCGCTCCCCCGCCCCGCGTCGGCGCGATGCTGGAGCTGGGCCAGTTCGCCACCGACCGGGCGATGATCGCCGCCTGCCCCTACGCCTGGCCGTGGAACGTGCTCGGCTGGCCGGGCGTCAATGTGCCCGCCGGGTTCGTGGGCGACGGACTGCCGGTGGGCGCACAGTTGCTGGGCCCGGCCGACAGCGAGCCGCTGCTCGTGTCCGTCGCCGCCCAACTGGAGGCCGAACTGCGCTGGCACGCACACTGGCCGGCCCTGGCCATGGCTGCGGACTCGCAGGCCACATGACAGACCTGCGGCGGACAACCTGCGCCCGATGACCCGCGGCTTTCCCATGGCTTGACCTGACCGTACCCTCTGACCATGGACGATGCGTCGATGGTCGGGCTCATGGGGCGGGTCACCGGAAGGATCGGGCCCGGGCTCGTCGGCGAGGTGATCGTCCGGGTGCGCGGGGGCGCCGAGCATTTCCTCGCCTACTCCGCCGACGGCGGCACCCGGATCGAGCCGGGCACGGTCGTGATGGTGGTCGAGTACCTGCCGCCGCGGACGGTCTACGTCACGCCCGCGTACGACAGTTGAGCAAGCGTAGCCCCAGGTGAGGGGCGTATGCGTCAAGATTGCAACAAGGATCCGTCAGCGTCTTCACCCCGCGCTCGCACGGGCGCACACTCCCTTCGTTCGGTGCCGAAAGGGCACCATGCAAAGGGGGCGTATGCCGATGGTTGTCGGCGTCGTTGCGGGGGTGGCGGTTCTCGCCGTTCTCGTGTTGATCGGTGTGTTCAAGATGATGTGGCGGGTCGCCGAGCCGAACGAGGCGCTCATCATCTCCGGTTCGAAGCATCGGACCGAGGGTCTTGAGGAAGGCATGGGATTCCGCATCGTCACGGGGCGCGGCACGCTGGTGCTGCCGGGCGTGCAGGCGGTGCGCAAGCTCTCCCTGGACCTGAACGAGACCGAGTTGTCGGTGGACTGCGTGACCCAGCAGGGCATTCCGCTGCGGGTGCGGGGCGTGGTCATCTTCAAGGTGGGCGACGACTTCGTGTCGATCGCCAACGCGGGCCGCAGGTTCCTGGACCAGCAGAAGATGATGTCCGAGCGGGTGCACAACGTGTTCGCCGGTCATCTGCGGTCCATCGTGGGCGGGTTGACGGTCGAGGACATGATCCGCGACCGCGAGAAGCTCACCGGACAGACCCGGGCCGCCTGTGGCACGGAGATGGAGAAGCTGGGGCTCATCGTCGACTCCCTGCAGATCCATGAGATCGAGGATCCGACCGGGTACATCAAGAACCTGGCGATGCCGCACGCGGCCGCCGTCCAGCGGGACGCGCGGATCGCGCAGGCGGAGGCGAATCGTCTCGCCACCGAGGCGGAGCAGGCGTCGTTCGCCCGGATGGCGGAGGCCACCCGGGACAGCGAGATCCTCCAGGCCGGCTACCAGGCCGAGCGCGACAAGGCGGCGGCCCAGTCCCGCCAGGCCGGCCCGCTCGCCGACGCGGCCGCCCGGCAGGAGGTCGTCGTCCAGGAGACGCGGGTCGCCGAGCTGGAGGCGCACCGGCGCGAGCAGCAGCTCCAGGCGGACGTCCGCAAGCCGGCCGACGCCAAGGCCTACGAGAAGCGCACGCTGGCCGAGGCCGAGCGTGACGCGCGTATCTCGGCGGCCCAGGCCAAGGCGAAGGAGACGGAGCTGGCGGCGGCGGCCGAGGCGACCCGGGTCAAGGCGGCCGCGGGCGCCGAGGCCGAGGCCACCAAGGCCCGGGGTACGGCGAGCGCCGCCGCGACCCGCGCCACCGGTGAGGCCGAGGCGGCCGCCGCACAGGCCAAGGGTCTGGCGGAGGCCGAAGCGGCCAAGGCCAAGGGCCTCGCGGAGGCGGAGGCCATCAAGGCCCGTGCCGCCGCCCTGGCCGAGAACCAGGAGGCGGTCGTCGCCCAGCAACTCGCCGAGAACTGGCCGGAGATCGTCAAGGCCGGCGCTTCGGCCTTCGGCAACGTCGACAACATGGTGCTGCTCAACGGTGCCGACGGGATGGGCGAGATGTTCGCCAAGGCGCTCACGATGGGCGGTACCGGACTGGGGCTGGCCCGCCAGCTGCTGGCGTCGATGAACCAGAACGGGCAGGCCTCGAACGAGTCTTCGCCGATTCTCAACGGGGTCACGGCCCCGAAGACGCAGAAGGTGCCGGTGGAGCAGGACGGCGAGTAGCCGAGAGCGGGAGGTCGGCCAGTAGCCGAGCGCGGAAGACCGGCGACCGACCGACAGCGGAAGAACAGGGGTGCCCCCGGCCGGACCGGGGGCATCTCCGTGCTCACTCCTGCTCGTTGAGCCGCCGCAACAGCTCCAGCAGGGTGCTCCGCTCCGCCGCCGTCAGCCCCGCGAAGCATCCGGCGAGGACCTCGCCGGCCACCCCGTGCCCGGCCGCCAGCATCCGCTCGCCGTCCGGGGTCAGATGGTGCTGGAGGCGCCGCCCGTGGCCCGGCCGCCGTTCCACCAGGCCCTGCGCGGCCAGGCGGCCCACCAGCGTGCCGAAGGCCTGCTCGCTCTGGAAGGTGGCGGCGGCCAGCTCGCGCGCCGAGGCGCCGGGCAACCGGTCGATGGCGCGCAGCGCGTCCCACTGCGCGAGGGTGGTGCCGACGGCCGAGAGCGCGCTGTCCATGGCCCGGTGCTGCCGGTACTGGGCCTGTTTCACCGCTCTTCCGAGAACTTGCAGGTCATCGTGCATGGGCCAAGTCTAACCGATAACTAAGCTTGTTTATCTAAAGATGTTTAGTTAGAGTCCTCGACATGACGACGAAACGCACCGCCCAGGTGTATCCCGACCTGCCCGTCTCCCTGACCGAGGCCGGCTCCGGCCGCCCGGTGCTCGTTCTGCACGGAGGCGGCGGCCCCGCCACCGTCGCCGGTCTCGCCGCCCGCCTCGCCGAGTCGGGCCGTGTCCTCACCCCGGTCCACCCCGGCTGGGACGGAACCCCCCGCCCCGACTGGTTCACGAGCGTGGAGGACCTCGCCGTCGCCTATCTGCACCTGCTCCAGGACAGCGAGGCGAGCGACGTCCTGGTGGTCGGCTCCTCACTGGGCGGCCAGCTCGCCGCCGAGATGGCGATACGCGACACGGCCGGGCTGATCACCGGCCTGGTCCTGATCAACGCGGTCGGCGCGGACATCGAAGGCGAGCAGGTCACCGACTTCTTCGCGCTGGATCCGCGCGCCCAGGCCGAGCACTCCTGGCACGACCCGGACCGCTTCTACGTCGACCCTGCCACCCTCCCCGCCGCCGAACTCGCCCGCCGCCAGGCCAACATGGCGACCATGCGGCTGCTCACCGACGGCGGCCGGATGACCAGCCCGAAGCTGCTGCCCCGGCTGGGGCGGGTGGAGGAGCCGGTGCTGGTGATCTGGGGCGAGAGCGACCGTGTCGTCACCCCCACTTACGGAGCCGCCTACGCGAAGGCCTTCCCCCAGGGCCGGTTCGAGCCGATCCCGGGCGCCGGCCACCTTCCGCACATCGAACGCGCTGACGTCACCGCCGAGTTGGTCGAGGCCGAACTGCGCCGCATCGGGACCCCGCCTGTTCTCGCAGGCTGAGGCCCCTTAGGGTGCCCTCGTGACTGCGCTTACCGACGACGAGAACATCCCCGGCCGTTACGGCCCCACCGCGACCACCGAGGCCGACCCGCACGAGGTCGGCAGGGTGCGCACCGAATACTCCCCCGCCCACGACGGCGACCCCGATCCCGGTGAGATCGTCTGGACCTGGGTGCCCTTCGAGGAGAACGACGGGCGGGGCAAGGACCGGCCGGTGCTGGTCGTCGCCCGCGAGGCGGCCGGCACGCTGCTCGCCGTACAGCTGTCCAGCAAGCGGCACGACAACGACCGCGAGTGGGTGGCGATCGGCAGCGGCCCCTGGGACCGGTCGGGGCGCGACTCCTGGGTGGACGTGGACCGCGTGCTGCGGCTGCACGAGGACGGCATGCGCCGGGAGGCGTGCGCGCTGGACCGGGGCCGCTTCAACCTCGTACGCAACCGGCTGCACGAGCGCTACGGCTGGAAGTGAGCCGCTAGTAGTGCTTCGTTACGTTGGGTGATCTCGCCTGGTAGTGGGCATCGTCTTGGTATGAGGCTGGGGGAAGTGGAACGGCTCCGGGGTGAGTTATCGGAGTTCGTTGCCGATGTG
>NZ_JBICZJ010000047.1:0-6279 GCF_043201895.1 Streptomyces sp. NPDC048254
CGGGTAGGACCCGATACGCTTCTTCACCTGGGAAGTGCCTCCGGCGGTGGCAGGAACAAGGACCTCGACAATCCTCATTCTTGCTGGTCAGAGGCGCTTTTCGTTTATCTGACCATCCGTCGGACACCAGACTTCATGAAAGCGCGAGGTTAGGGCGAATTTGCCAAGAGGGTCGCACTGATCCAACGGGGAGCTCTGGAGAACCTGATCTTGTGAGCTTGTTGGTTCAGAGCGTGCGTCGTTTGCGGATGGGCAGGATGCTCAGGGCCATGACGGTGCCGTCGCCCTGGAACGAGATCGGGTCGTTCCATTTCCTGCCTTCAAGGGGGTCGCGTCGTTTGGGACGGAGTTCGTAGGCTGCTTGCCGGTACTCTTCGACGCACCCGTCTTTGATCATCTTGTACAGTCCTGAGTCCGTTCCGGAGAATGCCTCGATGCGTGCGGCCCCCATGCGGAAGACGTTGTCCGTGCCCACGAACTTTGTGTCGGCTACCTCGATGTCCGCGTCGTCAATGCTCGATGTCGCGGCGAAAGTATGCACGTCGTAGTGTTCTCGTCCTTGGCGGTCGGTGAGATACCGGACGGCGTGTTTTCCTCCGCCCGAGAAAGCGGTCAGGCCGGCGGCTGCGGTACGGGCCAGGAGCTGGCCGAACCAGGCGAGGTCGTCCTCGCTCACCTGGAAGCCGTCGACCGTCCGTGCCCGTCTGCCGTCTCGGGCCGGTATGTGAATGGCGTTGGGGTAGGGGATTCCGGGTATGTCCTTGATCTCCTCGTCGGCGTTTCCTGGAGCGCCAGGAACACGGAGCGGGAGCAGCGTTTCGCCGGGGGATTGCAGGACGTTGACCACGACCCCGCCCTGGCCCATGAGTTCGGTGGACAGCATCAGGCACGGCGTGGTGTTCCACGGGCCGATCTGCATGCCCTCGGTCAGTTCGGCTCCCTTGACCAGTTGCTGGATCGTGGTGCTGCGAGTTCGGCTCGTCCGCTTGCTCGGCTTCTGGTGGTTTCCCCGGCAGGCCACGAACGTGACTTTCGACGGCTCTCCGGGCTTCCACGCCTCGATGAGGTAGTCGGGCCGGGGTCGTGAGCCCTTGTTCCGTTGCGAGACGCGCAGGGGCCAGCCGGCTCGCAGCACCGTGTTCGTGTCCACGACCGAGACGATGTGGTCGGGGTAGCGCTGCTGTACGAGGTGTTCGGCCACGGCGAGCCCGAAGCCGACGGCCAGCTCCCGGGCCTGCATGCCCTTGTACCAGCTCTCGGAAGAGCGGCCCTTGTCGGTGAGGTCCATGGAGCCGGCGCGATTGCCGTCCAGCGCCTCGCAGAACTTCAGGCTGAGCCAGTGTTCCGCGAGCCCGCGTCCCATTCCCTGGGCGGCCAGCACGTAGCCGCGGGCCACGGCGTGCAGCACCTGCCACGGCGTCAGGTCGATGGACCGGCCATGCTCGGCCAGCGCCACCGGCCGCAGCTCAGGCTTCCTGCGCGCTGCCTCCTGGCCCTTCTGCTGGCGCCGCTTGTCGATGGCCGTCGCTGCGGAGTCCACGTGCGCGGCCAGTTCTGTCGTCGAGTGGATGTGAACGCTCGTCGAGCGGCTGAGAGCGTTCAGGATCTGTCGCGCACTTCTCGCCATGCATCCCCCCACGGTGTCCGTGCCCTGGCCGGCCGGGAACGGTAGTTCGGAGCAATGGGGCGCATACAAGTGCGCATGGTGAGCCACCGTGTAGATCCGGCCAAGTCGTGCACGTGCTGGGCATCACCAGCCGATGCGAACGGTGCCGCTGGAGCCACCGGGTGTTCGGCCTCGACCGGTGGCCTTGGGCTCAGGGCACGCAGCAGGCGCGTGCGACTGACGTGCGGACGGGGCCCTTTGTCAGCGGTCGTTCGTAGAATGCTGAGTCTGGAGGTGGCGTTTGTGGCGGTACCTGTCTCGCAGCAGCGCAAGCTGAGTCAGCGTTCGGGCAACATCTGTGCGTTTCCCGGCTGTGGGCTGCTACTCACGGCCGAAGGTACGCCGGAAGAACCCGTCGTGGTGCTTGGCGAGATGGCGCACATCGTCGCGGAGAGTCCGAACGGCCCGCGTGGTGACTCGCCGTTGACGACCGAAGAGCGCAACCGGTACGAGAACCTGATCTTGCTCTGCAATCAGCATCACCAGCTGATCGATTCCGACGGTGCACTGGCCATGTACACCGTGGAACGACTCCAGGCCATGAAAGAAGATCACGAAAAGCGGGTGGAACGCAGACTCGGCGGGCGCCCCAACGTCAAGGCGGATCTGCCGCCCATGGTCAACAGCACCGTGCACAGCAACGTCTTGCCGGTCACGCAGATGCCACGCCACGTCTACGGGGCACCCTGTCTGGTCGATCGAGAAAGCGAGGTCAGACCGGAGGGGACGTCCACCGGGGTGATGACACCGTTCATACTGCGGGAGGGGCGGCTGTGGGCATTCCAGAACCTGCGGGACGAGAGCGGCCCTTTCGCCGCGTTCGTGGACCGTAGCGCAACCGAGCGGTTCGACTCTCGGGAGTGGTGGGCTGACCCCGACAAACTTCAGTGGTACGTCGCGTTGCTCAACCGCTCACTGAACAAACTCACCGGGCGTCTCGGCCTACGACTCGATCGCAACCATCACCGCTACTACTTCGAACCCGAGGAAGAGGGCGTCCAGCGCACAGTGGTGTACCGGCCGTTGAACACCAACAAGGCAACGCGGAGCGTGGTGTGGCAGCCCAAGAAGAAGGCCACCGGAGAAGCACGCAACTACTGGCTCCATCGTGCTGTGTCGCTGCGCTTCTTCCTCATCGGCAACAGCCAGTGGTGCCTGAGTATCAGACCTGAGCTGCGAGTGACATCTGATGGCTTCGAGTCCATAGACGCCAAGCACGTCGGGCGGCAGGTGACCCGGAAGAAGGCCAGGCTGTTCAACTACGACCTTCTCGCCGAGGTGCAGTTCTGGCGGGACTTCCTGGGAAAGAGCAGTCCACGGATCAGCTTCCCTTTCGGTGATGGGCAGAGTCTGGTCATCTCGACGTCTCTGAGTAGCGGGCAGGTGCGCTGGCCGGGCATCCCTCCCGAGCACGACATGCCCTTCAAGAATGTCGAGTACGTGGACGACCTGTTCACCTGGGCCGAGGCCGAGAGCCTGAGCGAGGATGATGCACTCGACCACGAGCAGGACGAAGAAGCGGGGTACGAAGGGGTGATCGTGGATTGAAGGCACGCCCAGCGCCGCCCAGCGCCTCGCTCGCCGGTCCGCCCTCCCTCATCAGGGGCATCCACTTCCCGGAACCGCTGCTCCGCTTCGCTGACGACGGTCTGCACATCGACCCCAAGGCGGGCATCGCACGCTACGGCCCGCGATCCTGGACGGCCTCGGGCCGTCACCCCACACGGCTGCGCGTCGGGCTCATCGGCACCCCGGAGCTCATCGAGGCAGCACGCGTCTGGATGAACAGCCGGGCCGAGGGCGTGATGGGAGATGAGAACAACCCCGAATTTCCCGGTTGGATGCCCGACCGGGGGTTTTTCTCCTCCCTGGAGTTCGACGATGTGTGGGACGAGGAACTCGGCCAGGCGGAACTGCGCCAGGTACTGGAGATCAAATCGCAGCAGGAGCGCTTTCACGCTGCTGTGGCCCTGTTCGAGACGAAGCTGCGGCATCTCGCGGAACGCGACAGCACCCCCGATTACGTTGTGGTCGCTCTGTCCGACGAGATCGTGGCCCGCTGCGGTACCGCCGACTACACGACCAAGGAAATTGGGGCCGTCCATCGCGATCTGCGCCGCGCTCTCAAAGCGAGCGCCATGAAGTTCCGTCTTCCCACGCAGATCGTCCGAGCGCCCACCCTGGACGGCCGGGACAGGACACCGCCTTCCCGCATTGCGTGGAACTTCTTCACCGCGATGTACTGCAAAGCAGGTGGCTATCCCTGGAGTCCGCACGGCCTTGCCCCTGGCACGTGTTATGTAGGAATCGGATTCTACCGTCCGCTCGGTACCGCGCATGCCACGATCCAGACCAGCCTGGTGCAAGCGTTTGACGAGCGCGGGGAAGGGCTGGTTCTACGCGGCCACGAATTCGAGTGGGACCCGAACAAGACCGGAAGCCGCTCACCTCATCTGACGGCTGAGGGCGCCCATAGGCTCATGGCCCTGGTCCTCGACCAGTACGAGTCGGTGATGAAGCAGACCCCGGCCCGGGTCGTGGTCCACAAGACTTCTCGCTACTGGCCGGACGAGCGTGACGGATTCCGCTCGGCGATCGAGGCCCGGGTGCGGCGGTACGACCTGATGGCCCTTGAGGCACAGAGCCGTGTGCGACTCATCACGACCTCCAAGTACCCGCCACTGCGCGGAACCCGGTTCAGCTTCGGCGAGTTGGATTACCTCTACACCACGGGCTACATATCCGCGCTGAGAGAGTTCCATGGTATGCATGTTCCAGCCCCGCTTCAGGTGGCTGATCACATCGGTCAGGACTCGTCCCGTGACGTGCTGTTGAAGGAAGTGCTGGCCCTCACCAAGCTCAACTGGAACTCGGCTGCCTTGGGCGGACTCTTGCCCATTACGATCAAGTTCTCGGGCCTGGTCGGAGAAATCATGCGAGAAATTCCGCCCGACCGGAACCCGCTGCCTCAATTCAAGTTCTACATCTAATTTCCGGATACTGCCTCAGTTCGCCCCCTCTGATTGGTTAGAGGCTTCTATGATGTATTCCCTGGCGGTCTGCCCCTCTGAGGACACCCTTTGTTCAGTCGGCCCATGCGCTGGCTAGCATGCGGATTCCGTCGAACAGCTCATCGTAAGTCATGATTTTCAGGTCGCGGAGGGATGATCGGTAGAGTTCGAAAGACCTACGCTGATCTTCGCTCGCAATCTCCCTCTCCAGATCTCCGATGATAACCACACTTAGGGGGTGAGCTGCTCGAAGGCCCGGTGTGTGAAATGCTAGGTTGGGGAGGTTCGTGAGCAAGCTATTTCGGTATTCCAGTACCTGAACTGTCGATCCAGCTAGCTCTCTAGAGGGAGCGTAAACATTTCCCCTGTACTTAGTTGGCGCCAGCAGATCTGACTTGGGTGTCTTGATTTCGATAAGCGCAACGTTCCCTCCGTATTGTGCGAGGAAGTCTAGCTCGTTACCTCCGGAATTATGTATCGACTTACCGCCGACGTAGCACCTGCTGCTAAGTGTGTACGCCCTCCCGTCGAGGGCAAGGATAAGAACCTCGGGACGCTCGGCAAGAAATTCTTGCCAAAACTGTTCACTGCTGTTATCTCGATTGTCTTCCCAGATTTTCAGTGCATCGGTCAAGCGGCGTGATGTTGTCCCCGGTGACTCAACCCCTGAAAGAGCCGTCTCTACTCGCTCGAAGTGGGTCTCGCGTATAGCTCGCAGTGTTTTCGCAGAGTATTTCTCAGGGTTCTTGTCGACGTAGGCGTGATGAGTGGGGCAAAGGATGATGATGTTACCTATCCCGGCTCTTTCCTCGGGTGTCAGTCCGGGGTCATAGCGCAGACTTCCTGGTGCGAGAGACGAAATGAAAGCAAGTTCAAGAAGCGGTGTGCCGTTGTCGAGGACGAGTGGCTGGCACTCGGGGAAGGCGCACCTGCCTCCGGCCTTCGAGAAGGCGGCTTTGATGATTGAAGCGGGGATCCCCCGACGGTAGTTGGCCACCGGACGATCCTGCCGCACGAGAGGAGCGGTGTGCGACTGATCCAGCGGAACTGCGCTGGGGGTGGTGACCTTCTGACGCTATGTCAGGGATGCTTCGGCGCGGCCGACGACGGTCGGCTGTTCTTCAGCGGGTCCGGCACGAGACCTGCGACCTCCCCCTGGCACCTGCACTCACCAGTACCTCGCTCGCGAAGCGCCCGTACGATCTGCGGCACTCGGCACTGCCCACCTGGCGGTGCGCGGGCGCAGATCCGGCCGCGGCGGCGTTCGCCTTGCCTTGTGTCTGCTGCTGGGTTTGGCCGAGCTGATGATGGAGGTCTTGGGCCGCTCCTTGTGCACAGCGCGACCTTTGTGGCTGTGACGCATTCTTCTGCTCAGAGAGGTGGTGGACGTCATGAGGAGTTCGGCGTCGCAAACACGAGGCGTCCCCAGAAGTAGACGTGGTGGAAGGACGGTGATCGCGGCTAGGTCCGGGAGAAGCCGTTCCATGGGAGGCGCGACCGACGTTAGCCTCGCGCTTTCATGAAGTCTGGTGTCCGACGGATGGTCAGATAAACGAAAAGTGCCTCTGACCAGCAAGAATGAGGATTGTCGAGGTCCTTGTT
>NZ_JBICZJ010000048.1:0-6032 GCF_043201895.1 Streptomyces sp. NPDC048254
GCGCGCGGTCTGCTCCGCAGACACGACGCGGTGCCGCTACGCGGCACCAACCGGCGCTACGCGCCGAAGCCTCCGGGCTCCGCCCGGAGGGGCCAGGCACTCCGTGCCCGACCAACCGTACCAACGCTTCGCGCTGATACGGGGCCTGACAGCTCCGCAGTCAGGCAAAAGCGGCAGCAGCGAGGGGAGGGTGGCTCGGGCTCCCACCGCCTCGCCCAGTCCTGACGAAACGTCAACACTGTGTGCTGCGTCAAAACTGACGGTGGGATAGATTCTGGGATGAAACCCCACCCACATCCCACCTCATGACACCCCACCACATCGCCCGCCGAAAATGCGTCAATTCCTGCTCGGGATGGACTCTGGGATGGTGGCTAGGGTCCCCTGCAATTACCGGATGGATACCGGAGCGGCTCCGGTTCGGAATGCCGCCGCGTATTCGCTGAATGCGTCGACGGCGCTCCGGAGAGAACTCATTGTGCCGTATTCCGGGTTGGGGAGCTCGTGGGCCTCGCCGAGGTCCACGAGGGCTTCGCCGAGCTGCTCCAGGGCGTGGTCGGGGTCGGTGACGTAGCCAAGGACACGGAGGCGTCGACCGCCCACACGTGGGCTGGGCCGTCCAGGTCGACGTCCTGCGGGGCGAAGGGGTGGCCGGCGGGGCACTCGAACAGGCCGTCGGGCAGGGCGCGGAACTCGGATCCGGGGCTCTGGGCGCCGGAGGCGGCCGGACCGGGGCCGCGCCGGAGCGTAGGGCCGGGCGGCCCCGCGGCGCCTTGGTGGCGGCGGGCGGGCGCGGGCAGTGTCCCCGCGCAACCTGCTGGGCAGCATCGCCTTCGGGACCGGGTCTTGACCAGGTGGGGGAATCTGCATCCGGCCCCCGTGCCCGGAGGTAACGGGGGCCTGGGAAGGCCGCCCGGGATGAGTGGCACCGGCGGTCGGGGATGCGCGACTCCTGCCGTTATGGCCGCCGCCTGTGCCTCTCTCAGCCGGCGTTCCGCTCGAAGCAGCGCAGGGTGCGGACTGTGGCAGAACGAGCATTCCGAGCGTCGGGCTGGCGTCGGTGGTGATCACCCGAGTGAGGTCAGCCAACGTCGGGACGAGCATTCGTCTTCAGCCGAAAGATCGGCAAGTGACACCGGAGCCATCGTGGTTGGAGGAGCGTCTATACCTGCGAGTAAGCCGTGGAGGGCAGATGACGACTGATCCGCAGCGCCGTAGACGTGTTCGACTCGCACGTCGAGGTCCGACTCCTGACCGAGTCCGGGCTCGGGTACGTGACGAGGGGCCTCACCCGGAGCCGGATGCGGAGCCAGACTCCGACGCGCAGGTTCCGCATCTGTCGAGTCTGTGGCAGCGCCTCGGAGGGCTCCCATGGGCACACGGCATCACCGTGGCCGGAGCGTTGATCGCGGCTATCGCTGCGATTGCCGGGCTGTGGTTCCAGGCAGTTGCCACCTATTGGAGCCAGGAGACGGCCAAGGATCAGTTGCAGCAGTCGAAGGAGGACGGCGAGCGGCAAGATCGCGAGCAGGCCCTCCGTGTCGCGTATTGGGTGGAGGGCGACCAGTCTTTTGAGCCGCGGGTGATCCACGTCATCAACCGGTCGCTGGACCCTGTCACGAACGTGAAATTGATCATCGAAGGGACCGGTGTACGCGACGCCGTGTATCAGTTCAGCGAAGTCCGCCCGTGCGCCGAGATCCTGCTACCCGACACCATCATGGAGACAGATCGGGGGACGACTCTGCGTGACTGGGACTGGCGGATTAGAGAAATCGCATTCACGGACAGAACTGGCAGGGGCTGGAGACGGACGTCCGCCAGCCTCGTCAGCGATTCCAAGGAGCCAGACTGGCTACACAGCATCGGAGAGGATACGAAGAAGGCCCCTCAGATCCTGGACGCACTCAACTGTGGGGACTCTGAAAAGTAGGGATAGCCACACGGAAGGAATGCTGGGGCCCACCTCCGGGACACTTCCGCGAGAGCGGAGATGTCCCGACCTCAGCGACTTCTTCCTGGGTGAACCCGTCGTCGGCTCCGCGCGAGCGGAGGTGACCCGCCCTCGGCGCGCTTGCCCGGGGATGTCCACCAGCTGGCACCGCGCGAGCGGAGGTGTCCCGATCACGCACCAGGTGACGCCGTCCTCGCCATAGTCGGCTCCGCGCGAGCGGAGGAGTCCAGATCAGGGGTACGGCGAAGGGCCAGCTCCGGTCCGGCCCCGGCCCGAGAAGCAACACCTGCGGCGCCGTCGCCCCGCTCGGCTACCCAGCCCTCCACCACGCCGAGCGGGATACCGGGCGCCATGACGACATCAGGTCCCTGACCAGCGGCCTAGCTGGGCGTACACCTCCGGCGGCGGCAACGCTGTGGATCAGACTTCGAGGTATGCGACGACGACCACGGTGCGCAGCACGGTGACGAAGTACAGGATGCGGACGGCTTCGACGTCGTCGGTGTACTGGCGCAGCTGGGGGCCGGCGGTGTCGCCCGAGCACTCCGGCGTCATCATCGGCCCCGATCTCACCTGGACCAACGGCCGCTGGACCGCCCACCCCTGAGGAAGCCGCGACACCAACCTCAACACCCTCAGCCCGCAGGAATACCTGCCCTACGCCCTCAACATCTACCGCGTCCTGCTCACCCGCGGCACCCACACCACCCGCATCTACTCCACCCACCCCCCAACCCACCACATGCTCAGCCAACTCATCCCTCCCACTGTCTGACACGCCACCCTGGCCCCTGACCCCCGTCTGCCGGCAGACGGCAGACGGCAGACGGCAGAAGCGAGTTGGCAATGCGGAGCAGCAGCGGCCCCACGCGCCGGCCGACGACGCGATCCATCTGCAGGAGGGCACCCCAAGTCCCCTGAGTTTTAGCTAAAGCTCCGGAAATCGAGCGCTGCATTGGCTAATGTGGCGTCAGCGGGCGGCGGGTTGCCGTCCTGTATGCGATGGAGGGGGCACAAGCATGCGTATCGTCGAGGGTTCACCACAGGAGCTCGTGGAGTACGAGCGCCTCAACGGGACGGCCGCACAGACACCGGACGAGGACGGTGCCGCTTCCCCGGAGGAGGACGCAGAGCCCGTCCGCGAGACGGCGGCACGCGAAGGCACGGCTTCCCTCGCACCCGAGGACTACGTAGCGCTGATGAAATTCATCTATGGGCGCGCGGGCAAGAACGACCAACGCACCGTCCTGACCGAACGGTTCGTCATGCAGCTGCTCGACCAGGAGGACGTCGTCGTGGCCTTCGGCCGCTCGTCCAAGACGTTCGACGGCCTCGCCGACTACCTGATGATCCGCGACGACGGACCCCAGCGCTACGGAGCCGTCGCCTACCTGCGCCCTAGCAACGGCGGCATGACCGTACGACTTGGACCCGACGACATCATCGACCTCAGCGAGAAGGACAGAGCCCCCATCCAGTACCGCAACGTCGCGCCCTCCGACCCCTACAAAATCAACTGTCCACTCGCCGACCAGGACGCCTTCGACCTCGCCATCCGACTCGTCCGGACCGCACTGGAGATCGTGCGCAGCGAGTAAGAGGCGTCCGCGCAGCGCAGGCGGCACCCGTCACCGCACGAAGCGGGCGCTGTCCCAGTGGGGCATCACCTCCTGGGGCGCAAGCCCGGCCGGTACGGGCAGTCCCTGTATCTGGCGTCGCACGTCCGGGCAGCGCACGAGGCACGACCCGGGCGCGGCCGTCACAGGCCCGCAGGACAGAAGGCGGCGCTTCACGACGTCCATGCGCACCTAGGCGACCCGCCGCACGCAGCCACTCCGCATGCCCACCTGGGCGGCCGCCCACCGCCAGGCGCACGGCCGCCCACCCCGCCCAGTCACCAGAGCAGTCGAGACCAGGAAGGACCACCATCGTGGCCGTCACGCTGCGTCCACATCAAGTCGAGGCCGTCGACGCGGTACTACGGCATCTCTCCGAACGACCCGGACAGGGCATCCCGCCCGAAGGGCTGCGCACTCAGGTCATCGCCGCCACCGGATCCGGGAAGACCCTGATCGGGGTGGAGTCGGCGAACCGTCTCTCAGCGCGCCGGGTGCTGGTCCTGGTGCCCACCCTGGACCTGCTCTTGCAGATGGCTTCCGCGTGGCGGGCGGGCGGCCGTCGCGGCGCGATGATCGGCGTGTGCTCCCTGCGGGGCGCGGACAGCCAGGGCGTGCCGTGCACGACGGACCCGGACGAACTGATCGCCTGGACCGCCGGCCCGGAGACGGTGACGGTGTTCGCAACGTACGCGTCAGTGGGCATGGGGACGCTTCAGCGGGCGCATGCCGCCGGGCTCGGGGTGTGGGACCTGATGATCGTGGACGAGGCGCACCGGGTAAGTGGTGACGGTCTCAAGCCGTGGGCGGCCGTGCACGACCAGACTCAAGTCCCTGCTGTGCGGCGGCTGTACATGACCGCCACGGCACGCGTGTGGGAGGCCGACGGCGACCGCCCGCGGCTGGTCGCATCCATGGATGAGGACTCGCCGGTGTTCGGGCCGGTCGCGTACAAGCTCAAGCTGTCCGAGGCGATCCGCATGGGCTTGGTCGCGCCGTATCAGGTGCTGTGCCTGGACATCCGCGACCCCCACCTGTATGCCGCGCTCACCACCGAGGCGACTGGCTCCGACGCCGTACGCGGGGCCCGGCTCGCGGCGGTCCAGACCGGACTCATGCGCGCGGCCGTTGAAGAGCGGTTCCGTCGGGTGCTCAGCTTCCACAGCCGGGTCGGGGAGGCGGAGGCCATGGCGGCCGCCGTGCCGGTGACGGTGGCCCGGCTCGCTGAGGACGACCCCGAGACATTCCCGCCGGCGGAGCAGGTGTGGTCGGCGTGGCTGTATGGCGAGCACGCCCCCGCACACCGGCGTCAGGTCCTCGAGGAGTTCGCCTCCGACTACCTCCAAGGGGCCGGCCTGGACGGCACGGACGTGCGGGCGGAGCTGCGGGTGCTCTCCTCGGTCCGTGTCCTGGGCGAGGGCGTCGACACGGCTGAATGCGACGCGGTGCTGTTCGCGGACGCCCGCGGCTCGATGGTGGACATCGTGCAGATGGTGGGGCGCGCGCTGCGGATGCGGCCGGGGGTCGGGAAGCTGGCCACGCTGATCGTTCCGGTGTTCCTCGGTGAAGACGAGGACGCCAACGAGCTGCTCACCTCGGACGCCTACGGCACCCTCGCGAAGATCCTCGGAGCCCTGCAGGCACACGACACAGACACGATCGAAGCACTCGCCGACCCTCGTGTCCGCAACGCCCGTCCGGAGCCGGACGCGGACGACGACCGCGACCAGGACGACGACCGTGAGGGCGACGGGGACGACGACCGGGAGGACGTCGCACGGGTGGGTGCGGCGGCGGCCGGGGTGCTCAGGTTCAGCGAGGAACGCGACCCCGCCGCCCTCGCGCAGTTCGTGCGGCTGCGGGTCATCGACCCCGAAGCGGCGTACTGGCGGCGCGGCATCGAGGTGGCCACCCGGTGGCTGCGCGAGACCGGCAGCACGGAGTTGCGAGTCCCGTACACGTTCGTGTCGCCTGAGGAGTGGGGCGCGGCCGGCGCTCATCCGCTGGGGGTATGGGTGGCAGATCAGCGGAAGTACTACGCGGCCGGGACCCTCGAAGCTTCCCGCGTGGAACAGCTGGAGACGCTCGGGATGGTGTGGTCGTTGCAGGCGTCCGCGTGGGAGGCCGGCCTCGCCGTCGCCCGCTCCTACACCGAAGCACACTCCCACCTGCTCCCACCCACCACCGCCGTCTGGGACAACTTCCCCATCGGAACCTGGGTCAAGAACGCCCGCGCCGCGGCCCGCAGGACGGTGGAGAACACCGAACGGCGGGAGAACGGGGAAACGGGCGTCTCCTACACCGGAGAACTGCCAGAGGCCCGTATGGAGGCTCTGGCCGACCTCGACCCAGGATGGTGCCCGGCATGGGAGATCGGATGGCAGCGCGCGTATCGGCTCACGCTCGCGCACGTGAAAGCAGGCGGCTCCATCCCGGCCCGCCCCGGTGAACTCATCGTCCAG
>NZ_JBICZJ010000049.1:0-3685 GCF_043201895.1 Streptomyces sp. NPDC048254
GTGTTAGGCGTCATTGAAAATGCCTACGAGTGCGGCACTTTGGGCAGCTTTGCGCCGACAAGATCGGTAAGCGTGCCTGCCGACGAAGAGGTGCAGATTTGGGGCGGCACCTTGCCGACGAGAGGCACGTGAAAGGCCCTCCCGGTATCTCTTGGCCGAGCGCCGGGAGGGCCGTGTAGCGCGCGGAGGCGCTGTGCTCACGGTAGAGGTCGACCCGGCGCGAGTCGAAGTTCGTCTGGTGCGGGGCGAGTTGGTTTGTCCTGATTGCTCGGGCCTGTTGCGGCCGTGGGGGTGGGCACGTTCGCGTGTACTGCGTGACGCTTCCGGCGGGCCGGTGGCGGTGCGTCCCCGGCGGTCGAGGTGTGTGGTCTGCGGCGTGTCGCATGTGCTCCTTCCGGTGTTCGCGCTGGTCAGGCGGGCGGATCTGGCGGAGGTGATCGGGTCGGCCCTGGCGGCGAAGGCGGCCGGGGCCGGGGTCCGGGCGATCGCCGGGAGCCTGGGCCGCCCGGTCGAGACCGTCCGCGGCTGGCTGCGCAGATTCACCTCCAGGGCGGAGACGGTCCGGCGGTATTTCACGGTGTTGCTGGTCGATGCCGGGGTTGACCCCGCTCCTCCTGGGCCGGCCCGCACGGTATTCGCGGACGCGGTCAGCGCGGTGGTGGGGGCCTGGTGGTCGGCCATGTCGCGATGGCCGGGCGTCGGCGAGGTGTCGCCGTGGCTGGTGGCCTGCGCGGTCTCCGGCGGGATACTGCTGGCGCCGTCCTGGCCCTCGAAAGCGATCAACACGAGCCGACTCTGACGCCACGCCGACACGTGCTGTCACCGTCACGCGTGTGTGTTCACGCTGCGCGAGAGGGCTGGTGATCGGATGCCAGGTCAGGAAGACCAGACACGGCTGGAGCGGGCTCAGGCGATCGGGCTGTTCCGTTACATGCTGATCAGAGAGGCGGCCGATCCGACGCTGTCGCGGCGCCAACGTGGCGCTCTGGTGCGTGAGTTGGCGGCCATGACGCACATCGACCCGGACGGCCGGCCGGTGCGGATCACCCGGTGGACCCTGGACCGGTGGATCTACGAGTGGAAGCGGGCCGGGTTCGAGGCCCTGGTGCCTTCGCCGCGTCAGTCCCGGCCCCGCACCCCACAGGAGATCCTGGACCTGGCGGCGTCGCTGAAGAAGGAGAACCCCTCGCGGTCGGCGGCTCAGATCCGCCGGATCATCGGTGCTCAGCGGGGCTGGGCACCGGACGAACGCACCATCCAGCGGATGATCGTCCGCGAGGGACTGGACGCGCTGAAGGCTCCGGCCGCGTCCGCGGTGTTCGGACGGTTCGAGGCCGACGGCCCCAATGAGTTGTGGACCGGGGACGCCCTGCACGGCCCGATGGTCGCGGGCCGCAAGACGTACTTGTTCGCGTTCGTGGACGATCACTCGCGGGCTGTGATGGGGCACCGCTGGGGGTTCGCGGAGGACACCGTCCGCCTCGCCGCGGCCCTGCGGCCGGCCCTGGCCGCCCGCGGTGTCCCGCGCTACATCTACGTCGACAACGGGTCCGCATTCGTGGACTCGTGGCTGCTGAGGGCCTGCGCGAAACTCGACATCAAGCTGGTCCACTCCACGCCCGGACGCCCCCAGGGCCGGGGCAAGATCGAGCGGTTCTTCCGCACCGTGAACAGCGAATTCGTCGTCGAGATCGCCTCCGGCGACGGCCAGGCGGGACGGCAGGTCGACAGCCTGCTGGAGATGAACCGGCTGTTCACGGCCTGGACCGAGAATGTCTACCACCGCCGGGTGCACTCCGAGACAGGAGCCGCCCCGCTGGCCCGCTGGATGGGTGACCGACCACTCGTGGTCCCCAACCCCTCCGACCTCGCGGAAGCCTTCCGCTGGTCCGAGCACCGCACCGTGTCCAAGACCGCGCTGGTGTCCCTGCACGGCAACCGCTACCAGGTCGACCCCCTACTGGTCGGCCAGCGAGTCGAGCTGGTCTTCGACCCCTTCGACCTGTCCTTCCTGCGGGTCCGCGCGAACGGCCAGGACGCCGGAACCGCGCTGCCCTTCCAGGTCAGCCGCCACTCCCACCCCAAGGCCCGTCCCGAGACGCCCGCCGAGGAACCCAGGCCGACCACCGGCATCGACTACCTCGGCCTGATCGACACCGCCCACAAGGCCGAACTCGCCGACAGGGTCAACTACGCCGCCCTGGGCGAACCCCTGCCGGCCGTCGACCGCACCGATCCGACCGGCGAATGACCCCGACCCTCAACTCCCGGGAGACAAAGCGTGATTGAGAAGCTCCAGGCCCACTACGGATTCAGCCGCATGCCCTTCGGCCGCGACCTCGCCCCCGGCATGCTGCACCGCCACGCGTCCCACAACGAAGCCGTCGCCCGCATCACCTGGTGCATCTCCGAACGCTCCATCGGCGTCGTCACAGGAGAGGTCGGCGCGGGCAAGACCGTCTCCGTCCGCACCGTCCTGCACGGCATCGACCCGTCGAAACACACCGTGATCTACCTGCCCAACCCCATGATCGGAGTCCGCGGCATCCACGAGGCGATCGTGACCGCCTTCGGCCAGCAGCCCTCCCACCTCGGCTCCCGCCTGACCTCCCAGACTGGCCTGGCCCTGGCCGCCGAACGCGAAGAACGCGGCCGCACCCCCGTCCTGGTCCTGGACGAGGCCCACCTGCTGTCCTACGAACAGCTCGAAGCCATCAGGATGCTGACCAACACGGCCATGGACCAGGACTCGCCGCTGTCCTGCCTGCTGGTCGGCCAGCCGACCCTGCGCAGGACGATGAAACTCGCCGTCCTGGCCGCCCTTGAGCAGCGGACCGCCCTGCGTTACACGATGCCCGGGATGACCTCCACCGAGACCGCCAGCTACATCAAGCACCACCTCGGTCTCGCCGGCCGCAGCGACCAGCTGTTCACCGACGACGCGGTCACCCTCATCCACACCACATCCCGCGGATTCCCCCGCGCGGTCAACAACCTCTGCCTGCAATCCCTCGTCGCCACATTCGCCGCCGGCAAGTCACTCGTCGACGAGAAAGCCGCCCAGTCCGCCGTCACCGAAGTCCTGGATTGAGGCGCCAACGTCGCCGCCCCCACATCTACGGTTGGGCCCCAGAAGCTGCCTCTTCCCGTTCAGCGAGGAACTTGTCGAGCAGCTCGAACAGCAACTTCAAGGCGTGAGCTTCCCGCTCCCTCGTGAAGTCCCATCCACCGTCCCAGCCGGGGAAGGCAATCTGCATGACCTGGGCTTCCCAGACGAGGTTGCTGCTGACCTGGTGATGTGTCATCAGCCACTCCCGCCAGCCGTCCAGACCGGGGCCGCCATACCGGCGGGCAGCCTGCTCATAGCCAGCCAAGAAGGCCATCGTTCCACGCAGAGACGTCTCACCGATATACATGCCGGTCCGCTTTGCGAACAGCACGAAGTACTCGCGCTCGCTCAGATCTGTCAGCGTCACTCCGTAATCCTTTCGCTCAGACTCCCGGTTGTCGACGCCAGAGAGCACAGGTTCCATGCACAACGCCTGAACCAACCGGCACCTTGCCGACGACCACGACACCTCGCCGACGATCGCCCCGCTGGGACCACCCCAGCGGGGCGATCTTGTCCTCGCTCATCGGCATCCTCAGTGCCCGCACCGTCGGCATTCTCAGCGTCGCCCAACAC
>NZ_JBICZJ010000050.1:0-2111 GCF_043201895.1 Streptomyces sp. NPDC048254
TCAGGACCTGCTCAGGTGCTGGGCCGGCACCTGCACCACCTGCGGCCGACCCCTACCGACCAGCAGAACCAGAACCTAACGAAGCACTACTAGGCCGTGTCCGACCGATCATGCCGGCGACGCAGCCTCCGGGGCAGATGCCTACGTTCTAAGCACCGGCTGGTGCAGGGTTCCTCAAACGGTGTACACATATCGGCGCCGTAGTGGGCGAGTTGGCGGAGCGGTCTGCCCCGGATCCAGGGCCTGGCAAGGGAGTTGAGCAGGTCGGTCGCCAGGGTGATGGCGTATTCGATGTCGTTGCGGTTGGCGAATGACCGGCCGGCGAGGGCGGCTCTGTGGAAGACGCGCCACCAGCCCTCCTGCAAGTTGAGCCAGCACACGCCCACAGGGATGAAGGCATGGTGGATGCGGGCATGGCCCTCGAGCCAGGTCCGGGTGGACACGCTGTGGTGACTGGACAGGTTGTCGGTGACGACCCAGATCTCCCCGTCCGGGTTGGCGTCCTCGATCAGTTGCAGGCACTGCTGATAAAAGACGCTGTTGCGAGAGGATGCGGTCATCGTGACCGCCTGACCGTCGGCTGGTCGCAGATCGCCGTAGACCCAGGTCTTGTCTGGTCCGCGGCTGTAGTCGAGTTCTGCTTTGATCCGGTGGCCGTCCGGTGACCAGGCGGGTGCGGGCGGGAGGGTCCGCGGGATCACTGGCCCCAGCTCGTCGGCGCTGGCCAGGGCGTCGCCATTGGGGACCACTGAGGCGTCTCGAATCGGCCCCACTTGGTGAAAATCGCTGCACGCGAAGACTGCCTGAAGGCGAGCCTCATTCGCTCTACTCAGGGCCCGCGTCCTCCTTCAGCCGTAGGCACTACGGAAGAGCGGTCAGAACCGCCCAGTTGGCCACTGTGCACTGCAGTTGGCCGCGCCGTGCTTAGCGGCTTGCTTCTGAAGCTGTTACCGCAGGTCAGGGCACGCAGGGGCGTAGTAACTCGCCCGGGAGACGTGGGCCGAGGCCCCGGGGCGGGCGGGCTTCTGCGAAGGCGCCTACGACCCGGATTCGACCCCACACCTTCCTGCATTCCCTGAAGGTCCCATCTGACCTGCGCAAACGGCAACGTGAGGCAGTCCGAGACTGGGACTGCCGGTACCAGGCACATCCGCGGCCGGCGGTGTTGAATGAGGGCATGACGGCGACGGAACTCGGGCGGGCGCTGCGGCGCTGGCGCGACCGGGTGGCCCCGGACGCGGCGGGGCTGCCGGCCGGCGGCCAGCGGCGCGCGGCGGGTCTGCGGCGCGAGGAGCTGGCGCTGCTGGCCGGGATCTCGGTCGACTACGTCACGCGCCTCGAACAGGGCCGCGCGGTCAACCCGTCCGTGCAGGTCGTCGAGGCGCTGGCGCGGGCACTGCGGCTCTCCGAGGACGAGCGGACCTATCTGTTCGGGCTGGCGGGGCTGGTGCCACCGGGTCCGGACGTGGTTCCCGGGTACCTCACGCCCAGCGTGCAGCGGCTGCTGGACCGGCTGTCCGGCACCCCGGTCGCGGTCTCCGACGCGGCCATGACGCTCCTGGTGGCCAACCCGATGTACGCGGCCCTGATGGGCGACCCGTCCGGCCGGCGCGGCTTCGAACGCAACGGCGTGTGGCGCAACTTCCTCGGCCGGCCGACCCGGGTGCGGCACACGCCCGAGGAACGCCGCGCCTTCGAGGTCGGCATGGTCGCCGAGCTGCGCTCGACGGCCGCCCGCTATCCGGCCGACCGTCAACTCCAGCGCATGATCGCGGAGTTGCGTGCCGGGGGCGAGCGGTTCGCCGAGCTGTGGGACGCGGGAGTCGTCGGCCGGCTGGAGGCGTCGCGCAAGACCATCGAGCATCCGCAGGTGGGCCTGCTCACGCTGGACTGCGACCAGCTCCGGGTGGAACAGCACGACCTGCACATCCTCGTGTACTCGGCCGAGCCGGGCACCGAGGCCGCCGAGAAACTGGAGCTGATCTCGGTGCTCGGCACCCAGAGCCCGGCGGCGCTGCCTAGTAGTGCTTCGTTAGGTTCTGGTTCTGCTGGTCGGTAGGGGTCGGCCGCAGGTGGTGCAGGTGCCGGCCCAGCACCTGAGCAGGTCCTGA
>NZ_JBICZJ010000051.1:0-1716 GCF_043201895.1 Streptomyces sp. NPDC048254
ATCAACGTCAAGATCAGGGTTCTGTCGACGATCTTGTGATGCGGACGTCTGAACGGGCCGTGCCGACTGTTCGCGATCATGCATCGCGTGCTCTCGTGATGTGCTCCTGGAGCTGTTTCCGTACCTGTCCGCGTTGCTGATCGAAGAGGTGGAGAGGCGACCGGACCGGGTGGTGTTCAGGGCGCGGGTGCGGGCGGCAACAGCGGTCTGCGGGTGCGGTGAGAGCTCGGCGCGGGTGCACGGACGGTACATGCGCAGGCTGCGTGACGCCGCGGCGGGCGGTCTCGGTGTCGTGATCGAGTTACGCGTGCGCCGTTTCCGCTGCGAGAACCCCGTCTGCCCGGCGGTGACGTTCGCCGAGCAGATCGCGGGACTGACCACCCCACACAGTCGGTACACGCCGTTGATGCGTGGGATGTTGACGCAGATCGGCCTGGCCCTGGCGGGCCGGGCGGGAGCCCGCCTGGCGACCGCCATGGGCATCACGGTGGGCAGGGACACACTCCTGCGCCTGGTCAGAGCCGTGCCTGAGCCGGACGTCGGTGAGGTGGAGGTGCTGGGTGTCGATGACTTCGCTTTTCGCAAGGGCCGAACATTACGGCACGTGCTGATCGACGTGGCTACCCACCGGCCGCTTCACCTCTACGACGGTCGCGAGGGCGATGACCTGGCCGCCTGGCTCCGCGGCCATCCCGAGGTGAAGGTGATCTGCCGGGACCGCTCCAGCGGTTACGGAGAGGGCGCGCGGGTCGGAGCACCGCAGGCCCAGCAGGTCGCCGACCGGTATCACTTGTGGGCCAACCTCGGCCAGGCAGTCGAGAAGACGGTCAGCGCCCACCGCTCCCGACTGGCCGAACCGCTTGCCGCAGTGGAAGACGGCCCCGGCCACCCGGAAGCGGAGCCCGAGGTGGTGCAGCCGTCGAAGGAGCTGAAGATCGTGACCCGGCTGCGGGAGCAGCATGCCGCCGCCCACGAGCTGTGGGCGCAGGGGATGTCGAAGGCGGCGATCGGCCGGAAGCTCGGGCTGCACCAAGCCACCGTCCGCAAGCTGGTCAACGCCCGCTCCGCCGATGATGTCGTCGCCAAGAGCCTGCAGCGGGCGCACATCGTCGATCCGTACGTCGGCTACCTGCACCAACGCTGGAACGAAGGCATAAGAAATGCCGCACAGCTCCACCGGGAGATCAAGCAACTCGGCTATCTAGGAGGCGAGTTGGCTGTCCAGCGTCACCTGCGGCGCTACCGCACCGGGCGCGGACACGCACCCGCCGTCGGCCCCAAGCCTCCCTCGGTCCGCGAGGTCACCTCATGGATCATGACCCATCCCGAACACCTCCGCGACGGCGATGCCGACAAGCTGCACCGCCTGCGTGAGCGCGACCCCGAGCTGGACCGGCTCACCGGCCACGTCAGGAAGTTCGCCGTCATGATGACCGCACGCCACGGCGACCGACTTGAGGAGTGGATCGTCGGCGTCGAGCACGACACCCTGGCTCCACTTGCGGGCTTCGCCCGCAACCTCCGCCGCGACTTCGACGCCGTCCACAACGGTCTGTCGCTGCCACATAGTTCAGGCGCTGTTGAAGGCAACATCAACCGGCTGAAGATGCTGAAACGCCAGATGTTCGGCCGTGCCAGCCTCGATCTCCTCCGCAAACGTGTCCTGCTCGCGCGGTGACGCCTTCCGCACTGGATCACAAGATCGTCGACAGAACC
>NZ_JBICZJ010000052.1:0-1629 GCF_043201895.1 Streptomyces sp. NPDC048254
TCGGCGGACGGGCAGTTCCGCGCCGACCTGCAAAAACCCAGGTAGGGAGCGGCCCGCTTTCACACGTACTATGTTGTGGCGGGCGGCATCCCGATTCTGGTGCACAACACCGGTGATGCCTGTAAGCCGGCCTATGTGTGGCGGCCCAACCGCCCATTTGTAAACGATCACCCTCAGGATCCAGTCTCTGCGGATGCCTTGATTAAGCCGGGTGAGCCGCTTGCGGCCGGGGACTACGTCTACGTGGTCAAGAGAGACGGATCCCTCGCGGCAGCGCTCGAAGACAATGTCGTTAATTTCGGGTCGCCGCGGCTGAACGGAGGCCACACTAGTCTTTCGGCGGACCTTGGAGCAGGCGAGAGTCCAGCACCGGTACTCATGGCCGGCAGGTTCACTGCCGACGAGAACGGCCGGATTACGATGTTCGACAATGATTCGGGCCACTATCACCCCGGCTACGATGCTTGGGAATATGATCCTGAGGCATATATGCCGCTCGAGGATGTGGCACGTCAGGCATTTGAGGGATTTGGGCTTCCTGCGCCAGGGTCGGATGCTTGGGATCCGTACGTACCATAGTCATGGGGATCCGGAGGAAGAGAGGAGTCAGCTGTGCATGGACAGAGCGGCGCAAGCGATCCGGAAAACGCCGTAGGCGCTGGTTCGACGCTGTCGCAGGCGAGCGAGGCTTCCGAGGCTTACCTCGCGTCTGTGCTTCAGCTGGCTCGACTGCTCGGCCTTGAAGTCAGCCCTACCTCACACGACACGCACGCGGCGCGTGACGTGTGGGGGGCGGTGTGTGGGCCCCTCGCGGCGAGGTCGAGCCTCCCGGATGACTTCTTCACGCCACTGGTGGCGGCGGCGATTTATGAACCGGACCCTAGTTTTACGCGCTGGTTCGCTAAGCCGGCAATTGAAGCTTTTGGGCGTCTTCGAGTTCGTCGCGCATTGCTTGAATATCTCAAGATTGGGTCAGATCGTGAACGGATCGGGGCAGCTCAATCCTGGTACTATACGCAACTGCGACGATCTGATGTACGTGCGGTTGAGGGGAAAGCGGGGACTGAATCAGATGGCTCGGGTGACCTTACAGCCGAATGGCGTGAGGCTGCGCTCCGCGAGTTTGTCAGAAATGACAACTTGACGCTTCGGCATTATCTTGTGAAATACTTGCCCCTTGGCGATCCGGATGCGTTTCCATCTAATTCTCGAGAGCTAGTGGATGTGGCGCTAGAGATCGCGAGAGCATTGCCGCGATAGCAGCTGGCCAGCGAAGATCTTGTGAAGCTCGTTACATTTGATTTGGCGACCGCAAGTCAGATGATTCCATTTTTTAGTATTCCAAGTTTGTTATAATTCGTGAATGTGAGGGTCCTGTCCTGCGCGTCGATTGATTCCGAGGGTCCCTTTTTGCACCGGAGGGGACTTCTCCATTGGCGATATGGTGCTCGCAGAGTCAGTAGCTGCGATGCGCTATTAGCCTCGATCTTTCGTGACGGTCCGTCGGTTCTTCCGGTGGGCCGTTTCGGCTTATCGCGTGGATTGTGGGCAGGGTGGCAGCCCGGCTGTCGTGCCGGGTGGACGCCGGTTTCCACGGTCCCGGCGGGAGTGCTGCTGGTGCAGGGACGG
>NZ_JBICZJ010000054.1:0-1454 GCF_043201895.1 Streptomyces sp. NPDC048254
TGGTTAAGGAACTCGGCAAAATGCCCCCGTAACTTCGGGAGAAGGGGGGCCAGTCCTGGTGACGGAATTTACTTCCTGAGCTGGGGGTGGCCGCAGAGACCAGCGAGAAGCGACTGTTTACTAAAAACACAGGTCCGTGCGAAGCCGTAAGGCGATGTATACGGACTGACGCCTGCCCGGTGCTGGAACGTTAAGGGGACCGGTTAGTCACATTTCGGTGTGGCGAAGCTGAGAACTTAAGCGCCAGTAAACGGCGGTGGTAACTATAACCATCCTAAGGTAGCGAAATTCCTTGTCGGGTAAGTTCCGACCTGCACGAATGGCGTAACGACTTCTCGACTGTCTCAACCATAGGCCCGGTGAAATTGCACTACGAGTAAAGATGCTCGTTTCGCGCAGCAGGACGGAAAGACCCCGGGACCTTTACTACAGTTTGATATTGGTGTTCGGTTCGGCTTGTGTAGGATAGCTGGGAGACTTTGAAGCAGCCACGCCAGTGGTTGTGGAGTCGTCGTTGAAATACCAGTCTGGTCGTGCTGGATGTCTAACCCGCGCCCGTGATCCGGGTGGGGGACAGTGTCTGATGGGTAGTTTAACTGGGGCGGTTGCCTCCTAAAGAGTAACGGAGGCGCCCAAAGGTTCCCTCAGCCTGGTTGGCAATCAGGTGTTGAGTGTAAGTGCACAAGGGAGCTTGACTGTGAGACCGACGGGTCGAGCAGGGACGAAAGTCGGGACTAGTGATCCGGCGGTGGCTTGTGGAAGCGCCGTCGCTCAACGGATAAAAGGTACCCCGGGGATAACAGGCTGATCTTCCCCAAGAGTCCATATCGACGGGATGGTTTGGCACCTCGATGTCGGCTCGTCGCATCCTGGGGCTGGAGTCGGTCCCAAGGGTTGGGCTGTTCGCCCATTAAAGCGGTACGCGAGCTGGGTTTAGAACGTCGTGAGACAGTTCGGTCCCTATCCGCTGCGCGCGCAGGAATATTGAGAAGGGCTGTCCCTAGTACGAGAGGACCGGGACGGACGAACCTCTGGTGTGCCAGTTGTTCTGCCAAGGGCATGGCTGGTTGGCTACGTTCGGGAGGGATAACCGCTGAAAGCATCTAAGCGGGAAGCCTGCTTCGAGATGAGTATTCCCACCCACTTGATGGGGTAAGGCTCCCAGTAGACGACTGGGTTGATAGGCCGGATCTGGAAGCACCGTGAGGTGTGGAGGTGACCGGTACTAATAGGCCGAGGGCTTGTCCTCAGTTGCTCGCGTCCACTGTGTTGGTTCTGAAACCACGAACAGCCCCACGTTGCCACAGCGTGGTGCGGCTGAAACAGTTTCATAGTGTTTCGGTGGTCATAGCGTGAGGGAAACGCCCGGTTACATTCCGAACCCGGAAGCTAAGCCTTACAGCGCCGATGGTACTGCAGGGGGGACCCTGTGGGAGAGTAGGACACCGCCGAAC
>NZ_JBICZJ010000055.1:0-1428 GCF_043201895.1 Streptomyces sp. NPDC048254
GATGGTGCCCCTTCTCGTGGTGTAGGCGATCAACTGGCGGGCGTGTTCGGACTATTGGGTAGTGCGGGGGCGCTTTCGTGGAGTTCGGGATAGAGCTGGTCCATGCTGCCTTCGGGGAGGTAGCGGCGGGGGAAGGCGATCCATTCGTCGTGCATCTCGAAGAGCACGGCGGTGACCAGCCGTTCCAGGGCGGGCGGGTTGGGGAAGACCTGGACGACGTCGGTGCGGCGCTTGATCTCCCGGTTGATCCGCTCCAGCGGATTCGTGGACTGGATCTTCTTCCAGTGCCGCGGCGGGAAGTCCGCAAACGCGGTCAGGTCCTCCTTCGCCTCCAGCAACATGGCTTTGACCTTGGGGAACTGGGTGCCGAGCATGTCCGCGACGGTGTCCAGCTGGGTGCGCACCAGCTCGGCGGTGGGCTGCGTGAAGATCGTGCGGATCGTCGCGGCGACCATCTCGCCGGAGTCCTTGTCGATCACATTGAAGACGTTGCGCAGGAAATGAACCCTGCACCGCTGCCAGGCAGCGCCGAGCATGACCTTGCGGACCGCGGCTACCAGGCCCAAGTGCTGGTCGGTGATGACCAGACGGACTCCGGACAGGCCGCGTTCACGCAGGGAGCGCAGGAACTCCTTCCAGAACGCCTCGCTCTCGCTGTCTCCGACCATCAGCCCGAGGACCTCGCGGTTGCCGTCCTCGGTGATGCCGGTGGCAACCACGACGGCCTGGGAGACGATCTGGTGGTTCACCCGCGCCTTGCAATAGGTGGCGTCCAGGTAGACGTAGGGGAAGCGGACATGATCCAGAGGACGGGTTCGGAATGCGGTCAATGGCTCGTCCAGGGCCTGGCAGATCCGCGAGACCTCGGACTTGGAGATGCCGCTGTCCCCGCCGAGGGCTTTGACCAGGTCATCGACACTGCGAGTGGAGACGCCGTGCACGTACGCCTCCATGATGACGGCGTAGAGGGCCTGGTCGATGCGGCGCCGTCGCTCCAGCAGCGACGGGAAGAAGCTGCCGGTGCGGACTTTGGGGATCTCCAGGTCCAGGTCGCCGGCCAGCGTGGTCAGCACCTTGTCACGATGCCCGTTGCGGACGTTGGTTCGCGTTGGCGTCTGCTCGTTCCACTCCGCGCCGATACGGGCGGTCGCCTCGGCCTCGATCAGCTCCTGCACCATCCGCTCGGCGATGGCGCGGATGAGCTCGATTCCGTCGGTCGAGCGTAGTGACTCAAGGAGCCGTATCAGTTCAGACTGGGACAGGGCCATCGTGCACTCCTCGTGGTTGAACTGGCCGTTCACCAAGGAGAGTTACGCGGTGGCCCGCCCCGTGTTCAGGGAGCGGAACTCACCCGTGGAAGTGCGCCCCGGGCAGACGCCCGCGCACTCCCAGCCACTGATCCCGTACACCACGACGAGGGACACCATC
>NZ_JBICZJ010000056.1:0-1312 GCF_043201895.1 Streptomyces sp. NPDC048254
CTTCCGTTCTAGTGGTTGTCGCAACACCCCAGTTCAGGGGATGCGATGGACTTCGAGATTCGGAAGGTACGGAGCCCTCAGGGCCGCAAGAAGCTCTCTGCTGAGCGGGCTGCATACTTCCAGCTCATGCAGCAGGGTGTGAGCAACGAGGACGCGTGCCGGATCGTCGGGGTGAACTCGAAGACCGGCAGGCGCTGGCGTAACGGACGCAGACCGTCCGGCCGGAACAAGGCGGCGCCACCGGTTCGTCCGGTGGCGCCGCCGTCTGTTTCTTCGTCGCGGTGCCTCGGCCAGGACGAGCGGATCTACATTGCCGACCGGATACGGGAGAAAGCTTCGGTCAGGGCCATCGCCGCCGAACTGGGCCGCAGCCCGTCCACCGTCAGCCGTGAGATCCGCCGCAACCGCACCACGGGCACCACGGGCCAGTGGAGCTACCGGCCCTACGCCGCCCAGGCCCGCGCGGACAGCCGTCGCCCCCGCCCCAAGCCCCGGAAGATGCACCAGAATCCCGAGCTGCGGCGCTTCGTCCAGGCCGGTCTGGAGCGCCGGTGGAGCCCGGAACAGATATGCCACGCTCTGAAGGCACAGTTTCCCGACCGGCCGGAGATGCACGTGGTCCACGAGACGGTCTACCAGGCTCTCTACGTCCAGGGCCGGGGGGAACTGCGCCGTGAGCTGGCCAGTGCCCTGCGCTCGGGACGCACCCGCCGCAGGCCCCAGCGGCAGACCCGCAGCCGGCAGCCCCGCTTCCGGGACCCCATGGTCATGATCAGCGAACGTCCCGCCGAGGTGGCGGACAGGGCCGTGCCCGGCCACTGGGAAGGCGACCTGATCATCGGCAAGGACGGCGCCTCCGCCATCGGCACCCTCGTCGAACGCGCCACCCGTTACGTGATGCTCCTGCACCTGCCCGACGGCCGCAGCGCCGAACACGTCCGGGACGCCCTGGTGGACACCGTCCGGACGCTGCCCGGACACCTGGTCCGCTCGCTGACCTGGGACCAGGGCGCCGAGATGGCCACCCACAAGAGCTTCAGTGTCGCCACAGACGTCCCGGTCTACTTCTGTGACCCTGCCAGTCCCTGGCAGCGCGGCTCGAACGAGAACACCAACGGCCTGCTTCGCCAGTACTTCCCCAAGGGCACCGACCTCTCGGTCCACACCCGGGACCGCCTTGCGGCCGTCGCCGCCGAACTCAACGGCCGCCCACGCAAAACGCTCGGCTGGGAAACCCCAGCCGAGCGCCTGCATAAACTGCTCGCGGCCTGATCAACACGACCACGTGTTGCGACCACCCCTAGAAACCGCC
>NZ_JBICZJ010000057.1:0-1171 GCF_043201895.1 Streptomyces sp. NPDC048254
TGCTGGATGTGGCCCTGGCGGTCGCACTCGGCGGGGACTGCCTGGCCGATGTGGGGATGCTGCGGGCCGAGCCGGCCGTGTTCGGGCCGGTGGCTTCCGACCCGACCGTCTCACGGCTCATCGACACCCTCGCCACGGCCGGGCCGAAGGCCCTTCACGCGATCCGTGCCGCGCGGGCCGAAGTACGCCAGCGGGTATGGAAGTTGGCCGGGACGTCGGCGCCGGATGCCGCAGGCGAGGTGATCGTGGACCTGGACGGGGTGCTGGTGCTGGCGCACTCCGAGAAGCAGGACGCGGCAGCGACCTGGAAGAAGTCCTTCGGCCACCACCCGCTGATGGGCTTCGTCGATCACGGAAGCGGCGGCACCGGAGAGCCTGTCGCGGCCCTGCTCCGGCCGGGGAACGCGGGCAGCAACACCGCGGCCGACCACATCACCACCACCCAACTCGCCTTGGCCCAGCTCCCGAAACGGCATCGGCGAGGCCGATCCACGCTCATTCGCACCGACTCCGCAGGCGGTACTCACGAGTTCCTGGCCTGGCTCTCGCAGCGCGGGAGGTGGCTGTCGTACTCGGTCGGGATGACCATCACCGACGCCATCCATCAGGCCGTGCTGAAGGTCCCGGTCTCCGCCTGGACACCCGCCGTCGAACCGGGCGGCGAGATCCGCGAGGGCGCCTGGACCGCCGAGCTCGACGGCGATGTCCTCAAGGGCTGGCCCCAGGGGATGCGGCTGGTGGTCCGCAAGGAACGGCCGCATCCCGGCGCCCAGTTGCGCTTCACCGATGCCGACGGACTACGGCTCACCTGCTTCGCCACCAACACGTCGGGCGGGAAGATCACGGACCTGGAACTGCGGCACCGCCGACGCGCGAGGGCGGAGGACCGCATACGCAATGCGCGTGCCACCGGTCTGCGCAACCTGCCTCTGCACGAGAGCGCGCAGAATCAGATCTGGCTGGAGATCGTCCAGCTCGCACTCGATCTGTTGGCCTGGCTGCCGATGCTTGCCCTGACCGGCAAACCCCGGCTCTGGGAGCCCCGCCGACTGCGGCTGCGACTGTTCTCCGCCGCCGCTCAGCTCGTCAGCACCGCCCGCCGACGGCACCTCCGGTTCGCCCGCCACTGGCCCTGGACCGACGTGATCACCGAAGCCATCCAGCGACTCGA